>JAJRRT010000074.1 GCA_024279255.1 Deltaproteobacteria bacterium | reverse complement strand
GCTTATCGGCCACCCGAATATGGTTGTTACACCGCACCTGGGAGCCAACACCTTTGAAGCGCAGAAGAATGTCGCAGTCGATGTGAGCAAAGAGATCATCAGCTACATCGACGGCAAGCCGCTTGAGAACGCGGTCAATATTCCACGCTTCGATCCCGACCTGATGGACCAGATGAAACCCTACATCGGGCTGATCAGCACCATCGGAGAATTCATATCGCAGCTGGCACCACCTAACCCGAACAAAATCACCTTCACCTACCACGGCAAGCTAGCGCGCTTCGATTGTGCACCACTAACCGTGAGCGGGCTCGCGGCGCTGCTCAATCATTGCACCGACCAGGAAGTCAATCTGGTCAACGCCAACCTGATTGCACGCAACATGGGCATCGCAGTTGAAGAGGTGCGCTCGACCGAAACGGAATCCTTCTCTAACCTGGTGACTCTGTCGATCGAGAGCCAGGAAGGCTCGCGCACCATCGCCGGCACCCTGTTTGACGGGACGCCCAAGATCGTCAAGATGCGCAATTTCGACATCGATTTCCGCCCTGAAGAGCACATGCTGGTCATGACCTATACCGACCTGCCCGGAGCCTTGGGTAAAATCGGGACTCTGCTGGGAGATGCCGGAATCAACATCGGCAATATGAGTCTTGGCCGCCGCGAAAAGGCCGGCGAAGCGATGGTGGTCTTCTCGATCGATTCTCCAACCGACGAGGCGACTACGCAAGCTCTCAGCACTGCAGTCAATGCCAAATACATCAAGGCCGTCCATCTGAAAAAATAGCACTGCTCCTTGATGCTGAACTTTAGGCGTCGAAAATCTGAAGAAAAAGGCCGCCCCCGAGAGGGAGCGGCCTTTTTCTTCGCGATTATGCGCTGAAATTCAAATAAACAGCGACTCTGAACTCTGTGGGATCAGGCCGCGCAGTTCGGCACGGCTGAAGAGATCTTCGATCGCGGCAATCCCTTCGTTACCGAGATCGCGCGAGAAAGGGTTGACGTAAAGCTCGATATGCCGCTGTACCACCTCCGCGTCAATCTCCTGAGCATGACTGGCAATATATGCGGAGGCCTGTTGTGGATGCTGCCATGCGTAATCCAGGCTACGCCCGATGGCGTCATCAACCTTGACTATCAATTCCTCCCCCAGACTGCGCCGTGCCAGGATCCCACCCAAGGGGATCGGATGACCAGTCTCCTCCTCCCACCACTCCCCCAAATCGAGCAGCTTGACCAGACCGTAGTCGGGATAGGTAAAACGTGACTCGTGGATAATCACACCAGCAGCGACTTCTCCACTGGCGACAGCGGGCATGATCTGCTCAAAGGAAAGAACCATCAGGCGACGATAACCCTCACCATGCAGTTGCAGCAACAGGTTGGCCGTTGTCAACTCACCCGGAATAGCTATCAGCTGATCGGTCAGATCGCTCATTTCTTGTGGTTGTTTCGCCACCACCAGTGGTCCGCAGCCACGCCCCAGAGCGCCGCCGCTACGCAACAAACAATAATTGTTGCGTAGCTGTCCGAAGGCGTAGTAACTAATTTTGGTCAGATCCAGCACTGCCTTCTTGGCCAACTGATTAAGGGTTTCAACATCCTCATGCCGCACCTGCAGCGTAAAGGGCGCCTCAACCAAACCATGACTTAATGCGTGAAAGATGAAAGTGTCATTTGGGCAGGGTGAATAGCCGAGACTCAGCTGCATATCTTCTCCCTGAGGCGGGGGAGATCCTTGAGAAGTCGCATTGCAGCCTGTTGCGCAACTCTCATTCCCGCAGGCAAATCCCAGGCCGTGCGATCGCGAGTGCCACAGGGGTTAGAGATGCCACGGAGTTCAATCATGGGAACAGAGTAAAGTTGTGCAACCTGTGCCAGGGCCGCGCCCTCCATATTTTCACAGATTCCGGCAGTTCTTTGTTCCAGATCCCGACATAATTCAGGGGTTCCACTGATAGTATTGACCGTGACAAAGGGGCCACAAGCAATATTGAGATCTGATAGCTCAGCAGCACCCAGCAGCAATTGAGCCGTTTGTTGCGACCAGGCATTTTGAAGATCAAATTGCTGAACAAATAGAGGAGGTTCATCTCCTGACTTCACACGCCACAGATCACAGAGTGGGACAAATCCCTTTTCACTGGCTGTTCCCAAGTCACCAAAATATTCAGTCGTTGCCAGGGCCAGGTCGCCATTAACCAAGCCGCTCGCTGGATAACTCCCGCCACAACCGAAAGTGATCAGCAGTTCCGGATTTAGCTGCCCAAGGAGCCGTGTCAAACTGGAGGTTGCACTGGCAATACCGATTCCGGTATGGAGTAAAAAGATATCTTCATTGCAGAAATGACAAGAGAACGCTTGTCCTGGTATTCGGGCGTCAGTGAGCAGTGGAAGCTGTTGACGTAGCAGAACTGTCTCGTGAGGAGTTGCCGCTAACAGACAAACCATCAGCGAGCAAACCAACCGCTACGGATCAGATCGCGACGCAACTCCACTCCTTGTTGGCGAACTACACCCTGATACCAGAAAGGTTCCTGCTGGGTCTCGTTCGATTCAGGGCGGTCTATCCGTTTACGCCGATCAATGAGAATTCGCCGGAAAGTGGCATCTGGTACTTCAAGGATTCGATCGATCTTTTCAGTTAATTCAGCCGCGGCCTCATCAAGAACAAACTGAATAAGATCACGCACTTTAAGACCCAGGCAGTATTCCTCCAGATTCCCCTCAAATCCCTCTTCGCACTCGGTAACCAAATCGCTCCAGTTTAATAACAGGGTCCCAAAATCGGCACCATCCAATTCACCGAAGTCAGCTACCCCGCCAAGGAGAAATGCGACCTGGTCTTGCTCCTTGCGAGTCAAGAAGAAGGATATCCCCTCTTCGACCGGGTACATATCGAGCAGATCGATCAACTGCTGGCAGAAATTAACAGAATCAAGCTCATCTCGATGCAGATTGGACAATGACTCAGGCAATAATTGCCCGGCCATCCTAAGGAGGGACAGATGGTCATGGCCAAAATCAGCAGGCAGCACGAGATCTGGGGAGAATGGCAGCCCCTGCTGCTGAAAAAAGTTGCACAGCCGCAGATGGTTGTCGGTAAAGAAAGTCAGAACCTTCTCTTCAGAATAAAACATCTCCAACCCTTGGCGATTATTTGCCAGCCCAAACCCGACGAAGCCATCATGAATCAAACGGTCGAAGAAGGGTTGAATCATGCCAATAATTTCAGCCGTTGGCATGTAAGGAGAGTAAAAAACTTCGGGCACAGGACGTTCATCGGTGGAGGCAGGACGCTGCATCAAAGGTTCATCAGGGTAATACTCGATGATAAAAAAAGCTTCACCAGGCAAATAACGCGAAAAGTCGCGAATCAAAGACGAAACTTTGGGTGCACTGGCAACGGCAGTAAAACGAAAGGCATTTTCACAGTCTTCGAGTAAAGAGAGGTCGTAGCCTTCTTGTTGAGGATTAGACCTGTCCCCTGGCTGCTGATCCCAGCAACGCAGACCGATCGGTGATTCAAAGTTTGGCATGTGACTTCTTCTCCCGCGATACACTCACATGCCCAAAAGATAGGTGTTTCAGCATGGCAAGTCAACACCACCACTATAGTTGTAGCCATTGTAGCCAACATCTGGGTCCGTTGGGGTTAATGCCGGACAAGTTCTCAACAACCAAGCGAAAAACCTTGAAATTCCATAAGCCCCGATGTTATACAGTGCAATGGTATTTTAATAATTCCCCACAAGGAGACACCGATGCTGGGCCCGCAATCATCCCTTGTTATGTATGACGAGGAATACAAGCGCATCATGACGCTCATTGAGAAACTCCTCCGCGAGTCTAACTCAAACGTCATCTTTCTGGTCGACAAGAATGGTCAGCTAATCGCTGCTACCGGAGAAACCGAGCATCTTGACACCACAAGTCTGGCATCCCTGACGGCTGGCAATATCGCCGCAACCGGGGGACTCGCCAAGCTGATCGGTGAAAAAGAATTCTCGATCCTGTTTCACGAAGGAGAGAAGGATAATATCCATATCTCCATCATCGGTGGACGAGTGATTCTGGTCGTTATCTTCGATCAACGGAGTTCTCTCGGTCTGGTCCGCTTACGTGTCAAAAAAGCAAGTATTGAACTGGGTGTTATTCTCGAAGATCTCGTCAGAAAAACCGAAATCCACGATGAAGCACCAGGCGTCGATAGTCCGTTCGCTGAAATCACCGACGACGATATAGACAACCTCTTTAACTAGATCGAGGTTTTAATAGCAATATGTCCTTTATTAACTACGCTTCGCGCGAAATCAACTGCAAGATCGTTTATTATGGTCCCGGCCTTTGTGGCAAAACGACCAATCTGCAGTACATCTATAATAAGACCGCACAGGACGCCAAAGGTAAAATGATCTCACTGGCAACTGAGACTGAGCGGACCCTTTTCTTCGATTTTCTGCCTCTGGCACTCGGTGAAATTCGTGGATTCAAAACCCGTTTTCACCTCTACACCGTCCCGGGACAGGTCTTCTACGATGCCTCACGTAAGCTGATTCTCAAAGGGGTAGACGGAGTCGTCTTTGTGGCCGATTCACAAGAAGAACGCCTTGATGCCAACATTGAGAGCATGGAAAACCTCAAAGACAATCTTGAGGAACAGGGCTTCCAGCTTGAAAAGCTGCCGTTTATTATTCAATATAACAAACGCGACCTGCCAAATTGCACACCGATCGAAGAGCTACGCAAACTGCTCAACCCCAACGGAGTTCCCGATCTTGAGGCTTGTGCCGCGACCGGCGAAGGGACCTTCGAGACCCTCAAAGCGGTTGCCAAACAGGTCCTGATCGATCTAAAAAAAGGTAGCTAAAAACTATCTGAAAACACTTGACAGCAACAGTTCAATCCCATATATTCCGGAACCGAAACACGCTATTCCCTTTTAGCTCAGTTGGTAGAGCAGGTGACTGTTAATCACCTTGTCGCTGGTTCGAGTCCAGCAAAGGGAGCCAAAACTACAAGGGCTTACAGACGTTAAAATCTGTGAGCCCTTTTTGTTTGTCCTTTTTTATCCCGACACTCTCCTCTTTCACTTAATGCTTGTATTTAAACTCAGATCTTTGAGTAACTTTGACTGACAAAGGAACAACTCAAACTGCTGCAGAATTTTGGCGTCTCTGGTATGCTGAAAAAACGATGGAGGTCAGCATGGCGAACAGTACAAAGTTTCCTCTTCAGGTATTTTATGATGGCAGCTGCGCAGTCTGCAGCCGGGAAATGCAAATTTACCAAAAGCGTGAGTGTGCTGACCGGCTTGTATTCTTTGACATCAGCGCTCCCGGCTTCAGAGCCAAAGAACACGGCCGAGAACTAGAAGAGTTTATGAAAGAACTGCACATTCGCGATGCCGAAGGGCAGTTTCATACCGGGGTCTCCGCCTTTGCCAGAATCTGGAGTGCATTTCCCGAATCACCCCTCTATAGTATCCTCGAACGAACCCTTAACCTGCCGGGAATCAAACAGGGGGCAAATATCGGCTACGCGACTTTTGCCCGTTTCCGTCATCTGCTACCCGATACCAGATGCCACGATGGCAACTGTCGATTGCACTGAAAATTTGCTGGTACCTACTAAAAACCCGAAACTCTTGTAATAGGAGATTTAAAATGAAGAAGTTACTGATCATCGTCACAATTTGCACTCTCTCAATTGCCGGTTGTTCACCATATGCAGGCCAGAAAGAACAAACCGGAACCCTTCTCGGCGCAGGTGCAGGTGCCCTGCTCGGCTCACATATTGGTAGCGGCAAAGGCAGCCTTGTTGCCGTAGCCATTGGCACACTGGCTGGAGCTCTGATCGGACAAGACATAGGCCGCTCGCTCGACCAGGCTGATAAACTTGCCATGGAGAGAAATGCCCAGTACGCACTGGAGCACACCCCAACCAACACCTCGACCCCTTGGCGCAATCCGGACACAGGCAACAGTGGCAAGATCATACCAATCGAAACCTATAAATCAAAAACTGGCGATTATTGTCGCGAATATCAACAGACCGTCTGGATCGGTGGCAATGAGCAACAGGCATACGGTACTGCCTGCCGCAATGCGGATGGTTCATGGAAGATCATCCGTTAACAATGTTCAACTAGAATGAGGATTTTCCGCTTGCCCATTGACGAAGTTCAAAGAATAAAATCAGGCGAGGCTATTAAACTTTTTGATGGGCCTTTCCTTCCTTCTGGACCCAGACCGGCTACGCAGAAAAAAACTCAGTCGCTATTTGAAAGAAAAATCCTCGGCTATTTGATACAATTCAAAACAGACAATTTGAACATACCGACAGGAGAGCAGCAATGACAGAAAAGAAGCAGGATTCTGAAGAGAATGAGGACGTACATCTGTATCAGAGGCTGGCCGATCGCACGGCAGAAATTCTGCAAGAAGGACGTAAAACAATCGATGAAGCGCTGAAGAAGGCAGGGGATGAAATTGCAGCCGGGGGCGATTTTACCCGCGAACAGGCCGAAAAAATCGGTAAATATATACGTCGTGACTTAAGTGAGGTCGGTCGCAAACTCAAACAGTCGCGAGACACAGTGATCACCGCAGCCGAACCACACCGCTTGGCGGCCGGAGTCCAGAGTGGACTGGCAAAGCTCCTTAATACTGCAGCTGACATTTTGAGTGATATTGCAGATCGATCGGAGAAGGTTCTCGAATTCCACACCGGTGAGGTAACCAGCCCTGGCACCCTGACCTGCAAGGCCTGTGAAAAAGAGATGCGGCTTAAATCAACAGTTCGCATACCTCCCTGTCCATCATGCCACAAGACGACATTTCGAAAATCCTACTGATAAATCAAAGCGGGGCCGACCTCATGTATCGACCCCGCCTTGACTCACTGCTCAACGCACCCCTTTATCTGAGAAATGGGGTGTATATTTCATATCGGTGACCATAATGTGATTCTGGAGCCAGTCAGAAAGAAACTGTACAATTTCAAACGACAGCACAAACTCTCCCGAAGTAACTCTCTCTCGTAAATCCTTAGCCTTAACACGAAATTCTTCATGCTTCTGCTGGTGAGCCGCTAAGCCGAGATAATCATAATTACGCATATAACCCTCTTCGGTCGTGAAGTGGGTTTCCATGTAATCAAACATCTGCTCAACAATTGATGAAATGGCCTCTTGCCCCTTATCTTTATTCATCGCGTAATGCATCTCATTGATCATGTGAATCAGTGATTTGTGCTGCTCGTCAAGCTCGCTCACACCGACACTATAGATTTCATTCCAGATCATTATCGCCATTGATTTATATCCTCGCCTGCAAAAAGTGGGTGACACGAATTAAACCACATTTTCTGTAAATTTCCAAAGAAGAGATTCCACACAAACTTGACATTAATAGCCAAAGGCAGGTATCTGTTGCCCAACAAAATTTTTCTCATCTTCCCTGAGTTTATTTAATGGCACCTGCCCGTTCCAGCAATTACGGACTACTTCTGACCTTGGCCTCATTCGTCATAGTCGTCGCCGGGATGCGCGCGGCTCAAAGTCTGCTTGTCCCATTTCTGCTTGCCTCCTTCATCGCCATTCTCTGCGCCGGACCGATGCACTGGTTACAAAGACACAGAGTCCCCGCCGGTATCGCAGTTTTAATGGTTATTCTCACAGTTATTGGTTCAAGCTTAACCATCTTGATTCTGGTCGGCTCTTCGGCAAACGATTTCTCTAGTGCTCTGCCTGAATACCAACAAAGTCTACGCACCCAGACGCTCTCTCTTGTCGCCTGGTTGCAAGGGATGGGGCTAAGTGTTTCCATAAACCTGATAACCGATTATTTTGATCCGGCAAAAGCCTTACAGATTGCGGGGAACATGCTGGCCCGAACCAGTGGCGTCTTGGCCAACGCCTTTATGATCCTGCTGACAGTCGTCTTTATCTTACTTGAAGCAGCGGGACTACCTGACAAATTACGAGCTGGCCTCGACAATGCTGAAGCTTCTCTCGACTCTTTTGAACGTTTCAACACCGGGGTTCAGCAGTACCTTGCAATCAAAACGCTGGTCTCCTTTGCAACCGGCGTCCTGATCACT
Source organism: Deltaproteobacteria bacterium (assembly GCA_024279255.1). GTDB lineage: Bacteria > Desulfobacterota > Desulfuromonadia > Desulfuromonadales > Geopsychrobacteraceae > Geopsychrobacter. The sequence continues at coordinate 33,518 of JAJRRT010000074.1, read as the reverse complement.
CTCTGGCTGGTAATTCTTGGGCTTGACTACCCTCTGCTCTGGGGTTTGGTTGCTTTTCTACTCAACTACGTACCGAACATCGGTTCGATTATAGCGGCGGTTCCTGCAGTATTATTGGCTGTCGTACAGCTTGGTCCTGGCTCAAGCCTGATGGTTGCTGGTGGCTATCTGACCGTTAACCTGTTGATGGGGAGTGCGATTGAGCCAAAATTGATGGGTCGCAAACTTGGGCTGTCAACTCTGGTTGTCTTTCTGTCGTTGGTCTTCTGGGGATGGGCTCTCGGGCCGGTCGGGATGTTGCTATCGGTGCCATTGACGATGATCGTCAAAATTGCCCTTGAAGTGAAACCCGAGACACGCTGGCTGGCCCTGCTGCTCGGCTCAGAAACAACTCCATCTACTCCTGTCAAAATAGACTGATCCTCTTTTCTTTCTCAGAATCTGCGGCATACTGTTGGTAGTGTAAAGACCTCTTGTACCCGAACTTTTCCTCACAGAAGAGCTACGCAATAAAGGAGCTGCAGATGATTCCAAAAATTAAGAACATTCTCTACTCAACAGGCTTAGGTGGGGGCACGCCCTATGTCTTTCGCTACGCCCTGAGTCTCGCTCAAAAATACGATGCAAAAATCCATATCATTCACGGCCATGAGCCGTTGCCAGCAGCCGCACAGAACATGGCTGACCTCTACATGTTTCAAGAAAAGTCAGAAGACATCTTTGAAAAGGCCGTCGCCGAGGCCGAAAAGGCAATCACCGAACGCCTTGAACTTCTTTGCTCGAAAGAGACCGCCAGTGACCCACGGGGCCGTGAACGAGTAGCCAGCATTACCGTTAGAAAAATGCAACCCAAACAAGCCATTATCGAAGAAGCCGAAAAGCGTAATGCCGATCTGATCATCATGGGGTCGCATCGTCATTCTGTTCTGGCTGATGCCATGCTCGGGACAACAACTCTCAAGGTTCTGCACATTTCGACGGTTCCAGTGTTGGTGGTGCGCATCCCTGAGGGTTTCCATGAAGATGGCTTTTGAATAATCTCCCCAGCTGAAGATAAATAGTGTGCTCGGCTCCTGAGCGTTGCTCAGGAGCCGAGCGCTTTTCAATTGGTCAGATTAATTAAAGAAATACTCCGGGTTCTGACGCAACTCTCTGGCCAACTGCAGATCTCGCCCATAAATATCATCGCGAAAATTAAGCCGGCCGGCATCGTCAACCCAAGCTGTCCAATAGCCAATGCTCAGGTTGAGGGAATTTTCGAGTTCAATCATGCGTGAACTGCCCGAATCAAACAATTTGTCAATCTGTGACTGTCCCCAGCTATCACGTTCCAACAGCCAACGTGCAAGCTTATGCGGCTGGGATAAGCGAATACAACCCGAACTGAACGCGCGCTGAGTTCGACTGAAAAGCTGTTTCTTCGGGGTATCATGCAGATAGATCGACCAGGAGTTCGGGAGCAGAAACTTGATGTCTCCCATCGGGTTCCACGGCCCCGGCTGTTGCCGTAAAGAAGCTTCTACCTCACCGTGTTGCCACCTGCGACTGAAGTTCCGTCCGACCTCAAGTAAGTTCCCCGCAGGGTCGAGAACTTCGTAATGATTGCGACGCAAGTATGAAGGGTCGGCGGTAATACGCGGCAAAGTTTCACGCAGCAATGTTGGAGGCACGTACCAGTAAGGCGAGAGAATAAGTGATTCAATCTGGCTGGAAAACAATGGGGTAGCTCGTTCCTGACGCCCGATAATGACTGGCATGCTGAACAAAGACTGCTCGCCACCAGTCACTTCGAGCGAAAATGCGGCGAGATTGACCCGAATCTCTGTATGCCCGGAACGACTCTCTTCCCAACGCCAACGCTCCATATTACGTAAGATCTGAGCGATGCGCTGTTCAATCGGGACATTTAAGGCCTGTAAACTCAGTGGGCCCAGAGTCCCATCAGCTGTCAATCCATGCCTGCGTTGAAAGCACTGCAAGCCCTGCTGAAGCTCAACATCATAGAGATCACCCTGTACCAGGTCGCCATACAGATCACCATCAAGCCAGAGTCGTTTACGCAACTGCGGCACACGCGGGTCAGTCTCTCCGAGGTGCAGAGTAGCTCCCGGATTTATTCTTTCCCAACCACCGATTGCTGCTAGCTCACGATAGCGATGCAATGCCTGACGCAAACGCAAATAGCCTTGACTCACATTCGGCAACTCTCGCAAAGCTGAAGGCATCGCATCAAGCTCAAGCGCCAATGAGAGCAATTGAGTTGGAGCAATATCACGAGGGAAGCGATGCCAATCACTGCGAGAACGCCAACTGCGCTCCTGTCCCCAGAGGTTATCTCCCGCATAGCGGAAAAACGCACGGCTTAGCGCAATATCAACCCTTGCAACTTGTGCAGAAGGCCAACCGAGATATGCCTCATTCTCCTCTTTAGTTGGCTGCAGAAGACCGCGCAAATACTCAGGTTCGTAACGATGAGGCGGCAAACCCTCCCGACCCGAATCTTCCAAAACACCTATTAACTGCCAGGCTGCCAGAGAGAGTCCATGTTTATCAATCCAGGCAGGAAGACCATTCTGAACGACATAAAATTTTTGCAGTAATCGCGCTTCGCGTGACTGGGGATGGGAATCAAGACCTTCGCTAACGATTTTGAGAATCTGCGTGGCGATCTGTTCACGTGGCAACGCGGTCTGCTGATAAAAAACAGGGGCCGAAATCGGAGAGAGGCAGCCTTCCGCCAGCAACAGAGCTCCCAACAGGATCAACCAGACAGCCGACATTTGTTTAGAAAAAAGCATGGTCAGCCTAATCGCTCCAAAAGAAGCTGGAAAGAATCTTATTCAATAAAAACAGTAGGTTCTGTTCTTTTATAGTTTTTTAAGATGATTCTGTCAACATGCTCGCTTGACAGATTTAAAACGATCGTTTTAAATGATTGTTTCAATAGAGGAGCCATAAATGACTCAAACCGATACAAAGACCCGGTTGCTCGATGCGGCCGAGAGCCTTTTCTCGCAACAGGGATTTGCCAACACTTCCCTGCGTGCAATAACCACAGCTGCCAAAGCCAACCTGGCAGCAGCCAACTACCACTTCGGCTCTAAAGAAGCCCTCCTCCGCGCGGTACTGGAACGTAGACTGCTACCGCTGAACCAACAACGTAGCGATAGGATTGACCAAGTTTTGACGGAAGCTGCTACAACAGGGGCCATTCCAGGCACAGAAGCCCTGGTGCGTGCATTCATTGAACCAACCTTCGCCTTCCGGCGCAACAGTACCGGTTCGAGTGAATTCATCAGTATCGTCGGTCGGGCAATGACCTCTGCCGATCCAGTTGTAAGGGATCTTTTTCTTGCGCTGGTCCATCCCCTCATAAACAAACTACATCTTGCGTTATGCTTGGCTTTACCCCACCTGCCGTCAAAACTTATTTTCACCCGCATCTTCTTCACCATGGGAGCGATGGGACACTGCATCTGTTTCTCCGGATTTGCACAAATGTTCAAGGACAATTCCGACTCCAACTCCGAAGACGATGATTTCATGACAAACAACCTGATAAGCTTTGTCACTGCCGGACTGGAGGCTCCATGTTGATTCTTCGATTCATACCTGTCCTGCTATTTCTAGTCAGTGCCTGCGCGCCTCACAGTAAACAGACCGTCGAACCAAAGAAGTTACCAACCAGTTTTTCAGTATCGGAGGCGAACGTACAAGTTCAGCCAGATCAATGGTGGACAAATTTCAACGATCCAAACTTGAATCAATTGTTGTCTCAGCTTTTTCGCTCCAACCTCAGTCTCGCTCAGGGACATGCCCGACTGAGCCAGGCTGAAGCCATAATGCGGCAAACGCGTTCTTTTCGTTACCCAAACCTGACGATTGAAGGGCAAACCGGCAGTACCAAACTGGGGGAGAGCTCTCAATTATCGATCTCGGCGGGCTTTGAGCTAGATCTACTTGGTAAACTCGCAGCAAGAGCTGATGCGGGCCGACTCAACTACCAGGCCTCAAGCATGGACTTGCAAAGCCTCTATATAAGCCTGTCAGCACAACTGGTCGACCTTTACTATCTAGCAGTCGAGCAGCGCGCCCAGCTAGCGCTGACTGACGCCGCTATCGCTAGCTATAGCGGTACATCACAGAGAATTGAAGATCGTTACCGACTGGGAATTGCCGCCGCAGTTGATCTCTATCAAGCCCGACAAAATCTGGCAGCAGCTCAAGCGAATCGTTTGAACTATGAGCATTCATTGACTGTCGCTGAAAATGCACTGGCAGTTTTACTTGGTGATTATCCAGGAAGTCAAAAGTTTCTTCAATTGGCGAAAATCCCCGCAGCTCCTCCGCAACTCCCCGCAGGGGTCCCAGCAGACCTCCTGACAAATAGACCTGATATTCGCGCAGCGCTACTGCGGGTTGAAGCTAAGGATGCTGAAGTCGCAGCGACGATCGCTGATCGCTTCCCGACTTTCAACCTCATAGGAAGTTATGAGGGCTCCCGTTCAGATATTACAGGCAGCTTGATCTCTGGTGATTTCTGGAGTCTGCTACTCAAACTGTCACAACCCATCTTCGATGGTGGGCGCCGCAAAGCCGAGGTGGCGCGCAATCGCGCCCAATTTGCGGAAATCGTCGCAAGCTACCAGCAAACAGTTCTGCGCAGCTTTCAGGAGGTCGAGGATGCCTTAAGCGGTAATCGCACCACTGCAGCGAAGATCACCCGCCTACAAGAACGTGAGAAAGCGACAGCGGCAACACAACGACTCTCCCTCGACCGTTACATGAATGGGCTGAGTGATTACCTGCCAGTACTCACCTCTCAAATTTTCAATTTTAATGCCCAAAGCCAACTCCTGGCAGCCCAAAGACAACTGCTGTCACAGCGAACCTCACTAGCTCGCGCCCTTGGTGGTAACTGGATGGCCGAACAATTAAATACCGAACACCAACAACTGGTCAAGCAGGGGAAACCTCAATGAACGAAATCAACTCGAAAAAAAACCACCTTAAATGGGTATTGCCACTTCTGATTCTGCTGATCGCGAGTTTCGGGGCCATTACGCTGGTTAAATCACGCAAGCCTCCGGAAAAGAAGTCCCACATAAATCCTGGTCTGCTGGTCGAAACCATCATGGTGGTTCGCCAGACAGAACGCGCCTCCGTTCATGCCACCGGCACTGCAGAACCGCAACAGGAGATCTCAGTGGTCGCAGAGGTCAATGGCAAACTGAGCTGGGTCTCACCAGCCTTTGTTGAAGGTGGTTTTTTTCGCAAAGGGGATAAACTTCTCGAAATTGATCCCCGTGACTACCGACTGGCCATACAGAAGGCTGAAGCCGACCTGGCTCGCGCCAGAACCGGGTTACAAACAGAAGAGGAACAATCGGGCATTGCTCTACGTGAATGGAAACAGATTGAGCTACCAAACAAGGGGGTGCCCGGAGCGCTGGTTCTGCGAAAGCCACAACTTGACAGTGCCAAAGCTGACCTTGCGGCGGCGCAAGCCAATCTTGATCTAGCCAAGCTGAACCTGGAACGCACCAGCATATTCGCCCCCTTCAATGGACGACTCCGCAGCAAGAAAGTCGATCTGGGTGAATACGTTCGCAGCGGCAACCCGCTGGCGATGTTCGCGGGAACCGATCAAGCTGAGATCATTGTGCCCCTGCCGCTTGCAGACCTGAGTTGGATCGACATTCCGCCAACTGGCAGCGATAAAAAAGGGGCAAGGTGCACCATTTCTACACTGATCAACGACAAACGTTACCACTGGCAAGGCACCGTTACCCGGACCTTTGGTGAAATTGACAATGCGAGTCGTATGGCCAAGATAGCCATCAGCGTAGATGACCCCTACAAGCTCAGACAACAAAAAGGAGAACACGACATCCCCCTAGCTAATGGCTTGTTTGTCGATATCGAAATTGAAGGGACAAGTCTCGGTCAGGTGGTCATCATTCCACGCAGTGCTTTGCGTGAGGGCAATGTCGTTTGGTTGGCTGATGAAAATGACCAGCTTGAAATCCGCCCAATCCATATTCTGCGCCGTCAACAACAGAGTTTGCTGATTGATCAAGGGTTGCAGGGAGGCGAACGCCTGATTCTCACCAATATCTCAGGTGCTGCAACGGAACTAAAGCTCCGTCCGCAAAATAAGGGGATGCAACAATGATAGGTGCCATCCGTTGGATGACAACCAACCACGTAGCAGCCAACCTGCTGATGCTGGTTCTGATTCTGGGTGGCATCATCAAGGCCCCGGAAATCAAGCAGGAAGTATTCCCCGAGATCTCTCTCGACCGCATTTCGGTCTCAGTTGCCTACCCCGGTGCTGGTCCGGAAGAGGTCGAAGAGGGAATTCTCCTTAAGATCGAGGAAGCTCTGACAGGGGTCGACGGTATCAAGCAACTCAAATCGAGTGCCGGAGAAGGTTCAGGAAGCGTCATCTCAGAGATCTACTCCGACCAGGACCCGGATCAGATTCTGCAAGATATTAAAAGTGAGATCGACCGAATCACCACCTTCCCTGAGGACGCCGAAAAACCGGTTGTCAGTAAACTGCTCAATCGCCGCGAAGTCATCTCATTGGTCGTTTACGGCGAGATCGGTGAGCGCAGCCTGCGCCAGCAAGCTGAAACCATCCGTGACGAACTGCTCGAACTACCGGGGATTACCCAAGTCGAACTGGGGGGTATTCGTCCTTTCGAAATTTCCGTCGAAATTCGAGAAGATCGCCTGCGCCAATACCACCTGACCCTCGAGCAGGTAGCAAGCAGAATACGCAGTGCGTCCCTCGACCTGCCGGGTGGTTCAATTAAAACTGCCGGTGGTGAAATCCTGCTCCGCACTAAGGAACGGCGCTACTTCGGACCTGAATATTCCGACATTATTATCCTCAGCAACTCCGATGGTACTCAGGTGAAGCTAGGCGATATTGCACAGGTGGTTGATGGCTTCGCTGACACCGATGAATACGCGCGCTTCGATGGACACCCGGCGGCGATGGTTAATGTCTTCCGAATCGGCGATCAGAAACCGACCGAAATATCGGCACTGGTACAGAACTATATCGAGGCTAAACGTCTGCAGTTCCCAGAGAGCATTCAACTTGCGGTCTGGAATGACACTTCCGAGATCTTTGAAAGCCGCATGTCGTTGCTACAAAAAAATGCCCTCTTCGGCCTCATCCTGGTCATTATTATCCTCGGTCTGTTCCTCGAAATCCGTCTCGCCATGTGGGTCATGCTCGGAATCCCGATCTCTTTCTTCGGCACCCTCTTCTTGATGCCCTTTATCGGGGTTTCAATCAATATGATCTCACTCTTCGCCTTCATCCTTGCGCTGGGAATCCTGGTCGACGACGCAATTGTGGTCGGTGAAAATATCTATGAACACCGCCAGTCAGGAAAACCCTTCGCCCAAGCTGCGATTGATGGCGCTCTGGAAGTAGCAATCCCGGTCACTTTTTCGATCCTGACCACGGTCGCTGCTTTTACGCCACTGGTCTTCGTCTCCGGGATGATGGGTAAGTTCATCAAGGTCATCCCGCTGATCGTCATCACCCTGCTACTGGTCTCTCTGGTCGAATCTCTGCTCGTACTGCCGGCACACCTGGCTCTCGGAAAACGCCGGGGCGAAAGTCGCGGCCTGCTCGGCGCAATCGATCGGGTCAGGCGCAAATTCGGAAACGCCCTCGACCGCTTTATTGCCGGTCCCTACCATAGAATCCTCGAACTGAACATAAGCTACCGCTACGTTTCACTGGCGCTCGGGATAGGCGCACTGATCCTGACTATCGGTATCGTCAAAGGTGGTGTGGTCAAATTCCGCTTCATGCCTGATGTCGATGGTGATCGTATTACTGCGTCGGTCCAGATGATACGCGGGATGCCAGCTGAAAATACCGCACTGGTTCAACAACGCCTCGTCGAAACGGCATTGGAAACGGTTGACGAATATGACCAAAGCCGCACACCAGGGAGCAGCATCCTGCGCAATATCTACTCTGTGGTCGGCGGCACTATCGCCGGAGGAGGCCCGCGAGGCGGACTTACGAGTAGCGGCACACACCTTGCCAACGTGGCAATGTTTCTGACCGAAAGTGAACAACGCGGCATCCCGGCGACAGAGATTTCTGCACGCTGGCGCGAAAAAGTGGGTGAAATGCCCGGCATTGAATCCCTGACTTTTGCCTCAAATCTGGTCCATATGGGCGCTAACATCGATGTGCGACTTGCCCATGAACGCTTTGAGGTCTTAGAACAAGCCTCAGACAAACTCCGTAGCGCGCTGGCTGAATACCCCGGAGTCAGTGACATTGAAGATACCTACGCACGGGGTAAACGTGAGATCAAACTACGTCTCAAGCCCGCAGCACAAACCCTCGGCGTTACCGAAAGTGATCTGGGTCGCCAAGTTCGGGGCGCCTTCTTCGGTGCCGAGGCTCTACGACTTCAACGTGGGCGCAATGAAATCAAGGTTATGGTTCGTTATCCAGAAGAAAATCGTCGGACTCTGGCCGACCTTGAGAATCTGCGGGTCCGCACCCCCTCTGGAGGCGAAGTTCCCTTAAATATCGCAGCAACTTTTAGCCAGGGTTTCGGATTCTCCCAGATCAACCGCACCGACCGTAAACGGGTGATCAATGTCACCGCTAGCGTTGATAGTCATACGAACAACGCGCAGGATATCCTCAAAGAACTAAAAGCCAAGATTTTGCCACAACTTGTTGCCGATTATCCAGGCCTGAGCTTCGATATGGAAGGGGAAGAGAAAGAGAGAGCCGAGTCAGTGGGGAGTATGCTCGACGGCTTTAAACTGTCGTTATTGATAATCTTCGCCCTGCTGGCTATCCCCTTCCGCAGCTACAGTCAGCCATTGCTGATCATGGCGGCCATCCCCTTCGGTATGGTCGGTGCCGTTTTCGGACACATCATCATGGGCTTTGATCTAAGCCTGTTAAGCCTGTTCGGTCTGGTAGCCCTATCAGGGGTTGTGGTCAACGACTCTCTGCTGCTGATCGACCGCGCCAACCAGAACCGTCGAAAAGGGATGGAATTACGTGAAAGCCTTGTTGCCGCCGGGACCCGACGTTTTCGACCGATCATCCTGACTTCACTGACGACCTTTTGCGGTCTGATGCCGATCATGCTTGAAACCAGCGTACAGGCACAGTTTCTGATCCCCATGGCGATAAGCCTGGCCTTCGGAATCCTCTTCGCCACCGGCATCACCCTGTTGCTGATTCCCAGCCTTTACATGATCCTGGAGGACATCCGCCGCGGGATTGGTCTGCGGGATCATCACGCAGAGCATCACGCAGAGCATCACAACCCATAAGATCATTTTTCCATAAACAACATAAATAAAAAGCCGCTTCTCCTTCTTAAGAGCAGCGGCTTTTTGATATCAAAAAGACAGTGAGGAGGGCTACTTGATAAAATTCAAGCGCAGTGGTTCAGAAATCCGGCCCATCCCGTAGAAATTGGGTGAAGAAACATCCAGATTGTTGCCATAAAGACTGAAAATAGACACACCGAACAAGGGCTTCTTCTCCATTGAAAACTGGATGTCATCAGCATGCCCAGTCTGCAGTTTGCGACTGAATTCGACAACCCAGAAACCACTCACCCAACGTCCTTTCGCCTTGACGTCAGCACGACTACCGCCAGGTTGAGCAGACTGGTAGCGAATGGCTACTGGCATGGGCTCATCCGGCGCATCAATTTCACGATAGGGTGCAGCACCTTCATCAGAGATTCGATCAAGATAGCGCACTTTCCCATTGAAACTGCGTAGTTTTTTGCTCTTTTCCCCTACAGAGCTGTCAAGAACCTGCATCTTGTCGTCTGCATATCCAGCGAGATTGCTGCGGTTCGCTTTCCAGTACCAAACATCTGCGCGATAGTCATCATCCGAGAAGACCGACAGGTTCACATCCTGTGTCATCATACTCCACTTGAAAACAAAGGTATCTTCACGATGAGGGCCCTCGAAATAACTCCGCTCCTCCTCGCTCCACATCCAAGGTTTATGCAGGGGGTTTTCAGCCTTGTCAGGGTACTGCACCAGAAAATAGATCCATTCATCGGTATAGACCGCCGACAAAAAGATTGTTTCATTCGCGACCAGATCATCAATCAGGACCGGTTTCGCCTGTCTCCAGACCTCATCCGAGTTGTCACCATCAACCATTGGGCCTGTAACGACCTTCTGAACATAAACTTGCTGTTCCGCCTGAACCAGAGCTGGCAGCAGGACTAGCATCAACAGTAAAAAAGCTCTCAACCCGAAACCTCCTACCCTTCCAGATATTCATTCAAAAACAATAGTCATTAACTAACCCACACTTTGCAAGTGTAGCACTTTCCCTGATCTTTTCGGAATAAAGAAAGATCGTTTAGAAAATCATCTTTCTACCCTTATATTACGTAAAGCGACAGGCCAATAACTCCATAGAACTCTGGCATACATCGAATAATTTGATACCATTAGAGATAGTAGTCTCAACAAATATCCGACAAGCGCAATTGTGGCACGAAGTATCGCACTATCCACTGAATGGGAAATGACATTTGACTAAACAGAAAATCTCCAAGAAAAGCTGCAGTTGCTCCTTGTCACAGGAGATCGACCTGGCTAGCGGAGTCCAACAACTGCTGTTCCCACGCAGTTCACCAATCTGTACTTGGTGTTGTATCGGTGTAAAAAACCTTATGGCCAAAGGCCTAGGTGGTGACTACTTCGACTTCATCGAAATGCGCGATGGTTGTCAAACTCTCTACCTTGGCGACGTTACCGGCCACGGTCTGCATGCCTCGGTCATCATGTCTTTGATCTACGGCTTCATTCATCATGCGTCTCTCGGTAAGTGCGACCCGCTGGCAGTTGTGACCGGGATTAATTGTTTTCTACGCAGTTTTGCCGCCCGCAGTCAGAAGATTGATCATCTTTTTTCAACAACACTCTTCTTCGCGATTATTGACCCTGGAAGCCTCAGGATGCACTATATTAACTGCGGTCATGTCAACCCGCTGATCCGCCACGGCAACCAGTTGATCCATCTCGAAACCACAGCGCCACCGCTCGGTTTCTTCAAAGACCCCGATATCGAACAAGGAACGTTTGAATTTAACATAGGGGACCGCCTTCTCCTCTACACAGATGGTCTCAGTGAAGCTGTCAATTCTGCAGGAGAACAATATGGCACCAACAGGATCGAATCTGTCCTTATGGAACAGGAAGGCGATCATATGGAGTTCCTCGATGCCATCTACCAGCGAGGTCTCGATTTTGGTTGCGCACATCCACCCGCTGATGACTGTACGGCAATCGTCCTCGATTTTCACCAACCATTTCCTGGAGTTATAAATTGACCATGCTTGGCAAAGCCTCTCGTTCTCCAATGGTGAAGCAAGTTCACCTCTGCATCAACAACAGTCCCCTCCACGAACTTATTAAGGCATTAATCCTTGAGTGGGGCTATCGGCTGACGGATAAACCTGAAGAGGATCCATTACTCCTTATTAGTGAAGGTATGGAACAGCCCCCCGGCTTCAGCCATACTCTGATCTTCAGTTCATCGCATTATCAGGACCGGCACCGTCTCGAAGTCCCACTGACGATAGAGACCCTCTACCTTGCCCTGGAAAACCACTTTCACCGCACCCCACGAAACCACATCCGCATCTGTGTCGATTGGCCGATTCGAGTGACTGTTCGCGGACAGCAAATTGACACTCACCTTGTCACTCTGGCTGATCGCGGCATCCGCTTCATCTCTCCCTTTGAGCTGACACACGCTGAAGAGATGGAGATCCGCATGGTGCGTGAGAATGAAACCTATAACCTCCATGCCAAGGCGGTCTATTCTATCAATGGGAAAGAAATCGGACGGGGGGATAATATTGAGGTGGGGGCTGTCTGCACCCCACAATCAAAAGAGGTTCGCGACAGCATTCGCAGCCGGATTATTGGAAATTATCTCAAACGGGTCCGCCCGGTCCTTGGCAGCAACCTGTTTGCGGAAGCACTACATCAGCTCAATTTGACCCGGATGTCAGAGACCATTGCAACCTCTGAATGCGGAGATTAAAGACAGGGGATACAGGGAACGCAGCCTGCAACAAAAAATAACACTGACAAAACAAGATATCTCATATTCTATTTTTCCTTATTGCGGAATTTTTTAAACATTCCGCGCGATGGCTCTGGCTGACCACGCCTTAAGTTAATCAATCGCAATTCTCTCAAAGCTTCAGTACAGTTCGGATTCGCCTGCACTGCCATCTCAAAAGATTTTTCAGATTGCCTCTCCTTACCCAGCGACTGGTAAACATGGCCCAGGAAAAGGTGGGTCTCCTCTAGTCCTGGATTAAGTTCACGTGAAGCAAGTAAAATTTCAAGGGCCTGATTCTGGACACCAGGATTCTCAGGTGAGGATTTAAAAACAGCCCAAGCATAGCTGGTCAAATATTCAGGCTCTTCCGGGCTTAATTCAATCGAGACCTTCAACTTTTTGGCCGCGTCACGATACTGCCGTATCTTAAGTAATGAACGTCCTTGCTGAAAAGAAGTTTCAGCCTCAATGACCTGATTAACGTCTATCTTCGCCTTGGGCCCATTTTCCAATTCATCACGATATTCGGTCCGTGTTGTTGGGTCACTGAGCACGGTATAGGCCTGTGTGATATGTCCAAAAATTTCGTTAACTTTATGCTCCATATCATTTGACAGCCCACGCCCAAGATAGCGATCAGGATGATACTGCTTGGCCAGCTTATAATAGGCACGGCGTACGGTCGCACTATCTGACTTATGACCAATATCAAGTGCAGTAAAGTAATCTACGGGCATAATCCGTTTATAGTCTTCCAAAATTTGCTTACGCAACTCGCTGTCGATCGGGCGGTCGGCCTTTCGGCGTGCACGCCCGTCATCATCGAGTCTGCTGGCAGTAGTCTGAGGAGTCACCATTCCAGAAACAATCAACGCGGCCAGGACCTGTTGCACTTCATTTTTTGAAAGGGGGTGCCGAGTCAGAATCGACTCGAGGGTTAAATCCCCCAGACATTCAGCAAAAACTTCTTCACCGCGACGTGAAAGGCCCATATCCTGAAACAGATAGACCGGATTTTCAGCCTGCTTGAGATAGTCCGTCAAATAAGGCCGAAGATACCCTTCAACCCGCTCCTTTTCCCAGTAATTCCTGATCCCCTCAAGAATCAATCCCGCCGGTGAAAGTTCTATGCTGGTGACGCTTTTCTTGAAATCCTCCTGCGGGACGAAACGAAACAAACCTTCAGGCCAGGCAAAAACATTCAGAAGCTTTTCTGTGACCTGCTGCTTAAGGGCATCATGCAAGTCCTGTGGTGTCAGCAGGCCCATTTCTATCAGGACTGTTCCCTGTAGCCTGCCGGAAGTCTTACTATTCTCAATCGACTGATCGCAGTCAACCTGAGTTATTACGTCATCTTTAACCAGCATTCGACCCAGGCATTCTCCAAGGATATTGGAGCGGACGAAGATCGGGTACCCACTTTTGACATAGATAACTTTCTTGGCAGAATTTTTCTGAAGATGCAACAACCCTGTCAATTTCTGCTTATAGAGTCGATGGAGAAGCTGAGGAAACTCTACCTTACTGAGGCTCCCCGACAATGGCTCAGTCTCTACTTTAGCAGGGGGCTCATTCTTCTTTTCCGCAGAATCAGTAGTTGGTTCATCTTTAACTTGAGAAGCCTTGTCGTCGGACTGTTCAGCTTCAGTTGCTGATGCCGTCCCAATCTGTGCCTCAACCACCTCAAATAAATCTGCCACTGTAAAAGGTTTCAGCAAAAAAGCACTGACATCATATTCTTTCAGCGCATCCTCTATCTGTTGCGCTGTCTTAAACATGGCTGTCATCATCACCACTGGAAGATTTTTGGTTTTTTCTTGCTTACGCAGCGCGGCGCAGATGGTTTGCCCTGAAATTTCTGGCATATTAAGATCAAGAAAAACAAGATCAAAATCCCCTGTTAAGAGCTTCTGCAGACCAGAGGCACCACGTTCAGCAACAACAACCTCGTAACCCTTTACATACAGGGTTTTCTGTAAAAATGACCGAATACCCCGATCATCATCTATAACCATCACTCGTTTTGTCATCAGTTTAACCTTTTACCTCAGTGTCTGTTGTCACCGAACAGAGCCTGCGTTCAAACACCGCACGGATATTTTCAGTAATCTGGTGATAATCGCCTAGGAACTGCTCCTCTGGTGACCTGACACCTTTCCCGTAACCGAGACTGCGGGCAATCCGACGTAAACCGGTGCCAGTCACGCTCAATTCATTCATCGACTGATCATAAAGCAATCGCAACTTATTTTCGAGGCGTCGTAAAGCCTTGTAGCCTTTCAGTAGGGTCGTACCATCCTCAGCATCCAGCAGTTGTAAACTGACCATCGTTTTAAGCAGGCGCAGGGTATTCTGATCACACAACTCTTTATGCTCATGAGCGTGCATCAACTGTAAATACTGAGTCAAAAATTCTACATCGACCATCCCACCGCGGCCGGTTTTAATATTGATCCGTTCACTAGTCTCGCGGGCGATCTCTTTTTCCATCCGCTGCCGCAACCGGCAAATTTCCGGCACCAGATTCTCTGGCAATCCACGACCGAAGGTCAACTCTTCAATCAGGGTCTGACAACGCTGCATAAACTCAGGTGGACCGCAGAGCATGCGTGCTCTGGTCATCGATTGCCTCTCCCACGGCTGGGCCGATTCACGATGATAAACTTCAAAGACACCAAGACCAGTCACCAACGGCCCCTGATTCCCCGAGGGGCGCAGATCGGTGTCAATTTTATAAACAATCCCCTCACGTGTCACCAAGGTCAGAGCGCTGATAATGCGTTGTGCCAGGCGCGCAAAATACTCCTGACTGTTCAGTTCGCGGAAACGATCACTGTCTGTCCCCTCGACCGGGCGGGTTTTCCCAGCCCCTTCATGGAGGAAAATAATGTCGAGGTCTGAATGATAGTTGAGTTCATGGCCACCCAACTTCCCCATTCCGATCACTGCAAATGCAACTTCACGCTCCTGATCACTTTCAAGAAATGGTAATCCGAAGCGAGGAAGCAGTTCGTGCCGCGCCATCTGTATGGCCTGATCAAGACAGACTTCAGCTAACCATGAAAGTTGAAGTGTAATTTCACTCTGACCAAGTTCACCATGCAGATCGTTAAGAGCTATACGCAAAAATTCTTCATTACGGAAGCGCCTTAAAATTTCGAGATGCTCCTCATAGCTCTCGGTCTCAATCATTTGCGCCGTCAATTCATCAGCCATCTGTTGCTGAGGTTTGACGCTGATCGCGTAGGCACGCGACACCATGGTATCAAGCAATTCCGGTCGTTGAATAAAAATTCGTGACAGCATCTGGCTCGACCCAAAGAGCGCAACTAATAGTTTAACAATTTCCGGGTTTTCAGCAAGTAGTGCGAAAAAAGAAGTTCGACTGTGCAAACGATTAAGAAACGCCTCAAGGTTATTCAGAGCCTGATCCGGATTTGGAGAATCAAGCAGTTCCGACAACAAGAGAGGAATCAGTTGTTCAAAATAACGTCTGCCGCGTTCCGTCAAACGTCTCTCCGGCTGATCACCATGCAGGGCATGCAAACTGGCATAAGCTGCATCAGGGTTACTAAACCCCTTCTCTTCTAGCAGATCCTTAACCATATCTGGATCGACCTCAGGATCGAAGAGCAAGCTCACCTCTGGACGCAGCACTTCAACCTGATCATCAGTGTGGAAAAGACCACGATAAACCCGGCAAACTTCTTCGCGATGGTCTTTCAGCCGCTGATTAAAACTATCAACATCAGCAAAATCGCTACGCCGCGCCAAGGCGAGCATATCATCAGCGCGCGTAGGCAAAGAATGGGTTTGCCGTTCCTGAACGATCTGAATCCGGTGCTCAACGGTCCGTAAAAAACGGTAGGCCTGCTGCAGAGAGAGGACCTCCTCCTCACTGATCAAATCCTGCTCGCCAAGCAGCCTGAGAGCCTTAAGCGAATTCCGCTCACGCAACAGACGATTCTTACCACCATTAACGAGTTGTAAAGCTTGAATAAAAAATTCGATTTCACGAATGCCGCCGCGACCAAGCTTAAGGTTCAACTCCCCTTCACCGGTTCGGTTCAGGCTTGCATCGATCTTTTTCTTCATCAGCATGATATCCTCAATCATGCCGAAATCGAGAAAACGCCGATAAATAAAGGGTTCGAGCCGTGCCAGAAGTTCTTCCCCCAGCGCAATACTTCCCGCCACGGGGCGGGCTTTGATCATCGCCGCCCGTTCCCAGCTTTGCCCCCAAGATTCGTAATATGTCTCGGCGGCGTTAAGAGAGATAGCCAGATCTCCACTATTGCCATCAGGCCGGAGGCGGGTATCGACACGGAACACAAATCCATCGGCTGTCGGCTGATGGAGAGCTCGAGAAATCATTTCAGAGAGCTTGATAAAATATCGCCGCAGCTCAATTTGCTCCCCACGACTGCCACCACTGGTCTGTCCGCGCATGGTCGAATAACAGTAGATCAGGTCGATATCGGACGAAAAGTTGAGCTCATACCCACCCAATTTACCCATGCCAAGAACGGTAAACTCAGCCTCACCGCCATCCTCAGCAACCGGCTGCCCATACTCTTGCTGAAGCTGATATGAGCAAAAACCTATAGCAATTTGCAGCGCAGCGGCAGCGAGGGCTGAGAGTTCAGCAGTGACCTCTTCAAGCTCTGCCAAGCCGCATAAATCACGGCCACCGATCCGTAGAAACTGTCGCGCCTTGTAACATCGCAGCAGACGGTCACATTCATTCGGTTCAATATCCAGGATGATCAGTTCGCGTAATTCTGCGAGCATCCTCTCTTCGTTTACCGTCTGGTCAATTTCACCATCAATAAAGAGTTGTTTAAAAAATACGGCGCCGCGGCAAAAAAGGGTCGCGAGAAAAGGGGATCCCCCCAGGATCACCAGGAACTGCCGACGACGGTTATCATCCTCAAGAACCTGTAGCAACTGACCCTGTTCAACAATCGACAACAATCGTTCCAGATAGTTGAGGGCCAGATCAGGATCTGCCGTCAGCAGAGAATCGGTCAAGACAAGACACAGCAGATCAGTGCGCGGCCAGACCTCGAACAACAGCTCAAGATTTATTGCACTTCGCTGAGGCTCGTCAAAACCAAAGGGCTCCAAGTGGCGCGCAAGCGCTTCAGTATGCTCCCCATCCAACAAGCTTGCAGAGATGTCGATCCGTTTTTCGCTCAAAGAATCTCCAGATATCCTGCCGCTGTCATCATTTATTAAAAAGGGCAGCAAGCCCCTGTGAGTAGTCACCTTCAACCACACCTGCTTCGGTAATGATCGCCGTGACAAATCGTGCCGGGGTCACATCAAAAGCCGGGTTGCGGACTGGCACGCCGCTCGGAGCCAGTTGAATGTCACCCACATGAGTGATTTCACGTGCGTCGCGTTCCTCAATCGGGATCTGCGAGCCATCGGTGAGGCTCATATCGAGGGTCGACAAGGGGGCTGCGACATAAAATGGAAGGTTATGTTCCCTGGCCAAGACAGCCACTGTGTATGTTCCAATTTTATTAGCAACATCACCATTCGAGGCAATGCGGTCGGCGCCGACAATGACACAATCGATTTCACCTTTGCTCATCAGGTATCCGGCCATGTTGTCGCAGATCAGGGTCACAGGGATGTTGTCCTTCTGCAGCTCCCAGGCTGTCAGTCGCGCGCCCTGCATAAAGGGCCGAGTTTCATCTGCCAGCACAGAGATCTTTTTCCCCGATGCTACCGCTGCGCGCAGTACCCCCAGGGCAGTCCCATAACCAGCTGTTGCCAAGGCTCCGGCATTGCAATGGGTCAAAACCCGCGCTCCATCAGGAATCAACCCAGCGCCGTGCCGCCCCAATTTGATACAGAGCTGCTCATCCTCTTGAGTGATCGCCAACGCCTCGTACTCCAGACCGATTTTCAATTCCAGCACACTGCGATCCAGATTCGCATGCGCAAAAGACTTCATCCGTTCCAGTGCCCAGAACAGATTGACTGCCGTCGGTCGAGTTGCAGCAAGCACCTCACACACCTTTTCCAACTCTACAAAAAAAACTTCACTCGACTCGGTTTCTATATCCCGGGCACCGAACCAGGTCCCGATCGCCGCGGCAACACCGATCGCCGGGGCGCCACGCACCACCATGCTGCGGATCGCTTCGGCCACACCCTGATAATCGGTGTAATTGATCCAGATTTCTTCGGTAGGCAAGCGACGCTGATCAAGCATCTGGCAAGCACCGTTGAAGAAACGGATCGGACGAATGACATTTTTATCGATCTGGCAACCAGACATATCTCTATTCCTTAAATCTAACTTACATGTAATTGTACAGGCTTTGAAAATGGTGTAGCTGCAGGACTTGCACGGAGCGTCAGCATGAAGCGTAGCATAACTATGCTGAACGATGGAGCTCAAGCATAACGCTGCAGATGTGCATTTGCGAAGCCCGCTACTCCGAAAGCTTTTTCTGGATCAACTGATTGACCATCCCGGGGTTGGCTTTCCCCTTGCTGAGCTTCATCACCTGCCCAACAAAGAATCCGGTCAATTTATCTTTGCCAGCCTTGAGTTCTTCAAACTGACCCATATTAGCAGCAATAACCTCGTTCAGTATCGCTTCAATCGCCCCGCTATCGGAAACCTGCTTCAAACCCTTCTCTTCGATAACCTGATCGGCACTCTTGCCAGTCTGCCAGATCTCTTCGAAAACAGTCTTGGCGATCTTGTTTGAGATCGTATTATCGTCGATCCGCTTGAGAAGACCGGCCAACAATTCAGGAGAGACCGGACAATCGATTATTGTGCTCCCATTCTCCTTGAGTGCGCGCATGACCTCACCCATCACCCAGTTGGAACAGATCTTAGGTTGAGCGTGCAGATCGACCAGCGCTTCAAAATATTCTGCCACTCCCCGCTCAGCCGAGAGGACCCCGGCGTCATAATCTGGCAGTTCAAACTGCTCGACATAACGCTGCCGCTTCACCAGAGGCATTTCTGGCAATTCAGCACGTACTCGTGAAATCCAGGCCTCGTCAACAACAAGCGGGACGAGATCGGGATCAGGGAAATAGCGGTAATCATGCGCCTCTTCCTTGCCACGCATCGAACGAGACACACCAGTATCGGCATCGAACAAGCGAGTCTCCTGCACGACCTTACCACCATCATCGAGTAGCTCCGCCTGACGCTCAACCTCATACTCGATCGCCTGTTTGATGAAGCGGAAGGAGTTGATATTCTTCAACTCAGCGCGGGTGCCAAGTTCAACCTGGCCAAAGGGACGCAACGAAACATTGGCATCACAACGAAAAGAACCCTCTTCGAGATTGCCATCACAGATACCGAGATAGACGACGATCTGGTGCAACTGTTTGAGATACTCAATCGCCTCATCGGCACTGCGCATATCCGGCTCAGAGACGACCTCAAGCAGCGGAGTACAGGCGCGATTCAAATCGACCCGGCTGCCGCTGTTGCCGCCATGCAGCAACTTACCGGCATCTTCTTCCATGTGGATGCGGGTAATGCCGATCCGCTTCTTCTCACCAGCCTCTTTGTCGATATCAAGCCAACCATGTTCGGTAATAGGCAATTCAAACTGTGAGATCTGATAGCCCTTGGGCAGGTCAGGGTAGAAATAATTTTTACGCGCAAAGATCGAGCGCGGGGCTATCTGACAATTGGTCGCAAGGCCGGCACGGATTGCGTACTCGACCACCTGCTGATTAAGCACTGGCAGCGCTCCGGGCAGACCGAGACAGACCGGGCAGGTCTGTGAGTTCGGGTGGCTACCGAAGGCGGTGGAACAGCCGCAAAAAATTTTGGTTTTGGTTGTCAGCTGGACATGAACCTCAAGCCCGATAACAACTTCATATCTTGAATGCATGAAAAACTCCCTGCTGGATCAATTATGATGCCTAGCAAAAATCATTAGATAAATTAGTCCAGTGGTGCGCGCTGCTTATGCCAGTCAGTCTCTGCTTCATAGGCTTGGGCTGCTTGCAGTATCCGAGCTTCATCAAAGGGTTGACCGATCAGCTGCAGCCCGACCGGCAACTGTCCGTCCATACCACAGGGGAGGCTCAAGGCACAGGTCCCGGCCAGATTCACCGGGATAGTAAAGATATCAGACAGGTACATCTGCAACGGATCATCGGTCTTCTCTCCGAGCTTGAAGGCTGCAGTCGGCGCGACAGGAGTCAGGAGCAGATCGACCTGCTCAAACGCCTTAAGGAAATCCTCGCGAATCAAAGTTCTGACTTTTTGCGCCTTGAGATAATAAGCATCGTAATAACCCGAAGAGAGGGCGTAGGTGCCGAGCATGATCCGGCGTTTGACCTCATCGCCAAAACCTGCGGCCCGGGTTTTTTCATACATTCCGGTCAATCCACCTTCTACCCGCTGACGAACGCCGTACCGCACCCCGTCATAGCGCGCGAGATTACTTGAGGCTTCTGCCGTCGCAATCAGATAGTAACAGGCAACCGCATAATCAGTGTGCGGCAGGCTGACGTCGACAATCTCAGCACCAAGGCCACGATAAACCTCGATCGCCGCCTCAACCGCCTGCTTGACCGCGGGATCCAAACCCTCAATGAAATACTCACGCGGCAGCCCGATCTTCATCCCCTTGACCCCGGCATTGAGTCCGGTCAGATAGTCGGGGACCGGGCAATCGACACTGGTCGAATCGGCAGGATCATATCCAGCTATGGCACCCAGCATCAAGGCTGCATCTTCGACATTATGTGCCAGAGGGCCAACCTGATCCAAACTCGATGCATAGGCGATCACCCCGTAACGCGACACCCGTCCATAGGTCGGCTTGACCCCGACCACACCACAGAAAGAAGCCGGCTGCCGGATTGAACCACCAGTGTCGGTCCCCAGAGTTGCATAGGCCTGCCCAGCAGCTAGCGCAGCGGCGCTGCCACCCGAGGACCCCCCTGGGACCCGTTCCAGATCCCAGGGGTTATGGACCGGATCGTTAGCACTGTTCTCGTTGGAACTGCCCATGGCGAACTCATCCATGTTGAGCTTACCAAGCAGAATCGCACCCTGCTGTTGTAACTTGGCGAACGCGGTTGCATCGTATGGCGCAGTGTAATTTTCAAGGATTCGTGAACCGCAACTGGTCCGCACTCCGGCGGTATTGAAGATATCCTTGACCGCAATCGGAATCCCGGTCAGCGGACCACCTTCGCCAGCAGCGAGTTTACGATCGGCCTCTGCCGCAGCGGCTAATGCCGATTCATCACAGACAGTAACAAAGGCATTAACTCGCGCGTCGGTCGCGGCGATCCGCTCAAGACAGGCGCGGGTCAGTTCAACCGAGCTGGTTTTTCCATCGCGCAGCGACTGCTGTAACTGGCGAATGCTCATTTGCGAAAAAGACATGGTAACTCCCGTTATTTAATCTGCCGAACTGCTCTTTATTAAGAATAATCGACAGCGAACCTACTCGATAATCTTCGGTACAACAAAACAACTCTCTTCACTCTGCGGTGCATTCTGCAGCGCCCGCTCCAGACCGATCGACGGTTTGACTTCGTCGGCGCGAAAAGCGTTCTCCATCGGGACAGCATGAGCCGTGGGCACAATCCCCTCTGTATCGAGTTCATTGAGCTTTTCAACATAGCCCAACAACTGATCCATCTGTCCGGTCAGAGCATCGATCTCGGTTTCCTCTAGCGCCAATCGTGACAGCCGGGCGACATGCTCAACCTCTTCACGCGTAATCTTCATAACAACTCCTGTTGACCGCGACCTTATCGCCGCTTTGTCAGTAATAACCCCGAAGTGGGGCCCATCCTTGTTAGCCCTGCTGCCACCACTGATGAGCTTCCTCCGCGGCATGCTCCAGAGCCTGGCTGCACTCTGATTCGGGGTGCGACAGAATATGTGGCTTGCCACTATCACCTGCGACGACAATCCGGGGGTCGAGTGGTACTTGAGCTAGAAAAGGTATCGAGTACTTCTCGGCCAGCTTGCTACCGCCACCACTCTTGAAGATATCTGAGCGTTTGTCGCAGTGCGGGCAGATAAAACCACTCATATTTTCTATCATACCGATGATCGGCAATTTGAGTTGCTGGCAGAAACTGATCGATTTTTCGACATCCACCAAGGCCACATCCTGTGGTGTCGTGACAATCACTGCCGCCGCTTTAGTCCCGAGCATTTGTACCGCGCTGAGAGGTTCATCACCCGTCCCTGGCGGGCAATCAACCACCAGGTAATCGAGTTCTCCCCAGACAACATCGGCCAACAATTGTTGAATGGCACTGTTTTTCATCGGGCCCCGAATAATCATGGCGTCACTGGTTTTCTCAAGCAAGAAACCGATCGACATCAGCTTAAGACCGGCAAAATCGAGCGGAATGATCCCCTCTTCACTGCCATTGGGTCGCGTAGTTTCGAGTCCAAACATCTTCGGCAAACTTGGCCCGTGCAGATCGATATCGAGCAGACCAACCCGATGCCCCTGCTGCGATAGAGCGATAGCCAGATTGACTGCAGTCGTACTTTTGCCGACCCCGCCCTTGCCTGACATAACCAGAATACGCTTATCAATGCTGCAAAGCCGACTATCCAGAGCCTGACGGCGTTTAAACTGTTCGTCGTTCTCCTGGGCACCCTTTGTCTGGCTCGCACAGGAGCTGTCGTCACAACTGTTACAATTACTCATGCTTTACTACCTCTCCACTTTCACTTATTTCAAGTTATAGATTTAAGAACTTTAGTGATCTGCATCACCTTATTCAGCCAAACTACAAAGCAAGCATAATTTCGGCAATTTCGTTTGCTGTAAAATCCTCGCCCTGTAGCGACTTACGATACTGGTCGAGCAACCTCTTCTGCTTCACCTGGTCATACTGCTGACGGTAAAGCGACAAGAGTTTTTTAATGAACGATTCGCGAATCGGATCAGCACGCAAACCCGCCAACAACAAGGCCTCAAGATCAACAGCACTAAAAAATGGTTCACTCAAACTCGCCAGCAATTCAATCTGCTCAAAGCGCAGTTCAGCCAAAGCTTCCTGCTTATCAAACAGGTCCCCCGGCAAATCGAACCCTTCCATCAACTTCCCATGCCAAAGGTTGTCTGCCGCCAGCAACTGGTGACTAGCCTGCCATAAATCACCACGTCGCTGGAGACTGCGGCCTTGTTCGACATTGAACTTGAAGTCGACAGCATCAACTTTCACATGTCGTAAAAACAGGATACCCCGTTCCACGGCCAGATAGCTACGCCCGGCACCAGTTCCACAGCCCTCATCCAAAGCCTTACGCAAACGCAACAGGGTACTATCAAAATTCTGCCGTGCGCGGTCAGGGGAGCTTTCTGGCCAGATTCGGCCATAGATGGCATCAACTGAGAACTGCTGCCCCGGCGCAAAGACCAGCAGTCCGATCAGATGTCGCCCCGGACCACCCAGAATGCTCGCCTCGATCCAGTTCCCCTCGTCAAGGCACAATCGAAAATGCCCGAGCATGGAGATTTTCAAGTGAGGAACCAATTGTCCATCATTGAGGATGTCACAGCCGAAAAAATCGGACGAAAGTCGACAGGCCACCTCTGGCAACACATCATTTTCTACCGCCAGGGGTAAAATTTCCAACAACTCCGGGGTTAAGAAGAAGCAGCATTTATGTTGCCGAGAACGTAACAACTGCAGAAATTCCCGCAGATGATCAAGCGCCTTAACAGTTTCGGTGCGACGTTGATAGAGCCGGGCAAGAACGGCGTGAATTCCAGGCCGAACCAGCAGATCACCGCTTTGGCAGGAAAGCTCAAGGGCTCCATGCAGCAGGCCATAGGCCTCTTCCAATTCATCGAGTTCCAATAGTGTTTCGGCGCAGATCAACAGGTTGGTCAGCCTATGAACTCCTCCGCCTGCCAGTTCTCGCAATCGGCGTGACTCTTTCAAATCGTTCCGCGCGTCTTCATGGCGGCCAAATCGAGCATGCAGCAAGGCCTGGAACTGCAACAACCAACTCTGTAAATGAGGATTACTGGCAGAAATATCTTTGGCCGAACCGATACGAATCATTTCAGCGGCAGCATCCAAATCCCCTTCCAGCAGTGCGGCCTCAACATCCAGCAAGCTGAGGACAACGCCGAGTGTCCCTTGTTGCACGGCCTGTCGCCCGAAACATTCCGCCAAATGTTGTCGCTGTACACGATAGCCGTTCAGGTCTCCGGTGTGCAGAAGTAAGTTAGCTGACATCAGGCCAAAGAATACCGAGACATTTGCCCCTTTTGCGCAGAGTTGCCAGGCATTCTCTACTTCAGAACAAGCAACAAAACCGCGCCCCTGTAACAACGCCATGTAACCACAAGCAATCCGCCCCTCGAGTTCAAGGTCTGGTAACCCACTTCGTTGTGCCATCTGAAGGCAGGATCGCGCAAACATCTCCCCACGCTTCAATTCACCAGCGAAAAAGCCCAAACCCAGTGCCAGAGAATAATGCACTGTAGACAGATTTACCGGATCGAGGTCCTCCTGCTGTTCAACCAGCAATTCCTGAATGCGGGGCAAAAGTTCACGCCCGAAGGCAAAGCGACCATCGATAAACAGGTGCTGACGAACCTTCTGGGACAGCGCAAAAAGTTCCCCGCGCCGATCACCGGCAGCGACAAATCGAACTCTGGCTAATTCGAGCCAGCTATCGACCTCATTCGGCGAAAAAATAAACTTGCAGCTCCCGACAAACAGAGAGAGCCAACCCTGTTTAGCCGCCAAGTCCTCCGGCACAAGAGCCAGCAATGCAGTCGCGTTCTCTGGTGCTGTCACCGGCAACAACAGCCCGGTCTGACTTAATAGAAGTTCAGCCTCTTCGTAGAATCGGCCATATAGAAGGTGCTGAAGAGCGCACCAAAAATCGTTCTTCTCCTGAAACCAGCCTGCAGCCAGGCGCTGAACCTCAAATTGCTCTTCTTCGCTCAAAAAGGTTCGTGCCTGTTCGCGCAAGTACCCGTGTAGACTCTCATCAAAACGATACCCGCCAGCAATCGTTTCGACATGATAATTATGGCGCCAGAGGTAATCGAGAATAGCCTCAACATCCTCAAGCTCCGTCAATCTTCGCGCCAGTTCAAGCGGGATAGTTTCAAGTAACGCCAATTTCAATAGAGCGTTTTGCCAACCATTCGGAAGCTCAGGCAATAGCCAGCTGGCAAATTGATCCGGCGTTGGTTTTTGTGCGCCATTGAGCCCAGCTGCAAGTTTTTCGAGGAGTTTTGAATCAACAGTTGCGTGATTTCCAGCATCGACCAATCCGGTTAACCAGCGTAAGGCCCCAACATTATTTTCAAGCTGTTGATGCAGCTGTTGGTTTTGAGTCGAAAGACTTTCGCGCTCACGCTGCAAACGTAACATCACACGGATGCGAGCCAACATTTCAATATTACTGACCGGCTGCGAAATAAAATCCTGGGCACCAGCATCAAGACCTTCAGCACGGCTCTGCGGGGTCGCGATATGCGCCGTCAGAAGCACCACCGGGATATGCGCCGTCTTCGGGTCAGACTTCAGCTGACGACACATGTCGAACCCATTGACAGCAGGCATTTGCACGTCAACAAAGGCACCGTCAATCCGCTCATTTTCGAGCAAATTAAACCCGTCGTCAGCACTGAGTGCAGTTAGACAACGGACCTCGGGCAGATGATTCTCAACGATGCGAGCCATCAACTCAAGGTTGGTCGGATTATCATCGACCACCAGCAGATGAAAGGTCGGACTTCCTGTTCCCATCAATGCTCCCTTTTAGGGGTCAGGCCGGTTCAAGACCGGCAAAACATAACAACAGCTTCTTCGGCCCAATGGAATTAAAGTAGACGATCACCTTCTGATTCTCGCCGTTCCCCTCAATACGCCGTACCGTACCAACGCCAAACTTGACGTGCCTCACCCGCATCCCGAGGCGTAAACCCTCTTCGGCCTCGGGGACAACCTCAACGTCCTCAAACGCATCCTCTTCGTCATCATTCTCTTCGTTCAGCGCAGAAGAACTCACGCCAGCAAAGAGTGACGCCAGGTTATGACCGGTCGCAGCAGCAGGCTTCGGTTTGCTTGCCAGAACCTCATCAGGAATTTCAGCCAGGAAACGGCTCGGAGGATTGTACTGATAACTGCCATAGATTCTACGGCGACGGGCATGCGTCAGGTAGAGACGCTCCATTGCACGCGTCATACCTACGTAACAGAGACGTCGCTCTTCTTCGATATCCTCCCCTTCTGAACGGCTGTGGGGGAAAAGACCATCTTCCAAGCCGGTGACAAAAACAACCGGGAATTCAAGCCCTTTAGCCGCATGCAGGGTCATCAAGGTCGCACGATCAAGACTGGCATCATGACGATCAAGGTCGGTCACCAGGGCGATCTCTTCCAGATAATCCTCAAGGGATCCAGATCGTCCACGATGCTCCTCCATCCCCGCCAAAAGTTGCCCCAGATTTTCAAGTCGGCCCTTCGCCTCTTGCCGTTGTCCATCGGTCAGGGCATCATTCGCTTCTTCTTGCAGAATCGGCAGATAACCACTCTCTTCCAGGAGTTCAGCAGTCAACTGCGGATAAGGGATACGCTCAAGGCGCTTGGTAAAATCGTCAATCAGATCGACAAAAACTTGCAATTTACGACACGCCGCCTTCCCGAGGACCCCTTCATCGACCGCTCTGCGGCAAGCCTCCAGAAAACTGAAATCATCCCCTTGCAGCGCGGCAACCTTCTCAACTGTCGTCTTACCGATACCCCGAGCCGGAACGTTGATGACCCGTCTCGCTGCGACCGAATCGGCAGGGTTCATCAGCAAGCGCAAATAACAGAGTGCGTCTTTGACCTCCAGCCGTGAGAAAAACTTGACCCCGCCGAACATGACATAGGGGATGCGTGCCGAGGCCAGGGCCTCTTCAAGAGGGCGCGATTGTGCATTAGTCCGATAAAAAACCGCAATATCACGCAGCTTGTGTCCTGCGCGCTGCAACTTTTCTATCTCGCGAGCGACAAAGCGGGCCTCCTCAAGGTCATCTCCACAAGGTTCGATTCGGACCGGCTCCCCTTGTGATTTGTCTGTCCAAAGCCGCTTCCCTTTGCGCTCACGGTTCTGCTCAACCACCCCGCCAGCAGCGTCGAGAATGGTGCTGGTCGAACGATAGTTCTGCTCAAGCCGGATCGTTTTGACCCCCGGATAGCGGTCTTCAAAATTGAGGATGTTGCTGATCTCGGCCCCTCGCCAGGCATAGATCGACTGATCATCGTCCCCGACAACACAGAGGTTCCCATGCGGGCGGGCCAGCATATCGATCAGGCGATATTGAATGCCGTTGGTATCCTGAAATTCATCCACCAGAATATGTCGAAAGCGATCCTGCCACTTCTTCAGGACGCTGGGATGTTCATCGAACAGCTGTACGGTTAATAACAGCAAATCACCAAAATCGACCGCATTCGCCTGCTTGAGTCGTTTCTGGTAAAGACGATAAATTTCTGCCAACTGGGCTTGATCACCGTTCTGCTCATCAAGGTCATGAGGGCTTTGCCCACGGTTTTTAGCCTGATCAATAGCATGAGCTGCCGCGGCAGGGCGCAGCGTTTTTTCACTAATTCCAAGCTCTGTCAATACTTGTCTCAGCAGGCGTTGCTGGTCCTGATCATCGTAAATGATAAAATCACGAGCAAATCCGAGTGCGGTAATCTCCTGACGCAAGATTCGAACACAGCTGGAATGGAAAGTTGCGACCCAGGGCGACTCTGAGTCTGGAAGAATTTTAGCCAGACGCTCGCGCATCTCACCAGCAGCCTTATTGGTGAAGGTCACAGCCAGAACCTGCCATGGAGCAACGCCCTGTTCACAAATCAGCCAGGCAACACGGTGAATCAGAGTGCGCGTCTTGCCCGAACCCGCTCCAGCCAGAATCAATAAAGGCCCACCAGCATGGGTGACCGCCTCGCGTTGCTCTGAATTGAGTCCGCTCAGCAGATCAGTCATCATCATCCCCCAGGGTGCGGGCCATCAGCACACGGTTGTAAGCCGAAACCATGTCACGGCGTGAGATAATACCAACCAATTTATGATGATTGGCTCGATCAACAACCGGTAACTGTTCAATATTGCGATAACCAATCTTGCGCATTGCGGTATCCAAATCTTCATCATCGTGTACCGTAATTACATCGATGGTCGCCAACTCCTTGACCACCACCAAGTCCATCAACTCAGGTTCAAACACCACCCCCATAAAGTCCTGCACCGAGATAATGCCGGTCAGAGCCCCACTTCTATCGACCAAGGGAAAATTGGTGTGTCGGGTGCTGGCGATAAACTTGGCAAACTGGCCCAAAGTCATATTTTCCGGAACTTTTTCTACATCCTTCGACATGACTTCACCAACTTGCAACGCTTTCATGATATTACGTTCCTTGCCCGCCTCAAGGTCGATCCCATCACGCATCAGCTCCGCTGTTTCGAGACTCTCTTTTTTTAAATGCCGCGCGATCGAGGTGCCAATAACACAGGCGAGCATGATCGGAATGATGACCTCATACGAATCGGTGATCTCGAACAGCAAAAAGATCGAGGTCATCGGCGCGTGGGTTGCCGCCGACAGAAAGGCCCCCATACCAACCAACGCATAAGCTCCCGGGGCCAGATCCGCTCCAGGGAAGAGCTGTGCACAGAGCAACCCGAAGGCCCCACCGGTCACCGCTCCAAGATAGAGGCAGGGGGCAAACATGCCACCGGGCAATCCCGAGTTAAGGGTGATTGAAGTCGCCACCGCTTTGACCAAAATCAGAACAAGCAACAGGATCAGCGGCTGCTGTCCCGCAAGAACACTGCTCATGAATTCATAGCCATTACCGTAGATCTGCGGCAAACCGATACCGATCAGACCGACCAGCAATCCACCTAAAACCGGTTTACTCAATTTGGGCAGACGGATCGAATCGATCAGATCCTTGATCCTGAAATGCAGATCGATGAAACCACTGGCCAGAAACCCGATGATCAGACCGAGCAACAGATAGAGCAGGAGCTCCCAGGGACTTTGCAGCAGATAGGCCGGTGCAGCCAGCTCAGCCTCATTGCCAAGCAGCGCCCGAGAAACCACGGTTGCCATACCGCTGGCGATTACAATCGAAGTAAAGCTGGCAAGTTCAAAGGAAGAGAGCAGGACAATCTCAGCGGCAAAAAAAACCCCGGCGAGCGGTGCGTTAAATGTTGCCGCCACCCCCGCAGCGGCGCCACAAGCCACCAGCACCTTGATGTGATCGCCGCCCATCTTGAACAGCTTGCCAAACTGACTGCCGATGGTTCCGCCGATGACTGCGATCGGTCCTTCCTGCCCGGCACTACCGCCAGTTCCCAGGGTGATCGCAGCACCAAGACCACGGGTAAATACCGGTCTAAAGGGCAACTTAGCCCCACGCAGATTCACCTTGACTAAAAATCCGGCAAAGCCACCCTTCAAATCCTTGCCAAAAAAGAACCAGAGCGGGATCATCAGCAGGCCACCAATGGCGGGGAAGATAAAGACCAGCAGACGCTCACTCGACCAGTGTTCAGGGTCGATATTCAGCAGATGCTGGCCCTGCTCTACCACCAGAAAATGAACCAGATCGATCGTCTTGCGAAAGACATAATTTCCCAGCCCGGCCAACAGACCAACGATCACTGCCAATACCACCATGAAGGTGTTTTCGCTGACATGGAAATGGCTGAGCAGACGCTGTTGAAGTCGGCGGATCTTGCGAGAATAAGGGATGGAAATATGCAACGGAACTACTCCACGGTCACGCTTTTAGCAAGGTTACGTGGCTGATCGACATCGGTCCCCTTGTATACGGCTACATGATAAGCCAGCAATTGCATCGGCACTGAGGCAAGAATCGGCATTAGATCGTCGTCAGCTTCTGGCAGGCAGAAGAGGCTTTCGCATTGAGGTGCCAGTGCCGCGCCACGACCGCTGGTCACGATAATCACTCGGCCACCACGCGCACGGACCTCTTCCATGTTAGAGACAACCTTATCGAAAATCGGATTATCCGGCACGATTACCACCACAGGCAGTTGCTCATCGATCAGGGCAATCGGACCATGTTTCATTTCTCCGGCGGGATAGCCTTCGGCATGGATGTAAGAGATCTCTTTGAGCTTAAGCGCCCCTTCGAGAGCGATGGGGTACTGGTTACCTCGCCCCAGATAGAGGAAGTCGTGCGCTGCCGAGAGCTCCGGGGCTATTTTTTCGATCTCCGCATCCAGTTCAAGAGTCGTCTCAATGTGACGTGGCAGAGTCAATAGTGCCAACACCTTCTTGCGGCAATCGTCTGCACTCAGAACTTTACGTGCTCGTCCCAATCTAAGGGCAAAAAGAAGTAGGGCGACCAACTGCGTGGTAAAGGCTTTGGTCGAAGCCACGCCGATTTCTGGTCCGGCATGGGTGTAAATCACGCCGTCACTTTCTCGCGCGATCGAAGAATCAACGACGTTACAGATGCAGACGACCTTACCACCCTTGCCACGCGCTTCACGCAGCGCAGCAAGAGTATCTGCGGTCTCACCACTCTGACTGATCAGAACGGTCAAGGTTGTCTCGTTGACAATCGGATCGCGATAGCGAAACTCGCTGGCGATGTCAACCTCGACTGGAATTCGGCAAAGCTTCTCCAGATAAAATTTTCCGACCAAAGCCGCATGCCAACTGGTGCCACAAGCAATCAGGAAGATCTTCTCCACTCCAGCCAGCTGCTGATTGTCAAGCTTCAGGTCTTCGAGATAAATATCGCCCTCGTCCTCGCGCAAACGACCGGCAATGGTGTCGGCGATAGCGCGGGGCTGTTCGTAGATCTCCTTGAGCATGAAATGCTTATAGCCACCTTTTTCCGCCATCAGCGGGCTCCAGGTAATGGTCTTCTCCACTTTTTCAAGATCATTTCCAACCAAGTCAGAATAACGCACCCCTTGAGGAGTAAAAATCACGGCCTCACCATCTTCAAGAAAAACCATCTGCCGAGTATGGGAGAGCATTGCCGGAATGTCGGAGGCAACGAAATATTCATCCTCACCTCGGCCGACGACCAGCGGAGACCCCTGCTTGGCAGCGATCAGGCAATCTGGCTCATCTTCACAAAGAACAGCAATCGCATAGGCGCCCTCAACGTCATCCAGGGCCTTAAGAACTGCAGTTTCAAAGCCATTGCCGGCCTTGTAATGCTCTTCGATGAGGTGCGCAATGATCTCGGTATCAGTCTCTGAAGAGAAACTATGCCCTGTCCCCTTCAACCTCTCCTTAAGGACCAGGTAATTCTCAATAATACCGTTATGTACAACAATGATGCTGCCAGCCTTATGCGGGTGAGCGTTGATTTCAGACGGGCGCCCGTGGGTTGCCCAGCGCGTATGGCCGATACCGCGGGTACCGGACAAAGGTTCATTCTGGAGGCGCTTCTCTAAATTGATCAGCTTCCCCTCAGCGCGGGCAACACATATTTTATTATCTTTAAGAGTGGCGATCCCTGCTGAATCGTAACCACGGTATTCAAGGCGACGCAAGCCATCAAGAATGATCGGAGAGGCTTCCTGATACCCCAGATATCCAACGATTCCACACATAAATATTTACTCCCCTCGTCGGGCGATTTACTCACCGAACAATTATTATTTTTTTTTCAATGGATGCTTTATGCGCCAGCCTTCGATTACCTTTTGCTGCGTACGGGACAACGCCAGAGAATCGGACGGCACATCTTTGGTGATCGTCGAACCGGCAGCAATCAAACTATTGCTGCCAATACGCACCGGCGCGATAAATTGCGTATCACTCCCGATAAACACATCGTCCCCGACAATAGTCTTATGCTTGTTCACACCATCGTAATTACAAGTGATTGTGCCACAACCAAAATTGACGTTTTTGCCGACTTCAGCATCTCCAATATAGGTCAGATGACTGGCCTGAGATTTCACGTCAAGGCGGGCCTTTTTGGTTTCGACAAAATTGCCAATCTTGTTATCGCCAAGTAACTCAGTCCCGGCACGCAGATGAGCCATAGGCCCGATGTTACAGTTGGCTCCAATCAGCGATTCCTCGACGACCGAACCACTTTTCAAATGGACGTGATCGGCGATCTGTGAACTGTCAACCTGCACCCCGATTTCGACAATGCAGTTGCGCCCGATCCGCGTTTTGCCGAGAATATTTACTCCGGGATGAAGAATGCTGTCAGTGCCAATTTCTACCCCTGAATCGACATAAGTGGTTTGCGGATCGACCAGGGTCACACCACCAAGCATCAACTGCTGATTGATCCGTTGCCGCATCAGGCCGTTGGCCTCGGCCAATTGAAGCCGATCATTGATACCGAGAGCTTCATTGGGATCAGTTAGACAGAGTGCCCGAGTCTTGCGTCCAGCATTCGCTGCGGCTGCAACCACATCGGTCAAGTAATATTCCCCTTGAGCGTTCTGTTTGCCGAGTTGTGGCAAGACGGAAAAGACGAATTCGGAATCAAAAACATAGGTGCCGGTATTGATCTCACAAATACTGCGCTCATCTGCGCTTGCATCCTTCTCTTCGACTATTGCAGCGACATTCTCCCCGTCGCGCAGGATCCGCCCGTAACCTTGGGGATTTGTCAGGCTGGCGGTCAAAACTGTTACTGCAGCCTTCTCGGAACGATGCAGGGCGAGAAGCAGTGCTACCGTCTCTGCTGTCAACAGCGGCACATCGCCACAAAGCAGCAACAGGTCGCCACTGAAGTCTTTCAGATTGTCAGCGGCACAAAGTAAAGCGTGACCAGTACCCAACTGCTCGGTTTGCCACACACAGTTAACATTCAATTCGGACAGAGCCGCTTCAACCTCTTCACCTTGGTGGCCCACAACGACAGAAATCTTTTCACAACCGGCTTCTTTGGCGGCCAATAATGGATAGTAAAGTAGCGGTTGCCCGGCGATCTCATGCAGCACCTTGGCCCGCTCCGACTTCATTCTAGTCCCCTTGCCCGCAGCCAATACAACTGCCGCCAAATCCTCCACAGACACCACCCTTTCCTTTGAGCTTCTGATTTTTGAGATAAACAACAGATTATCTCGAAACCACCCTAGTCAAGTCAAGGAACAAGCCGTAGAAAACCGGTTAATCCGCGTTTTTATTTACAAGTTCTCACTTCTTCAGTATAGTTTTCACCTATGGGGTGAACAAATATGGACGAACGTCGAAAAATTGATCAGGTTCTGAGTGAAATCCAGTCCGAAATGAAAGAGTTGGAGATTCGTTACGAGCAATATTTTGCTGGCGTCGAAAAGCGCGAGCCCCAGCGCAGTCGCACTGAACTTGCGCGGCGTATCCGGCACTTCACAAATCGTCCAATCTTCCAGACCGACATCAAGTTT
>JAJRRT010000073.1 GCA_024279255.1 Deltaproteobacteria bacterium | reverse complement strand
GAAAAGTAACCATTCCGTCACTTAGTTTCATCGCCGCAGCAACGTCATTCATGATGGCGCTCTTCTTTTCAACGGGAAAAGTAGGGCTATCAAGGAGAAGACGCAACAAGTCTTGTTCACTCATGACGGTCGCGACAGACAGAAGCTCATCAGCATAGGGCTCAACCTGCCCCTGTTCCTTGCCGATTGAAAGCAAAGCCTTGGCGTACCTTATAGAAATCGCACTGTTACTCAATGTAACTCTCCCACCTTCTGCATATACTCGTCGATCAGACGGGTATCATCTTCGCTGGTGAAGTTCGTCTTCAAAAGTTCCTCTGCCAGCTCAACTGAAAGACGAACCGCTTCGGTCTGAAGTTCCTTACGGGCCTTAGCAATCTCGAGAGCAGCAGCTTTCTCAGCGTCCTGCTCGATCTTAACTGCCGTTTCACGCGCACTGGCAATGATCTTCTCTTTTTCCAGCTCACCTTCACGTTTAATCGCAGTGCTTATCTCAGCAATCTCAGCATTCGCGGCAGCGAGCTTCTGATCATATTCAGCAAACTTTGCTTCGGCAGCCAATTTAACCTGCTCGGACTCAGCCAATGCAGCAGCGATCTCATCCCGACGCCCCGCCAATCCTTTTTTAAGAGGCTTAGACAGAAAGTAAACAAGGATGCCGACAACAATGGCAAAGTTGAAGACCCGATAGAGAAAATCTTTCAGCAAGACACCACTATCAGCATGACCTTCGCCACCCGACGCATAGGCTAGGCCAGACATAACAATCATCAGAGCCAGTGGGAGCAGTATAGTTCTTAATGCGCGCATCGAAATCCCTTCTTTAGTCTTTTCAGGCCAGTTTCCGGCCAAGAACTTTTGTAGCAATTTGACCAGCAAGAGCTTTGGCCTCACTGTTCAAGACCTGACCTGCCTCAGTAGCTTCTCTACCAACCTGCTCACGGATATCTTTGATGCGGGTCACTGCTTTCTGCTGAGCTTCGCCAGTAATTTCTGATTCCTGCTGTTGCCCTGCCTTGCGTAAAGCAGCTCGTTCTTGAGCAGCATCAGACTTTGCTGTACTTAATTGCTGTTGATAATGTCGCATCTTTTCATCAACTTCGGCTTCAATTTCTTGAGCTCGTTGATTACCGCTTTCAATCTTATCTCGACGCTGATCCATAATAGCGACAAGAGGGCGATATAGAAGCTTGTTCAGGAAGAAGAGCAGAACAAAAAAATTGAAAAACTGCAGTATCAGAGTCCAGTCGAGACTGATCACTATTTCACCTCATATCGAATTACAGAGCGGTTTATCTGTCGGTATACTGTATACAAATCTTTTCGCCAAAAATTTTTGGTTTGAGCCAAAAACAGAGGATTGCTACCATGCAGGCTCAATGTTGTCAAGATTTTTAAGTAATATTCTTCGTTTGAAACTCTATTTCTATTGTCTGATTTGGTAATTTCGAGCAGGCAAAACCTGTTTATTTTTTTGCCTCTGTCTCCCCCGTTATCGTACTAGTCATCCGTATCTCACCGTTAAAGATAACCTTTTCATCAATCTTGAGCAGGGGGGTCTCAATAACCCCCTCAACCTTGGCAGGCTCAAGAAGTTCAACTCTCTGACTCGCAACAATGTTGCCCTTAAAGTTGCCACTCAGAATCAAACAACCGACGTGAATATCCCCTTCAATCTCAGCGGTATCCCCAACGACCAAGGAGTCTGAAGAACGAATTTCGCCAATAAATCGACCGTCGAGTCTCACCATTTCGTCGAAACTGAGTTTCCCCTCAAACTGACTCCCCGGTCCAAGAAAAGCTTTAATCTCTGCCTTTTCAATACTTACGATCTTTTTCTTCATTACAACTTCCAATTTAATATTGAAGAATTTAAAAACCTAAATCGCACCATCTTAGAGCGAAACCCCAAATAGTTCGAGTAATCGATCAAGATCATCAAGGTTTTGATATCCGACCTCTATCTTGCCTCCCTGCCCTTTCGGCAGGACACGAGACTTAGCACCAAGACGTTGAGTAATCGCGGTCGCTAACGTTTCAAGGTTAGGATCTGTTTCGCTTTTCACAGCCTTTGGTGCGATTGCGCCAAAGTTTTTGATTTTTCTAACCAACTTTTCTGTATCGCGCACAGACAGTTTTTTATTGATCACCTGCTGTGCTGCTTCGACCATATCTTCTCCGTCGACCAGTGACAGCAATGCTCGTGCGTGCCCCATACTGATCCGACCATCGTTAAGATCGTTGCGAATCCTGTCAGGTAATTTCAATAAACGCAGGGCATTTGCAACAGTGGATCTCTCCTTACCAACCCTCTTTGCGACCTCTTCCTGTGACAAATCAAAGGAGCTGATCAAGTACTGATAGGCTTCTGCTTCTTCGAGCGGATTGAGATCCTCACGTTGCACATTTTCGATCAACGCCATCTCCAGCGCCCAGTCATCGCTAACATCCTGGATAACAACTGGCACCTTATCAAGGCCCGCCTTCTGTGCGGCTCGCCAGCGCCGCTCACCTGCGATGATCTGATAGTAGTCGTCAATCCTGCGGACAACCAGAGGTTGAATGATCCCCTTCTCTTTGACCGAGTCAGCAAGTTCGTTCAGTTTTTCATCATTGAAGGTTTTACGTGGCTGCTTGCTGTGTGGTCGCAATTCTTCAATTGGACACTGAAAATATTTCTTACCACCCTCTTGAGCAGCTGTATTCAAGAGAGCACCGATTCCCTTACCGAGAGCGGGCCGCTTAGCCATGGACCATTTCCTCCTGTCCCATAATCTCTTT
>JAJRRT010000072.1 GCA_024279255.1 Deltaproteobacteria bacterium | reverse complement strand
TTGATCTCGAGCAGTTACATAAAACCGTTAAAGAAACTTGTTTTGCTTCAGGAGGTGATCATGTCCCAGCGCGTACTGATCGTAGATGACGCACTGTTCATGCGCAATTTATTACGCGATATCTTTTCTTCAGCAGGATGGGATGTCGTCGGTGAAGCAGCTGACGGCAGAGAAGCCTTACAGAAGTATGAGGATTTGCAACCCAATCTGGTGACGATGGATATCGTTATGCCTGAGTGGAGTGGGATTGATGCCCTGCAGGGGATTCTCTCTGTAGACCCTGAGGCTGTTGTGATCATGTGTAGCGCCTTAGGGCAGGAGAGCATGGTCATGGAAGCAATCCAAAAAGGTGCCAGGGATTTTATCGTCAAGCCTTTTCAACAGGATCAGGTTCTTGAAGTCGTAAAGCGGGTACTTGGATAAAATCTGACATGGATATGTCGAAATACAAAGCGATGTTTCTCACCGAAGCCCATGAGCACCTGCAGAAAATGGGTGCTCTGTTGGTCGATGTTGAGGCGAATCCACAAAACCGTAGCGGCATCGATTCCTTATTTCGAGAGGCACACTCTATTAAAGGGATGGCCGCTTCGATGGGCTATCAGCAGACCGCTGACCTATCACATCATCTCGAAGATTCCCTCGATTTTTTTCGTCAGCAAGGAGAGATCACTGCTGCGGCGATTGACCATATGTTGGCGGGTGTCGATTTCATAGAACTCCTCTTAAAAGACATTGATGCCGGGCGCGAAGAGCGGAGTGTTGCAAATTTTTGCAATAACAACGTCAGCATTGAGAAAGAGATAGCAGCGGATCTGAACCTGAACCCGCAACCTGCGCCAGAAGAGTTGAAGCTGGAAATCAGTTTAGAGTTACATGAGAAGGTTGCTTCTCCCGCTGCCCGTTTATTGGTTCTTGCAAAACAGCTAAAAAAATTCGGCAAGGTTCTGAGTTGCGATCCCTCAGAGGAGAAAATATTGCAAGGCGGGGAAGTCCGGCAGTTTGTCGCTATCATTCAGACTCTGTCGAACTCTGCCGAAATCAAAGCCAGCTTTGAAAATTATTCCGAAGTTTCTCGAGTTGAGGTGTCAACTCCACAGGAGAAGGTTATTTCTGTTCCTGCTATAGGCGGGGCAACAGTCCGGGTTGGCACTGATCTGCTCGATCGGTTTATCAGTCTGACCGGAGAGCTGATCACAAATCGTTATATGTTACAGAGCGCAGCGGGTGAAAAGGATTGGGACTCACTGCAAGATGGATTAGGAAGATTGGGCCGATTGGTCAAGGATCTGCACCATCAAGTTCTTCATGTGCGAATGATGCCGATCAATAGTGTCACCGGCAGGCTTCCCCGACTGGTACGTGATCTGGCGCGCAAGGTAAATAAGGATATCCGCTTTGAACTCGAAGGAACCGATATCGAGCTGGACAGGGCAATTTTAGAAGAATTGGCCGATCCTTTGATACATATGATCCGCAATGCGATTGATCATGGGATAGATGAGCAGGGAACTATTACTGTTCGTGCCTGGCGGCAACGAGATCAGGTTATGCTGCAAGTCGCTGACAACGGCCGAGGAATGGACCCTGTGGTGTTGCGGCAGCGTGCTGTTGAAAAAGGGTTAATCAGCCCGGCTCAGGCAGAGGTGATGCGCGACTATGATGTTCTGCAACTGATCTGTCTGCCTGGATTTTCGACCGCCAGCCAGTTGACTGAGACCTCAGGTCGTGGTGTCGGAATGGATGTTGTCAAGGCCGCAGTTGAAAAGCTCGGAGGTGTGTTGCATATCGACGCGGTCCCTGGTCGTGGTACTCGGTTTACCCTCAAGCTCCCGCTGTCGGTCGCAATCATCAAGGTGTTGCTGCTCAAGGTTGATGATAAGCAGGTGGCTCTACCCATTACGCGGGTGCTGCAAACCATAGAGATTGAGCGGAGCCAGATTCAAACCAGTGGCAAGCAACGTGTCTTCTCGTTCAATGAAGAACTTTTGCCACTGGTATCATTAAGAAAAATTTTAGCATTACCGATTCCCAAAGCTGCAAAGCGGGTTGCGGTGGTGATTACCGAAGTCCTCGGACGCAAAGTAGGTCTGGTCGTTGATGGTTTTGGCGGCCAGAACGAAGTTTTTGTTCAGGGGCTACCGAGCCCTGTCGATCGATTGCGCGGCTTGAGTGGCGGTACGATTCTTGGTGATGGTCGGATTGTCTTTATTCTCGATATCCAGGGATTATTGGAACGAAAACGTTGATTCAGGGAGCAGATATTGACGTCTGATAAGCTCGATTCACGTCAAAAACTCAGTCTGAATAAGACGCTACAGGCCGCTTTTGATCGCTCGGCCGCCTCGCTTCAATTGATGCTTGGTGGCGAAATCAATATAGGGATGACTCCAACAGCTGTGCGGACTCCTGCTGTTTGTGTGCGCTTTGGCCTTACTGGAGCTCTGGAAGGTGGAATTTATATTGATCTGCCAGAGAAAATGGCTATTGAGATCGTTAAATCACTGTCGACAGCGAGAGAGCTGTCTCTGCTTGATGAGGTCGCACGGTCAATATTAATGGAGCTGGGAAATGTTTTGGCCTCGGTTTTCGTTGGTTATTTTGATGAATATCGGGGGCTAAGAACTCTACCCACACCGCCTGAGCTGAGCCTTGTCCCGCTTAATATCCCCACTTTTGCTGCGTTTTTCTCAGCTGAATTCAGGTGGAGTAAAAGCCAGGAGCGGGCAAAAGTGTTCGTTGGATTAGATCAATCTGCCCTTGATATCTTATTAGCGGGATAGTGGCTCTGTGCGTGACGGGAAAGATTATTGCAAGATTAAAAACAGGAAACTGTTAGACTCAAAAATCTGGGTTCAGAATGTTAGCTGTGAAGGAGTTTGAAATGAAAAAATACTTAATGGTCCTTTTGTTTCTTATGTTTCCAGTGGTTTGTAATGCCGCGAATATAAGTTTGAATGATGTCGCAACTGCATTGCAGAATCCGTTTAAGACGGATGTTATTCAGGCTCGGGGCCATGACAATTCAGGGATTTTTGATTTTCAGGGGGATTTCTTTCAGCAATCACAGATTGCTGCGATTGAACGCGTTCAGCGTGGTCGTGGCATTGTCAGTTTTCGTTTCGATTATCAGGGGGGAAGTCAGGTCCCACTCGCGATGTTCCGTTGGGAATATCAGGAGCCATCGCAACAAGAAGTCGTTTCAAACTCAAAAACTATGTGGGTTTATCTACCTGAAAACAGGCAGGTAATTCTCAGTGATATTCAACAGGTAACCCAGCAACGTTCAGACAACCCCATGACATTTTTAACTGGTCTGGGTAATCTTTCGCGTGACTTTTCGGTTCGTTGGGCGATTCCTGATCATGATCAGGATGGTAATTATGTCCTTGAACTTAAGCCTCGGCGGATCTCCAGT
>JAJRRT010000071.1 GCA_024279255.1 Deltaproteobacteria bacterium | reverse complement strand
TGACCACAGCAATGATCGGCTTACCAAAATCACTCTCTTTAACACCGGTTGCACGCCAGAGTGCGCGAGCACCTGCCATATTGCGGCCACTTGTGGTAGTTGCTGAACGGTATGGAATCATCTTTAAACCCCTTAAAAATTTAATATTCTCGATTGTCGAATAAAGCAGATCAGATAAATATACTCCGAATTTGTCTCAAACGAAACAGTCAGGATAAACCTAATATGTGATTGCCTCAACGGACGTAAAAGTTGCGTAAAAGATGACATAGTAGCAAGCGCAGCTTAGACGAGTCATGCTAAAAAGTAAGGAGTCTGCATACAGAAGGACATATTCATGTCAAGCCGCGTTAAAGAACCACATTATGGGTTCGGTGAAGAAGTCGCCAATAGTGTCACTCACGGGATCGGGATTCTCCTGGCGGTCGTTGGTCTTGTTGTTATGATTCACTTTGCTGCGACCTACGGCAACAACTGGCATCTCGTTTCCTGCAGTATCTTCGGTGCCACGCTGATCTTTGCCTATACAACATCAACCCTTTACCACAGCATCCCGATGCCTGGACCGAAACGGATACTTCGTACTCTCGATCATGCGGCAATTTTTCTGCTGATCGCTGGCACCTACACCCCCTTTACTCTGATCAGCCTACAGGGTTCCTGGCGCTGGTCACTTTTCGGAACTATCTGGGGGCTGGCGCTGATAGGTGTCATTTGTAAAATATGCATGCCAAGAAAACTGGCCAAGGTTTCGACCCTGCTCTACATCGCTATGGGATGGGTTGTCATTGTCGCAGCTCGACCTCTCATCGCCAACGTAGAGACCGACGGACTTCTATTGCTGCTGGCTGGAGGATTGGCCTACACCGGTGGCGTGGTGTTTTATGCCTGGGAGCGCATGCCCTATAATCATATGGTTTGGCATTTGTTTGTCATGGCTGGCAGTACCCTGCATTTTTTCGCTATCCTGCTTTACGTCATTCCTGGCCCAATAAGGATCTGAGCAGATCCATAAAGGATATAAGCTGAGAGGGTAACTGATTATTGATATGATTCACGCATATAGATAAGTCGCTCGTTCCCCTTGAAAATTCCAAAAGTTGCTTTTCCTGTGGGGTTTGCGCCGTTCTCTTTCAACCAACTGAGCGCAGCGGCATCAAGATCAAAGAGGTAATCAACACTCCCATCTTTTCCCGCGCCTGGCGCACTAAAGGTCAGATTGCTCCCGAGTCCGCCCGCCAAAACTCCCATCCCCGTCAAGGTTGTAGCTCCGTCCGTCAAATTTCCCTGATAATTGGAAAGGACAAAGTCGACAACATCATAAGGCGTGCAATCATCATCGGCATTAATGATGTAATTTGCGCCAGTATAGTACTCAGTCGAAAGCGGAAGCGTCAGCCCGAGAAGCTCAGGACCATAAGTATTCTGCAGCACCAGACGGCCATAGCGCTGAACCGTTGAACCGATGTTGTTCAGGGTATAAGAGTCGGGGTTGCTATCATTATCCGGATCATAAAAGACACCGTCCGAATCAGTGAGATCAGTCGCGGCAAGCACCAGATGGACTTTCCCGTCAAAGGGCCCTATTGCTGCGGCGGGCTTGGTAAAAGCGATTTGGTCTGCAACCACATTCAAATCGGTACTGCCATTAAAATCACCCTGCCCGGACAGATTTGTGGTTCCGGCCCTGGTGATGGTTGGTGTTACGCTGACCACCGAAGCGTTTGTGTAGCTTCGACCAGGCATTGCGGCACTCAGCTTCCAGAACTGATCATCGTAATTACTTAATACATCGCCACCAACACCCAGAGCCCTGATCGTCAATTTTGGATCGATGAGAAAGCTGAAGGGCTGGCCAACATAGGTGTAATTTGTCGCACCTGCAGTACATGCGTCAGCGAGCATGGGGTTATTCGGAGTAATGGAAAAGTTCGCCGCATAAAACCTCCCGACATTGCCGCTGCTGCCGCCAGTGACATTGCCGCTGGCGAGATAATCCTGATCTCCAACCTCAGGCGTCAGATCGAGGATACCGACCTCACCCCAACCAAACTGGCCACAGGCATAGCCGGGTGCAGCACTCGAAGAGCAGTCGGTTCCAAAGCCATTAAAACTTCCGGAGAGCGCCAGGTTAACACCCCCGGCAGGCGCGATAAGGGTCTGCACCAAACCGACGGTTTCGGCTAAGATCTCCTGGCCATAGTTTGGAGTCACCGAACCATCCGCGCCACGGGCAACAACCTGGACATTGAAAACTTCACCGGCTTTTTTAAAAATCGCGCCCGTACTATCGGCCGCAGCAGGATTACCATAGAGGGTCAGCTCAAAAGTCGCCGGCTTAAAGATCAGATCACTGCTGCTGCCAACCATGAAAACTCCGCTGGGGTTACCATCGCCATCTGGCAATTGATAACGGGCATGCAGACGGATCTTTCCAACATCGGCATAATGCAAAATAGTCGCTGCGGTAGAATCAGAGGCATCACCAAAATCGAGCGTGACCCCGGTATAGACGATGCCGCTACCAGCATCATTCGCGGCCACGGCTGTCGAATTGACTTTCAGTAGATTCCCGTTACAGGAGTTCGGATCTATACACTCAAAACCAAGATCGACTGCAGTCGCTCCGAGCAGTGCAGCCTCACAGGCCCCGCTGGCATCACTGGTGGTGATCGCCTGTAATTCGAGACTCTGGATATTGGGTGCGACATTTGAGTCTTTCCCCGCGGTTTGAACGGCAAAAGCATTGACCACTCCATCAGCCAGAAAATTGAACCCGGTCGCCACAAAAGCCAGCACAGGGTCTTCGGTCGCATCTTCAGCGGCGCTACCATCGGTAAGATTGATATTGACGGACTCGACCACTGTATCCTTTAAAGCGAGGACGACCAGGCCATTCTCTGAGCCATCGAAAATGTAGGCGCCCTGACCATTGCCCGAATTGGTCAAATTTCCACCGACGCCGGTCACCAATGACCAATCGCCGTTGCCGGTACTGGTCGTAAGGTTGAGCGTTCCGCTATAGCCTGTCACCACCTGATGGCTGGCATCATGAGCGGTCAGGGTCACTGGTTCGGCCAAGCAATTGATCCCGCTGCCGTCATGACTGATCGAAAAATGATCGGCACCGGCGACGTCGATCTGAATCGTATCCATAATCAGATTGCCATTATCATCAAAGGCACGATATGTCGCCAGGTAGGTCGCGGGGGTAGAGTAGGAATGACTGGGCGTCAAAGGAGTGGCACAGGGGCTGAGATTGCTCGTCAGTGGCGCGGTGCCATCGCCGTAATCGAGCGACTGGCTCACCCCCCCGACATTGACCAGAATGCTGCTGGTGAGTGGCGACGCATCGGCCAGGCTGTCGCCATCGCAATCGGTTTCTGCGGAGATGGTCACCAGATAAAGACCGTTATTGGTATAGCTATGGGTCCCGATGGAAGGATAGCTGCCCCCCGTCCACAGGGCAGCGCTGATCGTTTCACTGTTGCCGTCACCGTAATCGATCGTGTAATCAGCGAAAACGGTTGAACCCAACAGCAAGCCACAACCTAATATCAACCAACAGCGCCAGGTCATGGGAGTCACCAGGTCAAAGTGAAGATCTGGGTGTAGGTGTTGCCATTGGTGTCTCCCCAGGTCACGGTGAATTCTATGCTGGTTCCACTCTGAATATTCTCGATTTTATTTCCACCAGAGTCGACGAATTCCATCTCTTCGATCGGAATTGTTGCATCAGCAAGAATATCGAGATAGGGATGAGCGTTAGCATCTTGCCCGACATCGCGATCAAAAGTTGTCAACGGGAAGGGATCTGAAGAGCCTGCCGCATCAAAAAGTTTATTCGGGTTGTTAACTGGCGGTTCTAAAAATTTGACATAATCAAAGTACCAGTCAGAACAAACATTACCTGGGTCATTGAGGCAATTCCAGCTGACACCGAACTTGTTTATCCGAATGGTACTTCCACTGTCATTACGGATATCCCAAGCAATTTCCGAGGTGTCCCCCCCCTTCGGCTGTACTGTTCCTGATACCACAACCAGATCAGTACTTGAGGCGGATCCACAGTCGACCGTCACATCGAAGACCACCGGGTTGCCGGTGGTTGCGGCAATCGGACCACTACTCCCACCCAC
Organism: Deltaproteobacteria bacterium; assembly: GCA_024279255.1. Taxonomy (GTDB): domain Bacteria; phylum Desulfobacterota; class Desulfuromonadia; order Desulfuromonadales; family Geopsychrobacteraceae; genus Geopsychrobacter. The sequence goes on along the minus strand of JAJRRT010000071.1, from coordinate 17,498 downwards.
CGTCAAGCTGACGGTGCTGGTTGCAGAGATTGCGGGTAACGAGATAAACAAACATAATGACGTGAATAACGCCGTAAGAAGAAGTGATATTCTGGGTGTTTTTTTCATCGGCCAGCCTCTGGTTGTCTCTTGCGCATTTAAATAAGTACTCAAAAAGCCACCTTCACGTTAAAGGTCCGTGAAATATATTCCGGCGAACCATAGGTTCCCAAAACCGCCGTCGAGCCAATTTGATAAACGGTCACTGTTGTTACCCCCTCAGCGAATGAGCTGCTGACACAGCTAACGGTGACATCGAATCCTTCAATGGTCATGTTACCGTCACAGGATGCACTTGCGATGGCTCTGCCCACACCCCATTCGACACCGCTGCGTGCAGCCTGATAAGCACGTGCTCCTTGTAGAGTAAAGACCGTTGTCGAACTTTGCACTCCGCTCAAGCGCATCATAGCAGCGCCAAGCAGTGCCAGAACAATCACAATGAAGAGTGCCTGAACCAAAGTGAATCCATCAGAATTCTTCAGGATCGCCAATATCTTCATGGTGCATTCACCACATGCACCTGCTGCAAAAGATGAATTTTCTCACCCTGTTCTTCTAATGATATCTCTGCTGTGACCAGGCCCGCCCTTTGACTTGTCCCGGGATCGAAGGTGAATAAACAATTATCGTTTCCCGCTACCTGCTCAATGTTCCGCGTTACCAGCGCTTGGGTGCCGGTTGCGGCAGCAGCGCCGATCGCATATCCACTATAACGATTCAGAACACCAGATTCACAAGCGTAGCTAACCGGTCCATCCAATATAAAGAATCTCTGGTAGGGCGAACTGTTCGCAAACTGAAAAGCTGGAGACAGATTGATCTGGCTCAGGGTACTCGCGTTACCGACTACTGCCATGTTGTCCGGGATGACGGCATAAACGTTTCCCGAGAGAGTTGTCGATGAGATATTATAGATCACAAGATTTTGTCCGGCCGTCGGGGCAGTATTCAGATCACCCAGAATTTCAAAGCTGCTATCAGCAAGAGTGAAATCAAGAATATCATCTCCACCCACCCCCGGATCTGCAAAGCGCCGATAACGTCCACCGGCAACTGTTCGTATGAGTTCTAGAGTTCGCCCACTATTGGTAATACGGATACTATTCGGCAATGCCTGCCGGATATCCCGCTGCATCCGTCGTAAAGAAAGTTCGGCTTGATCAACCAACCGAACCCGTCGCGACAGATCAACATATCCAGTGACCGGCCCGACGATCAACTGCCCCCCAAGCGATGCGAGAATCCCAATAATGACGATCACAATAATCATTTCGACTAACGTGAATCCGGATTCTCCTGTCAGCTCTGTTGCGGTTGTCAATTGCAATCCTTAATAGTCGCTACGATATCCAGCAAGAGTCAAACTCTCTCCTGCAGGGGTCGTCACTGTGACCGCGATCTTCTTCCCGGTCACTAAGGATCCTGCAGGACCGTAGCCCTGGGGACTGTCAACAATGACACTGACCGAATAAGCTTCCAAACCACTAATCGCATTCCCAGTTGGGCCACGCACGACAGTATCCGGCAAGTTATTATAATCATCGACATCATCGAACAGATCACGACTGGCTTCGCCATCCGTGTCTGGGTCGACATAGCTTTTCAGAGTGATCTCCTCCATATAAGCTTCTGCAATCGCAATGGCCTGCTGCCTCAAGACCGGATCTGCGGAATGTGCAGTCGTATAATTGATCACCGACAAAACACCGACCAATGCGACAGATAAGATGACCATCGCAACAATCAATTCGATCAGGGTAAAGCCATGTTCATTCCTATGAGCATCTAATTTTTTCATTGAGCATCCACAAAGCCGGTTTCCTGAACCACATTGATCGTATGGGTCGTTATCCCGGCGACTTTCACCTCGATCGTTGGACTCGCAGAACATCTGCCAAGGGCATCAAAGATAAAGTTCGCAGTCGTTGCTGAAAGAGTGACTCCTTCCAGACTATGACTTGTGACCGGATGGTTGCTGATCGTCGCAAAGCCTCCAGTTGTGCAATCGGTCGAGTGCTGCTGTAACGCGTAACTGCTACCGACAACCGTTACTTGCACCTCGCAGCCTGTGGCCACAGCAAGTTTCTGGGCATAACGAAGAGCCCCGGCCAGTTCGTCATAAGCCGCACGCGAACGGTAATCATCCAGGCTGAAGAATTTCGGAGCGACATAGGCCGACAAGATACCGAGGACCAGCATAATCACGACGAGTTCAACAAGGGTGAAACCAGCGTGCCTAGACAAATAGATATTCATCTAAATCCTGGGTCGGTGCCATATCCCTTAAAGCACAAATCGCACATTTAAGGTATTTGCCCAACGCACAAAGTAACGTCCCCTACCGCTGTAGTCGCAGTAGCACAACCGCTGTCTGTGTACGTAGGAACAATATAGTTCGTCCCATCAATGGGAACTTGCACCCCTGATGCCACGGCAGATATTCCTTGACCATCGATTCCCGCAACTAACTCAGTAACCGTTGGATAGATGGGGGTCGTCCCTGCAACAGCTTTTTGCGCGACAAGGATCGAATGGGCAGATTTGACATTGCCACTCATTCCAGCTTTTGATGCTGTCAAGGCATCCGCACTCATGTCCACAAATTTCGGCACCGCCACCGCAGCCAAAATTCCTAAGATAACAATAACGACTACCAATTCGATCAGGGTAAAACCACTTTGGTTCTTCATGCTGTTCTCCTATTCAGGTCTATTTTGCTAACGTTTAACGACTCAGTTTATTTGACTGCCGAAAACTCCTCTCTCTTTGCCATGAACGACAGTCGACTATATCTTTTTAAACCACGAAAAATTTTCGAGGGACCGTAAACTCAACCCGACAATGGTCTTTTTGTCTTCATCAAAAACAGTAATCACGCGATAACGAATTTGATCAAAGCCCTCTTTCTCACTGAAAAACTCAACAATATTCTTGACCTTATAAACCAACAATCCTTCGTTGATCACAAAGTACCAAGATCCGGCACCAACAGTTACAGCCGACTTATCCGCAAACTCCCCCTTATAATTTATCGGCACTTCAGCCAATAAATTTATGGGATTACTCTCTTCATAATTTACCAAATCAGCGATTCTTCCATCGACGACCAACTTGGCGACCTTCATCCCAAGAGCACTTCTAATCACGCCAACGGTTTGTTCGACATTTGCTTTTTCAACATCAACCAACAAATCGAGATACTTTTGGTACGAAAACAGAAACAAAGTGCCTATGACTACGACCACTATAGTCAATTCGAGAAAGGTAAAGCCTGCCTCGCCATTCTCTATAGAACCTTGACTAACATGGGGACCAAACATCACATTCCTTTCTAATGCCTGGTAATCGACGAAAGGTTCCACATTGGCAAGAACACACCCAAGGCCAAAACTAAAACCATACCGCCAATAAACACGAGTAATATCGGTTCGATAATACTCGACAGAAATTTGATATCGTAATCGACCTCACGTTCGTAATAATCGGCAACATCCTTGAGCATGGTATCTACGGATCCGGTCTCTTCACCGACCGCGAGCATCTGCAGAACCAGAGGGGTGAACATTTCGGTTTGGGCCGCGCTGTTCGTCAGGGTATCTCCTCGTTCAATACTGGTGCGCATTTTGGTAATCCGGGTTCCGACGTAGCTATTGTCGATGGCCTGCGCAGTTAAAGAGAGGGCCTGAACCAAAGGAACTCCCGAGGTAAAACCCATGGTAAAAGCATGTGAAAACCGGATCAGCAATGAGCGCAGTACGATGTCGCCCACCAACGGAATTCTTAGTTTGAAATGGTCCCAGCGATAGCGACCCTTCTCCGTTTTGATCAACCGGGAGAAACCGAAGACCAACAAGATTAAGCCAACGAGTAGCGCTGGCCACCACGTAATCATGAAATTAGAAAATCCCATCAAAATTCGGGTTGGCAACGGTAATTGGCTTCCAAAACGTGCAAAAACATTTTCAAACGCCGGGATAATAAACAGGCTAAGAAAAATGATCGCACCAAAAATAGCCACGATGACAAAGCTGGGGTAACGCAGTGCCGTTTTCACCCGATTGACCGTCTCTTTTTCACGTTCGAGATAGCTGGAGAGTTCGAGAAAAGATTCCTCGAGTTTGCCGGAGTGCTCACCGACCTGAACCATCCGGCACAGGATGGGGGGGAAAACTTTTGGATGCCTGCTCAAAGAACCTGCGAAGTCTTGTCCTGCCTCCAGGTTTTCGACCACTTTTTCCAGGCAGTCAGCCATGGTCTGATTTCGCGACGTCTGCACCAAACCCCGCAATGCTCGTACCAGGGGAACTCCGGCACGGGTCAGGGTATACATCTGCCGACAAAACAGGATCAACTCATCACGACCCACCTTTTGCGCTGGGCCAAAGGATAGTCCTTTTTTCATTCGCTTTTTCAGCGGCGCCGCAACCTCTGTAATCGACAGGGGCATCACTCCACCTGTCTGCAATTGCCCCGCGACAGCATCAGCAGATAGTGCTTCAATCTGCCCTTGGAGCAAGTGTCCATCTGCATTTCTAGCGCGATACTGGAAGTAGCCCATTTATGCCTCCACCTTAACGGCAATTTCGGACGAGGGTAATTCTTCAGCTAACCCAGCGACCCGCAGGACTTCTTCAATGCTGGTCACTCCGCGCCTGGCTAAATCAAACGCGCTTGCTGCAAGGCTTACAAACCCATTCTGCTTGGCTGCTTCATTAGCAAATTCAGCGCTCGCACCCCGACGCAAAGCATCGGCAAGAACCGTATCTATTTCCAGAAGCTCAAAAATACCGATTCGACCGCGATAACCAGTGTTATTACAGAGCGGGCAACCACGACCCTGTTTGAATGTAGAGATGGTGGTGCCGGGCATGTAACTATCCAGCCAATGTTGATGAATCGGATCATCATCCGCGTCACATTGACAACTAACGCAGATACGCCGCACCAGACGTTGTGCCAGTACGGTACGAAGGGAACTGGCAACGAGGAAGCCCTCGGCTCCCATGTCGAGTAAGCGCAGTGCGGTACTCACCGCATCATTGGTGTGGAGGGTTGAGAGGACAAGGTGGCCGGTCATTGCCGCGCGCAATGCAATTTCGGCTGTCTCCTCATCACGCATCTCGCCGACCATAATAATATCGGGGTCCTGACGCAGGCTGGAACGCAGAACCCGGGCAAAATCGAGTCCGATTCGAGTGTGGATCTGAACTTGATTGATGCGTGGCAGGCGGTACTCAACGGGATCTTCGACCGTGATGATTTTCTTTGTGGCTAAATTCAATTCATTCAGAGCAGAATAGAGAGTGGTTGTTTTTCCGCTACCAGTTGGGCCAGTGACCAAGACCAGTCCGTGCGGACGGTGGAGGTGACGACGGAAACGTTTGAGCAATTCGCTATCCATCCCGATTTGTTCAAGACTGAGTATTCCACCTGATTGATCGAGAAGGCGCATGACAACCGCTTCACCGTATTGCACAGGCATGGTCGACATCCGAACATCGACACTACGGCCTTTGACAATGATATTAAAACGACCATCAAGGGGCATGCGTTTTTCAGAGATATCGAGACCGCAGACCAACTTAAGGCGCGAAACCAAGGCAGGAGCGATCCTTTTTTCTTTCATCACCTGTTCATGCAATACTCCGTCGATCCGTTGGCGGATTCGCAGAACTTTTTCATCAGGTTCGATATGGATATCAGAAGCCCCTACCTGCACTGCATCTTCAAACAATGAACGGAGTAAACGTACGACCGGGGCATCTTCAACGTCGGTTTCAATTAAAAGCTGTTCGAGATTGCTGACTCCCGCCGCAAGTTCCTCATCCAATTCCCCTGCGATGCTCTCTATCTCTTGAGTCCGTCGATAGACCGTATCGAGAGTGCGCAACAGATCATCTTCAAGCACAACTGCCATGGCAACCGGCCGTTTGAGAATTTTACAAAGTTCATCATAGCCGTAGATATCGGTAGGATCAGCCATGCCGACCAATAGTTGATCGCCATTGTCCTTGAGCACCATCGCCCGAAATCGTCTGGCTACAGTTTCAGGTAGCAACAACACTGTTGCTTTGTTGTAATTGTAATGCTTCAAATCAACAGAAGGTAGATTGAGCTGCTTTGCTAAAAAATCAACAAACTGCATCGCCCCAACAAAGCCAAGAGAAATTAAGGTGCTGCCAAGCTTGCCACCCTGTAATTTTTGAGTAGCAAGAGCCTTATTCAACTGCTCGTCAGTGATGATGCCGTTCTTAACCAGCAGATCACCGATTCTTATTTTCTGCCTCGGTTGCGCAATCAATTTCCTGCTCCACGGGTTTGCTTTAATGCGTCTAGCCGCAGTTGAGAATAACTTTTTAAATCTGCATCTAAATCACTCTTCAATGCTCTCCGGTAGACCTCTATAGCTTTCTCATGTTCTGCTAACTGATCATAAGAAACAGCCAGTCCGAACAAATAAAGCCCCTTTGCGGGAAACATCTGCAACAGATCGAGATAGGCTAGACGTGCCCGCGTATAATTTCCACTCTGCTGCCAGAGACCTGCCTGCAAAGCTCTAAATTCTGGATCCTGGGCGACGCTGACTTCCTGACCATTGAGGATAGCAGCGGCATCTGCAGCACCAGCAACAGGGAGTAAGGCTCGCGCATACCACTTTCTTAAAGCGAGGGGGTCATGCAGGATCAAACCCTCGGAAAACAGACTATCGGTCAAACTACGATTCGTCGCTATCAGGGCAAGGATCGATTGCTTTCTCGCCAGCAAATGTTCAGGTTGGATACGTAGCGCTTGCTGCCAATATCTCAACGAATCTTGCCGTTGAGATCCCTTTGCCGCCTTAACACCACGCTGATACAAATCTTCGGCTTGTTCACCTGGAGACATTGTTCGCGATTTCTTCACCACTGTATCTAAAACCTTTGCCTCACTGTTCTTCTTTGCCATTGTTACGGGAGGTGCTAATGCTGTGACAGATCGGTCTTTTTTCTGCGCTTTGCCGGCCACAGGAAAGAAGTCAAAAACCAGGCGTTCACCATGAAGAGTATCCGCTTCAATTATCAACGTCTCAATGCGGACATCCGTACTGAAAAAAGCTTGGAGCTGCCAGAGATGATCGATCATCGATAGGTGCAAGCTGTCCACCAGATCATTCTTGATCCGAAGCAATGGGAGCTGAGAGGCAGGGACCATCTGTTCAGGAAAAGTGACTGTCATCAAACGGTCGACAATTACAATTTCAGGCCTTGACGCCGGGGGTTGAGAAAACTCTAGTAACAAACGAGAAGATTCCTCTGTTCCAACCAACCGCACTGAAGCCAAATGAACAGTCGTAACGTCTCGACCCTCCACCACCAAATTGTCAGGTACAACTAAGGACTCTGAGAGAACAGTTTCGATCTGAGCTGGCTCGTTCTCTAACGGAAGAAATATGCTTAGAGTTATAGCTGCTAGTAGAATCACGCCCACAACAAGAGAGATTGAAGCAATTCGTCTGCTCTCGAACTTCACTGGTTTGATCTGCGATTGAAAACCCGTAACAGGTGGATACACCTGACGGCTTTGCAGATCACGCAGCACCTGGTTGATTAGACTCATGGTTTCCCCCGAAGAATGAGGGCAGTCACGAAAGTCAACACCAATGACGACAGCAATCCTAGCCAAAAACGGGTATACGCTATATTCATGAGACTGCCTGAATGAACCGAAAAGGTATCAGCTACAGCAGCGTTAACCTGCCGACCCGATACTCTCAGCCCCCCTTTGCCGTAGGCTGCAAGGAGCGACTTATGAGCGAGGATATTGACCAAGCGTGGTCTCCCGGCACTATTTCGATAGATCTTGCGTATGGCTGCATTTGAGAAGAGTGATGGCCCGTTGTAGCCGGCAGTGGCCATCCTATGACTGAGATAACCCTGGATTTCGTTACGCTCAATCGGCTTGAGTTGACAAACAAAAGTGATACGTTGCCGGAGTTGGCGTAAAGCATGTTGTGCGAGCCGCTTTTTAAATTCAGGTTGTGCAAAAAAGACAACTTGCAACAATTTTTCTTTTTCAGTTTCCAAATTACTCAGCAATCGCATAGCCTCAAGGCTACTTTGAGACATTGCCTGTGCTTCATCAATCAGGACGATTGTTTTTCCTCCCGCTTTGTGGACACTAACCAGTCGTTCAAAAATCATCTGTTGTAGATGCTGCAAACTATCTTGCCTACCAACATCAATTCCTAGTTCTTTGGCAATGCCGCGATACAACTCAGTCGGGGTTAAAAGAGGATTAGGCAAATAAGCAGAGGCCCAGTCATCCGAAAGTAAAGACAGCAACTTGCGACAGAGTAATGTTTTTCCAGAGCCAACCTCCGCAATAACAGCCAGAAACCCTTCACCAGCGGCCAACCCAGAGAGAAGGTCATTGACTGCTTCCTGATGCCCGGCATGTCGGTAGACAAAGCTGGTATCTGGAGTCAAAGAAAAGGGGGCCTCATTCAGGCCATAAAACTGCTCATACATGGCTTTACTCTCTCAATAGATATTTTTTAAAATTCTGGTAACCATTCCCGTTTGATTTGAGAACTGAAGGTCTGAATCCTTTGCCGTGACTTATCAAGCAATCCTCGCCAGTCTTCGCTATTGGTTATCACCTGCGGTCTCAACAGAATCACCAGCTCACTTTTCTGAGATACGGTTTTCGTATGGCGAAAAAGTGCACCAATCACCGGGATACTACTAAGAACAGGCACCCCCGCTTCCTGCTGAACCTGGTTGTCTTTCATCAATCCACCGATCATCACTATCTGGCCACTCTCAGCGCGAATAATACTGTCGGATTCTCTAACCGTACTCTTGGCCAAAGGCAAACTAAGGGTTTCACCTGAGGTAACGCTTAGTTGCTTTGTTTGATCAATGACTTCACTGACTGTTGGATGAACATGCAGTATCACACTGCCATGCGCATCTATCTGTGGCGTGACATCAAGCGCAATCCCTGAGAAGAAAGGGGTCAAAGTAATATCGACAGTATTGCTTGCTGAAGTTCCTGTGACAGTGTCACTCGACACATCTGTCAGGAAAAATTCATCAGTGCCGACCTTGATAACCGCCTTCTGATTATTAACCGTGCTCACCCTTGGGCTGGATAGCACCTGAACATCACCTTGCTGTTTCAAGAGCTCTATAAAACTCTTAAAATCATTAATGTTAAGCGCCATACTGAAAACACCGCCAAAGGCGAGGTTTTCAAGCGAATCCGGAAGAGAATCACCCGGGCCAACACCTCCAGTGTTACCGGTTGAAGAAGTCTCCCCGCTAGAAAATATCTGCCCCCCTCCCGTTTGACCTATGACAGCAGTCATACCATCCTGGTTTGCGGCAAGGACTCCCCAATTAATTCCAGATTGAAAACCATCATCCAATGTAACTTCAATAATCCGTGCTTCAATGACAACTTGACGCTGCAAGTTTTGCTGTACTTTCTTCAGATAGGTTTCAACGTTGCGTAACTCTTCAGGCATTGCGACTACAACAACGGCACTGGCCTGCGCCTGAACAACGACTGTCCGCCCTTCGCCGCGACCGACAATGCCATTAAGCGCTTGTCCAAGCTCGGTCCAAAAATCAGCGATGGAATTCGTTTCGATCAAGCTTCCAGGTGCCTGCGTTTCAGTTGACCCTTCACTGCTATCGGACTGAGATACCTGCCCAGAACTAACTCTGGTTTCTGACTTACCTGTACGAACCACGTTCAGATAGTTGACTGAAAAAGTTTTAACCTGTAAACCAAGTGGCAGCACCTGATAAATTGAGCCGGTCTTGACATAGGGGTATCCATAGACGTTATTGACCACCTCTAGAATTTCGGGAATTGTCGTGTTGTTCAATGACAGACTGATTTTCCCTTCAACTTTTGGATGGACAACGATGTTGGTAGCGGTCCCTTTCACCAATCCCAGAAAAAATTCACGAGCGGAAACCTGATCTGCGGAGATATCAAATCGAGGTTCATTTAAAAGGAGATCATCGTTAGCACCACCATCAGGCTTTGGTAACAAAGCGGCACTAACCTCTGGTGGTGGTGGAGGAACCACATTTCTCTGTGCGACGGTCGTCTCTTCAAAAGCCTCATTAATCGATTTAAAAGGAGCATCGCCTCGTGGTTTAGGTGCACAACCAACCAGGAACATCAACAGAATAATTGATACGTGCAGACCTATCATTTTCATCTCAGGCTTATCTCCGTATCTGTAGACACCTTTTTCTTGTGAATACTCGGTGTCAATTGAAGGACTATTTTTTTTCCATCTCGGTTTTGCAACATAACCCCATCAGAATCGATCTTAAGTAACCTAGCCCCTTGATATCGTTCACCCGGGGAGACCGGAGTGCCATCGATGATCGCAATCGCCCGTTTTGGCCCAAGAAGAATAGATTGTAACGCCCACCTGACTTTTGTATCTCCTTGCGTACTCGACACCATTGTTCTTTTTTTAATGCCCTGCGGAGGCTGCATAGGATCGCTTAAGCCAGCGGCCATGACAGTAGATGCGACACTCAAAGTAAGTATCAAGGTCAGCAGTATCTTCAATCTCAGGTCAAACACCGATCCAGTCCTCCGTCAAGCTCAGGGTATGGATCTGTAACCGTATTTTTATAGTCGGGTAGTCATTACTATCAATTGTCAACATGTCCCAAAAAACTTGTTGTTCCATCTGCTCAAGCGTCTGCAGATATTGAAGTAGTTTTAGATACTTACCCTCCAGCTCCATTGTTAATGCATGAGTATAAATTCCAAGAGGTGTTTGTTTACCATCATCAAGTAGTGTCATCATCTGTTCAGGTCGAAGGTTTTCCATCTTGATCAGTGTCAGCGACTGTTGCTCCTTCAGAAGTTTCTGCAACAACATCGGCATCTGTTGAGGAGATAAAAGATGGATGAGTTTTCCTTCAAGTTGCCGATCAATATTTTTGATTGCCTGTTTAACTTGAAGTATCGACTGCCTGACTTCCTTATCCGGAGATACCGTCGACTTCTGGATAACGACTGTCTCTTCTGCATGTAATTGTTCGATCTCGTTACTTATTCGTCTCGACTCACTCAACGATTTGCTGCGAATTGCCATTGAGGGTTCGAGAATCATTTGATTCCAGGCGACGACCAGCAAGACGATAAGGGCCAATAAAATATAAATGCGCTCGCGCAGACTCCGCTGGTCAAGAATTATGAGATAGTGCTGTATCTGCTCCATGCCTTTACTCATCGGCAATCCTGAAATCAGACTCAAGGCAAAACTCAACTTGCCGAGCAGTTTCTTTCATATGGGTAACTCTCAAACTCGCAAACGTCTGATTCTTGAGAACCTTTTTATCTCCAAGGTGTTGTAAATATGCTGGAATCAAATCTGGCTGAATAGCACTTCCGGCCAGCAGTACTTTTTGTTCAACATTATCCAAACGAATATCGGTCAGCCAAACACCCTTTAGTTGATACTCCGCGAGTCCTTTGATCACAGACGAAAAACCTGTGGTCTGGTCTAGATTGAAATTTTCCAGATAGGCGAGCAAAGGCTTCCGTCCGGCAAGATCAATCTGGCTTTGCTTTAATGACTGATTTAAAAGAATATTTTTTTGCCGCGGAGGATGCTGCCGTTTTAACTCTTGGAGGTTAACAATAGCCGCAGCATGCTCCCGAGTTAACCTTATAAGTTCCCCATCAACCTTCCTCTGCTGCCAATTTAGAAAAAAATAAGTCCCTAACAGAACAAGACCGCATCCGATGAAGGTTTTAAACATAGCACCAGCATTTAAAGGGACTTTCTTTTCTATAAGGACATCCTGATAGAGATTAATCTGCTGCTTCATAACCGCCCCCCCGCCCTCAGAGCTGCTCCGAACGCTGGCAAGCAACTGTTGATTGTAGACGAATCAATATCAAAGGGAAGGTCCAGTATCTGGCGAAAATCTGCTGCAATCACGTCTGGTTGAAGGTAACGATCTAAGTACTCAATAATCTCAACCGAATCATTGCCACAGAGAGCAACCAGCATTTTCGGCACTGGTGGCAGTCGAAAATTACTTTCGCAATAGTCGAGTGAACGTTGAACCTCAAGGACAATCCCGTCCAACAAAGACTGATTGTTTTCCGAAAGAATCCCGTCATCCGTCGCAACAGATTCCTGTTGTAAATGGGTCATTCCAACATTTAGTGAACGTGAAAAAAAGAATGTATCACCTCGACAAACAACCACGAGTCCAGTCTGCTCTCTGATCCAAAGCAAACAGAGGCCACGAGGTTCATCGGGATAAAGTTCCAGCAGAACTTTAATCGCAAGTTCTGGGATATCTATCGCCTCAAGGTGAAGATCTGCTGCGGTCAGCTCAGCTGTCCGAGCTTTTAGTGCCGATATCGGTGCTGTAACGACAAAGGTTCTTGAGATTTCTTTTTCACTAACAAGTGGGACTTCAAGTAAATCTATAACTGCCTCTTCGGCGGGATAGTCGATAAGCTCACGAATCTGCCAACGCGCAGCCTCACGTTTTTCCTCATCCTTAACACCCTGAAGATCTATCTGTATTAAGCTGTAATCTCCGGATGACAGCACATCAACACAGACAGAATTTTGCAGAGCATGTGAACTTACATAATCTGCAATTTGCGTATTTTGAGGTAATATGGTGCAGTTGCTCACGCGAGGACAGCTATCGTTAACTCCTTCAATAACAGCTAATGCTGTTCCAGAAGGAGAACAAAAAACTCCCAACGATCTATCTTTATTGATCTTTCTGGACAAACGCACCAGTGCTAGCCTCCTGCTATTCATATGAGTAAAACAGCAACAAGCAAATTATATCAAAAAACAAAACATTTTCATGTGTAAATGCACATTTGTTTTAAAATAATAAAAAGGCCGACAGCTTGCTGATAACAAGTGTCGGCCTTTATATTGCGATTGATGAATCTGAAGCGTGTCTAAACGTTAAAACGAAAATGCATCACATCGCCATCGATAACAGGATATTCCTTCCCTTCAAGCCGCATAAGACCCTTCTGTTTTGCACCTGACTCGCCTTTACAGTTGACGAAATCCTGATAGGCAATAACTTCAGCGCGGATAAATCCTTTTTCAAAATCAGTATGAATCACTCCAGCGGCTTCAGGCGCCTTGGCACCGTCTCTTACCGTCCAGGCACGAACCTCTTTAACGCCGGCAGTAAAATAAGTGATTAGACCAAGAAGTCGGTACCCTGCATGAATCATTCGTTCGAGCCCAGCTTCTTCTAAACCAAGCTCGGCGAGAAATTCATTTTTTTCCGAGGCATCAAGTTCTGCAATTTCTGCCTCTATCTTGCCGCAAATAGTAACAATTCCAGCATCCTCTTTTGCAGCATACTCCGTCACCTTCTGCACAAACGGATGTTCACCTGCAAGATCATCCTCGGTGACATTTACCACATAAAGGACTGGCTTCGCAGTAATCAAATGTAAACCACGCATGATAGCCTGCTGTGCGGTATCAAGTTCAACCGACCGCGCCGGACAGCCGTCATTTAGAGCAAGACGGATCTTCTCCAGCAAATCGACCTCAGCCTGCATCTGCTTGTCGCCACTCTTTGCCAACTTGGACGAACGCTGAATGCGCTTTTCCACCGTATCCAAATCAGCCAGATTAAGTTCAGTCTGAATAACCTCTATATCGCGCAATGGATCAACTGAACCATCGACGTGCACAACGTTATCGTCTTCGAAACAGCGAACGACATGGGCAATAGCATCGACCTGCCGAATATGGCCGAGAAACTGGTTACCGAGGCCCTCCCCTTGGCTGGCGCCTTTGACCAGACCAGCGATATCAACAAACTCCATCGAGGTTGGCAACACGCGCTCTGGGACAACTATCTCGGCCAATGCATCAATTCGCTTGTCTGGAACGGCAACAACGCCAACATTTGGCTCGATGGTACAGAATGGATAATTGGCCGATTCGGCACCGGCTGAAGTGATTGCGTTGAAGATAGTCGATTTGCCAACGTTCGGCAGACCGACGATTCCACATTTAAAACCCATGATCTTATTCTCTCTTTAAATAACGATAGCCGGGGCCTAAAGACCCCGGCTATCGGATGTGACTCGATTGTATCTAGGCTATCAGACCACCAGCAGCGGTGCGATAACCAGTGCGACAACACTCATCAGTTTGATGAGGATGTTCATCGCCGGACCTGAGGTGTCTTTGAAGGGGTCACCAACGGTATCACCGATAACAGCAGCTTCGTGAGCGGTACCGCCCTTAACTTCGCCATCGATCTTACCTTGCTCGATGTATTTCTTGGCATTGTCCCAAGCACCGCCGCCATTGGACATCATCAGCGCAAGCAGTACACCGGCGAGAGTGGCACCGGCGAGCATACCGCCGAGGGCCTCAGCACCGAGGATGAAACCGACCGCAACAGGAGCGATGACCGCTACCACGCCGGGCAGAACCATCTCTTTAAGCGCGGCGGCGGCAGAGATATCGATACATTTCTGTGAATCTGGCTTAACGCCTTCCTTACCTTCGAGCAGGCCGGGAATCTCACGGAATTGACGACGGATCTCATCGACCATCTTGCCGGCGGCACGGCCGACCGAGGTCATGGTCAAGGCACCGATGAAGAACGGCAATGCGCCACCGATGAACAGACCGATAACCACCTTGGGCTCGATCAGGTTGATCGTCTTGAGACCGACGGTTGTTGCATAGGCGGAGAAGAGCGCCAAGGCAGTCAGGGCCGCAGAACCGATAGCAAAACCCTTGCCGATAGCAGCGGTAGTATTCCCGATCGCGTCGAGACCGTCGGTGATCTCACGAACCTCAGGACCGAGACCGGCCATCTCAGAGATGCCACCGGCGTTGTCGGCGATCGGACCATAGGCATCGACGGTCATGGTCACGCCAACGGTCGCCAGCATACCGACTGCAGCGATACCGATGCCGTAAAGACCGGCAAAGTGATTCGCCACAAAGATAGAAATACAGATGATCAGCATCGGCAGGGCAGTCGACTCAAGACCGACAGCCAGACCGGTGATGATATTGGTTGCTGGGCCTGTCTTGCTCGCCTCAGCGATCCGGTTCACAGGAGCGTGCGCAGTGTAATACTCGGTAACCTGACCAATGGCGATGCCCGCTAGTGTTCCAGCCAGGATAGCCCAGAAAATGCCGGTCGAAAGACCATAGGCCTTGATGACGAAGTAAGCTGCAATCAAAAAGCCACCCGCAGCCACAAAAGTTGTGTAGTGCAGAGCCTTGCCTGGATCCATCGACTTGAGAACCTTCATCGAAGCGATACCGATAAAGGAGAAGACCAGACCGACCATCGCCAGAATCAGCGGCAGGACCATGGCATTGGTCTGTGTCATGGCGCCACCACCCAGTTTTTCCAGCAGTACTGGACCAGCCGCGGCAGCGATCGCCATAGTTGCGATGATTGAACCGACGTAGGATTCGAAGATATCAGCGCCCATTCCGGCAGTATCTCCGACACAGTCACCAACGTTGTCGGCGATAACACCCGGATTACGCGGATCATCCTCGGGAATACCGGCTTCGACCTTACCAACCAGGTCGGCACCAACGTCGGCAGCCTTGGTGTAAATACCACCACCAACACGTGCAAACAGAGCGATAGAGGAAGCGCCCATAGCAAAACCGTTGATGTACCTAACGGTAGACACGTCGCCACCGAAGAAGATGTAAGCCACACCGACTCCGACCAGACCGAGAGAAGCAACAGCTAGTCCCATAACGGCACCGCCATTAAAGGAGACCTCCAGTGCCTTGGCCTGACCACTGATGCGGGCTGCTTCAGTGGTACGTACATTGGCGCGGGTCGCAGCTTTCATGCCGATGTAGCCACAGGTCATGGAACAGAGCGCACCACCCAGAAAGGCAAGAGCGGTCTGAAAGTTCATGCCCATGGCGATCACACCAAACACCAGCACGATAAAGACGGCGAGAACACGATACTCACGAGCTAAAAAAGCCATGGCGCCGTTGTAGATATCCTCGGAGATCTCTTTCATGCGCGCGTTGCCAACCGGCTGAGCCTTGACCAGCTGATACAGGACAATCGCGATCGCGAAGCCGACAGCTCCTAGAATAGGAGCAAACATCTGCAATTCCATCTGTTCCTTGCCTCTCTTTTTAGGGTTAGATTTGTTCGAGTAGATTTGAACTATTATAAAGATTCATGGCTGATGTTACGCCATTACGAAATATCTCTTCAGTCGCATCGGCAACCCGCTCAATCAAGGTTGGCAACACTGCTCTTTCATCTGCTGAAAAACATCCCAGGACATGGCCTGTGACATCGCCATGCTCGGGTCGTCCGATGCCAATTTTGAGTCGGACGAAATCGCCACGGCCCATAACCCCGCAAATACTGCGAATCCCGTTATGCCCGCCATGACCACCTTCAGGCCGGATGCGTAAAGCCCCGAAAGGCATATCCAGATCGTCATGGGCGACAATCAAATCCCCCGGAAAAACCCCGAGGGACTGATAAGCAGCATTTACACTGACACCACTGAGATTCATGAAGGTCTGGGGTAACAGGATTGTACTCTCCTGGCTGGCCACACGGCCGACACCATAAATACCCTGGTAACCCTTTTTCTTCAGATTGATGCCAAATCGACCGGCCACCTCTTCTGCCAGCATAAAGCCGACATTGTGGCGGGTCTGTTGGTATTTTTCACCCGGATTGCCGAGTCCTACTAGCAACTTCACGGCGACTCCGAAAACAAAACAACCCGAGGATTATTCCTCGCCAGCCTCTTCGCCTTCTTCACCCTCTTCACCTTCGATCTCTTCCTCTTCCGGTTTGTGACCGGCAACTGTCAGGATAGTGAAGTTGGCATCGAATGGAATCTCGGTGCCTTTAGGTACCTCAATTTCAGCAACGTGAACAACATCGCCGATCTCCAGCGCGGAAACTTCAACCTCGATCGACTGTGGAACGTCATTCGGCAGACAGATGACCTCGATCTCATGACGTAAAACCTGCAACAAGCCACCAGCCTTCACGCCAGCGGCGGTTCCGACCGTAACAACCGGGATCATGAAATGACCCTTCTGCTTCAGGTTGATTGCATGGAAGTCAGCACAAACCATCGTGCGGCGAGTGGCATGACGCTTGAGATCCTTCAAAACAACTACTTTACCTTCAACAGGCTCCGCACCCTTGAGTGTAATCAGGGTATTCCAGCCTGCTGCCGATGAAACTGCCTTTTCAAGAGCTTTCGGCTCAACAGTGATCGTGCAAGGGTCAAGGTCTTTACCATATACAACTGCAGGGACTAACCCTTGAGCGCGTAGCTTGCGAGCCACACCTTTTCCAGCTTCTTCGCGCAGGGTAACATTCAGTTCAGCATTAGCCATCTATCTATTCCTCCGTATCTTTCTTCGGTACGTCAATCTATCTATT
>JAJRRT010000070.1 GCA_024279255.1 Deltaproteobacteria bacterium | reverse complement strand
TCGTTATTTCCCTTATGCGCATGCAGTTGTTGGGGCTGCAGTCCTCAATAAATGGAATTTTTCGGATGATCTTATTCAGTGTACCTTGCATCATGAAGATATGGCGGTAGAGAAGGAAGATAACGAAGTCCAGTATCGGCTGGCTGCGACCGTGTGCTTGGCGGATAGAATCTGTTTGCGCATCGGAATTGGCACCCGGGAACCAGACGAAACGATCAATGTGTTTGAATCAAAAGGAGCAGAGGCCCTGGTTCTTGATAAGGGGCAAATTGATATTGCGATTGAGGAAATAGAAGAAATATTTACTGAAAACAGAGACAGCTTCTTGTCCTGATCCAATAAGATAAAATTTCTGGAATAAAAAGAGAGTGGTGATTACACCTCTCTCTTTTTTTGTGCCTGCAATTCGGGTATGTTAGCTTAAATCTATTCCGATGGAGTTTTTATTGATCAAGGAACGTTTGGATAAATTACTTGTCGATCAGGGCTTAGCCCAATCGCGTGAACGTGCCAGGGCTTTAATCCTGGCAGGCCAGGTGATTGTTGATGATCATCGCGTTGATAAGGCTGGGACACGTTTTGCTCTCGATGTTGAATTGCGCATTAAAGGATCGGACATCCCATATGTCTCGCGTGGCGGGCTAAAACTTGAAAAAGGCCTGGATTGCTTTGCGGTTGATCCACAAGGTCATGTCGCGCTAGATGTTGGCGCCAGTACTGGCGGCTTTACGGACTGTCTTCTTCAACGTGGGGCGGCAAAGGTTTATGCCGTAGACGTTGGATATGGTCAGCTTGCTTGGAAGCTGCGTGAAGATTCACGGGTGATAAATTTAGAGCGCTGTAATATCCGGGATTTAAGAGCCGAACAGCTGGACCAGACTCCATCACTGGCAGTCATTGATGCCAGCTTTATTTCACTCTCCAAGGTACTCCCTTCAACCCTTGCTCTCTTGACTGACGATGCTTTGATTGTTGCCTTGATTAAACCTCAGTTTGAGGTTGGCCGTGGTCAGGTTGGTAAGGGGGGAGTTGTGCGTGATGAAAAACTGCACCTACAGGTTGTTGAGGACGTTCGCAGGCTAGCACTTGAGCTGAACTGTCGAATTGTTGGAGTCGACGAATCTCCAATTCTGGGACCCAAAGGAAATCGTGAGTTTTTAATATGTCTGCAAAAAGAGGTAATGAATGCATAAGGTTTATTTTATCGGAGCTGGGCCGGGTGACCCTCAACTGTTGACCCTGCAGGGAGCTGAGGCTTTAGGCAGAGCAGCGCTGGTCTTTGCTCCAGAGCCTTTTGAACAAACCTTTGCTGAACGACTCAATGGGAAGGTTGTTGACAGTCCCTTCGATTTTGATTTTTCAGATCTGGTAGTCAGGGTTAAGGATCAGCTTACTACGGCAGACGTTGCTTTTTTAATCCCAGGGGATCTGACCTTTTATGCGCCTTTTCAGGCATTGATCAATCATTTTGCTGACAAGTCGGAAGTTTTGGCCGGGGTTGGTATTGCCAATGCCGCTTCTGCAGCTATAAAACAGACTCTTGACCTTCCTGGTGTCTGCAACCGCGCAATCATCGTGTCTCCTAAGACTCTGGGTAATGAAGAAGGGATGCCGCGCCTTGATGAACTGGCGGGCAAGGGGGCATCTTTACTGCTCTATATGAATAATTTGCCACTCGTTGAACTTTGTGCCACCTTGCGCCGTGGATATCGGGCAGATGTGCCTATCGCGCTATTGCATCGGCTTGGTCTGCCGGGCGAGGAGATCATTATCGGTAGTCTCGATAATATTGTTGAAAAAACGGCAGGACGAGATTATTTCAATCTGGATGATCCAACCGGAAAGCCCGCTCTGACGCTGGTGGTTGTCGGTGAGACCCTGACCGCAGATGTCGATGGCAGCTGGTGGGATTATCGACGTGAACATATTTGGAAAAAGCGCTCGAAGGGGAGCTGATGAGAATCATTTCACCAGTTGATCATGCTGCCGAAGCGGTCGATTTACTCTCTGCAGGAGCAGACGAACTTTATGGTGGTTATATCCCGTTCGCTTGGCAAGAGCGGTTTGGCCTGCTGGCTTCAATCAACCAACGTACTTTTGCAGGGGCGCAGATCGATAGCTATGCCGGGCTCTGTACTGTTGTTGAGGCCTGTAATAATGTCGGTGGTGAATTTGCACTGACGCTAAACAGCCCCTTTTATAGTGATGTGCAACTACCGTTACTGCTCGATTATGTTGCTGAAGCTGTTGAAGCCGGTGTCTCCAGCATTATTCTCGCTGATCTTGGCTTGCTGAGGTCCTTGAAAGTGCAGTTCCCCGATCTCCTCTTTCATGCAAGTACTCTGGCGCATCTATCTAACTCGGCGGCGATCCGTTTTTATCAGAAACAGGGGATTGGTCGCATTATCCTGCCACGCCACCTCAATCTCACCGAGATGGCAGAAATACGTTGTCAGGTCCCCGATATCCCCTGCGATGCCTTTTTGCTGGTTGGCAAATGTCCAAATACCGAAGGTTTGTGTTCCTTCCATCACAGCAGTTCCGATAAAATATGGCCCTGTGAGATTCCTTACCAGATTGAACCATCAGTCGAGCCTGTCTCGCTTGAGTTGCAACAGGCTATGGTGACTCAGGCAAGCTGGTCTATGAGTAACCGGCGGCATGGTTGTGGCCTCTGTGCGATTCCCAAACTTCTTCAGGCAGGTTTTGACGGACTCAAGCTTGTCGGACGTGGCTCCCCTACTCAGCGTAAGGTCGTCAACATTGCGGCCACAGTCGAATTCGTGAATCTTGCGCAGGATATTAAAGACTTTGCGGCCTATCGCAAAGAAGCAATCGCTTCACATCTCCGAATTTTCGGAGTATCCTGTAACGAGAATATCTGCTATTACCCTGAACTCTTTAAGGATAGTAACTCGTGATTTCTTTAAATCAAGGTTGAATTTATGTCGACTGATTGTCTTTTTTGCAAAATTTCTCAAGGTGAGATCCCTGCAAAGCTTGTTTATGAGGATGAGCTGGTTGTCGCTTTTAGCGATATCAACCCTCAGGCTCCCCATCATTATTTACTTATTCCGCGCAAGCATATCCGTACGACCCTTGATTTGTCGGAGGAAGATGCTGCGCTAATTGGGCATATCTATTTGGTCGCTGGTAAAATTGCCACTCAATTCGGCTTTACTGAAGAAGGCTTTCGGGTGGTTAACAATTGCAATGAGGGTGGCGGCCAGGTTGTATGGCACCTGCATTTTCATCTGCTAGGGGGCCGTCAGATGGGGTGGCCTCCTGGTTAGACGTTATTTGTGGATAAGGACTGATAAGTTAAGCTTAGACAACACAACTAAAACTTGAAACATAATTTCATGGCGATCTACGACGAAAAAACTGTCCAACGCATGACGACTGACATTCTTGAACTGCTTGCAACTCACTATGGTGGTGGGATGTCGGAAGAGCTTTTCGAGGATGGATTAGATGCAGTGCAGTGTGCCTTGAGTGATGCACGCAAATGGCACGAAGGCCAGATTCGTAAGTCCGGGGAGCCATATCTCTTTCATCCGCTACGCGTATCACACCTTGCCGCCCGGCACTGGATGGACTTCTCTTCGGTGGTTGCCGCACTACTGCATGATGTCGTTGAGGACACTCCCATGTCCCTTGATGATGTGCGTGCAGATTATGGTGATGAAGTCGCACTGTTGGTTGATGGCCTGACGAAGGTTGAATCGACTGAGCTTAGTCGTGAAGCAACCAAGATGGAGACTTACCGCAAGCAGGTTCTTGCCGCCATCGAGGATGTGCGGGTGTTGTGCCTCAAGTTCTGGGACCGTATCGACAACCTGCATACGATTGATGCCTTGGCACCGGAAAAACAGAAGCGGATTGCCGAAGAGACGCGCGAAATTTATGTGCCGCTGGCTAATCATCTGGGTATGGGATATGTGGCTACGACTCTGGATTCGCTTTCACTACACGTACTCTATCCCCGCCGTGGAATTGGTTATGATGAGCGTGTGGCGAATGTTAAAGAGGAGACTGCGAGTTTTTTACGACAGCAGAAGGCCAAAATTACCAATGCCTGCGAACATGAGAAGCTTGGCGTTTTACTTAAGGATCGCTGGCGGCCTTTTTCGATATCTGCGACCCAGCAACGCAAAAGAGGGTTTCCCACTCTGTATACCCTCGAAGCTCAAGTCGACCGAATTATGGATGCCTATTTGTTTCTTGGTGTATTGCACAGTCTTTATCCTCCAATTCCGGGCAAGCTGCGTGACCATTTAATTGTTCCGTCACACCATGGGTATCAGGCTCTTAAAACGACAGTACAGGCTGGTGAACAGCGTATGCGTGTCGAGGTAACGACACGGAAGTTGGCTCGATTCAATGAGGCCGGCGTTTTGGCCCCTGGTTTTGAATTTAGACGTAAGAACTTTCACAATTTGATGAAATCTTTGATCGATGGTGAGTCTGCCTTTGATACTCAGTCATTGATGTTGGCATCAAAGACAATTCAAATTTATTCCCCAAAGGGGGAAAGTTTTGTCCTCCCGGAAGGGAGTAGTGCTCTCGATTTTGCCTTCGATATTCACGAGAAACTGGGAATTCACGCTTGTCGATCAAGGATAAATGGCCAAACCCGTTTACTTAAAACCCGACTTTTAGATGGTGACCAAATTGAGATAGAGACCTCGGAAAAAGCTGGTGTTCTTCCGAAGTGGTTGGAGTGGGCAGTTACACCTAAAGCACGTAATACAATCCGTCGCTATCTGCGGAATAAGGTCAAGTCATCCTGAAATAATGAAAGATAATCATGATAAAACCTGTTAGCTGTTTTGTTCTTTTTATTATCCTTTGCACCTCTCAAGCCTACGCCGATATTAATGTTTTTATCTACCACCGTTTTGGTGAAACCCGTTACCCTTCGACTAATATCTCCATAGAAGTTTTTTCAGAGCAACTTGCTTATTTAAAGGAGGAAGGCTATCAGGTTTTGCCTTTATCTCAAATTGCTCGAATGGTGCGTGAGGGAGAAACGCTACCTGATAAAGCGGTTGGATTGTGCGTAGATGATGCCTTTATGTCATTTGTCGAGCAGGCGTTACCTTTGCTCCAGAAATATGCTTTCCCTGTCACACTGTTTGTGAATACCGATGCTGTGGGTACTGCTGATTATCTCGACTGGACGCAACTACGAGATGTGATGAAAGAAGGAGTAGAGATTGGCAACCATACCGCCAGTCATGCTTATCTTGTAGAGATGGAAGAAGGTGAGAGCCAGGCTCAATGGAAGAGTCGCATCAGTGCTGATATTGAAAAATCTAAATTGGCCCTTAAAAATAACCTCGGTGTCGCACCCGATATTTTCGCTTACACCTATGGTGAATATTCCCCTGCAGTTATTGAGGTGGTTAAGGACGCTGGCTTTAAGGCGGCGTTCGCGCAACAGTCAGGGGTTGTTTATGCTGGATCAGATATTTGGACTCTCCCCCGATTTCCGATGGGGGGACCCTACGCTACGATGAATGGCTTTCTTTCCAAATTGAAAATGTCAGCACTCGAAATAATTGACATTGAACCTGTTGATCCCGTCATTCGTGATCAGAATCCACCGTTACTGAGGTTGAAACTTGCAGACGATGCGATCGCTCGTGGCGCGATCAATTGTTTCGCCCAAGGTGAGAACAGCTGTCGTGTTGAGAGAGACCCTGTCAACAAGGGGCAGATTTCGATTCTGGCGGAGAAACCACTAACGAGCCGTCGCAATAAATATACCTTGACTGCTCTGGGACGAGATGGACGCTGGCGTTGGTTCAGCCAACTTTGGATAAATGCCAAGCGACCGGTGTCGGTGTCTGCTCAGCCCTGACGTAGACGAACCTGAGTGAAACGCTGCAGGTTGTTTTGACGGATCAGGTTCTGCAGGTCGATAATGTAAGCCTCGCGGCGGGTTGAGTAGTTTGTTAAGCCTTCAGCGAGTGCAACACCACTCGGGCTTTCTCCACGTTCTCGAATCTCTGTACGAATTTTCCTGAAATCAGCATAGGCTGGATGGGTATTCAGGTTACGCAGATATGAGCGGATCGAGTCATATAAGGTGTCAAAGCGTCGAACTTCGTAGATTTCCCCCTCAGGTCGCCCCTCAGGAATGATGCCGGTCCCTGGAGTGAAGGTCCATTCTCCGAACAGGTTGTTCCCCAGTTGTGAGAAGCGTGATGTCCCCCATGCCGATTCATTGGCAGCCTGAGCCAGAGCTAGCTCTGCCGGGACCTGATCAATTCTACTGTGTAGTTTCGAAAGTGTTTTCTTTGCTGTAGGGTCACCTGTTACAGAATAACGTAGCTGCAGCGTAGACAGTCGGTGGAACTGCTCTTCTTCAAGTTTCTGATTGCTGGCAATGATTTTTGTTAACTTTAAAAGGTCAGAACGCTCTTCAGAGATCTCTTTGTTTGCGAGCAAAACCATTGGGAGTAGTGTTTGAAAGAATAATGATTTTTTACGTGACGAAGAGCGAACTTCGGCCATTTCTGCCGGTAGCGATCCGAAAATCAGTGGTGGGACCCCAGCACTCAGCTGGCTAATATCGTAGCTATAACGATAAAATGTGTCTTCAAGATCTACGACAGTTTTCGGTTCAACAATCCTGACCGGAGTCCCAAGGAAGGTCGGTGCCGCGCTTTCAGTGCAGCTGGCAAGAAGCAGTGCTGCAGCACTGAAAAGAAGGAAAATTTTTCCAGTTTTGTGCGATAAATTTGTCATGAATCTCTTTATTGCGTTCAGTTGATGATACTTATCTATGCGTTTGCGACCGGCATATATACAACTGCTCGGCTGTTGTTGTCAACTTCTTGAGCTATAAGCACCTGTTTTTCCCAACAAAACTTCTTTAAGTGTTTGATATTTTTGAAGTCCTTACTGAACGGAGAAGGCTGAAATGAATTCATATCGTAAAGAACTTTGGTTCGATATCCCAACCCGGCGCGAGTTTAGAAATATTACACCGGAAATTTCAGATTGCTTGCGTGAAAGTAGAATTAAAGAAGGTCTGTTGTTGGTAAATGCCATGCATATCACCGCCTCAGTATTTATCAATGATGATGAAACAGGGCTACATAATGATTTTGAACGATGGCTTGAAGATCTTGCCCCGCATGAACCATTGTCACGGTATCAGCACAACCTGACAGGAGAAGATAATGGTGATGCACATATTAAACGGACTTTGATGGGCCGCGAGGTTATTGTTGCGGTAACAAAGGGCGAGCTTGATTTTGGACCTTGGGAGCAGATTTTTTACGGTGAATTTGATGGTCGCCGCAGGAAGCGGGTATTAGTCAAAATAATTGGCGAATAAGCTGACTTTAGATGTTTTCTCTGTCTCAGCACGTATCAGGAAATTTGTGTAAAATGGAAAAAGGAAGATAGCTATGAGCGAAACGATTAAAACGGCAAGTTTTGAGTATCTGATCAGCCTCGCTAAAGAGAATCCCGATGGAGGATTTACCTTTATTCTTGATGGCGAGAGTTATCAGATAAAAGACGTACTGGAGATTTCAGCTATCGCCAGTAAGAAAGGGTACATAGTCATCTACTGATTAAGGGGGTGCTTATGACTGAAGGCGTTTGTTACACCTTTGAGGCGGCCATCGAAAAAGCAATTGAGATGGAAGAGAACGGTTTTAGATCCTACCTGAAAGCAATCTCAATTCTTAAGAATGAACATGCACGGGCCATTTTGCGTGATTCGGCGTTGGACGAGGTGCGCCATAAACAAGAGCTTGAAACAGCCCTTCTAAATGGAACCCTGGAGGGAAGCATAGGTATGCAGGCTGGAGTTCAAACTATGAATCTCAGCTACACTCTACGTCCACAGGAGTTAAAACCTGATGCTGATGTTCGTCAGGCACTGGCATATGCTATCCATCTCGAGAAAGAAGCGATCGATTTTTACCAAAGGATGATCGATGGTTGTGAGGGCGCGCCTATGGTCCCTGTGTTTAAGCAACTCCTTAATGATGAAACACGTCACTTGCTTCAACTTGAAGATATGTATGAAGAGCATTTCTTGACTGAGAATTGAACTGCGCTGCCGCCTCAGATTTTTGAAAGCAGACGTTGTTTTCTTTCTTCATGAGGCGCCCACCAGGGACGGTATTTATTGCTGGGATACACTTGAAAGCAAGGAGTTGTTGAATCGGTAGAATGCTGTTATATTTGTGGTGCATTGTTTAGTGGGAGGTCGATATGGATGATAATCTTGTTAAGGCCCTCTTTGCAGTCTATGTCGTGACTGTCTCTTTACTGCGGCTTATGTCTGATCATGAATTTTTTCGTTTGACGGCCATGAAAAAAGTCTGGGGACGTACCCAGGGTTTGTTGTTCCACTTTATCGCTAATATTGTTTTTCCCCTCTTGTTGGCTATCTATTATCTCTGTCGTAGTATTGTCGGCCCTTTGCCGTTTTAGACCTGTTGGTTCTTGTTCAATCCTCTTCAATATCGTTTTTTTGCTCTAACGTGCCTTTCCACTATTCCCCGGTTGACAAAATGTCTCGACATCCTTAAGTTAACTTGCCGTAATTCATTTAAGAACAAGTGCTTTAAGGAGATATTTAATGTCTGAAAAAACCAAGACCAAGACCAAGACCAAGACCAAGTCAAAACCAAAGACCGAAACAGGTGAAATCTCGATTCATACTGAGAACATTTTTCCGATTATCAAGAAATGGCTCTACAGTGAAAAGGAGATATTCCTGCGTGAACTTGTCTCAAATGCTGTTGACGCAATCAGTAAGTTGAAGAATATCGCACTGGTTGAAGGGCTTAAGCTGAGCGATGAGTATGCTGTTGATATCAAGATTGATGAAGAGAAGAAGACTCTGAGTATCAGTGATAACGGCCTAGGAATGACTTCTGATGAGGTTCGCAAGTATATCAATCAGGTTGCTTTCAGTTCCGCTGAAGATTTTATCGAAAAGTTCAAGGGCCTCGAAGACAAGAATGAAATCATTGGCCATTTCGGCCTCGGTTTTTATTCCACCTTTATGGTTTCGGATCTGGTTGAGATCAAGACCCTCTCTTACCAGGAAGATGCTGAACCCGCTGATTGGTCCTGCGATGGCACCACCAAGTACAGTCTCGGCGTTGGAAAACGCAAGGATCGTGGAACCGAGATTGTGTTGCACCTTTCTGAGGATGAAAAAGAATTTTTGAACAAGGATCGTGTCCAGGAAATTCTGGTCAAATTTTGTAACTTCCTGCCGGTGACCATTCGTCTCGATGGAGAACAGATTAATGACAGTAATCCGCTCTGGACTCAATCTGCGTCTGAACTGAAAGAAGAAGATTATCGCGAGTTCTATCGCAAGCTCTATCCGATGTCGGGCGAACCGCTCTTCTGGATCCACTTGAATATCGATTATCCTTTTAATCTGAAGGGAATTCTCTATTTCCCGCGCTTGAATAATGAATTCGATGTCACGAAAAGTCACATCAAACTTTTCTGCAATCAGGTCTTTGTATCAGACAACTGTCCAGAACTGATTCCTGAGTTTTTGACACCACTGCAGGGCTGTCTTGACGCGCCTGACCTGCCACTGAATGTTTCACGCAGCTATCTGCAGAATGATCCACAAGTGCGTAAAATACGTGAAGTTATAAGTTCTCGGGTGGCTGCCAAGGTGGTGGAGTTAGCCAAGAAAGGGAACGAAGAATTTGCGCCGATCTGGAATGACATTCACACCTTCGTGAAGTATGGAATGATGCGCGAAGATAAGTTCTATAATAAGGTCAAGGATCACGTTATCTACCGCAGTACCGGTGAGCAGAAGTACACGACTCTGCTCGATTACCTTGAGCGTGCTAAAGAGAAACATGAAGGTAAAATCTATTACGCAAATGATGAGGGGACTCAGGCAACCTACCTGAAGTTGTTTGAATCTCAAGGCATGGAAGTTCTGATTTTTGATTCAATGATCGACAATCATTTCATTCAGTTTCTTGAGTCGAAGGGTGAAGAGACCAAGTTTGAACGGGTCGACTCAGATATAACCGAGAACCTGCTCGAACAGGATAAAGACTCAAAGGTTGTTGATGGCGATAACAAAACACGCAATGAGAGAATCGAAGAAGTATTCAAATCGGGCCTGGATATTAAAGGATTGTCGATTCGGATCGAAACTCTCAAGGATGATTCTGTGCCAGGGATGATTCTACTTAATGAGCAATCTCGTCGCTTCAAGGAAATGATGCGCAATATGGGGCAGGGAGGCGATGCTCCTGAGATGGATATGTTTGCCGAGCATACTCTGATGATAAATACCGCAAGCCCGGTTGTCGAGAAGTTGCTTGCTTTGAAAGAAGCAGGTGATGAGGAGAAGGCCGGGCTATTAACCGAGCAGGTTTATGACTTGGCTATGCTCTCGCATATGGCGTTAACCAAGGAACGGATGGCCGCGTTTTTAGAGCGCAGTGGCAAGTTGCTGGGACTTATCTAAAACACGAGGTGGGAGGCGCGAATCGAGAAGTGTGAAAGATCGGTTCCGCGCCTCTCACCTCGCGCTTCTCGCCTCGCGTTTCACATTTCTATTCTTCCAGCTGTCCCGTCTGGCGCAGCCCTTCATAGAGAATAATAGCTGCTGAGTTAGCCAGATTCAAACTGCGCACGGCCGAAGAGAAAATCGGAATGCGTAGCGCCATATCTCCCGCCCGATCGAGTAATTCCTCCGGCAGACCTTTGGTCTCTTTGCCGAAAACCAGAAAATCCCCGGCAGCAAATTCGACCTGAGTGTAGTTTTTCTCAGCCTTCTTTGACATATACCAGAAGCGTCCATCTGGGACCTGGGCCTGAAGCGCAGCCAGAGAATCCCAGCGCTGCAGATTGACTTCGGGCCAGTAATCGAGACCGGCGCGCTTGAGATGTTTGTCATCAATAGAAAATCCGAGCTTGCCGACCAGATGCAAAACGGTCCCGGTTGCAGCACAGAGGCGACCGATATTGCCGGTGTTGGGCGGGATCTCCGGCTCGACTAAAACGATGTGGAAAGGTATCTTTTTCATGGGGAGGGACTATACACAAAAAAATGGGCGACGGGAAGATTCCCGCCGCCCATTTTTGCTTTAATTTTTCCAGCCTGTCAGCAGGCTTTGAGAGCCTGGTCCAGATCAGCGATGATATCAGTAGCGTCTTCGATCCCGACTGAAACTCGGATATAGTCGGCGGTAACGCCTGCGGCTTGTTGTTCTTCAGCAGATAGCTGCTGGTGAGTCGTCGAAGCCGGGTGGATAACCAGAGTCTTGGCATCGCCGATGTTCGCCAGATGGCTGGCAAGCTTGACGCTGTCGATGAATTTGGGACCTGCGTCAGCTCCACCTTTGATCCCGAAGCCAAGGATAGCTCCCTGGCCTTTTGGCAGGTAGCGTTGGGCGCGCTGGTAATCTTTATGGCTCTCCAGACCTGGATAGTTGACCCAGGAGACTTGTGGATGGGTTTCGAGGAACTGGGCGACCTTGAGTGCATTCTCGCAGTGGCGTGGCATGCGTACGTGTAGGGTCTCGAGCCCCTGCAGAAAGTAGAAAGCGTTGGTCGGCGACAGGCAAGGACCCAGGTCGCGCAGCAGGGTGAGGCGCATCTTGAGGATATATGCCAGTTCTCCCAGGGCCTCGTGATAAACTAGTCCATGATAGCTTGGATCGGGAGTGGTGTACTCAGCGAAGCGGCCACTCGACCAGTCGAAGTTGCCGCTGTCGACCACTGCGCCGCCGATGCTGGTGCCGTGTCCACCGATGAATTTGGTTAGTGAGTAGCAGACGATATCTGCGCCGTGTTCAATCGGTTTGAAGAGCAGTGGAGTCGCAACCGTATTATCGACAATGAAAGGCAGACCGTTGTCGTGAGCAACCTTGGCAAGTGCCTCAAAGTCATCGACGTTATTTTTGGGATTGCCGATGGTTTCACCGAAGACCGCTTTGGTGTCGGCATCAATCGCTGCTGCGACATTGTCTGGATTGGAGGTGTCGACGAATTTTACGTTGATCCCCATCCGCTTGAAGGTGTGGTTAAAGAGGTTGTAGGTCCCGCCATAGAGGTAGTTGCTTGCAATGATGTTGTCGCCGCACTTGGCGATATTGAGGATCGCCAGAGTGATTGCCGCAGAGCCTGAGGCAAGTGCCAGGGCACCAACTCCACCATCCAGCTCGGCCAAGCGCTTCTCCAGCACATCGGTAGTCGGATTCATCAGCCGGGTGTAGATATTCCCCATCTCTTTAAGCGAAAAGAGATTTGCGGCGTGTTCGGCAGAATCGAAGGTGTAGGAACTGGTCTGATAGATCGGTACTGCTCGTGAATTAGTCGTTGGGTCAGGAACCTGACCAGCATGCAGGGCAAGGGTTCCATCCTGATATTTGGTTTCATCAGACATTTGTTTGTCTCCTTAGTACTGAGATTAATAGAATATGTAAATACAAGCAAAGCTGTCAAGAATTGTTTTTATCTATATCAGCCGACCGATGAACATGCAAGAGGAATCAGTTGTGGTCAGTCTTCTTCATGTCTATTCGCCCCAGGAGAATTTGTCTAGCCTGATCAGATTACAGATCTTTGTTGTACAATCCGGATGACTCGTCACTCTACTAAATAAGCCAGGTGCAGAATTCATAAGGCGTAAGCATAACAGAAGGAATTGCTGATCGACAGGTACAGTTACTGATAAAATATTGCAGTTCAGTTAAACCTGTAAGAGAATGTGCACATTATGCTGACGATCGATTTTTTCATACTTGAACAACTTGTCGCCGAACTGGGTCCTCAGATTACCGGTTCCAGCGTCGCCAAAATTCATCAACCTGGCGATGATAGTCTGGTAATTCGTCTCTGGAATGGACGCCAAAACCTCAAGTTACTGATTCAGGTCGGGCAGGGTGCGCGACTTCACCTCACCGAACAGAATATCCCCAACCCTTTCCACCCACCGCGCTTTAGTCAATTGCTGCGCTCGCGTCTGAAACGCCTGGAGTCGATTTCGATACCAGGCTATGACCGGGTGGTGGAGTTGAATTTTATAGGCTCAGATCAACGCTATCGGCTTGTCTGTGAATTGATTGGAATTCGCAGTAATCTTTACCTGCTCGATGAGTCCGGAATACTCCTTGATGCTTTACATAAGCCGCAACCGTTTGGCGAACGCTTGCTGCAACGTGGCAAGCCTTATGTCCCCCTGTCTCAACCATGTCGTCTGAGTTTGGCCAATATTGAACTGACTTCTGAATGTTTGACAGATGCTGATTTGTTTGAAAAATGGTTGCTCCAAAAAGTCTCTCCGATGTCAAAAGGGCAGGCCTCAACCTTGAAGAAGTCAGTTGAGCTAGGGCAGGCTATCATGCCGGTTTTTAATAACTTTAAGTCTTGTTGGTTGGAGCATGCAGCAACTCCTTCCCTTGTGACTCTTGCTGGCAAGAAACAGCTGATAGCCTATCTTCCTTCAAACATCGAACCTCTGGAATTGGTGACTGATAGCCTGTCTCAATTTATAGATCACTGTTTCTCGCCTGAGGTTGAGACTGCCACTGAAATAGGAGAACGAGCCGTTTTTCGACAAGTCATCAAGCGACAGGTTGTGCGGCTACAGAAACGGCAGAAGAACATATCTAAGCAGCATGAGAAGACCGAAAGTTTTGCCGAACGGCGTCATCTAGGCGAATTGCTCTTGGCTAATTTGCATCTGGTGAAAAAGGGGATGCTTCAGGTTGAGGTCAATGATTGGACAACCGACCCACCGACAACAGTCAGGATAAAACTGCAACAGGATCTCAGCCCACAAGAGAATGCAGAGCGCTTATTTAATCGTTACAAGAAGGAGAAGCGAGGTGTGGAGCATATCGATCGTCGCCAGCATGAAACCCACGAAGAGATTCAGTGGCTGGAGGCGTTGCTCTTGTCGCTGGACGAAGCGACCGATCTTGATGAGATCAATGAAGTCGGTCAGGAACTATTGACCGCCGGACTCATTCAAGCCTCAAAAAAAGAACCGGCCAGTCGTAACAAGGTCAGTGGTGCTCCACGCTTGAATCAGACTTTATCACCCGGTGGCCTGCGGATCTTCTGGGGACGTAATAATCGCAGTAATGATCATCTATCAGCACGGATGACAGATCGCGATGACCTGTGGTTCCACGCTCATAATATGCCCGGTTGTCATCTGGTGCTGAAGCGCGATGGTCGTACCGAAAATTTCGCACAGCAGGACATCGAATATGCTGCAAGCCTGGCCGCGGGCTACAGTCGAGGGAAAGAGGATACGCGTGTAGAGGTTATTGTTGCCGAGGGCCGCCATATCAGTCGACCCAAAGGAGCCAGACCCGGACTTGTCACTGTTACTGAATATCGCAGTATTCTCGTAGCGCCACTCCGTATCTCGGATACTGAAAAAGCGGCTAAGAGCTAGAAATTTTTATTGCAATCGAAAAACCCATTTGGTATAAACAGCTTCGCTTCACGCCGCGGTGGTGGAATTGGTAGACACGCTGGTTTCAGGGACCAGTTTTCGCAAGGAAGTGGGAGTTCGAGTCTCCCCCGCGGCAC
>JAJRRT010000069.1 GCA_024279255.1 Deltaproteobacteria bacterium | reverse complement strand
CGAATTCTACAAAATAAAAGAAAACTTGCAGGTTGGACGAGTCACGAATATGCTGGAGATCGCCGAAGCCCAGCTGAACGCCGGGCGGATTCTCCACCCCTAAATAAATTCCTGGAGGCAGCAAGTGCTCTGGTGACACTCACGGTCTTCAAAACCGATGTGGGGCGCATCCCGTCCCAGGTGAGTTCGATTCTCATCTGCCTCCGCCAAAATAAAAATGTCCGTCCCTTTTGGGGTGGACATTTTTATTTTGACAGATGGGAATCGAAGCGTAGTGAACGCTGACTTAATGTCAGATAAGCTACCAGGGATGGCTGCGTCAGCGAGTGGATGTGACCGACGTCGTAGACGATCTGTCAGGACAAGGGCCTCTTCCTCTGAGGCGCCAAGAAGTTGTCCAGAGAAATATTGGCCCCGCATTGAACCACAAACAAGAGACGAGTCGAAACCATGAATGGACAGAACAGATCGGAGATCACCCCCGGGCTTGCCGTCATGATCATTCTCAAGCAGAACCAGCGCTCAGGTAAGCTGACCAAAGGGATCGTCAAAGACCTCTTGACCAAGTCGCCGTTCCATTCTCGGGGGATTAAGGTCAGGTTAGAGGACGGCCAGGTCGGGAGAGTGCAGGGGCTTGCCGATTGATTGGACGGGATTTGAGTGACACGGAGAGGAAAAAGGAGTTCGCTGATTTGCAGTTGCTTGAGGTGGAATGAGCCTACAAGGGGCTACGTCTATACTTTCAAAAAGTGAAAACGTGACCTCTTATGTCATGACTCGAATTGCCAGGCAAGCTTCACCGGGAGTAAAATGAGCAGAAGGGGAGTTTTATAAAACCATCAGACGAAAGGAGCTCTGATGTGAGAAGGTTGATCCTGCTGTTTATACCTGTTCTTTTGCTTCTCACCGCTTGTGCGCAGCCGCGTTATGTATGGCAACATGAGTCAGGGCTTGGTGAGACGGAACTTCAACGGGCCAGGAAAGTTTGTAATCTGTATGCAGATGAACAGACACCGCCCAGCTATTATTGGGACTATCCCTATGCTTATAGCGGGCATCCATTTTATTACGGCGGCTATGGGTATTATAACCGCCATCACTATTATCCTTATCGCTATCGCGGTTACTATCCACATCACCATTTCTCGGGCATTAACACCTACGCCTACCATCAAGACATTTCCCGGGCCTGCCTGAAAGGGAAAGGATGGAACCGCATTGAGGTTAAGGATAGTTAGCCGTTTTACGCTCTGCAATCTTCACCAGTCAAGACCCACAAGGGATCAGATCTCAACATTCAACAAGCCTATCGAACAAGGAACCGAAAAAGGCAGGCTTCTTTTCTGCCCCCTAACCTCACATCGACAAACTCGCAAACGCATTGTTAATCTTCATTTTGGTCTCTTTGTTCTCCGGCAGATCCTCGGCAAAAAACTCAATCTCGTCGGGTGAGAAGACCAACCGCACGACGTGTTCGGCGTCACCCACCCTGAGCAGCCATTGATAACCCTGATCATCCCATTCGACCTGGAGTCGCACTCCATGACCAGCGGCCCAAGGAGGGAATGAAACATATAATCCGATGACCACACTTTGACTACAGCTCCCGGACCCTGTAGATTCGCTAATAAGAGGAAACCCAAACGGGAAAGTAGAAATGAAGAATCAGACCAGTTTTATTGATAGAAATTTCGGGATGACTGTTCTCTTTGTTTTTCTTGTTTTGTTCGTCCCCTTGATGGTTCGGGAATGGATCTCTCTAAGGGCCGAGGGGATGTACAATGTTGAATGGCACACAACCTCCATGGCGAGGCTTCTGGAACGAGATCTGGCTGTCAACCGCAGCTTACCTGACCTTATTTCCGACCTGAAAAATCCAGAAACATTCGATAATTTTGACAATCACGTAAAACAGAAAATCGGTTTTCTCGGTTTGTTGAATGTCAGAATTTATGACCAGTCTGGAGAAATTCTGTATGCTCTTGAAGGCGATCTTATCGGCAAGATTTTTTTGCTTGGTGAGGGCAGAAAATCAGCATTATCCGGGGAGGTTGTTTCTGAACTGATAGATCGGGATGAGTATTTTGACGAATACGGTCAGGTGAGCAGTTTGGATCTGGCAGAAGTCTATGTTCCGATAATCACGAAAAAAGGGACAGCTCCCTATGTCCTCGAAGCCTACTTCGATTATGCCCCGATCACGCAAAGAACCAATATACAGCTTATGAAAAGCGCGCTCTCATTGCTGGTCACGACTCTTATCGTCCTGATTCTGCTTATTTATCTGTATAAAGGTCGGCAAAAGATGAGCCGGCAGGTCGAGGCTCTGGAGGCGATACTGCCGATCTGCATGCACTGTAAGAAAATTCGTATCGAAGGGGAGGATCAATCTGAAGAGTGGATGGACGTTGAAAGCTACTTTGCCAAGCAGGACGATCTGGAATTCAGTCATGGCATCTGCGGCGATTGTCTGCAACAACACTATCCTGATTCAAAAGCTGCCAAAACATGCGACCCAAAAAGCTAATCCGGATGTAAACATACCCGTTTTAATTTCGTAAAATCTTCTATTGCCCTCCTGCTATATCCGCAGGAATGCAAGTCATATCCCTATGCATTGCTGCGCGCAGATTCTTTGCGATCGGACCAACTTTGCCCTGATTGATAGTGAAGTCACCGACCCTGACCACCGGCATGACTTCAAGCGTGGTCGAAGTAATAAAGACCTCGTCGGCGAACTTGAGATCCTGGAGTTTATATTCGCCACCGATCACGCGCAGGTTAAGCTGCTCCTCACATAGCCGGATAATGGTGGCACGAGTGACGCCCTCCAAGAGGCCGGTCGAGGGTGCGGGGGTGAAGACCCACTGACCTTTAGTCCAGAAGATATTGGACGAGGCTCCCTCGCAGATGTGCTGGTTGCTATTGAGCATGATCACCTCAAACGCTCCGGCGGCCTTGGCCTCCAGCTTGCCCAAAAGACTGTTGAGATTACTGGTCGACTTGATTTTCGGGCTGATCGCTTCGGGTGCATTGCGACGGGTCTGAGCCAGACACAGGTTGATTCCTTCCGCGTAGTGGGAATCTTCAAATCCCTTGAACTCGGTGCCGATGATCAGTACCGTCAGTTCGTTTCTCATGTCACGACGAAAACCGATCTGTCCTTTGCCGCGAGTAACAGTGACGCGATAGTAAGCGTTGTTGAGCTGATTCTTCTTACGCAGTTTGAGCAGGATCTCTTCGAGTTCTCGCTGGCTGAAGTCGATCGGGTAGTTAAGGGCTGCTGCGGACTGCATCAGCCGCTCGAAGTGGCGGGGAAACTGATATAGACGCTCGCTGACCGAGCGGAAACTCTCGAAGATTCCATCACCATACAAGAGCCCCTGATCAAAAACCGAGACCGTCGCTTCCTCGCTCTTGACGAACTTGCCGTTCAAAAATACATAGTTCATGGATTCCGTCCTTTTGAGAGAAGGGCTGCGACCACAGTTTCATCAGCGACCATGCTGGTAGCGTTAGGTGAATGTTAACTTAATCGGCAGTGGTTTGTAAGCGGCTGAACAAGAATAGAAGCCCATAACTTCGGGCTGATCATATATTGGGATGAGCTGTGTGCAGCTTTTACCCATAATGGACAGAGCATAGGCAAAAGGGGCAATGACTGCGGCACTCGCAACTGAGTAAACCCCTATCATGCTAATATCCTCTTTCAGGACACTGAGCTTTAAAGTGTCAATGATATTGGCAAATGTGTATCAGGATTCGAGGCGACCCATACTATGGACAATGGACAAAAATCACGACACCAGCTTGACAGCATAGATCCCGACCCTATCCAACAGTTCAACAGCTGGCTCCAAGAAGCTGAGCAGGCTGGACTCCCGCAGCCAAATGCGATGACCCTTGCAACGTCAAATCAACAAGGGAAACCATCGGCTCGCATAGTATTGCTCAGGGGGTTCGATGAACGAGGCTTTGTCTTTTTCACAAACTATGAGAGCCCAAAAGCGCAAAATCTGCAGGAGAATCCGGTTGCAGCTTTGGTGTTCTGTTGGCTGCCACTATCCCGCCAAGTTAGAGTCGAAGGCACAGTGGTAACGCTGGAGGCTAGCGAATCTGATGAGTATTTTATCAGTCGACCTCGAGGCCATCAAATTGAGGCCCATGCTTCACCTCAAAGTCAGGTCATTCAGGACCGGTTCTTCCTGGAAAACCAGTATAAAGATACGACCCGCGCATTCGAAGGGAAGGACGTGCCCCGCCCCCTGCACTGGGGCGGATATCGGATTGTTCCCGATTCGTTGGAGTTTTGGCAGGAGAGAGAAAACCGTCTCCACGACCGCCTGCGTTATCGGCGTAACAGTGCAGATAACTGGGTGATTGAGCGCTTAGCTCCCTGACACCCACCGCAAAATATTTTGACAGGATATTTGCGAAATGAAATGAAGGGACTTGCTGGTTACGGTTTCCCGCCGACACTACTCAAGTTTCAACAGCCACGCTGTCATAGATTCTAAGATTTTACACAGGGGGAGCCTCCCTCTGATGTGCTTTTATCGAAAGTTATAAGATCTCTGGAATTGCCTAGGCGCAACCAGCAAAATCCGAGTGAAGCAACTTACCTGGCGCATGGAGTATTTAGTAAAACCTCTCTACGGAAGTATGTAACGGGTGAATTTGGTTGCCACTGATTCGAAACAAGGATGCCGCTCATTTTTTACCTTGGCAGGAACTGTTGACTATAGTCGGTGTGCTCACGCAGCGCTTGTTCCTCAAAGATAATACGCTGCCGCAGTACAAACAGATTGGCGATTGAAAAAACCAGAAAGGTCACAGGTGCGCGGGCCAGCAGGGGAAGAATAGCAAATTCAAATACGACCACCAGATAGTTCGGGTGACGCATAAATCGATAGGGTCCGCGGCGACTGACCCCAGTGCCAGGGACCAGAATTATCCGGGTATTCCAGTATTCTTTCAGGCTGCAGACACACCAGTAGCGAGCAAGCTGTAGCAGCAGAACACCCCCCAAACAGAACATGGTCAGCCCATCAATGGGAACAATCCAAGGGTAAGATTCAAGGATCAGGCAGGCCAAAAACGTCAGGTGCATCCAAACAATGATGCGATAAGATTCGGGAAAAAACTCCCGTCCACCGCGTTGCAGCAGAATTCGGCGATTCTTTGCCGCCAGTCGCAATTCGAACAGACGCTCGGCCAGCAGAAATGCAAATAACCACCAGAGGGACATCCGCTACACCTTTAACAGTACGAGTTCAGCCGAAAAGCCAGGACCAAAGGCTGAAAGCAGACTGTATCCCGGGACTATTGCAGATTGGGACCTGAGCCAATTTTCAAGAGCGATCAGGACTGACACTGAAGAGATATTGCCATGTTTGTTGAGCAGTTCTTCGCTGATACGTAAATCTTCAACTTGAAGATCGAGCGCCTCGCGCACAACATCGATCACCTTGGCTCCTCCGGGGTGGGTGAGATAGTGTAGCAGGTCCTTCTTGGTCAGCCCATTATCAGTTAAAAAACGGTCCACTATCCCCGGTAACTCCTGTCTGATCAGTGCCGGGAGTCGCGGTGAAAGAATCAGTTCCATCCCCTGGTTACTAAAATTCCAGCCCATAATCTGATAACTGTCAGGGAAAAGTTGGGAACGGTTGGCGACAATCTCCGGACCAACTCCGCTTACCCTCTCCCCCACAACCAGCACCGCCGCTGCACCATCGGCAAACAGCGAGGTACCGACCAGATTCTTTTTACTTAAATCCTGGGTCATCAGGGTCAGGCTGCAACACTCAAGAGCAGTCAGCAAGACCCGCGCCCGGGGATGGGCGCGGCAATAATCCGAAGCGCGGGAAAGTCCTGCTGCGCCCCCAGCACAACCAAGCCCCCAGATTGGCAGACGTGTGGTCTGTGCCGAAAAGTCGAGTTCGTTTATCAAGCGGGCGTCAAGAGTCGGGGTGGCATGCCCGGTCGAATTAACATAGATGATGTGATCAATTTGTGATTCTGTGACTCCGGCAGCTTGCAAGACCTTCTCGGTCGCCTCTCGCAACAATCCCATCCCCTGCTCGATAAAGACCCGATTACGCTCTTCTTCAGATCGGGGCTGTAAATACCAATCGAGGGGCATCACCATTTGGCGCTCTGCAACCCGTGAATTGTCGAAAATTGCCAACAACCGCTCTAGATCGGGGATCTTTCCGGAAAAAATGGTACTGACGGCGTTTCTGGCCTGCTGTTGGGAAATATGGTGGATTGGAAAGGCGTGAGCGGCCTGAAGAATACGGGGCACAGAGCCTCCTTTTGTGCGAAGAAGGGAAGATTTCTATATCTGTAACAATACCACAAGACAGCAGATCGAAATTATAGACCGCCCTCGACTGCGGCACAGGATGATCGTAAGGCAAAGATTGACAACTGGCAGTCATATCGGGGGAAATAACACCTCCACCAGCATGAAATCAGTTTCAAATATTGTAAAATTCGACAGGAAAACGTCTTGGATTTTATGCTGCATAACTTTCAGAGCAAAAAATACTGAATACCCTGCACAATAAGAATGGCCACCCCATTGCTGAGGTGGCCGCTTTCATTTCAGAGTTATCGTGATTCGTCAGAATGCTTTCTTCGGCGACTTGCGAATACCAATTTTACGACCAATGTTGTCGGGGTGCTCTAAGTGTGATTGTTGTTGCGCTAGCGTTTTAATCTTCGCCATTACTTCATCTGGAAAGGAGGCGGACTTACGCTCATTCAGGTTTACGCACATGCTTATCTGTTCAAGTGTGGAAGCAAGATAGCCACGACTTCCCTTCACATACATTTCAAGATAAAGATGCATACGCTTGTGGTCATAATCTACCAGTTGCATCCGGATCTCCACAACCTGACCCAAAGAGACCTCTTGATCGTAGGTGATATGACTCTCCAATGCCATTGTGGATATTCCGGTTGTCTTTGCACCCTCTTCACCCAGCCCGAGGGAAAGTAACATTTCTTCAAAAGCAAGATCGAAGACCAAGACATAATATGCAACATTCATATGGCTGTTGTAATCCAGCCATTCGGGTTTGATCTCTGTCGAATAAATAACAGCAGGGACCTTATTCATATTTATCCTCTTTCAGTGTTGAACTGGGAGACCAAGATCGGTTTAAAGATATCTGGACCCGCGCTAACTGAAACACCTAAAATCTGTCGCAGGGACGCTGCAATCCAAGAGAAACCTGTCAGGGAACCTGAGCGGGGCAGTTCGTGTCTTAAAAGTCGTACGTTTGCGGATACCTCTCCTATGATTTAGAAAAATTCCCGCAGACACTCGTCGATACCCATCAGGGTTTCGTACCAGAACTCCTTGGCGGCTTCAGCCTTGTCACAATCAAACTTTTCAAGCCATTCCCCAAGGCGAGGGTCGGGATCTTTTTCCACTTCTTTTTTACGTTTCAGAAAACTCAGTAAATAGTCGATATTGGCTTCCGATTCCCAGAAAATTGGGCTATTCCGGCTGTTAATCCGACTCGCAAGAACATCGATGGATTGCAGAAACTTTTCCTTACAATCATAGAGTGAACCCATGATTTCCGGCAGCATCTCCTCGGCCCATCCACGGTGAAAGCGGCAGGTGCCGAGGTTGTCGATGAGCAACTCTTTCTTCATCCGTTCTGCGCACATGCGCCCCAAGGTCCGTGGCGGGATGAAGTCGTAGCTGTAAATCATGTAATACTTACCCATCATCGCCATCGGGGCGAGGACACCCGAGACCCAGTACTGATTCGGAACCATCCAACCGCGCCGATTGTGGGCGGTATAGACGAATCGATCATGCAGCGCGGTCCCCTTCTCTCGTGAATGGATACGGCTCCACTTGCGCACACCTTCTCTGAAATCGAGAATACCGCGGCGCTCCACTATGGCGTCGATCAGTTCGCAACCGAGTTCAGCATTGTGCATTGAGTCAATAACGACATCGAAGCCTGTCATTTTCCACTGCGGCAAACGGGTGACGCCGAGTTCTTCGGGTGACAAAAGTTTCTCGTCAAGCAAATCCATCAACCAGGCCAGTACGCCACCACCCGAGATAGCGTCAAAGCCCATTGCATCACAATGATGGTTAAGCTTTTCTGCTGCACGCTGGTCAAAGATGCCGCACAAAGGCCCCATGGTTTGGTAGGGCTCGTAATCTTTCTTGTATTTGCCATTCATTTTTTTGCAGACTGCGACGCAGGGCTCGCCGCAGGTGGCTTGCTGCTTGTTTTTGATGGTCTCGTCGTTGAACTGCTTGAGGTAGTGATCAACGACGAAGTTCTGATGTAGAGAAAGACGTTCTTCTTCACTCCAGGAATTAGTGCGATAGTTAAAAGCCATAATCCGCCCCCCGACCGAGGCGTAGTTCACACCCAATGTTCCGCCGGTGTTGAACTTTTCATCAAAGCGATACTTGCTGGTCACCTCCAGGTCTTTCTTCATCAGACGCAGATTATACTTGTTCTCAAACCACTCATCGGCCACTTTGCGGTCGCGGAAGTCTTCATCCACCAGTGTGCCGCCGTAGATAATCGCAACAATGCCGTGGTTCTGCACCATCGCACTGCCGAAGCCACCGCGACCGGCCCAGGTATCGACATAGCTGATATTCCCATTTTTAATCGGGACCGACATAATGCCGCCCATGTCAGTCTCAAGCGCCGATGGCCCGGTCACGAGAATACGTGGATCGTTCTCGTAGCGGGCACCAAACATCTCATAAACCCGGTCGGTGAGCGAATAAACCCCGGTGCGACCTGAATGCCAGACCTTCTCAACATCAAGCGGAACAATCTCCACCTCAATTTCTTCACCGTGGTTACGGTTCAGACACAGGACCGATGGGACCGGAGCTTTTCCAACAAGACTGAGCATATTGATCCCCAGGTTGTTGAAGACCAGTCCAGCTCCGCCCATGGAACTGATGTAATTTCCTTGCCAGCAAGGCGAAAAGCCGGTCACCATCAGTCGATTCGAACCCGGCAAGATAGACCCGGCAAAGACACCGACACCGAAATTCAGACTGCGATGTTTCTCGGCCAGATGAATGCCGAGGTCGACCGGTCCGAAATAGCGATCAAAACCGTATTTTTTTGTCTTGTAAAAACCGGTCGACGGATCGACCAGAAGCACTCGCTGGAACATGTTCATAGATAATCCCAAATCTTTTGTGGTATCGGTATGCCGCTTCTATCGGCCGTCTCAAGTATAACGAGCTTGTCAACTTTTGCCTGACCATTCAGGGCTGTATCCGTCCAAGCTCGAGTGGCACATCTCGTCGCCAGCGTACGGGGTGAACTCCAGGTTCAAATCTTCTTCGTTCAAGGCGAGGACATCGCTATAGTCCTTGCCGGATATCGCACATCAGCACCCTGGCAGGTTTCATCTCACGAATGCGGTCATTGGTAGTTCCAAAATAATAAGCTTGCGTACTAATTCTCATTTTCCAGAACCCTTAAGACCGCTTTGTCCCAGCCGCGCAGCAGATCTTTACGTTCCGCAGTGTTGAGGCGGGGAGTAAACAGAGCATCTCTCTGCCAGTGATTCTGGATATCTGCCAGCGACTCGAAAACCCCGCATTTTATCCCTGCCAGATAGGCAGCGCCCAGGGCTGTGGTTTCAGTTACTTTGGGCCGTTCAACAGGAACATTCAGAATATCCGCCAGAAACTGCAGAAACCAGTCATTAGCAACCATGCCGCCATCGACCCGCAAGGCCTTTGACCCGGTTTCACTGTCTCGTTTCATCGCTTCCATCAGGTCATAGGTTTGATAACCGATCGATTCCAGAGTTGCCCTGGCGATTTCGGCAATCCCGGTATCACGAGTCAGTCCAAAGATCGCTCCGCGTGCATGGGGATCCCAGTGCGGCGCGCCCAACCCGGTAAAAGCAGGGACCAGATAAACCCCACGATTGGAATTAAGCCCTTGAGCCAAGCCTTCAACTTCGCCCGCTGAGTCGATCAGTTTCAGTCCATCGCGAAGCCATTGGATAGCTGCTCCGGCAACAAAAATTGAACCTTCGATGGCATAGCTGGGCTGGCCATCAACCCGATAGGCAACTGTCGTCAAGAGACGGTTTTGGGAACGGAAGGCTTTATCGCCGGTATTCATCAAGACAAAGCAGCCGGTTCCATAGGTGCTCTTGATCATCCCCGGCTCAAGGCAGGCCTGTCCGATAGCGGCCGCCTGCTGATCACCGGCGATCCCGCCAATCAGGATTGAACGTCCGAACAACTTGGTGTCCGTCGTTCCAAAATCAGCGATACAATCATTGACCTCGGGTAACAAAAGACGTGGAATCTCGAACAGTCCAAGCAAAGAGTCATCCCATTGCTGGGTATGGATGTTGAACAGCATGGTTCGCGAGGCGTTGGTAGCGTCAGTCGCATGTGTTGCCCCACCAGTTAGACGCCAGAGCAAAAAACTGTCGATAGTCCCAAACGCCAAATCACCCTTCTCAGCTTTAGCCCGAGCGCCGTCGACATGATCGAGAATCCAGCGTAACTTGGTCGCTGAGAAATAAGGATCGAGCAGAAGTCCGGTCAACTCGGAGACCTGCTCTCCATTGCCACCAGCCTTCAACCTGGAACAATAATCGGCGGTACGACGATCCTGCCAGACGATGGCATTATAGAGTGGCTTGCCGGTCTGTCGGTCCCAGACCAGGGTCGTTTCACGTTGGTTGGTGATACCGATACCAGCAACGTCGATTCCTGCGGCGTCGGCTTGATTGAGCGTTTGGCGACAAACATCAAGCACCGACTGCCAGATCTCTTCGGGGTCATGCTCAACCCAGCCATCCTGTGGGTAGATCTGCTTGAATTCCTGCTGAGCCTGCACAACGCAGTGCCCGCTCTCATCAAAAATCATCGCCCGAGAGCTTGTCGTTCCCTGGTCGATAGCGAGAATATGACGTCTACTCATGGAAGGCCTCCGGTCTCATCTCTAGGACTATTATTACAAGAAATTATAGTCTACCAGTATCAATACAATCAGGTTCAAATTGTTCGGAAATAAAATAACATTGGGTGTTATGCTTGGGCATTATCTCATTGGTCTTGTCTCTTCTCCTCACTCACTCCAGCAGGTTTATGAAATATGGGAAGACAGCAAAGTTTAGCGCAACTAAAAGGCAACTCTATTTTTGATCTGCTCGTTATCGGGGGTGGTGCAACAGGCTGTGGAGTCGCTTTGGACGCAGCAGCCCGTGGCTTAAAAGTTGCGCTGATTGAAAAAAATGACTTTGCCGAAGGAACCAGCAGCCGCAGCACCAAGTTGGCCCATGGTGGGGTGCGTTATCTTGAGATGGCGGTCAAAAAACTGGACAGGGTTCAATATAATCTGGTCAGGGATGGACTGCGAGAACGCCATATTCTGCTAAAGAATGCACCTCATCTGTCAAACCGCCTGGCCCTGGTCACCCCGCTCTATAGATGGATCGATATCCCTTACGTTTTTTCAGGGCTAAAGCTCTACGATATACTCGCCGGCAAACGTAATATCGGTCGCAGTCGCCTGCTGAGTCGCAAGGAAGTCTTACGCCGCTTCCCAACCGTAAAAGCAAAAGGGTTGAAAGCTGGAGTCCTCTACTATGATGGCCAATTTCACGATGCACGTCTGGCCCTGGCCCTGGCTTTAACGGCAGAACAACATGGTGCGACCATTATCAACCATGTCGCCGTCAGCGGAATTATCAAAGAAAATGGAAAAGCCACCGGGGCCGAGTTGACCGATTCATTGAACGGAGAAACCTGGCAGCTAAAAGCCAAAGCTGTGATCAATGCGACCGGACCCTTTGCAGATCAAATCAGAATGATGGACAACCCTGCTGCGCCCAAAATCCTTTCGGCCAGCAGCGGAATTCACATCATACTGGATAAACGTTTTGCGCCACCTGATACCGGGCTGATGATCCCGGAAACCGATGACGGCCGGGTGCTGTTTGTACTGCCATGGGAAAATCACGCCCTGATTGGGACCACAGATGAGCCTGCGGAAATCAGCGAACATCCCAGGCCACTTGAAACAGAGATTGACTACCTGCTGCGCCACGTCGCGCGCTATTTCAATCTGCGGGTTGAAAAATCAGATATCAAAGCGGTCTGGTCGGGGCTGAGACCACTGGTGTCCGATCCCAAGGCGCTCGATACGGCACAGCTGGCGCGTGACCATATTATTGAAGAAAGCGACAGCGGCTTACTGACCATTGCTGGGGGGAAATGGACTACCTACCGGAAAATGGCGCTGGATACTGTGGACTATGTGCTCAAGAGGCACAACCTCTCAGCACCTCAGCCGAGTTGCCAGACCGAACAGTTGCCGATCCTCGGTGCTGCTGAATATAGCGAAAAGGGCTATCTTGAACTGCGGGATACATATGGTTTCGACGCTGATGTCGCCACCTATCTACATCGAACCTACGGCGATCAAGCAAAACAAGTCGCGCAATTAGCAGCGGCAGGTTACGGTGCACGCCTATGCGAAAATCATCCAGTTCTTGAAGCGGAAGTTCTCTATGCTGCACGTTTTGAGCTGGCCGAACGGGTTATCGATGTTCTGGCACGCCGTATGCCGCTAGCTCTGCTGGATACCAAGGCGACCAGACAAGCGGTCCCGAGGGTGTTAAAACTCATGTCTGATGAACTCGGATGGGATCAGAAACGCATTGAAGAAGAAACACTATTGGTGGAAAAACGACTCACTGAGGCACTCTAGCAGTCTGTCGAACTGCCAGACCGAAGCGAAAATTTGAGCGTTTGAGACCAGGTTTTCACTCCTTTTTGGCTCATAGCCATAGCTATGAGCCAAAAAGGAGCG
This sequence comes from Deltaproteobacteria bacterium, assembly GCA_024279255.1. Taxonomy (GTDB): domain Bacteria; phylum Desulfobacterota; class Desulfuromonadia; order Desulfuromonadales; family Geopsychrobacteraceae; genus Geopsychrobacter. Next base: position 27,957 of record JAJRRT010000069.1, on the reverse strand, counting down.
GGAATCCGGGCCAAATGAACGGACTTGCAGCCGGTTCATGGAAAGCCCGACAGGCAGCTAAGTTGTCACCATCAGAACAATCAAAAAAACTATGGTCCGACCCCTGAACTGACGGCAAGAGGCAATTTCCTATTTGCTCGACTGGTTTCATCCTGCTAGTCTGCAGTGATCAGCCAGATAAAACACTTCCATCTCAATACCAAAGGAACCTTTATGCTCATCCCCAAGAAATACCATATCCACCTCGTCGCACTGCTTGCCGTTGCTGTGATGATGCTCTATCCAACCCTTACTAAAAAAATTGACCCACAGATTCTCACTTCGGGTACAGAAGCAGCAGAGGACTTTCTGCACCTGGTCGACGCAGAAAAATATGAGCAAAGCTGGGAGAGTTCCTCCGACTTGATGAGAGAGAAGATTTTTCTCGAGGTCTGGAACCAGCAGATATCAGCGATGCGCAACAGAGTCGGCAAACTGAACAACCGCAAACAGGACAACTCATCCATCTCCGATTGGGCCCCAGGCGCCCCGGATGGCAAATATTTGACTTTAATATATGCTTCCTCCTTTGAAAAAAAAGATGAAGTGATTGAAACCATCAATCTGGTTCAGGAAGAAGATAGCCGCTGGCGAGTTGTCGGATACTTCATAAAGTAGGTCACGTCAGATGCTAAAAACCCGTCAATCAGGGCTTCTGCTCCACCCAACCTCGTTGGCAGGACCAGAAGGACTTGGCACTCTCGGTGAAGAGGCCTATACCTTTGTCGATTTTCTGGTCACTGCAGGCCAATCAGTGTGGCAAGTCCTGCCGCTCGGACCGACCGGTTACGGCGATTGCCCCTACAGCTCATTTTCAGCCTTTGCCGGCAATCCGGATTTGATCAGCCTGATGCAACTGGTCGCAGTCGGTGATCTCAACAAAAGGGATCTTCCTCCGTCCTGCACCGCCGCGAGCCGTATCAATTTTCAAAATTGTCATGATGTTCGTACCCCGCTGTTAATAAAAGCCTCACGTAATTTTCTTGAAGACAAAAAAGACAGCGTTCGGCACCAGGACTTTGTTGAATTTTGCCATCAGCAAGCCAGTTGGCTCAATGATTACGCTTTCTATCGTGCCATGCGGCGGGCACAGAACCACAAAGCCTGGCAGGACTGGCCAGTGGAAATTCGCGACCGTAAAGAGTCCGCACTACAACAATGGGGGACCAAGCTAAAACTCGAAATCTCTCAGGAAAAATACTTGCAGTATGTGTTTTTTGAGCAATGGTTTGCCCTGAAAGAATACGCCAATCAACAAGGTATCGAGATTTTTGGCGATCTGCCTATTTTTGTCGCTCTAGATTCGGCCGATGTCTGGGCCAATCGCGATTTATTCCAACTTGATGAACAAGGCCGACCACAACTGGTTGCCGGTGTTCCGCCAGATTATTTCAGCACAACCGGCCAATTATGGGGAACCCCGCTTTATGACTGGGAACGTTTAGCGCAGGATGGATACAGCTGGTGGAAAGCACGCCTGCAGTGGAATCTGGCGCAATGTGATCTGGTCAGAATTGATCACTTCCGCGGATTCGAAGCCTGCTGGGCCGTACCAGCAACCGAAACCACAGCGGTCAATGGCTTTTGGCAGCCAGGCCCTGGAGCCGTTTTTTTCGAGAGTATGCAGCAAGAACTTGGTGGCCTTTCCCTGATTGCTGAGGATCTCGGCATCATCACCCCCGCAGTTGAACAACTTCGTGATCACTTCCAACTCCCTGGCATGAAAATTCTGCAATTTGCCTTCGACTCCGGGCCTAAAAATCCATATCTGCCTCACCAGCATCTGCGTAATTCGGTCGTCTACACTGGCACACATGACAACACCACGAGCCTTGCATGGTGGCAAGCTCTCGATACTGACAGTAAGCAAAAAGTGCGTGATTATCTTGATTCTAGCTGCCGTGAAATGCCATGGCCACTCATTCGCTGCGCCCTGGCCAGTTCAGCCAGAATGTCGATCATCCCGATGCAGGACTTATTAAAATTAGGCGGGAATGCACGCATGAATCGGCCCGGAACGGCAACCGGAAACTGGAATTGGCGCATGACACCCGATCAATTGGATCTGGTTACGGCAGGACGTCTCAAGGATCTATGTAGGCAATTTGACCGGATCCCGATTGAAGACTAAAATGATCTTGAAGAAGCCATCCACCACTTGTTTCTAAAGTTTCTCTTGTGCTATCTTCCCTTGGATTATTTAAAAGCCGTCATCCCGACGGTAAACAACATTATGCTGGAGGATGTACTGTGAAAAGAATCCTTGTATTTCTCGTCGTAAGTATTGCTGCTCTGTCTCTGTCTGCCTGTAGCAAAGAAGAAGCTCCCACAGTTGAAGCTCCTGCCGCTCAAGCTCAGGCACCTGCTGCTAAAGCTGCCGGCATTACCGGTACCGTTCTTGAAACCATGAACGCTGCAGGTTATACCTATGTACAGGTCGATGACGGCCAGCAAAAAGTCTGGGCAGCCGCTCCAGAATTCAGCGTTGCAGTCGGTGACAATGTCATTGTTCCTGACGGAATGCCGATGAACAACTACCACAGCAAGTCGCTTAATCGTGACTTCGAAGTCGTCTACTTCGTTGATTCGATTCTGAACCCGAATTCTCTTGCAGCCTCAGTCGCACCAACTGTTGATGGTGCACTGCCTGAAGGCCATCCAAACACACAGGTCGCAGCTGCCGCTACTGCTGCGGTTGATTTCACCGGGATTACCAAGGCTACTGATGGTATAACTGTTGCCGAAATCAACTCAAGCAAAGCTGATCTTTCCGGAAAGGAAGTCACCCTGCGCGGTAAAGTCGTCAAGTACAATGCTCAGATCATGGGTAAAAACTGGATCCACGTACAGGACGGAAGCGGCGATGTTGCCGATGGCAGCAATGACATCACCATAACCACTACAACTGAAGCTCAGGTCGGCGATACTGTTCTGTTGACCGGCAAAGTCACTCTCGACAAAGACTTTGGCTACGGTTACAAATATGCCTTGATTATTGAGGACGCTAAAGTCACCGTTGAGTAAAAATAAGCGCCTGTTTTCAGGCAGATCCACTCTATAAAAAAGGGCCTCTGATTATCGATCAGGGGCCTTTTTTTTGAATATCCCTTCTCCTTTTCCCACCCAAAAATATGCGCAATTAAATTAAATACATTGATTTTCGCTAACAATCTATCTAAGCTTCATCCCCTACCTTACGTGTCAACAATTCGCAGAGAACTATCACTCGTATTCAATACAGGTGCAATCAAAAGCACGGGCCCTGTAAGCACCGGAGCAAAGAAACAATGAACATCAAAAATCTGAACATCGGCAAGAAGATTTACGTCGTGACGACTCTGTTGATCACTATCTTCACTGTGAGCATGCTCACACTCTACGGTCAGTACCGCGACAACCTCTACGAAGGACGACAGCGCGAACTGACCATTGCAATTGAGACCGCATGGGGTGTTGTCAACTATTACACCGAACTTGAAAAATCGGGTTTGGTTTCGCGTGAAGAAGCCCAAACACAGGCGATGGCCGCAGTAAAAGAACTGAGCTACGGAGACAATGGTTATTTTTGGATTAATGATACCGCCCCGAAGATGATCATGCATCCGATCAAACCGACACTCGACGGCAAGGATCTGAGCGCAATCAAGGATCCAACAGGCAAATATCTGTTCGTTGAGTTTACCAACAAGGCCACCAAGGATGGCGCAGGCTTCGTCGATTACTACTGGCCGAAACCGGGGAGCGAAGAACCGGTGGCCAAGGTTTCCTACGTCAAATTTGTCCCGGCCTGGAACTGGATTATCGGCAGCGGTCTCTATATCGACGATCTCAACACCGTGGTCAGCAAAATTTTCTGGTCAGTGATGGCGTTGCTCCTGACAGCGGTTCTGATCTCAAGCGGGCTGGTCTTTTTTCTGGCGCGCATGGTTTCACGTCCGATGCATCGCGCCGTAGAGATGATTGAAGAGATGGAGAAGGGCCACCTAAGCACACGCCTCAATATGAATCAGCATGACGAAGTCGGGCGGATGGCCAGTGCGATGGACCGTTTCGCCGACAGTTTGCAGAACGAACTGGTCGATTCTCTGCAAAAACTGGCTAATGGCGATCTTACCTTCGATATCACTCCACGCGATGAGCGTGATGAGATCCGTGGCTCTCTCAAGCAACTCGAAGTTCAGTTGAATGATGTGATGGGTCAGATCCAATCAGCCGGGGTCCAGATCGCTGCTGGCAGCGTCCATGTCAGCGACACATCCCAGTCCCTCTCGCAGGGAGCCACAGAATCGGCCAGTTCTCTTGAAGAGATCAGTAGTTCACTGACGGTACTGACCTCGCAAACCAGACAAAACGCGGCTAACGCCAACCAAGTCAATCATCTTTCAACTGAAGCCCAGAGCGCGGTCGGCACGGGTAATTTACAGATGCAGAAGATGATTGGAGCGATGGACGAGATCAACCTGGCGGGACAGAGTATCAGCAAGATCATCAAGGTCATCGATGAAATCGCCTTTCAGACAAATCTGCTGGCGCTGAATGCCGCAGTCGAAGCGGCCCGCGCCGGTCAGCACGGTAAGGGCTTCGCGGTTGTCGCCGAAGAAGTACGGAACCTTGCTGCCCGCAGTGCCAAAGCAGCGCAGGAGACAGCAGAATTGATCGAAGGTTCGGTCCAGAAAACCGCAAACGGGACCTTGATCGCCAAAGACACCGCCGAGTCGCTGCAGAAGATATCGGAACAGGTCATCAAGGTTTCGGATCTGGCTGAAGAGATCGCTTCATCTTCGGATGAGCAGGCCAACGGTATCGAGCAGATCAATCTGGGGATTGAACAGATCGACACGGTGACGCAACAAAACACCGCCAATGCCGAAGAGAGCGCAGCCAGCGCAGAGGAACTTTCAGGGCAGGCCGTTCAGTTACAAGAGATGCTGCATCGTTTCCGCCTCAAGCAAGCACTACAGCGCGAAGTCGCAACACCGGTTGCCATGCAACCACGCATTCAGGCTAAAGGCGGGGGTAGTATGCAGGAACAACTGCGGCAGCGCCAGGCAGGAGGTGCTCAAATGATTGCGCTGGATGATACGGAGTTCGGTAAATACTGATTTGACGCAAACGGATAGCTGAAAACCTCTCATGGCCCGAAGCGTCTTGCGCTTCGGGTCATCTTCACCTTCTGATCTTAACGACGACCTTCCGGACTCTTTCGTCTGGATCGCCAATCCCCGGCATATGCAGATCTTCCGGAAAAAATATCGCGAACATTCCCTGTTCAAGCCTGATCAATGAGGATGTGCCCGCGTAAAAAGCGTAATCGTCTTCAGCATTGTATTCTGAAATCATCTGTTGCTCACGATAAGGAACATAGCCGATCGATTCACCCCCCTGCGCCAGAAACTGAATATCAATATATTCGCGATGCGCTTCAAGTCGACCTTCTGTCTCCGGTTTCAGAGCATATTCGTTCACAATCGCAAAGATATCCTTCCCTTCAATAGAATGCTCTCCTATCTCAAACTGAGAGAAATCCGTTGCTTGTAGATAAGTCAGGGCAACGGAAATTCTTCGACCAAGCGGTTGATATGTCTGAATATTTTCAAGGCGATCAACGATCATAATGACAACTCCGTCTTCTACAGTGTCCCATGCGACTATCCAGTCGCACCATGTTTATCCGATATCCTACTCTTTGAGTGATCTATACACAGCTCAGGTTGATATTTAATCGAAACCTCAACTTAGCCCATGGTTCACAATAACCTACAATGGATCAAAAACAGAGCATATATATGCTGGCTAAGACTCATTCCCGGCTGGGTGCACACCAGTATGGACGGACCACAGCCACCAGTGAGCCCGGCTAAAAGCGCTAGCGGACGACATAAAGCATTGCCCGGCTTGCCTTACACAGATAACGGCAAATTTACGACAACTGCGGCCAGAAATGCGATTGGTAATTGCCTGTCTTGATATCACTTCCTGGTCAATAAAAACTGGTAGATCGTTTGTGCTAATTGCTCGGGCAGCCCTGGCATCCGACATAACTCTTCGAGACTGGCAGCACGAATCTGTTTAAGGCTGCCAAAATGCTTTAACAGAGCTTTACGGCGTGCGGGACCAACCCCGGGAATATCTTCCAGACTGGATCTTAAGGTCGCTTTGCTGCGGAGCTTACGGTGGTAGGTAATCGCAAACCGATGAGTCTCATCACGAAGGCGCTCTAACATATACAGAACTGATGAACCGCTACGCAGGCTAATCGGATTCTTGCGGCCGGGGATGAAAAAACGCTCTTCGCTCTTCTCAACAACCTTGCCGCGCACATTGGCGATGATTCGGCTTTTTGCAATACCGGCAATACCAATAGACTTGCCAAGATCAAGCTCGGCGATGACATCGGCCAGTACACCCAGTTGGCCCTTGCCACCATCAATCAGAATCATTTGAGGAAGGTTTCCTTCTGTCTGACCTCGCACTAATCTGCGCCGTAAGACCTCAGCCAACGAGGCATAATCATCTGCGCCTTCTACAGTTTTTATCTTGTAACGACGGTACTCTTTCGAAGCAGCCTCGCCATCAAGCAATACCGCCATACTTCCGACCGAATATGTCCCCTGGATGTTTGAGATATCGAAACATTCGATGCGCTGTGGCAGTTCGGGCAGATAAAACCGTTGCCGGATCTCTTCAAGAACTCTGCTCCGGGCCTCTTTCTTGCTGCCACGTTGTCGTTTTTCATCCTCAGCATTACGACAGGCCATCAGGACCATCCGTTTTTTATAACCTCGTTGTGGCGTAGAAATTTGGACTCTCTTGCCACGCAGCTCGGTCAACCAATCGCCAAGCAATTCGGCATCATCAAGCGATTCAGGCAACAATATTTGATCGGGGATAATGACCCCGCTCCCGTAATATTGACGGAGAAAATCTGAGATCAGCTCATTGATATCGAGGCGCCACTCAACCGACCAGCTCCGCTTTCCCAACAATTTTCCTTGCCGCACAAAAAGCAACAAGACTTCGACTTCACCACCATCGCGCTGGAGGCCAAGAACATCCTGATCTCCGCCACCAAGTTCTGCAACAGACTGATGCTCAACGCTGCGTTCAATAGCACGAACCTGATCGCGCAGTCGCGCTGCCTCCTCAAAATGCATGGCTGCTGCGGACTCAGTCATCCTCTGCCGGAGCATCTGCAAAACTTCAGGATCACGGCCTGATAAAAGTGCAACCACCCCCTTCACCAGTTGGCCATAATCCTCAACTGAAATCTTCCCATGACACGGCGCACTGCACTGTCCGATCTGATGGAAAAGACAGGGTCGCCCGCGCAGGCGACAACGTTCAATCTTTGAATGGCGTAAAGGGAACACACGGAAAATTTCCTTGAGAGTTTGACGGATGGCCCCAGCGGATGAATAGGGGCCAAAGTAAAGGGCTCCATCATTGTGAACCAGTCGCACGACCTGTAAAGCCGGAAACTCTTCACGCAGATCAAGGCGCACCGATACATAGGTCTTGTCATCACGCAAATCAATGTTGTAGCGCGGACGGTGTTTCTTGATCAGGTTATTTTCAAGCAGCAGCGCCTCTTTTTCTGTGTCGGTCAGGATCACCTCGATGGCTACAACCTTAGCCATCAACAGAGGAATCTGTGCACGGCCATCACCGCCAGGGACAAAGTAACTGCGCAAACGGGCCCGCAGATTCTTAGCCTTTCCGATATAGAGGATCAGATCCTCGGCGTCTTTCATCAAATAAACGCCTGAACCGGTTGGATAGTTGGATGGATCGAGTTTCGTCATAGATTGGCAGGATAATCCAATTTTCAGCAATCGAAAAGGAAAGTCTGTGGCTATCTCCTCAACTATTTGTTTTTTCTGGATATTGTATCTTCGATTGGTATAGAGTAACCCATTAAATGTAATCAACTGTTGTCTGCAGCTTCGAACGCAGCATATTCGGGAGGTCTGACGGTGAATCCGTTATGGAGTAACATTTTCCGCAAGCCCGGTTACGAGGGCACCCTCGCCTACTTTCTCGGCACAGTTCCGACCTTCGCCAACCTTGGCCGTCGAGATCTCAGTTTTCTGGAAACCCTTGTCCATATCCGTAATTACAATCCTGGCGAAACCGTTTTCAGTGAGGGGGATATCGGCTCAGGGATGTACATCATCCGCTCTGGCAAAATTCGTATTGAAATGAAAGATGAGCAGGGACAAGATCAGATTCAAGCAGATCTTGAGACCGGTGATTTCTTTGGTGAAATTGCCCTGACCACACCCAGACGCCGGATTGCAACCGCAACCGCAACCGAGCAGACGGTTCTTGTTGGTTTATTCCGTGCCGACGTTCTAGATGCAATCCGCAAACATCCGGCGATAGCCTCAAAGATTCTGCTCGGCCTGACGAGAGTTCTCAGTGAACGGTTACAACATGCTGGCCTACGCCTGCGTGAACAGAGTTACGCCCATCTCGATTCGGGCAATGAGGACCAACCATGACAGCCTTGCCGCGCCCTACCGGTCGTGCAAAAAACCTGGTCCTGTTTCTCGTCTTAAGTGCCGGTATTGCTACGGGCATTACCATTTTTTCGTCAGCATCAACAATCGTTGACTGGGTAGAGACTGCAACCAGTGGTCTTTTTCTTCCAGTCCTGCTCTCTCTTATCGTCACATTTCTGCTTGACCCATTAGTTCAGTTTTTCGAACGCACTCAAATCAGCCGCACCACAAGTATTTTCGCAGTCTATGCCATTTTTCTGATTTTATTCATCACCCTGCTGACACTGATCGGTCCGCCCAACTGGCGGAGCATGCTCGATGCTTTACAAGCTGATTTCCCACGCTATATTTCTAGAGTTCTTGAATATCTGAACAGTTTACTTGCGAGCGTACACAATCAATTCCCCTATCTAGAGAACTATGATATCTCCGGAAAAGTTCGCCAATGGGCCCAGGGATTTTTAGGCATTATCCTGCTAGAGACTCCTCGCTCAGCAATGAGAATTGGCAGCCTTTTCCTGCTAGTACCACTTTTCTCATTCTTCTTTTTACGTGATAGCCGTCGCATCATGCGTAATCTTATCTCCCTCACGCCTAACCGCTACTTTGAAATGGTCCTCGATATTTACGATCACGTCAGTTGGCAGCTTGCCAATTTTATACGTGGCCGCATCCTTGAAGCGATGCTGATAGGTCTTGTTGTCTGGTTTGGGCTATCATTAACCGATATTCGTTATGCTCCCCTACTAGGTGTAATTGCTGGCGTGACGAATCTTGTCCCTTACATCGGTCCAATCGTCGGCATGGTTCCCGGTCTGGTCATTGCCCTGGTCGATCTGGGTGTTGGTCCACAGTTCTGGTGGATTTTCTGTGTTTATCTTTTGATCGCTCAGGTGATCCTCGATAATTTCATCCTGATTCCGATTCTTATTTCTCGTGTTTCAAACTTACATCCCCTCTGGGTTATTCTGGCCATTGTCATGGGCGGTAAACTCTATGGTGTACTCGGCATGATTATCGGGGTTCCGATCGCAAGTGTCATTAAGATTGCTATTCTCGAAATCCGTCACTACCGCAGCAGCTTTAATTCTGCGCGCGAGATACTGACGAATCATCACGACTAAGAAATAGCACCATCGGACCGATCTACATGCAAATATGAATGAAAAGTCACGTTATCCCAAAGACCATACTCATTTTCTACATACGCCGATTACCATAGAAAAAGTTTCGCGCTTGTGGTTATATTCAGGGGTTAATTGACAGAAATTATGATTTTACGGAGATATAACCATGTACAACTGTTCAGATCTTAAAAAAGGCCTCAAAATCCTGATTGACGACGAACCTCATGTCATTATTGGCTTTGACTTTACCAAGCCAGGCAAAGGACAATCACTCTATAAATGTAAACTGCGTAATATGGTTACAGGTTCTCTCTTTGATCGGACCTACCGCTCGGGAGAAAGTTTTAAGCCAGCTAGCCTTGTAGAGAGTGATATGCAATTTCTCTATCAGGATGACAGCGGCTACGTCTTCATGGATCAAAAAAACTATGAGCAAATTGTGCTTACAGAAGAGGTCCTTGGCGATGACAAATACTTCCTGGTCGACAATATGGAAGTCAAGGTACTGATGTTCGGCGAACGTGGAATTGGCCTGACTCTGCCAATCTTCGTCAATCTGCGTGTTACGATCTCTGATCCCTGGGTCAAAGGTGATACGGCTACAGGCAACAACAAACCTGCGACTGTGGAAACCGGTTACACTTTACAGGTTCCAGCTTTTGTCGACGAAGGAACCCTGATCCAGATCGATACCCGCACTGGAGAATATGTCACTCGAGTGAAGGAATAAGATGACCCATTTCCTGAGGGAAAAACATGATCGTCTGGTAGAGAGAGCTCGAATCGTCCAAACGATTCGAGCTTTTTTCATAGAATCTGCGTTTCTCGAAGTTGAAACTCCACAAAGAATTCCGTTAAATGCTCCCGAAGCGAACATTACTCCTGTACTCAGTGACAACTGGCAGTTGCAAACATCACCTGAACTGGCAATGAAGAGACTGCTGGCAGCAGGCTACAAAAATATTTTCCAGATCTCTCACTGCTGGCGTGATGATGAGCGCGGGCGCAAACATCTACCTGAATTCACCATGCTCGAATGGTACCGTAGCCACTACGATTACACCCAACTCATGACAGATTGCGAAAACCTCTTCCGCTACCTGCTGCCTCAGGCTCAAATAAATTACCAGGGTCACACTATCATTCTGGATCAACCATTCGAGCACCTGAGCATCAGCGAGGCATTTGAACGCTATACTGACACCTCCCCGCTACAAGCGATAGCGGAGGATCGTTTTGATGAGTTAATAGCTTTCAGCATAGAACCGCAACTCGGCCTGAAGCGTCCAACCATTCTTTATGACTACCCGGCCGAACTCGCCTCACTCGCGCGATGCAAAACAGGGCATCCCGAACTGGCTGAGCGATTAGAGCTCTACATAGCCGGTCTTGAACTTGCCAACGCGTTTTCAGAACTAAACGATCCTGAAGAACAACGACAACGCTTCAGCAAAGAAGCAGGTATTATCCCTACAAACGGGTCCCACCCGAACCAATTGCCAGAACCCTTCCTTGCCGATTTACAAAATATGCCTCCAGCGGCAGGTATCGCGCTCGGAGTAGACCGTCTTGTCATGCTACTGACCGACAGTCACTCAATCGATCAGGTCGTCGCGTTCCCTCCTGAGGACCTATAATAAGTCCAGGCCAAGCGGTACCAAGATCATCCCCCCCTCAAGACGAAAGCCACATAAGTTATATTTTCCCTTTTAGGGTATAACACTATTCTATTCCAATCTCTAGTATTGAAGCTACACAAAACCTCTATTTTCCCAGCCTGATTGCAATTATTTTCGTTTTGAGAAACTTCAGAATTCAGAATTTTTTTTTGTTGACATGATTTTATAACAACGTATCATGTCGCGAATCAAAAAGCACACTATCGCGCATTTTATAACAGCCAGTTGGCCATATTATCTATTAGATTCAACCAGATAGCGCGGCTCGTTTGGTTAGCTCATCGTTATTTAGCCCCATTGGGCTTATTTTGCTCCAACCGTATACGGTTGGCTTATTTAAGAGTGAGGAGTTTCATCATGGGACACGGACCCGCAGTAAAACTGGGCAAGGACGATGCATCTGCCTATAAGACCAAGCTTGGGGTAAAGATGTTTATTGCCTATACACTGGTCTACGTTGTTTTTGTGGCAATCAATGCTACAAGCCCGAAAACGATGCAGTCGATCGTACTCGGACAGACCGCTGCCGTCATCTGGGGATTCGGCCTGATCGGCCTGGCATTGGTCATGGCTATCATCTACAACCACTTCTGTACCCGCGCTGAAGCGCGGATGAACAGCTAAGGAGGACGGAAACATGGTATACACACAATCCCCGTTGGCCATCGGCCTCTTTATCTTTTTCGTTTCATTCGTCCTCGGACTCTCCTTTTACCTGGCACGTCGTACCAGTTCTGCCGATAGCTACTACGCTGCCGGTGGCAACATCCACTGGTTCACCAACGGCGTAGCCTTCGCTGGAGATTACCTCTCGGCAGCTTCTTTCCTCGGTATTTGCGGTATGATCGCAACCGCCGGTTACGATGGCTGGATGTATTCAATCGGCTACCTCGCGGGCTGGATCGTCGCCCTGTTCCTGGTTGCCGAACCGATGAAGCGCCTAGGTAAATACACCTTTACCGACGCCCTCGACTCCAAATTTAACTCCAAGGCGATTCAGCTGACCGCAGCGATCTCAACCCTGCTGGTCTCTGTCTTCTATCTGATCCCACAGATGGTTGGTGCTGGCGTTCTGGTTCAACCTCTGCTCGGTCTGCCCCACTGGGTTGGTGTCTGCATCGTCGGTGTCGTCGTTACGATTATCGTTGCCACTGCCGGCATGGCCTCCACCACCTACGTTCAGTTTTTCAAAGGCGCACTGCTTTTGATCATGTCAACGGTGGTTGTTATCTACGTCTTGACTCAAGGCCTATCAACCTCACCGGTCAACAATGGCCAGGCTTACCACGATTTCAAGACCCTTCAAGCAGATGCAGCATTGAACGTCAACGAAGCGGGTTACAACGTCGTTGCCGGACTCGATTCTGAATTTGGCAAAGCAGGCTTCGTAAAGTTGGTCAAAGACGGCGTTGAGAGCATCTGGCATCTCAACCAGAACGATCAGGGTTTCCGTCTCGAAGAGACTCTCTTCATGACCAAATTGCCTGATGGCACCAAGACCTTTAACGGAGCGGCCAAAGAAGAGGGCAAGTTCTTCCCGGTCGGCCATATCAAAGAGTTGCGCGTTAATGGCCAGGAAGTCGCGACGACTGGCGCAGTCGGTCCGCTAGCTTACCTTTCGGCACTCAAGGATTCGACCATTGTCCTTTGGGGCAAGAAATATATTCATGATGGTGCCAACACGGTCACCGTCTATTATCAAAAACCGACCCCTGGTGACCGGGTCTTGCGTCCAGGTCTGAAGTTCAAGGTCGACAACGCCACCGGCACACAGACATTCAACTTCGTTTCACTTATGCTGGCTCTCTTCTGTGGTACCGCAGCTTTGCCGCACATCCTGATTCGTTACTATACAGTTCCGAGCCAGGCTGCTGCGCGTAAATCGACCATCGTTGCTATCGCAGCCATCGGCTTCTTCTATATCCTGACCCTGTTCCTTGGGATGGGTGCCATGACCAACGGGGTCATTAACCTGACCGACAACAACATGAGCGCACCACTACTGGCACTCTCCTTTGGCGTTGTCCTCTTTTCGATCATCTCATCTCTGGCATTCGCTACGGTTCTGGGTACTGTTTCAGGACTGATCGTTGCTGCCTCTGGTGCGGTTGCTCATGACTTGATGGATAACTTCCTCGGTATGCGCATGACCGACGCAGGCAAGGTCCGCGCTGGCAAGATTTCTGCTGTAGTTGTTGGCTGTATCGCCATCTACCTGGGAATCATCTTTGAAGGAATGAATGTCTCCTTCCTGGTTGGTTGGGCATTCGCTGTTGCCGCCTCAGCCAATCTGCCTGCGATCCTGATGCTGCTCTTCTGGAAGCGAACCACCGCGAAAGGGATTGCCGCTTCAATCACCGTCGGCCTCATCTCTTCTCTGGGTCGGATTTTGATCTCGCCAGACATGTGGGTCCGTTACGGTTACCTACCGACTGAGGCACCTATCAGCTTCAATAGCCCGGCTCTGATTTCGATTCCACTTTCCTTCCTGGCCCTGGTTATGGTATCGATGATGACCCAAAAAGATCTGATCATCAACGACGCTACCGAAACTGCTGGCGCCTGATTATAACTAAAACGCGCCGGGTTGCTACTGGCAACCTGGCGCGTTTAATATTGTTATATTGACTTGGCTTTTCTTCGATGGAGAAAAGCCTTTTTTTTACCAAAAAGGTTAGAAGATGAAACGTTTCCGCTTTACATTCCTCGCTATCTGCATGCTTTTAACCTGGCTCGGTATCAGCGATCTGGTTCTTCAACTACGGAACCCAGAGCCCTTAGCTATTGAACTGGTCGAACTAGAGTCTGGCCAACCACAACAGGAGTGGCTAAGTATCAGTGGTGGTCATCTCGACCTGCTGAATGGGATCAACATGAGCGGAACGATTGAAATCGATTCATTCCTGATTCCCTATGTCGAGGATAGCAGTACCCAGAATCCGCACCTCTGGATTGAAACAAGACAGCCTGCTATCATCAACCTGCTCACCACCTACTACTTCAAGCTCGACAATGACCAAAAACGTGCAGCCTACCTAAAAGAACATCAAGACGATTTTTTCCCTGCAATGACGATCACCGGAATGACTGCGGATAGTTTGATCGCCGATGCGAATCGTAACAAGTTGCTTGAGTTGTTAGCTTCAACGGGGATCAGAGCAGAAGGAAACATTCTCTTTATCAGTGATGGAAAAGAACCTGAGCGCTTTCGTGGGCCCGGCTTTCTGATTCTATCGATTATAGGTGTCATCAAGTTCTTATTTTGGAGTAAAAAAACCTCCAGGAAAGATTAACCTGATGAGCTAGATTCGCCACCAAAAGCGCAAAAAAAAGGCCGGGCTCAATGCCCGGCCTTTTCAAATCTACTTGTCAGCCCAGATAGAGGTTCTGGTTACGCGCGCGATTGGCAAGAATCGTCGGATCGACAACTTCACCACAGGCGCAACACCTCCAAGCATCAAATGCCCGAACAAAATCATAATACTTTTCTGAATACATTCTGCTTTTACACTTAGGGCATTTCATTTTTATCCTCCTCGGCTAAGTAAACAGACAATTTACGTCTAGTATCGATATGCTTGGAGTAGACTTTTATTTCATGAGATGTGCCAAGGCAGACAGTTACTTAATAAATCTTCATTATTATCATCAGAAATATTTTTTCCTTCTATTTTTCAGGCAGTTAGTTGTCCTCAAAAAAAGATTTCCACTTTTCAATGCGCTTGTTACCCACACCATGAACCCTCGCCAACGCATAGATTGATTCGAAATCGCCATTTTTATGACGATCGTTCACAATACCTAGTGCCAATGAGGGTCCAACTCCAGGCAAGTCTTGCCAATCAGACTCTGACATCTGATTCACATGCAACGGTATACCCAGAGTCATACGCTTCGCAGCAGGCATCCAAACAAATTCAACCGTTACGACATCATTGCTAACCATCTGAAAATTAAGCGTTTTACCGTCAAGCAAAGTTCCTCCTTCCAGAATCTGCTGCTGTAAAGAAACAGGTAAAACTAGTCCCGCCAAATTAATGACGCTAATTAGCTGCCGAGCGTCATTAATTTGATGAATTCCATCCAGTCTGCCTCCAGTATTCGCTAACAGAACTTGCATTTGCTGTGTTCCAGAAACACGAAGGGCTGGACTCTTTTCGTATTGAAAAGAAACCCAGCCCAAATCGTTAACCGTCAAGCCCAGCATTAAAAGCAACAGCAGCCATCCCCCCCGAGCCACCATCGATCTACTCGCCTGAATCCTTCAGTAGCTTATACTGAATTGCGTCAATCAATGCGTGATAGGAAGCATCGATAATATTTTCACTGACTCCAACTGTCCCCCAACGGCTCTCCTTATCCCCAGATTCAACCAGTACCCGAGTAAAAGATTCAGTCCCCTTCCCGGCGGGCAATACGCGCACTTTGTAATCGAGAAGGTTCATCTCACCGATTTGGGGATAAAAGCTTTCCAGCGCCTTGCGGAGAGCACGGTCCAGCGCATTGACCGGCCCATTGCCATCGGCTGCAGTGTGCTCTATTTTTCCTCCAACCCTGACCTTGACAGTTGCTTCTGAAATGGGGCTTGTATCTTCACTACGACGGGTATCAATTACGCGGAACGCCAGAACCTGAAAGTAACTCTTGACCTTACCGAGAGCACGACGCATCAGTAGCTCGAATGACGCATCTGCCCCTTCGAACTGATATCCCTTATTTTCCATCTCCTTAATCTCTTCAAGGATCTCAAGGGTTACCGGATCCTTGCTGTCGAGCGGAATACCGAATTCTTCGGCTTTAACCAAAATGTTTGAGCGGCCCGACAAATCAGAAACGAGAACCCTTGTCGTATTACCGACTTTTTCCGGGCGCATATGCTCATAGGTTTCCGGGTGGCGCTGAATCGCTGAAACATGAACCCCGCCTTTGTGGGCAAAGGCGGAATTACCGGTGTAGGGCTGGTGCTTGTTCGGGACCAGATTTGCCAGTTCATAGACATATCGCGACAGCTTACGCATTCCGGCCATCTGCTGAGTCGTAATCATCTCATGCCCCATCTTCAGCTGTAGCGCCGGGATAATCGAGCAGAGGTTGGCGTTACCACAACGCTCACCGAACCCGTTGATCGTTCCCTGGACATGAACAGCACCTAGATCGACCGCCGTCAGCGAGTTGGCAACAGCACACTCGGAATCATTGTGAGCATGAATCCCCAGTGGGATAGAAATCGCTTCTTTGACTGCTTTCATGATCGCCGGGAACTCATGCGGCAAGGTCCCGCCATTGGTGTCGCACAAAGCAATGCAATCAACCTGTGCATCTGCAGCAGCCTGTAGACTCTTCAGGGCATACTCAGGATTGGCCTTGTAGCCATCGAAGAAGTGTTCAGCATCGTAAATGACCTCGCTAACTCGTTGTTTGAGGTAGGCCAGCGAGTCATGAATCAGCTCAAGATTCTCTTCCAGACTGATGCGCAGTGCCTCACGGACATGAAAGTCCCAGGTCTTGCCGAATATGGTCACAACGTCCGGTTCGGCAGCGAGCAAAGTCTGAATATTATTGTCTTCAGCCGGGGTCACTTTCGCACGACGGGTCGAACCGAAGGCGGCGATTTTGGCATGGTCAAGGTTTTCGTCTTTGATTGCTTCGAAAAAAGCGATGTCTTTCGGATTTGATCCGGGCCAGCCGCCCTCAATATAATCGATCCCCAACTCATCCAGACGATGGGCAATATTGACTTTATCCTGCACCAGGAAGGAGATATCTTCCGCCTGAGTACCGTCTCTTAGCGTAGTATCGTAAAGCTTGATCCGACTCATTTTATCACACCTTTCAAAGACTAGACCTTGTTGCCGCGACTGACCTACCCCTCTTTATTGAGGCCAAAAGCTTCATGCAGAACCCGCACGGCCAGTTCAGTATATTTTTCACTGATCACACAAGAAATTTTGATTTCACTGGTTGAGATCATCTCGATATTGATCCCTTCTTTCGACAGTGTCGAAAACATCTGACTTGCGACACCAGCATGCGAACGCATACCAACACCAATGATTGATATCTTGGAAATAGCGGTATCGCTGCTGGTCCCACTGGCTCCGATTGCGACAGCGACTGGCTCAATGATTTGCAGCGCCTTTTTACAATCGGTCTTCGGCACGGTAAAGGTCATATCGGTCTTACCGTCGATTGAAACGTTCTGAATGATCATATCGACAGTGATATTCGATTCTGTCAGTGGGGAGAAGATCTGTGCAGCGATTCCCGGTTGGTCCGGAACTCCCAGAACGCTGATCTTGGCCTCATCTTTATTAAAGGCAATCCCTGCAACCAGTACGGTCTCCATCTCCTCATCCTCCTTCATCACCAGGGTTCCCTGGCTGTCGTCAAAACTGGAACGGACGTGAATCACCACGCCGTATTTCTTGGCAAATTCTACGGAACGTATCTGCAGAACTTTGGCACCGAGAGATGCCATTTCCAGCATCTCCTCGTAGCTGATTTTATCAATCTTACGCGCTTCGGGAACCATTCGGGGGTCAGTCGTATAGACGCCATCGACATCGGTGTATATTTCGCAGACATCAGCCTTAAGCGCAGCGGCAATTGCCACTGCAGAGGTATCTGACCCACCCCGACCTAAAGTCGTAATTGAGCCTCCGGGCTCAACACCCTGAAACCCGGCACAGATGACGATCGTTTTCTGTTCAAGATCTGCACGGATATTGGCATCCGGAATGCTTTTAATCCGCGCCCTGGCGTGGCTACCGTCGGTTCGCATCGGAATCTGGGAACCAAGATAACTTTTAGCCTGGTAACCCATTGACTGTAGACACATCGACAACAATGCGATAGTCACCTGCTCGCCGGTCGATACCAACACATCATATTCGCGATCGCTCGGGAACTCGCACACCTCGTTGGCCAGTGCAACCAAACGATTGGTTTCACCAGACATGGCTGAAACGATAACGACTACTTCGTTCCCCTCGTCAAAGGTCTTTGCAATCCGCGTGGCCACATTTCGGATACGCTCGACCGTACCAACCGATGTGCCCCCGTATTTCTGTACAACCAGGGCCATATTCTTACTGTCTCCTTCTTGGTCTTAGGGACAACAAACCGCTTAAGGTCACGTTCGCCAAAAGGGGCTCAGACTGTGATGATTTCGGTATTTTTCCAGAGAGACCTTAATAACAGGAAACCTATCAGAGGGTCAAAGCGTTTTTTACGCGAGCACCCGGTAACGGAGTGTTTTTACTGAGTAACCAACCATTTCTGCAAACGGTCAAGCAGGCCTTGTGGTTCAAGCCCGCAAGCCCTGACTTCGACCTCACGGCAGTCGGCAGATAAACGATCGATTTGCACCAGAAGATGATCAAAATCACGATCCGGCAATCGTTCAGGCCATTCAACCAGAGCGACTCCTTCACTATGGGCAAAATCATCGAAACCGATCTCAATTAACTCTTCAGCATCGGCCAGACGGTAAAGATCAAAATGATAAAGTTCTATCCGGGCGGAGTAATGATTCATCAAAGTAAAGGTGGGACTAGTAATCGGAATCTCCTCAGGAACTCCAAGACCACGTGCCAGCGCGCGCGCGATGACCGACTTGCCTGCACCGAGATCACCCTCTAAAAGAATTGTCATCGACCGCCGCAATTGCTCACCCAGAAAACGCCCGAACGCGCTGGTCTCGGCCTCGCTGTTGGTTTTAAACTTCACGACGAATTTAAACCTCAACGGCCTTGATCAGATCGAGACGTGCAACGACTCCGATCATCTTCTCATTCTCAATAACAGGTATTAGATGAGCCTTATGTTTACTCATTAAACCTGCAATCTCACCAATTGTGGCATCAGGCCCGCAGGTAACGAGGTTTCGCTGACAAAGTTCACCAACGGTTTGTGCAGTCACCCGATCAACCTCTTTCTGAAAGCGTTTTTCGCTATCCAGATAGAATACTCCATCAAACAGAGCCATAACGGTAGGAATATGCAGTGGTTTCTGCTGTTCAACAAGATCGGTTTCACTAATGATCCCGGCTAATTTCCCTGAGCCGTCAAGGACCGGCATATTACTGAACCTTGATGTAACAAATTTGTCAGCCAGGTCAGTAATGCTGGTTTCAAGGGTCACGGTGACCAGATCGGTAGTCATGATATCTTTAGCTGTCAGCATGAGTAGACTCCTTCAAGTTGATGTCTAGCAACAGGGATAGTTTTGAGTAAATCACCAGCGATCAATCCGGCACAGCCGTTTTCATCAGCTAACAAATCTGCTGAAGCCCCATGTAGCCAGGCACCCAGACTCGCAGCGTCAAAAGAGGAGAGGCCCTGGGCCAAAAGCCCACCAATCAACCCACTAAGGACATCGCCACTCCCACCAGTAGCAAGGCCGGCATTACCGCTGGTGTTGATCCGCACACGCCCATCAGGATCTGCAATCAAGGTCCGCGCGCCCTTCAGCAACAACACAACACGATTATCTATTGCAAACTGACGTGCCAAACGGAAGCGATCCGCACCTATTGTTGAAACCGTCAAGCCCGTCAATCGAGCAAACTCACCCGGATGAGGGGTCAAAACCGGCGGACTGCCAGCAGATCCGGGCAGGACATCCAAGGCCCCAGCCAAAGCATTAAGAGCATCTGCGTCGACAACTAACGGACAGTGACATCTGGCAACCAGGCTGCGGACAGCGTCAAAAGTTTGCGGCCCCTGTCCCAATCCCGGACCCAGGACAAGAGCCTGAAATTTTCGGGACAAGGCCACGATCTCGTCGCAATTGTCACTTATCAGATGATCCTGCTGACCGCTTAGAGGCTGCGTCATAACCTCTGTCAGCTTGACTTCAAGGATAGCATGAAGGTCTGCCGGGCAGGCAAGTGTGACCAATCCGGCCCCACTCCGCAAGCCTGCTTCACTGCAAAGTGCAGCGGCCCCCGTCATTCCTGTTGACCCGGCGACCACACCAAGATGACCAAAAGAGCCTTTGTGGCCGGTCATCGGTCGCTGCGGCAGTAATCCACATGCGACCGATTCATCGAATAAGTTACAGCAGAAATCATCCTGAGGTCGCGCCGTGCGCGGAATTCCGATCTCAAGAACTCGTAGTTCCCCAACATAATCAGCACCAGGACGACTTCCATGACCAACTTTTGCACTATCGAAACAGAGGGTCAAATCGGCCTCAACTGCAGCCCCCATCACGCGACCATCAGAGCCGTTGACACCAGAAGGAATATCAACAGCTACAACCTGAGCCGGACTTTGATTGATCAGATCAATCGCCAACCGATAGAGACCAGTAGTAGCGCTCGACAAACCTGTTCCCAAAAGAGCATCAACAATCAGTAAAGGATCTACAACAGAAAACTCTTCAGTCAAAGACGCTTGACTGTTAATAAACCGAATCTCGCCACACAATTGCTTTAAAATCTGCAACATCAGGGCAGCATCGCCCGCAATTCGATTTTCATCCGCCAGAACCAGTGTTCGTACCTGCCAGCCGCGATCAGCCAGAATTCGGGCAATCACATAGCCATCTCCACCATTGTTACCACGACCGGCCAATACCAGAATCGGGCCAGGGAAGAGCCCATGAATATCGTTCAGAATCTCTTCGGCAGCGGCACGACCGGCATTCTCCATCAATACCGCACCTGGGATACCTATTGATTCGATCGCATTACGGTCGATCGCCTGCATCTGCTCGGCAGTGATCAGCTTCATCTGCTTACCTGCTTAAAAAGGTTTGACGTTCACTCGAAAAGTACAGAGCGGGCTAAGTCATCAGTCTTCAAGTATAACCGATGCCACGCCATAGTCACCGTCGTGGCTGTAGGAAAGGTGAGAGCGCTTAGCGCCCTTTTCAACCATTAACTCAAGAGCCCGACCAGATAATTCAAGAGATGGGCGGCCCAGTTCATCGCGTATAATTTCAATCTGCTGCCAACTCAGGCCGAAGCGCAACCCGGTACCTAAAGCCTTAACAAAGGCCTCCTTAGCTGCGAAGCGTACGGCAAAATGAGAAGCGGGATCTTTGCGAGATAAGGCATAGTTACGCTCGGCGCTGGTAAACAGACGCTCAAGTAGAGCCAGTTTCCCCTCATCGATAAAACGTTTAAATCTTGGGATTTGCGCCAGATCAATACCGCTACCAACAATTGCCATCAGCTATCCTTGAGCAGCTCGAGCATTTCACGTACCGCACGCTCCATCCCGACCAGAGCTGCTCGCCCGACAATACTATGTCCAATATTGAATTCTTCAATTCCACGCAAAGCCGCAACCGGACCGATATTTCGATAGTTCAAGCCATGCCCGGCATTGACCCTCATCCCGAATTTACGTGCCGCACTGATAGCAATCTCAATACGCCGCAATTGATCTATTCGATCTTTTTCATGGCGCATCTCGCAGTAGGTTCCGGTATGGATCTCGATACAATTGGCGCCGGCACGGTGACTGGCTTTAATCTGCTCCAAGTCTGGCTCTATAAAGAGGCTGACGACGATTCCAGCCTGTTGCATCAGGACAATTTTCTCTTTAAGAGTTTGCCGCAGCATCGACACGTCAAGTCCACCTTCGGTCGTCAATTCATGCCGCCCTTCTGGAACCAATGTGACGGTATCTGGAAGAATTTTCATAGCGATAGCAACCATCTCGTCGGTCAGGGCCATCTCGAGATTGAGACTGGTCTTAATTGTTCGACGTAGGATTTCTACATCGCGGTCCTGAATATGACGACGATCCTCACGCAAATGGACGGTGATACCCTGCGCACCAGCAAGTTCTGCCAGCATTGCAGCCGCAACCGGATCAGGCTCATCTATACCTCGCGCTTCGCGCAAAGTTGCAATATGATCGACATTAACTCCCAATTTTGCCAAGAGATCTGACTCCTTTATCTTTATTTAATCTACGCGGCGCCGATAGACATTGCTACAGCCGCCGCAATTTCTGCGGCCAGTTTTTCAATCTGGGCCTGATCGACCCCTTCGAGCATAATCCGCAGCAATGGTTCAGTTCCAGAGTAGCGAATCAGAACCCGGCCCTGCTCAGCAAGTTTTTCTTCAACATCGGCTATCACTTTGCTGACTTCAGGAATGGTGGAAAGGTCGGTCCGCTGCTTGACGCGAACATTCAATAAGACCTGAGGCAGCGCCTCCATCACCTGAGCCAATTCCGACAACCGCTTACCGGTGCGCTGGATAACTTCAAGAACCTGCAGAGCTGAAAGAATACCGTCCCCGGTGGTATTGTGATCGAGAAAGATCATGTGCCCCGACTGCTCACCTCCGAGGTTATACCCTCCGCGGCGCATCTCTTCGACCACATAACGATCACCGACGGCGGTACGAACCATTACCCCACCGGCTTTTTTAATTGCGATTTCAAGGCCCATATTACTCATAACTGTCGCGACTAACGTTTGTTTTTTAAGTGTCCCGGCTGCCAGCATCCGTGTGGCACAAATTGCCATGACACTGTCCCCATCAACCAGGTCACCACGCTCGTCTACAAAGATCACTCGATCAGCATCACCGTCTAGAGCAATACCAAGATCGGCACCATGTTCGCGAACCGCCGCAGCCATGACTTCAGGATAGAGCGAACCACAACCAGCATTAATATTCTTGCCATCAGGGTTAACCCCAAGGGTAATCACCTCGGCCCCTAGCTCTTCCAACACGGAGGGCGCAACTTTATACGCGGCACCGTTGGCGCAATCGAGCACGATCTTAAGCCCCTGCAAATCAAGCTCACGTGGAAAGGTGTTTTTAAGAAAGACAATATAACGTCCCACCGCATCATCCACACGGAAGGCCTTGCCAACTTCATCGGCAATCGGTCGCAATGAATCGATCTCACCACTATTGATCAAGTCTTCAATCCGAATTTCAAGTTCGTCAGGCAACTTGAATCCATCACGATTGAAAAATTTGATTCCGTTATCCTGATAAGGATTATGCGAGGCGGAGATGACAACTCCGGCATCCGCCCGCATCGAGGCGGTAATAAAGGAAATTCCTGGCGTTGGCAATGGTCCAACCAATAAGACATCAACCCCCATCGAACAGATCCCTGAAACCAATGCGGTCTCAATCATATAGCCTGAAAGGCGGGTATCCTTCCCAATCACCAATCGGTGACGACGGTCTCCATCTTTAAAAACATGAGCAGCAGCGCGGCCCAGCTGCATTGCTACTTCGGTGGTCATCGGGTGGACATTCGCCACGCCACGCACGCCATCAGTACCGAAAATACGTTTCTTCATAAATTATTCAACCTGTTTCTGTTCTGAAGGAGGCTCGATTGAGTTGACAGATTCAACGGGCTCGGTTGCTTCGATCGCTACGTTGATTTCCGACGTCTTTTCATCGACGAAATTAGTGTAGGTTCGCTCATAAGTCAGCGGTACTATCTCTGAAAAATTTTCAGTGACCCCGGTAAGATCTATCGGTTCGGTCATCACCTCAGAGATCGATTTAATCTCACTTTCGGCACCGGAAATACTGACTTTATCTGGTATTGCCTTGAGCCCGACAACTCGATATCCGGGATCTGGATCACCTGCCAGAACGACCTTTACCGGAACCTTTTTTTCTTTGCGACGATCTAGACGGATATCGACAAAGGATGGAGAGACCCGGGTAACCCGCATGCCACTCGGTAAATTCAGGCGCTCTTCAAGACGTTTAAATGATGTCAGCCCAGGTTTGAGGTCTGAAAGATCTACAGTGATACTGATGTCGTTGGGACTGACCTTCATCAGCAAAGTCCGCGGGCCGCTGATTCGCACATCGATCAAACTTGGAATCTGATTGGCGACGATCAGGTCTTTGGGTATTTTTTGGAGCTCAAGCGGTACCGTGTAGCCAACTTCGAGATGTCTTTCCCCCATAATAAACATCCAGAGAATCATGGCAAAGATGAGGGAAAGGAGCTTGAGAGTCCAATTTTTGGTCACCAATTCCATCATCGGCTAGCCCTTCCCCTTCTTCTTAACTTTTCTGGTGCGTGGTTCTAACAGGCGGCCGAGCACCTTCCGAAGATCAGAAGCTTCAAGGTCACGGGTAATACCACCGTTGACGACAACCGATATTTTACCGGTCTCTTCCGAAACCACGATCGCTACCGCGTCGAGCAACTCAGTCAGCCCGATCGCGGCGCGATGACGAGTTCCAAGATACTTGCTGATATCAAGGTTCTGACTTAATGGAAGAAAGCATCCCGCCTGGGTCAGACGGCCTTGCTGTACCACCAGTGCTCCATCATGAATAGGCGAAGCAGGCATAAAGATCGCTTGAATCATCTCGCTGGTGACCCGGGCATCTATCGCAGTGCCGGTCACCAATACGTCTTTAAGCCCCGTTTCACGTTCAATAACGATCAGAGCTCCAACTCTTTTTTGCCCCAGGGCAATACAGGCCTGCACTAATTCATCCAGAACGACAGTTTCTTCAAGGTAGGTCAACCCAGCAAAAAAGGGATTGCGCCCGACGTGCATCAGCGCACGCCTGATGTCGTTCTGGAAGATAACGACAATAACCAGGATAATCGAAGAGAGGAAATTACTGAGAAACCAATTCAGGGTATGCAGGTCACCGACACGTGAAGCGACGTAAACCAAAAGAATGACAGCCAGGCCAAGAAGCATTTGTACGGCACGGGTGCCTTTGATCAAAAGGATAATTCGATAGATGATAAAGGCGACTATACCAATGTCGAGGAGATCGAGGATACGGATATTGGAAAGTATGTCAGGCATTGAAAATCCCAGATCCAAAAACCACCTCCGCCGAGAGCATCAACATTGATGCTTTTCAGTCTTTGGAAGCGGGAAGTTCCCCCTCACGCACAGCCCAGGCAATCAGGGCCGCTTCACGCGCCGGACGGACATCATGAACTCGAAAAATATTTGCACCGCGCTCAACACCTGAAGCGATGGTGGCTAAGGTACCGGCCAACCGCTCCGCCGGGTTCTCCTGCTGCAGAATCTGTCCGATAAAGCTTTTGCGCGAGGTCCCGAGCAAAACCGGGTAGCCGCTCTCAACCAAACGACCAAGGTGTTGCAACAATCGGAGATTGCCTATGGCATCCTTACCAAAACCAATCCCCGGATCGAGAGCAATCGATTGCCGATCAACCCCTGCTGTCATCGCGGTGTCTGCAGCATGCAGTAAAAAATCAAGCACTTCATTCAGCAGGTCATGATAATCGGTGTCCTGCTGCATGATACCGGGACGCCCGCGAGTGTGCATCAAAAAGAGCCCGGCTCCGCTGGCAGCAGCAGTCTTTGCCATCTGGGAATCAAACTGCAGCCCGCTGATGTCATTAATAAAATTTGCGCCACAAGCAACGGCCGCAGCTGCAACAGACGCTTTTGTCGTATCGATTGACAGCGGTATATCTGTTTCGCGCCGCAGTCCTTCAATCACCGGAAGAACTCGATCAAGTTCTTCCTGCGGAGAGACCACAGGAGCTCCGGGACGAGTACTCTCTCCTCCAACATCCAGCAAGTCTGCACCTTCGGCAATCATCTGCCGGGCCTGAACAAAGGCCTTCTCGGGGTCATAAAAAAGGCCTCCGTCCGAGAAGGAATCGGGAGTCACATTGAGAATCCCCATTATGCGGGGTAAACCTAGATCAATCTGGCAGTTTTTACCTAAAAGTTGTGTTGATTGTGACGTCACAAATCAGCTGTCAGTATCACCGGAGTCATCCGGACTCTCAACTTTGACAGTCGGCGCTGCATCCTCAGGAGCGACAGGTTCGCTAACCACTTCAGGCTCAGACTGTTCTGGGAAAGTAATCTTTCTGACTTCTGCTCCATCGAGAGTTTCACGCTCAAGCAGAGCCTCAGCCAGATCAATGAGTTGACTTTTATGCGCGGCCAATAATGTGCGAGTTTCCTGATAATTCTCTTTCACAATGCGACGAATCTCGTTATCAATCTCGATCGCAGTCGCCTCACTATAGTTTTTAACATGACCCATATCGCGACCCAGAAAAACTTCTCCGCCCTCTTTTTCGCCGAAGGTCAAAGGTCCGATCTTATCGCTCATTCCCCACTCACAGACCATTTTACGCGCAATGGAGGTGACACGATCAAGGTCGTTACTGGCACCACTGGTCACAGACTCAAACGTCATCTCTTCAGCAATTCGGCCACCAAGCAAAGCGCATATCTTTTGATTCAGACCGATAGCAGTTTCGTTATATTTCTCCTCTGCTGGCAGGTACATGGTGACACCAAGTGCCCGGCCACGGGGAATGATTGAAACCTTATGCACCGGATCAGAGCCGGGAGTCAGCAAAGAAACCAGCGCATGCCCGGCTTCATGATATGCAGTCACCTTTTTTTCATCATCGGTAATGACCATTGAGCGCCGTTCTGCGCCCATCAAGACCTTATCTTTAGCAGCTTCGAAATCACTATTATCAACCTGGGTTTTGTTGCTACGCGCAGCCAGCAGCGCTGCTTCATTGATCAGGTTGGCCAGATCAGCGCCCGAAAAACCAGGGGTTCCCTTAGCGATAACATCCAGATCTACATCATCGCCCATTGGAACCTTACGCGAGTGGACCTGAAGAATTCGACTGCGTCCTCTAATGTCGGGGCGCGGCACGACAACCTGACGGTCGAAACGTCCCGGCCGCAGCAAAGCGGGGTCAAGAACGTCAGGACGATTGGTTGCTGCTACCAGAATAACCCCTTCATTTGACTCAAAGCCGTCCATCTCGACCAGCAACTGGTTAAGAGTCTGCTCACGCTCGTCATGACCGCCGCCTAGTCCAGCACCACGGTGGCGACCCACAGCATCAATTTCATCGATGAAAATAATGCAGGGTGCATTCTTTTTCCCTTGCAGGAACAGATCACGCACCCGACTGGCACCGACACCGACAAACATCTCAACGAAATCAGACCCGGAGATAGTAAAGAAAGGGACACCGGCTTCACCGGCTACAGAACGAGCCAACAGAGTTTTACCAGTGCCTGGCGCTCCCACCAGCAGTACGCCTTTGGGGATTTTTCCGCCGAGCTTGGTAAATTTTTTCGGATCTTTAAGAAATTCGACGACCTCTTCAAGTTCCTGCTTCGCTTCATCGACGCCAGCGACATCCTTAAAGGTCACCAGCCCCTGGGTGTCAGTCAACAGCTTGGCCTTACTCTTGCCAAAGCTCATTGCCTTGCCACCACCCGACTGCATTTGGCGCATGAAGAAAATCCAGACCCCGATAAGCAGAAGAATCGGTCCCCAGGAGATCAGCAGGGTAAACCAAAAACCCTGATCATCAACCGGCTTGGCCTCGATAATAATCCCCTTTTCTTTAAGCTCAGGGATCAGTTCCATATCAGGGGGAGCGGTGGTTAAAAACTTGGTCCCATCATCTAATGTCCCGGTGATCTGTGAACCCTGGATTGTGACACTGATCACCTGCCCCGACTCAATACTATCTAACAGCTCGGTATAGTTAACTTTTTTCTGGTCAGTCCCTCTTTGACTCATCATATTGAAGAGCATGATCATCAACAGAGAGATGACCAGCCAAAGGGCAATATTTTTCTGAAATTGACTCACTGGACCCCCTATG
>JAJRRT010000068.1 GCA_024279255.1 Deltaproteobacteria bacterium | reverse complement strand
GTCAACCTTGGCAAGGTTGCACTCTACCACTGAGTTATTCCCGCTCATATTGGCCCGCCGTGGCGAGCGGGGATATGTATAGCAAACCGCCTGACAAAGTGTCAATGAAAAATATTCAGAGACAAGAAAAAACTGTAAGGACTGATTTCTTAAAGCAGATGAACAATAAAGCTTGGCCACAGTGAACTGTCAGTCAAGCTGACCGCTGAACTTCTGGTAGTAATCCCGATATTTCTTGACCCGCTGAACATAATTCTGCGTTTCATCATAGGGGGGGATGCCGCCGTAGCGCTGAACAGTAGTAGGCCCGGCGTTATATGCTGCAAGGGCATGATCGAGATTACTATTGAATGTATCCAGCATCTGCCGGAGATAGTAAGTCCCCCCATAGATACTCTGACCAGGGTCAAAAGGATCAGAGACGCCGATCTCACGCGCCGTACCTGGCATTAACTGCATCAACCCCTGGGCCCCTTTGCGTGAGACAACCTTTGGGTTGAAATCACTTTCAACTTTGATCACAGCTTTAACCAGAGCAGAATCAAGATGAAAACGATCGGCATAATAATCTATCAAGTTACCAAGACTCAGCTCTGAGCCATCCCCACGGTAAAACTGATAAATAGTGTTGGTCGGAACATCTGTAAAGTGCAGACGACCATTTTCATCGGTATAGCGATAAATGGTAGCGTCTACGGCTGAAACCGAGATCAAAAAGAATATGCAAAAAGGCACAAAATACATGCTCATACTTATAAATGATTAATCTTCCTGGTACAACTTTAATCATTGCGTCAGGCTATTTCTTGACTTATCGCGATGGCACTTCAATAATGTCTGCTCTTCGGGAGACAAAAACCGAAGCATCCTTAACTTTGTGAGAACATCTGCAATGAAACTGACAGCTGATTTTCTAGTAATCGGTACCGGTATTGCCGGTCTCAGTTACGCTTTGAAAGTCGCAGAAAAAGGCTCGGTCCTGCTCGTTACCAAACGGCAGATCGATTTCACGGCAACAAGATTAGCTCAGGGTGGAATTGCCGCTGTTTCAAGCGTAGATGGTGATTTCACTTCTCATGCTGAAGATACCATGGTGGCGGGAGCAGATCTTTCCGACCCTGAAATTGTTGACCTGGCAATAGGTATGGGCCCCAAGGTGATCGAGGATTTGATCAACTGGGGGGTTGAGTTCAGCCGCAATGATCAGAATAAATATGACCTGGCTCGCGAAGGTGGACATAGCCACCGTCGTATTTTCCACGCGAAGGACGCGACAGGCCGCGAAATTGAGCGTGCCCTGGTTGCGGCAGTAGATAAGCACCCTTCTATTCAGATTCTCGAAAATCACATTGCGATCGATTTGATCACTGAAGCAAAAGTTCAACAGCAAACCGATGAAAAACTTTGTCTCGGAGCCTATGTCCTGGACATTGAAGCGCAAGAAGTCATAACCATCGGTGCGCATTTTACAGTTCTGGCAACTGGCGGTGCCGGCAAGGTTTACCTTTTCACCTGCAACCCGGATGTTGCTACAGGTGACGGCGTAGCCATCGCCTGGCGCGCTGGTGCTGCAGTTGCCAACATGGAGTTCATGCAGTTCCACCCCACCACCCTCTATCATCCGAACGCCAAATCCTTTCTTATTTCAGAAGCAGTCCGTGGGGAGGGTGCCATTTTACGCCGCAGCGACGGCTCTGCGTTTATGGCCGATCAACATCCGTTAAAGGATCTCGCACCTCGCGATATTGTTGCCCGCGCCATCGATCATCAGATGAAAAAATATGGGGATGATTGTGTCTTTCTGGATATCACGCACAAGGGCGCAGAATATATTCGGGAACGCTTTCCAACCATTTACGAAACCTGTCTCGGCTACGGCATCGACATGACCACAGACCCTATCCCAGTCGTCCCCGCAGCCCACTACATCTGTGGCGGAATTCAAGTTGACTGTCACGGCGAGAGCGGCGTTAAAAATCTGTTTGCCATTGGAGAGTGTGCGTGCACAGGTTTGCATGGTGCGAATCGTCTCGCCAGCAACAGCCTGCTTGAAGGCGTTGCCTTTGCAGAACTCGCAGCACAGACGTCACTCAAGCGCCTCGCCTCCTCACAGGTGGAGTTCCCTAACATCGCACCCTGGGATAGCGGTAACGCAACCGACAGCGATGAAGAGGTCATCGTCGCTCACAACTGGGAAGAGATCAGACGCTGCATGTGGAGTTATGTCGGCATTGTGCGCACAACCAAACGCCTGAATCGTGCACTCAATCGTATCCAGTTGATCCAAAAGGAAATCATTGAGTACTACTGGGATTTCCATATCACATCGGATTTAATTGAACTTCGCAACATTGCGACAGTGGCAGAATTGATTGTCAAGAGTGCCCTGCAGCGCAAAGAGAGTCGTGGTCTGCATTTCACCCTCGATTTTCCGGAACGTGATGATCTGAATTGCAAACATGACACAATCATACCAGGGGCTTCACCAGACCCGGAACAATGAAGCAGGATAATTAAATATGAGTATCGACGAAATACGTATAGCCATTAATCGCATAGACAATGACCTTTTACATCTATTCAATGAACGTGCATCTCTTGCCCTTGAAATCGGACATATCAAGAAAAACCTCGATTTACCTATCTACGATCCGCGGCGGGAAAAACTAATTTTCGAAAAGATGCAACAGGAGAATCCCGGGCCACTCGACAACGCTGCGGTTGTTCGACTGTTTGAACGTGTCATTGATGAAAGCCGTAGCCTGGAACGTGCTAAAAGCAAAAAGGGGTAACGAGATGCTGATTATTATGAAAAAGAGTGCAAGCGAAAAAGAACTGGAAAAAATTAAAGAGTTTCTCGTCGAACTCGACTGTGACTTCCATCAATCAACCGGCAGCGACCGCGTTATTTTAGGAGTCGTTGGCGATACACAGAATATTTCTGAAGAACAAGTCAGGACTCAATCGGGTGTCCTTGAGGTGTTTCGGATCCCTGAGGAAGACTAAAGACGATACGAGAAGCGAGAAGTGAGAAATCCATAAAAAACAGTCAGATAGATAGTAATAGTTAGTCTACAGATCGAAGAAAAGCCCGCCGTTTGGCGGGCTTTTCTTATGCTCTTTCGCATCTCTAGCTTCGAACTTCTAACCTCACGTTTCCCGCCTCTCGCCTCTACGCCCCAACAATCTCTGACCGGGTGAAGACCGAACGCAATACCTGGCCCTTCGCTTCGATATTCTCGCGCGCGCCCTCTTCACGATCAACCAGAGTGATAATTCCGAGGACGACAAGTCCCTCTTCCTCGGCACGCTCAACTGCTTTAATTGATGAACCACCGGTGGTAGTCACATCTTCGACAATAACGACTCGTGATCCGGGAGGCAGATTCTTACGACCTTCCAACCATTGACCGGTACCATGACCCTTGGGTTCTTTGCGAATGATAAAGGCATGAACAGACTCACCTTCCAGGCTGGCAGCGATAGAGGTCGCGGTCGCGATCGGATCCGCACCCAGCGTTAAACCACCAACGCCATCGATAGGCCCCTCAAATTTCTTGACCTCTTCCCAGAAGGCTTTGCCAACCAGCAAGCCGCCCTTGGCATGCAAGGTGGTTTGTTTGCCGTCAAAATAGAAATTGCTTTTACGCCCCGAGGCCAAAGTTACTTCGCGCTGCTCATAGGACATCTCGAGAATTATCGGTTTCAGTTCGTCTTTAATACTCATTTACTCTCTCCATTCAAAACAATGAGAAGCGAGAAGTGAGGTGAGAGAGGTCAAAAACCTTTTCCCGGCTCTCGCTTCGCGCCTCAGGGTCATTTAAATAAGCCCAACTGTTTGTCCGACTTCAGGCGCGGAAAGTGGACCGGGTAATTGCCGTTGAAACAGGCATCACAAAAGGTCGCACCGGCCTCCCCTTCAGTTCCTACTGCCTTACGCAGACCCTCTTCCGACAGGTAGCCGAGGCTATCAGCAGTAACATACGTGGCGATCTCTTCGACGCTGTGTGAAGCGGAGATTAACTCCTTCCGCGAGGGAGTATCTATCCCGTAAAAGCAGGGATAGCTGACCGCTGGGCTGGAAATACGCAAATGCACTTCAGTCGCACCGGCGTTGCGCAGCATCTTGACGATCTTGCGCGAAGTCGTGCCGCGCACTATCGAGTCATCCACCACCACCACCCGCTTGCCTTCAAGCAGATCACGCACCGGATTAAGTTTGAGTTTGACCCCGAAGTGGCGAATCGACTGTTGCGGCTCGATAAAGGTCCGGCCGACATAATGGTTACGAATCAGGCCCAACTCAAAAGGGATCCCGGACTCTTCAGCGTAACCCATAGCTGCGGGCACACCCGAGTCGGGCACTGCGATAACCAGATCGGCCTCTACTTTATGCTCCCGTGCCAACTGACGGCCAGACTCCTTGCGCACGGTATAGACCATCCGGCCGTAGATACGGCTATCAGGACGGGCAAAATAGACGTACTCAAAGATGCAGGGGGTCGGATTTGTTTCTTTAAAGGGCTTGAAAGATTTCAGACCGGTCTTGTCGACCACGATCATTTCACCAGGTTCAATTTCACGGATAAATTCGGCGTCGACCAAATCGAAAGCACATGATTCAGAGGCGACCACATAGCCCCCATCGAGACGACCGAGACACAGAGGACGAAAACCGTTGGGATCACGTACCGCGACCATCCGCGTTTCAGTCAGAAAAATAAGGCTGTATGCACCCTTGACAGTATGCAGGGCTTCACAGATTCGATCGATCAACGAATCGGATTTAGCCCGGGCCAACAGGTGAATAATCGTTTCGGTATCAGCGGTGGTCGAAAAGATCGAGCCACTCTGCTCGAGACGACGACGTACCTCTTCGGCATTGACCAGATTACCGTTATGCGAAACCGCGATACTACCCCGCGAATAATCAACCATAATCGGTTGACAATTCTTGACGTCATTACCGCCGGCGGTTGAATAGCGAACATGACCGATGGCTGCACGACCCGGCAGATGATCAAATACCTGGCCCTTCTTGAAGACATCAGAGACCAGCCCCAGCCCCTTGTGGGCCCGCAGGCGATAGCCATCAGAGGCAACAATTCCACAGCCTTCCTGGCCACGATGCTGCAATGCATAGAGGCCAAGGTAGGTCAGATTGGCCGCTTCGGGGTGACCAAAAACTCCAAAGACACCACATTCTTCGTGTAGTTTGTCAAACATTATAGTTTTACAGTCTCCTAAAGAAGATTAGTTCGAACGTAATTTATCGCGTTCTGGTAGAGCCAAAGACCCATCCCCTCTTCAGGCAGGTCCTCACGAGTCCAACGCGGATGTTGGGTGTAGTGGACATAAGCTTCAGGGTGTGGCATCAGACCGAACACGCGACCAGTGGGATCACAGACCCCTGCGATAGCAGCGATACTGCCATTGGGATTAGCCGGATATTCCATAGTCGCCATAAACTCTGCATCAGCATAGCGCAGTGGCGCCAAATGCGCAGTCTCGATGCGCTTCAGGGTCGTGTCCATATCAACGACAAACTTCCCTTCACCGTGACGTACTGGCAGGTATATCCCCTTAAGACCCTGAGTATATATACAGGGGGACTCGGTATCGGTCTGCAGATAGGTCCAACGATCGATGAAGCGCCCACAATCATTATGGGTCAGGGTGCAGGTCTGTTGTTGATAGTTCTGCTCTGTCCCTGGTAGCAGGCCCATCTTGACCATCAATTGAAAACCGTTACAGACACCCATGATCAGCTTACCATCTTTGATAAACTGTAGTATCTGCTCAGCCAGTGAAGCACCGCCACCCGCAACAGGAGCGTGCATCAGGCGGTTGGCACCGGCCTTGGCGCTGCCGAGATCATCTCCATCGAGGAACCCGCCCGCCAGGTTAAGAAAGTGATAATCTTCCAACTTGACCCGTCCAGCCAGTAGTTCTGAGATATGGACCGCTTCAGCGACCTCCGAACCGGCCAGGCGACAGGCCTCTGCAACCTCACGCTCACAGTTGGTTCCGTTGCCGGCGATTACCAGTGATCTGACTTGTTTTGCCATGATTAAAGCTCCCGCAACGGCGCCTGCCACGCCTCTTTATTCTGTTCATTGACCGATTCGATCAATTTTCTACTGCCGCGACTGAGAGACAGTATCGGCGCGGTCGTGACTTCACCGATCAATGCTGCGTCGCAATCCGCGAATAATGTTTCAAAGGCTTGCTTATTTTCAGGTTTGACGGTCACCGCCAAGCGGCTCTGCGATTCAGAGAAGAGCAGTGCACTGTCTGAAAGCTCAGCACTAACCACCATCTTATCGAGATCAGCACAGATGCCAAAGCCACCAGCGAAGGCTTTTTCAGCCAAAGAGATAGCCAGACCACCATCAGACAGATCGTGGCAGCTACGTAGCAATTTCTGTTGCTGTGCACGATTGACTGTCCGGTAGAGATGTAGCGCTTTTTGTGAGTCGACCTGTGGCACATTAGCCCCCAACTCACCGCACATTCGATAATATTCGGAACCGCCCAGCTCATCGGCCGTAGTCCCGAGTAGATAGACCAGGTCGCCCGGAGTCTTGACATCCATGGTGACAGCCTTGCGCACATCGTCGATCTTACCGATCACCGAGAAGAGCACCGTCGGCGGGATAGAGATCTTGGTGTCGCCGATCTGGTAGTCGTTCTTCATCGAATCCTTGCCGCTGATCAGCGGAACGCCAAAGGCAACGCAGTATTCATAGAGCGCCTTGTTGGCGCGTACCAACTGAGCGGCCTTGTAAGAACCGTCAGGGGTGCGCTCACTCTCAACCGGATCACACCAGCAGAAGTTATCGAGACCGGCAACATGCTCGATATTTCCACCGACCGACACATAATTCCGTAGCGCCTCGTCTATCGCACAGGCCATCATGTGATAGGTATCGATGTCACTGTAGCTTGGGCAGATACCGTGGGAGGTAACAATCCCTTCAAAACTATCAAACAGCGGACGATAGACTGCAGCATCACTCGGCCCATCATTAGCGACGCCAGTTAAGGGCTTAACCACCGAGCCAGCCTGAACCTCATGATCGTAGCGTCGCACAACCGATTCTTTGGAACAAATATTCAAACGTCCGAGCAGTCCGAGCAGATCGGCCTGCAGATCGCGCCCTGAAAGCTCCGGTTCCTGATGTCCTTTGTTCTCCCACTTAGCGGGAATCTGCATCTGCGGAACGCCTTCGTGTAGAAATTTCATATCGAGGCAGCAAACAGTTTCACCCTCATACAGACAATGATAGTAGCCTGAATCGGTGAACAGACCGAGATCGGTCGCTTCAACACCCATCTCAGCGGCAAGTTGCATAAAGGCATCGAGTGACTCATCAGGAACCGCCAGAGTCATCCGTTCCTGTGCTTCAGAAATCAGAATCTCCCAAGGCTGCAAGCCAGGATACTTGAGCGGTGCGCGATCGAGGTGTATCTCAAGGCCACCAGTATCTTCGGCCATCTCGCCGGCCGAGGAGGAGAGCCCCCCTGCCCCGTTATCTGTAATTGAATTGTAGAGGCCGCGATCACGCGCGATAATCAGAAAGTCGAACATGCGGCGCTGAGTGATCGGATCGCCGATCTGCACCGCCGTCACTGGTGAGCCCTCGTGTAACTCCTCAGATGAGAAGGTCGCGCCGTGAATACCGTCCTTACCAATCCGTCCGCCGGTCATGATGATATGATCACCAACCTGCACCTGTTTTTCATGGCAGGGCTGACCATTCAGATTAGCCGGCATGATCGATGCGGTTCCACAGTAAACCAGTGGCTTGCCGGCGAAACGCTCGTCAAATTGAATCGAACCGTTGACAGTCGGGATGCCACTCTTATTACCGCCATGCTCTACCCCTTCGACCACACCATCAAAGATGCGGCGTGGGTGGAGCAGGCGCGGAGGTAAAGGCTTGTCATAAAAGGGTGAAGCAAAACAGAAGACATCGGTATTGAAAATCAACCGCGCGCCCATGCCGGTACCGTAACCATCACGATTAACACCGACAATTCCTGTCAGTGCTCCACCGTACGGGTCGAGCGCCGAGGGAGAGTTGTGGGTTTCGACCTTATAAACCATACTCCAGTCATCGTTGAAGCGGATAACTCCGGCGTTATCCTTGAAAACCGAAAGGCAAAAATCATCCTTCCCCATATTGTTGCGGATATCACGCGTGGCTCCGACGATGTAGGTTTTAAACAGAGAATCGATTGTCTCTTTATTTACCGCCTCATCTTCATAATCGATTTGAGCTGAGAAGATTTTATGCTTGCAGTGCTCACTCCAGGTTTGAGCCAAAGCCTCCAGCTCAACATCAGTCAATTCAGGGCCCAACCCCTTTTCGCTACGCTTGGCCTGAACCTGTGGATCGTTGAAATGGGACTGCATGGTTTTCATCTCAATCAGATTGAGCGCCAGCATGCCGTCGCGACTGATCTGCAGCAACTCTTCGTCACTGACATTCAGATTCATTTTTTGCACACACGGTTTAGTCGTTGTATCGACCCGCGGAATACTCACCGGCACGCCTTTAGCGGGGTCAAGCTCATCTTTCATCAAGATGGTCCAGCGCTGAATCAAGCCGTTCGCCAAAAATCCGCTGGTGACCTGTTCGGCGGTCGCCTTGTCGATAGCACCAGAGAGCAGATACTGCACCGAGGTATAAACGGCTTCGCCATCTGCGAAAGAACGGCCGGTCAAATACTGAATCGCTTCGCGTGCGGTACGACCGATGTTGTCGGTAACACCAGGGCGAAAACCAACCTCGATCAGCACATCAAAATCGGTTGCCAGAGGATGATCAACAGCAACATTCTGAATCACCGGATCACTGAGAGGCCCTTTAGCTGCAGCATCAATTTCAGCAGAGCTCAATTCAGCATCAACGGTATAAACGTCCAGCGTTCGTACTGCTTGCAATTCAAGGCCAAGATGTTGACGGATCTCATTCTTGACCCGTTCACCACGAGCGTCGCGGACACCATCTTTAAGACCAACCACTATTCTACAAGGCATTAAATACTCCATAAATCTGAGATACGAGACCAGAAGCGCGAGACGCGAGGCCCGAGAAAAATACCCTCAACTTCCAACTTCTAACTTCTAACTTCTAACTTCTAACTTCTAACTTCTAACTTCTAACTTCTAACTTCTAACTTCTAACTTCTAACTTCTAACTTCTAACTTCTAACTTCTAACTTCTAACTTCTAACTTCTAACTT
>JAJRRT010000067.1 GCA_024279255.1 Deltaproteobacteria bacterium | reverse complement strand
ATAAACGGGTCTCGTTTTGCCCAGATAGCTCAGTCGGTAGAGCAGAGGATTGAAAATCCTCGTGTCGGCGGTTCGATTCCGTCTCTGGGCACCATGAAGATTCAAGGGGTTACAGCTTTTGCTGTGACCCCTTTTTCTTTGTCTTGATGTGAAAATTGCTGCAACTCCTGAAGAATCCCCTTC
This sequence comes from Deltaproteobacteria bacterium, assembly GCA_024279255.1. Lineage (GTDB taxonomy): Bacteria > Desulfobacterota > Desulfuromonadia > Desulfuromonadales > Geopsychrobacteraceae > Geopsychrobacter. The sequence goes on along the minus strand of JAJRRT010000067.1, from coordinate 19,948 downwards.
TTTGTCAACTAGTGCTGTTCGTGAAACTGTTGCATATCTTAATTTGGAGTCGTGGCAATCTGGAGATAATGGTCTAATTCAGGACTCTTACTTAGAGCTTTTTTTGCTGTTCTTCTCCTGCCCAGATTAAATATGATAGGATTTATCTCATATTTCATCTTTGAAAGACTCTCGATCAAAGCTGAAAACTCTATTTAACAGTATCTGGCTGGCAGGGAGGACATTGCGTTGCCGCCAACTTCCTATGCGCCCGTAAGTGAGTATTCAAATATGAGCATACCCAAAAAACATTTTGATGCCATTATCATCGGTAGCGGACCTGGTGGCGAGGGGGCATCAATCAAGCTGGCCAAATCGGGCAAGTCGGTGGCCGTTATTGAAAGCCATTTTTTGGGGGGCGGCTGTACGCACATGGGGACGATCCCGAGTAAGACTCTCATCCATGTGGTCAGGCAGTATGCCAATGATAAAAAGAGTCGCCTGTTTGATCGTGGGCAGAATCCTGCGAAAATTACATCAGGGGATCTCCTTGCTGCGGTAAAGACCGTGGTTGACCAGCAAGTTGCGGATCGTGAGGGATTTTACGAACGTAATGACGTCAAAGTGATCGAAGGCTATGCTCGTTTTGTGGATTCTCACAGCGTTGAAGTCACAGATGCATCAGGGGTTAAGCGTCAGGTATCGGCAGATTATTTCGTTATCGCAACTGGCTCACATCCTTATCGACCTGAAGATATTGATTTCAATAACCCGCGTGTAGTCGATAGCGATACCATTTTGCAGATGAGTGAGCTGCCAAGTACGTTAACTGTTTACGGTGCTGGTGTGATCGGCTGTGAGTATGCTTCAGCGCTTAAAGATGCTGGCGTAAGAGTTAACCTTGTCAACACCCGTGAGCGCCTGCTGGAATATCTTGATGAAGAGATCAGTAACGCCCTCAGTTACCACATGCGCGATGAGCAGGGCATCCTGATTCGTCAGAATGAAGAGTACGAGAAGGTTGAGGTGAATGAAGCTGGAGTTGTTCTAACGCTGAAGACGGGTAAGGTTATCAAGTCTGACATGCTGCTGTGGGCCAATGGGCGCACTGGAAACTCAGCGGGGATGGGACTTGAGGCGTTGGGCATTGTGGCTGATCATCGTGGCAATCTGGCGGTGAATGAAGCTTATCAAACGGCCCTGCCACATATCTACGCGGTTGGTGATATTGTCGGTTTCCCTAATCTGGCAAGTGCTGCTTACGATCAGGGACGTTTTGCGGGGACTCATATCGCAGAGGGGCAGTGTGATGAGCGTCTGGTCAGAGATATCCCGACCGGAATATACACAACTCCGGAGATCAGCTGTCTTGGCGGAACAGAACGCGAGTTAACCGAGCAACGCATCCCCTACGAGGTCGGGCACTCTTTTTTCCGCCATTTGGCCCGAGGCCAAATTACCGGGCACAAGGCAGGTATGCTCAAATTGCTCTTCCACCGTGAAACCCTTGAGATTCTCGGTATCCACTGTTTTGGACACAATGCCGCAGAGATTCTCCACATCGGACAGGCGATCATGGCCCAGCCAGCTCCATATAACAATGTTAAGTACTTCATCAATACCACCTTTAACTACCCCACTATGGCTGAGGCTTACCGCGTCGCAGCCCTCAATGGCTACAATCGGCTTTAGCCTTCCTTTTGTGACATCTTTCTTCTCGTTCTGGCACCACATAAATTCATAGGAAGGCCTGCCCAAACAGGGTGGGCCTTTCATATGTTGTGGGGTCTTGGTGGGTTGTAGAAATAACTTATTTCGAGCCCAAACATCAAAATATTAGCGACTTGACTTCTCCGTTGATAATCATTACCAAATAGGTTATGATTCGGGTGGTCGAGCTTGTTCCCTTCTTGTTATTGTTCGTATTGAGAAGTGTGTCTGTTGCTCTTCCTGGAGAATAAGATATGATTTTTTTTACACTTAACGATATTTGAACCCTGTCTGCAGGATATAATTTACCAACTTCAATCCTTAAAAGGTGCCTCAAATGCAAATGAAATCATTCAACCCTCCGGTACGTACTTTAATGGGCCCAGGCCCCTCAGACGTTCACCCACGGATTCTTGAGGCGCTCTCCCGTCCGACCATTGGCCATCTCGATCCTGCCTTTATCCAATTGATGGATGAGGTAAAAGAACTTCTCCAATATGCGTTTCAAACTAAAAATGCTCTGACTATGCCTGTCTCTGCGCCGGGATCTGCCGGCATGGAGACCTGTTTTGTTAACCTGGTTGAACCGGGAGACAAGGTTGTTGTCTGTCAGAATGGTGTCTTCGGCGGTCGGATGAAAGAGAATGTTGAGCGCTGTGGTGGCATCGCGATCATGGTGGAAGACGCCTGGGGTGAAGCGATCGATAGCGCAAAACTAGAAGATGCGCTGAAGGCCCACCCCGATGCTACTATTGTTGCCATGGTTCATGCAGAAACCTCGACCGGAGCACAGTCTGATGTGGCTGCTCTGGTCAAGCTGGCTCATGCGTACGACTGTCTTACCATCATCGATGCCGTTACCTCTCTGGGTGGAACTCCGATCAAAGTGGATGAGTGGGACATTGACGCCATCTATTCAGGTTCCCAGAAATGTCTCTCCTGTACCCCGGGCCTTTCGCCGCTGAGTTTCAACGAGCGTGCCCTGAATAAAGTCCGCAATCGTAAGACCAAGGTTCAAAGCTGGTTCATGGATCTGAATCTGGTTATGGGCTATTGGGGGACAGGGGCCAAACGTGCTTACCATCATACCGCTCCGATCAATGCGCTTTATTCTCTGCATGAGTCGTTGTTGCTGCTGAAAGAGGAAGGGCTTGAAAATGCCTGGGCGCGACACCATAAGAACCATTTGGGACTCAAGGCCGGTCTGGAAGCGATGGGCCTGAGTTTCATCGTTAAGGAGGGCGACCGTCTTCCGCAACTGAATGCTGTTACCATCCCCGCAGGGGTCGAGGACGCGGCAGTCCGAGGCCGATTGTTGTCTGAGTACAATCTGGAAATCGGTGCAGGTCTTGGTGCCTTGGCGGGCAAAGTATGGCGTATCGGGTTGATGGGCCATTCCAGCCGCGCCGAAAATATCCTGCTTTGTGTGGGTGCCCTTGAGTCGGTGCTGGGAGATATGGGGGCTGATATCAAGCTTGGGGTCGCCCTGCCTGCCATGCAGAAAGTGTTAGCGGAACCGTAAAATAAAATAGACCGTAAATCAGTAAGTTATTGACTTGGAGACCCTCAAGCGCATTAACTGACTAAATTAGTCATATTTAGGAACTGACCACTCAACCTTCGGTAGACAGAACCTTAACATAACAGTCCCACAACAGGGGGAGGACCTGATGAGCACAACAGCAACGATCAACGGCGGCCAGAACCTGCAGATCCGAGATAACCTGGCTGAAGAATATGCGGATATCTACACGGCTGAGGCGCTTAGTGCTCTATCTTTTATGGCGCAGTTCAACGCTGAACAGAAGCGCTTGATGACTGAGCGAACTCAACGTCGTGTGGCACGGATCAGGGAACGCAGACATATCGATTTTATCGCCCCTGGTTCAGAGATTAAAGGGACCGGTATTCGTGTTCAGGATGCTCGTGATGGCAAATTTGTAGGGGCTGTCATTCCTCATGATCTCCAACGGCAGTGGATTCAAGGAACCGGTCCGGCGGCCAGACCGAATTCTCCTGTAAAGGCCAACCTGAGGAATGTCGCCTATGCGCTGCTTTCTGGTGCTGATGGTTGGATGTTTGATGGTGAAGATGCTCTCGGTCAGGTTACGACCATGTCGTTGGATAATCAGCGCAGCCTGAAGCTGGCTATCGCCCGGGATCCGCTCTTTCTTGAAGTCGCCGAGCTTGTATCCGAAGAGATGAATGCCTGGGCGCGTGGTTTCTTTGGTCGCGAGATTGTCGCAGACTGGCGCAAACAACTCGACTTTACCACCAAGATTTTCCGGGCCCGTGGTCTTCATCTGGATGACAGACATATTCGCATTGCTGGTCAATCTTTCTCAGCATCGATTGTCGATATGGTTCTCTATGTTGTCAATAATCATAAGACTTTGATTGATGCAGGTTCCACCGTTGTCCTGTATCTCCCGAAAATCCAGACGGCTGAAGAGGCAGGGTTCTGGAACAGACTCCTGAGTGCTCTCGAAGGTTATCTGGGTCTTGCCGCAGGGACTATCAAGATCTACGTGCTGGTCGAGCAACTGGAGCAAACCTTCCAGTTGATGGAGATCCGTGCTGCTCTGGGCCAGCACTTCGTTGGCTTTAACACCGGTCGCTGGGACTATATCAATAGTGTCTCTGATGCAACCAGTTGGGATACCGACTTTGTGAACCCCAATATTGAATCGATCGTCATGACCTACGGTTATATGCGCAACTATGAAGACCGTGTGTGCCGTGCCGTGAATACACCAGATGCCAATGGCAACTATGCCCTCTGGCAGGGGGGGATGGAACCGAACATCCCGGTTGGCTCCAAAGAGGGTGTTAAGAGCAGTATGGAAAAAGCGCGTGCCGGTGCTGTGCGTGAGCAGCAGGAAGGCGCCAGCGGCAAGTGGATCGCGCACTGGAAGATGGCTCACATCATTCGACCAGTCTGGGAAGAGGTTGGCGAGGCGAACCAGCTTGGGCGTAAGTTTGAGCCGCTTGGCTATACAGCTGAAGACGCAGCGGGACTCATTCTGTTGGAGCCCGCGCCACGGACTGTACGGGGTGCGCGAAATCTGCTGAGTGTGGCCCTGCAATATGGCAACGCTTTTGGACAAGGTTTACAGGCGGCAGCACTTAAACCGGCAGACTTCTTCGGCAATGATGACATCCTTTATTTGATGGAAGATATGGCTACCGGTGAAATTCGACTGAGTATTCTTTGGGAGTGGATCCACAAAGGTGCGGCCTTAACCGAGGATGATGCAGAGACTGGACTCAAAGCTGGTGACATTTTTAGCGTCGATATTTTTGCCCGTCTGCTCAATGAGGAGTACGACAAGCTCTTGGCTGCTGGTAATCGTGACGTTTATGATGATTCCAAGACGACGACACTGCCGATTTCGCGCGCCATTGTTGAGGCTTATGTCCTTGATCCCGTCAAGGCTCCCTGGTTTATCGATCTGTTGAATATTAACCTGAACAACGACGACCTTGGTGTCGCCAGACAGCGTATTGTTCAGTATCTCGCCGCCTATAAAAATGAAGGCATCCGTATCACCGAAAACCTAGATACTTTACCGGCGGCTGGCCGCTAGGAGGGAACAATGAGTTCATTTTCTGAAGATGTTAAGGCAACCCGTGAATGGTTCAATAGCTCGCGTTTCGATGGCATTTTACGTCTGTTTACGGTTGATCAGGTTGTCGAACAGCGTGGGACCATCCCTGTTGACTACACCATCGCTCGCGATGCTGCCGCCGCCTTTCATAAACGTTTACGTGAACTATTTGGTGAGGGGAAGTCGATTACCACTTTTGGCCCTTACTCCCCAGGTCAAGCGGTCACGATTAAACGGATGGGGATTGAGGGGATTTATCTGGGAGGCTGGGCAACCTCGGCCAAAGGTTCTATGAACGAAGATCCCGGCCCTGACCTGGCCAGTTATCCCTTAAGCCAGGTTCCTGATGAGGCTGCTCCTCTGGTGCGGGCGTTGATGGCTGCCGATCGCAACCAGCATTATTTGCGTTTGCGCATGACTGAACAGGAACGTAAAGACACACCGGCTATCGATTACCGTCCATTTATTGTCGCCGATGCTGATACCGGTCACGGTGGGGATGCTCATGTTCGCAACCTGATCCGCCGCTTCGCTGAAGTTGGGGTTCCGGGCTACCATATTGAAGACCAGAAACCCGGGGTTAAAAAATGCGGACACCAGGCGGGTAAGGTTCTGGTTCCGGTCGATGAGCAGATCAAACGACTGAATGCCGCACGCTTCCAGCTCGATGTTATGAAGGTGCCAGGGATCATCGTGGCACGGACTGATGCCGAAGCTGCAACTTTCCTTGATGGCCGCGGCGACGAGCGCGATCAACGTTTCATCCTTGGCGCGACCAGTACCAATGTCCCCAATTACAAGACATCCTTCCTGTCGGTTATGCGTCAGTTCCATACCAAAGGTGTTCCGGAGATCAATGGTCACCTGATGTATCGCATCTCTGATGATGCTTATGCCAAGGCAGACGCCTGGCTCGACAAAAACGGGCTGTCAACCGAAATTGCAGCGACCATCAAAGCGATGCCTGATCACAGTACTGCCGCTATCACAAAGGCTCTTGACGATGTGGCAACCCGACTGCTCGAGTTGTGGCAGATGGAAGCCGGACTGAAAACCTATGGCGAAGCCGTTGCAGATGTCATGGCCTTCCATATCGATGAGGGTGCTGAAATTGCCATGAGCATTGAGGAATGGCACGCTTTTGTTGAGACAGCCTCTTTTGTTGAAGCACGCGAGAAGGCTCGTTCTCTAGGGTTCAGCATTATCTGGAACTGCGATATTGCGCGGACTCCTGAAGGCTATTATCAGGTTCGTGGTGGTATCCCTTATGCTGTCGCCAAGTCACTCGGAGTTGCCCCGTTTGCCGACATCATCTGGATGGAGACCAAGACCGCTGATCTGCCTGATGCCAAGATCTTTGCTGATGCTATTCATGCGGTTTATCCTGACAAGATGCTGGCTTACAACCTTTCACCTTCCTTCAACTGGGATTCAACCGGCATGACCGAAGATGAGATGCGCGCCTTTCCTGCTGAGATCGGCAAGCTGGGTTTCGTCTTTAACTTCATCACCTATGGTGGCCATCAGGTTGACGGCTTGGCTGGAGAAGAGTTTGCCCAGGCTCTCAAGGAAGACGGCATGCTGGCACTGGCGCGTTTACAGCGCAAGTTGCGCCTCATCGATTCCCCCTACAAAACCCCACAGACCTACGTTGGTGGACCACGTTCGGATGCCGGACTTATGGCGACCACCGGTGGTACGGCGACCACCAAGGCCATGGGGAAAGGCTCGACTCAGTTCCAGCATCTGATTGAGACTGAAGTGCCACCACGGCGCCTTGAAAACTGGCTCACGCAATGGGCAAATCACTACAAGCTGGATGGGAAGCTGAGCGTTAAACTCAGACCACACACGGCTGGTTCTGAATTGCTTGAGCTAACACTTGTTGACAACAAAGATAACAAGCTGGCCAATATTATCTTCGCTGTTCTGCAGGATCGGCGTCTGCGTAACATGTTATCGATTCGCGACCAGAATACTTTTAGTGAAGATTTCCGTCAGAAGCGTCTGATGACCCTGATCTCGCTTTTCCTCATTCATCGCTATAAGGCAGTTTCTGTCCACTATGTCACGCCGACTGAGGATAATCAGCGGCAGGCCGAAGGAATGCAGGCTCTGGGCCTCTATGGTGATATCCGTACCGAGGTTGGTGAGATTATCGTCGCACAGGTCAATGCCGATGGTGTCCAAGAGTTGGTTAAGCCTGATAGTCAGGAGCTGACAAAGCTTATCACCAAGAGCTGAGCTTTTAGTTTAAATTCCTATTGCAGATACGATCAAGGGGCATCCAAACGGGGTGCTCCTTTTTCTTGTCTCCATAATCAATACTTTTGTGGTGGATGCTGCTGAAATGCTTGGGCATGGGGTTTAGTGACCCGTCCTAATCCAGAGATTTATATTTGACCTGGATGATTTCGAGTTCAGATTGGCCGCCAGGTGTTTTAAACGAGACAACATCCCCTTCTGATGAGCCGAGCAGAGCGCGACCTATCGGAGAGGTCCAGCTGACATAGCCGCGCGTGGCATCAAACTCATCTGCACCGACAATGCTGAAGACCTTCTCTTCCCCTTCTTCATTCTCTATCGTAACTGTACAGCCGAATAGCACTCTGCCATTGGCGATTGCCTGCTGTTTAAGCGGGTCGACAATCACCGCCGCTTCAAGTCGTTGACTCAAAAAACGGATCCGTCCGTCAAACCAGCGAAGTTTTTTCTTGGCGTAGTGATAGTCAGCGTTCTCTGAACGGTCGCCATTACTGGCAGCCCAAGCTGCAGTTTTGACCATTTCAGGCCTGAGCTTGTAGAGGATTTCTTTGAGTTCGGCCCGTAAACGTTGAGCGCAAGCGGGGGTCATGTAAATCGGATCGGGCTTTGGTGCGTTATGTTTTGGCATATATTCTTTTTGCTCAGATTTAAAGGGATAGCAGCGGGATCATCTTAAACTGTTTTGACTATAAATGAGAAGGGGAGCTTTGTCCCGCAAGTGCAATTCGCGGGATGGAGATCGTAGCTTTGCGGAGGGCTTGCCATTCTTTGGATGGGGTATGTCTTCGAGATGAATATTTATGGGGTCATGGCTGGAGCTTAGTGTGTTGCACGGTTACCTGAATTAGCTACGGTCCAATATTTAAAATGGTACCGGGACAGACTGAAAAAGTCCGTCCCGGTATTTACGTGAAACTATCTTTTATAAAATAAGGAATCAGGCGATTGCTTTTTTTTGCAGTTCCTCCGAATTTTCATCAGCAATCAAACGTTCGATATCGAGTAGGATTTTCACTTCATCAGCGACCTTCCCGATACCAAGGACATAACCGTTATCAAGACCTGTCCTTGGTGGTGGCTCAATCATTCCGGCCGGTATCTCTTGAACTTCTTTCACTTGATCAACGATAAGGCCAACAATCGTTTCTTGAATCTGAACGACAATGAAGCAAGTTCGGTCGTCATGAGCTTTTTCCTCATGCCCAAAACGTAAACGCACATCCATGACAGGGATCACCCGGCCACGTAGATTGATGATGCCCTTGTAACAAGTTGGCATCTCCGGCACCTGGGTGATCTTCTGGATGCCGATGATCTCGATAACGTGCTGGATGGCGATCCCGTAATCTTCTCCATGAACATGGAATGTCAAGAAGAGATCCTGTTGTTCTTCAATAGGTTCAATGGCCATGGCGGTTGATGTCGACATCTGTGACTCCTGTTTAGTACTTACTGAATTCACCATCATCTAGTGAAATCTGGGCTTGTGGGTAGCCAGGCGCAGATGCTGCCGAAGATTGCTGTTCGAGGTCTGACCAACCAACTTTGGAAATCGGAGTTTTTGGGGTTGTTGGTGGCCGCAGAGAACGACTTGCATTCTTCCGCAACGTAAAGCGGGTCAAAAGATGACGTAAAGAGTCGGCCTGACTTGCGAGCTCTTCTGCTGCCGCCGCACTTTCTTCAGCGCTGGCGGTATTTTGCTGGGTGACTTGATCGATCTGAGTGAGGCCAATATCGACCTGGGCAATCCCATCGGCCTGTTCGTTACTTGAGGCAGAAATATCTGAAACAAGGTCGCTGACCTTGCCAATTCCACCGAGAATTCCCTGTAATGCCTCAGCTGTCTGATTTGCGATCTGGGTACCATTATTTGTTTTTGAAACGCTTCCTTCAATCAACTCGGCAGTCTCTTCTGCCGCCTTGGCACTCCGAGCGGCTAAATTGCGGACCTCTTCAGCAACAACCGCAAAGCCTTTACCATGCTGACCGGCACGTGCAGCCTCAACGGCGGCATTCAGGGCGAGAAGGTTTGTCTGGAAGGCGATCTCGTCTATGGTTTTAATAATACGGCTGATGTTCTGGCTGGCATCGTTGATCTCAACCATCGCGCTGACCATACTCTGCATCTGGTCATTGCCTTTTGCTGCAGAGTCACGAGCTTCGTCGGATAGCTGGTTCGCCTGGCGCGAGTTTTCAGCATTTTCGCGGGTTTGCCCTGCCATCACATTCATTGAACTGGTGATTTGCTCAAGAGATGCTGCCGCTTCAGTGGCCCCCTGTGAAAGAGACTGGCTGGCATCAGAGACCTGGCCGCCGCCAGTGGCAATCTGTTCCGCCGCAGTTTGAACCTGGCTGAGGATATCATTGAGGCTGTCTGTCATCCGTTGCAGGGAGAGACCAAGCTGGTCTTTTTCGGAGGCGAGTTCAACCGTAACATCGAGGTTGCCATCAGCGATTTTTTCAGCCAGATCGGCTTTCTGCTGCAGATTGATTGCCATATCGTCCAGGGCTACCGCAAGTTGCCCAATTTCATCTTTTTGATTGAGGTTCAGTCGTTGTGAAAAATCTCCTTTGGCAATTTCATCTGCCATCGCCACCCCTTTGCGTATGGGGCCGGAGATTGCGCGAGTAATGACAAACCCGAGCAGCCCGCCAATCAGCAATGAACTACCGACTACGATCAACTGCCAGGTGATCGCTCGACTGCTCGACTTCTGGCCCATGGCTTTTGCTGCCGCCATTTCCTGACCGGCCAGAATCTCAACCTTATTCAGTAGTGCAGTCGCCTCGTCGCTGGCGATTTCGGAAAGAACCATGGCGTCATCTGCGGCCACTCCCTGGGCGATGGTTGCCTGGTGGGCGACCATCATCTCATTGGCAACCTTTTGGAAAACGGCATGGTTCTGATCGACCTCTGTGACGGCGTCCCGCAGTTGCGTGTTATCGGTCGCAATAATCTGTACCCCGTCAACCGTTCCGCCATCAAGGATGGCACTAACGACCTGATCAAATGCTGCAATCCACTGCTGATATTCTTGCCCGAGCTCTTTCAACTCTGCCAGATCTTGCCCCTGAACATACTCTTCCAGAACAATCCGGGTCATCGCCAGGGTATATTTGACTTCGTTGACCATATCAGCCAGTGGAACTTCTTCACGTAAAATCGACTGGGCGGCGGTACCTATGTGTCCAGCGTTTGTCAAGGCGATCAACTCATCTCGTACCAACCCTTCCATTGAACCAACATCAGCAGTAACCTCGTCAAAAGCCTGCTCCATCGCCAGCATGGCGGTATTGGTTGCGGCCTTGCGTGCTAACAGCTCACGTCCTTCGGCCATCATCTTTTCAGAGGCGGGTTGATACTTATTGTTATGCAGATCATCGGTTTGCCGAATCAGACCCGCCAGCTGGCTGTTGTCGGTCTTAACAACCTCGACCCCACCAGTCAGGGTGCCGCCTTGCAGAATTGCGTCGACCGAAACATCAAACTCTGTCAGAGTCTGCCGATAGTCTTTCTCTATGGCTGCCAATTGACCCTGATCATCTGTCGCCAATGCTGCGGTAGCGGCACGAAATTCGTCCATGCTGGTGACAGCTGCCATCAGCGAAATTTTCATTTCATTCGCAGCATCGATCAGGGGCGCTTCTTCATCACCGACCACCACCAGGGCATGTCCGACCATTTTTAGTCCGTTGTAGCCGACCAGTCCGCCAACGACTACCAGCAACAGCAATGAACCAAACCCGATACCAAGCTTCATTCCAATACGCAAATTTTTCCAGGCCATGTCTTACCCCCTATTTAATTTAGCGAACACGTTCTCGAAGGTTGCAGTTTGAATCTGATCTAAAGTTGCCAAGTGGGAACTATAAGTTAGACATTTCCCATCAAAACAGTAAGGGAACTCTAACTAAGGGAAGGCGCATGTCAAGAGAATTTGCATAGATATTTATAAAAATAACAATTATATTTTAATGAGTTACCTCTTTAAACATAATTCGAACTCTTTGGCTTGTGAATATGATAATTAAAAAAACTTTTATCTTTATGCAATTAGGAAGGCATTGGATCGCGAAATAGAAGCTGGAAATATTAGAGGAAGCGCTTACAAATGAAGGATGATTCCAGGAAGGAAGAACAGCTTTTTCCCTTTTTTTGAGGATGAGAAATTGTGTGAATTAACAGCGAATGGATTAGAAATGATTCCGCAAAAACTCAGAGATTGCAGCTAGAGTCTCCGTAGGCCGATCACGAAAAGGGGAGTGACCACAGTCGGGGAGAAGAACCAACTCCGCTCCGTCAGGCAGACCTGCGTTGATTTTTTCCAACTGCTGTATCGTTCCGTATTGATCTTCTCTCCCTTGAATCAGGAGTACGGGGACTTCTATCTCAGGCAAGAAAACTTCGAGATTCCAATCAATAAATCCCGGATTCAGCCAGGCTTGGTTCCAGCCCCAAAAGGCACAGTCAACGTTGTCACCATGGTAACGGAGCAGTCGCTCACGCAGGTCTGTCGTCTCAAAGGTCGTTTTAGCTTCGAGGATGCTGGAGAGGCTGAGCTCTTCGACAAACACGTGAGGAGCCATCAGGATTAAGCCTGCGATTCGCCGATCGGCAAGACCACCCGCGCTGATCAGGGCGATCGAGGCACCGTCACTGTGACCCACCAGAACAGCTCGTTCAATTTTTGCTGCGGCGAGAATTTTGGGCAGGACATTCAGTCCTTCGTGATGCATGAAGCTAAGTGGTCTCGGCAGTGAGCAGAGATCCGAACCGCCATAGCCCGCACGACTGTAAGACAGAACCCGGCGTCCTGATACCTGAGCCAACTGGCGCGGAAAGTCCTTCCACATGGCGACACAACCCAGCCCTTCGTGCAGCAGAACCAGGGTTGGAGCTGCATCGCTTTCAGCAGGAGCGAGGAGCTGATACTCAATCTGCACCCCTGCTATGTCGAAGAAACCCTGGGTTTCCTGCAATTGGACCTTAGCCTCCTGAAACGTAGGAGAGCAGGCAGATTTCACTGCCGTCAGGCACGGGAGTCTGGTCTTCTCCGACCAGGACCATTTTGCCATTGAGAATCATATTAAGGTTCGCATCGTTAAGAATTTCTTTAGCTTCTGGTAGTTTGTGTCGTAATAACTCACGCAACTCTGCTAGATTCGCGACCGGCTCATCGATAATGAAGCCCTGCTCCGGGACTCCGGGAATCTCGGTAGGAAACTTGATCCTGACACTGTAACCGGTGACGACTTGCGAGAGGCTGGTGTGCCAGTCGAGCGTCGGAAGACCTTCCTGATTGAGCCCGCTCAGTTGGTAAAAACGCTGCTTGAGTGCAGTAAACTGGTCGCGATCAATTTTTTCCCCCTTAAAGGGGCCGACCAGGATCGGTTCATCGAACCAGCGCTCTGGCAGACTATCGTCCACAGCTCGCAGACCGAAGCGAAAGTTGAGCATCCTCTCCAGACCGGTGATGTTGCAGCCGATCTCATCTAATTGATCAGCGTCGAATTGTAGCTGGGTCAACTCGCTGAGCTGGGTGGCGAAGTCGTTCAGATCGGGGGTAGATGGCGAGTTGAACAGTTTGGTATTGAAGCGGCACATGCCAAGGGCATCGCCGACGGCGAAGGTGTTTTCACAGCGTCTGACGGCAAATTCCTTCCCGACATAGGAGGTCGGTTCGGGAGCGACCACGCCACCATAGAGGGCGGTCTTGAAGTCGGCATCATCGTTGATCCGCGCGTTGATCTCAAGGGTGACCCGGTTGCGGAGGTGATCCATGCCACGGGTGGCAACTGCGAGACCCAGTGCAAAAGCCTTGAGAATCCGGGCATCATGAGGGTCTGATTGAAATAAACCCTTCGAGGCCATGCAGTATTTCTGAGCTTCTGCCGGATATTTACCCTGTTCGACCGCACGACTAGACGCGGCGATGGTATCCCCGAAGCCTTCACGTTTTGCGGTCATGAAGAGCAACTGTTCGATGACCGGATAATTACCCCAGCTCAGATCAAGCCCGCCGGTGGTCTGCTGATCAATGATACCGCGTTGGTATAGCTCCATGGCCCAGGCGATGGCGCTGCCGGTGCTGGACGCGTCAAGGGCCAGATCGTTGATGATATTGTTAAGCCTTAAAATTTGCTCCGGTGCTTTGAGTCCGATATTGGGACCGAATTTGCCGACGATGATGTACTCCGGACCTTCTCCCTTGTCGTATTTGTCGAATTGTCCGTCGTTGTTGATGCCGTTGTAGGTCCGCTGTTTGTGATGTTCCAGAGCGCTCTGCTCTTTATCATAGCTGGCGTTACCATTGAGACCTGTCAGTGCACTGGCGCCCCAGCCCCCCTTGCCACCAGGGAGCATGTCGTTATTGGCCCGGCAACAGACCGGACATTTGTAACAACCGCTCATCCCCGGACGGTAAGGATCGAAGTTATCGGCGTCGAGACTGGCGTGCCAGGTGGTCTCCTGATTGTTTTTGGTCCCCATGGCACAGAGAACACGGCTCGGTTTATAGAGGAAGGGGGTGCCGACTTTCTTCAGCGCGTTCTGCACGACGCTGGCGCCAAGAATCTTTTTCCCAATTTCACGATTTTTCTGTTTGTAGGCAGCGGAGAGTTCAAAATCAGGCAGTTTCCCCTGGATGAGGATCGCCTTCAGATGCAGGGAACCCATTTTAGCCCCGCCGCCCCCGCGCGCCCAGATTGCTTTCTCTCCCGCCATGATGCCACTGCACAGAACCTGATTTTCACCAGCGCTGCTGATGCGCGCCATCGCCATATCTTTGCGTTCATGACAGTCAAAGTCATGCTCGATCTTGGCCGTGAATTCAATATTGTCCATGCCGCGATAAGGGGTCGCGTCGACAAAGTTGATCTGGTCTTGTTCGATCTTTAGTAGGGTCCACTCTGGATTGCGACCGTAGAGCACCAGATGGTCGTAGCCCTGGCGCTTAAGATAGCTGGGAAAAAAATCACCGGCGTTGCTGTCGAGGATTGCCCGGCTCTCCGGCGACCGACTGGTCACATTGCCGCGGGTGGCGGCTGGCATGTTACCGGTTAAGATTCCGGCACCGAAGATCAATGGAACTTCAGGATCGAGGGCGTCTTTTTCATCTTGCAGCAGATTGTAGAGCAGGTACATGTTGCCGCCACGGCCAGCCAGAAAGTGTTGAACCGCATTAAGCGAAAGGTATGCACGTTGGTAACTGCGATGTTCGAGATCGACAAAGAGCACTGCCCCCTGGTTTTGATACTGGGGAGTTTGATGCATTCGACCTATAAGCCTTTTAACTCGATCTCTAATGTTCATTTTTTCCTCGCAAAGTAACAACATGAACAGTGCTCTAACTAAGACAATTTCGCATCAGATCCGAAATCACCACCTGAATTGTCGCCATTCAGCTTTGGACTGTACTTTTTGTAAGTCGCAGTAATTTCAGTGAAGGGGACATCTGCATAGGCGCCGCGCTCATGGACATATTCCATATGCTTGCGTTGATCAGCATCAAGAGGGTGGAAGATTGAATCCTCGCGACCGTTGAACTCGAGTGGTTTAACCCTGAAATCGGTGCAGAGCTTCAGGTTGAATGCAGGGGTAGCTTTGACCCAGGTTCCCTCTAGGTAGAATTCACTGAAGGCATGCCAGCGGAACAGATCGCCGCCGTTCAGTTCCCTTAAACGGGGAGTGTTGAGGTGATTTTTAACATCTGCGAAGCCGATCCTTGAGGGGATGCCTAGTACGCGACCGCAAGCGGACAGCAGAGCGGCCTTGGAGATACAAAAGCCATAACCGTTGTGCAAAACCTTGCTGGCACGATAGGTTTCCGGGTCGCCATAATTGAGGTAGGGGGTGTAATTGATGTCATCCCTGACTCGGTAATAAAGGGCCACAGCTTTGTCAACGTCGGAACTCAAAGCACCGGCCACATCGCGTGCGTACTCCTGAATGATTGGGGCGCTACTGTCGATATAATCGGCACTTTGAAGAAATGTTGGATCCATAAGAATCTGAACCTCTATAAAAATGGCCCGATTTTACTTAGAACAGCAGTACCGGGCATTTTATGGCACGTATAACCTGGTTTGTCACCGATCCAAACATGACGTCGTGGAGACCACCGCCGCCGGGATGGCGACCGATGATGACGAGTTCAATGTTCTGTTCCTCAACGACTTTCACAATGGCTTCGCCGGGGGTTCCCAGTTCCAGCAACAGCTTCGGTTCGAAGCCTGCGTCCTGAAAAGGTTTAGCCAGTTTTTCAAGGATGCGGGTTCCTGATTTTCTGGCCGCATCGTGGATCATACTTTTTTGGATGTCGGGGACCAGACGCTGAGCCAGATGGATATCGACTACGTGCAGCAGGAATAGTTCTCGCGGCATCAAATCTTTATTGCCAATAATGGACTCAAGCGTTTGCTGTGCGGTGTCCGATTCGTCAACTGGTATCAGTACCTTTGGGGTCATACCGTGCTCCTTATGCAGTCAGAGTTTCTACCCTGACTGCCCTTGAGATGCCATCAGCCATAGACCAGGCGCGGCAAAAAGAGAACTAGATCTGCCCAATAGGTCAGGAGCAGCAGGATTGCAATCTGTATCAGCAGAAACGGCATAACCGCTTTAGAAACGTACACCAGGTTGCGGTCGACTGCAGCTCCAGAGATGTAAAGACTGACACCCAATGGCGGAGTACAGTAACCAATACCAAGATTGATCGTCATCAGCAGACCAAAGTGCATGGTGTCGATGCCGAAAGAAGCAAGCAGCGGCAGAAATATCGGAGTCAGAATCAGGGTCGCTGAAATGATATCCATGAACATGCCGACGACTAGCAGCATGACATTAACTGCCAGTAAAAAGACCCAAGGTGATGAGATTTGACTAACGACAGCCGTGGCGATTTTGTCTGGAATCTGCTCAAAGGTCAGATACTCACCGAACACCGACGCTCCGGCGACGATTATAAGCAGGGTCGCAGAGGTGACTGCTGAGGAGACAATGATTTGTTTGATGTCCTTGATTTTCATATCCTTGTGGATGAAAATCTCGACAATAAACGCATAAAAACAGGCGACAACAGCTGCTTCATTAGCGGTAAACATTCCGGAATAGATGCCGCCGAAGATGATAACCGGTAAACACAGAGCCCAGAAGCTCTCCTTGAAAACCGCAATGATCTCCTTGAAGGTTGGCTTATCCAGGGTTTTGTAGTTTCTCTTTTTACAATAGAAATAGGCGTACAGACTCATCGCGACCATGATCATGATGCCCGGTATGAAGCCGGTCAAAAACAGGGCTTCAATCGGATCATTACTGACCATGGCATAGAGGATCATCGCGATCGACGGCGGGATGATGATCCCCAGATTGGGGGCAGTGGTCATAATACCGACGGAAAACTTCTCATCGTAGCCATTTTCAATCAATGCCGGGATCATAAAGCCGCCAATGGCGACAACGGTGGCAACCGTTGAACCGGATATCGCACCGAAGAAGCCGCAGGCCAATACGCCAGCCATCGCCAAGCCGCCGGGCAGAAAGCCGACCAGAACATTGGCAGTTTTAATCAATTTGTGGACAATCGAACCGGTGGTCATGATGTTGCCGCAGAGGATAAAGAAGAGCACCACCACCAGGGCAAATTTGTCCATACTGCGGTAGAGCACTTCGATAACAATCTGTGCGTCGATGCCGATCATAAACACCAGCCCGACGGTTCCGGTAAAGAACAACGCCATGAAGACAGGCACGGTCGAAGCGAGCAAACCAAGTAGCATGAACAGGATAATTAAATAACTGGAGTCCATAAAAATTATTAAGGCAATTCAGGCAGGATCAAAGAAAATGATCCTCAGCTGGCAGCCCCCTCCTTAAAGTCTTCATACATTATAAGCAGGGTGCGGAAAAACATCATCGCTCCCATAAGTGGTAGTACTGCATAGAATATCCATTCTGGGATTTGCAGGCTGCTGGTCTTGGCGTATTCATCTTCATACATCATGATCATCATCGTCCAGCCCAGATAAGCCAGGGTCCCGGCAAAAACCAGGGTGACTGTATGGGCAAACATGTTCAGGTATTTCTTAAGTCCGGGAACCATTTGCGGCAGGGCATCAATGCGAATCAGTGAGCGGCCGCGAACCGCGACGAGGCAGCCGATATAGGTTGAGAAATAGATGGTCTTGCGGACCACTTCATCTGACCAGTAGAGGTTGACATCGTTGGTCAGCTTGCGCAGCAGGACATTGGCCATGGCGACAAACAGGGCGATGCAGACTGCAAGGATAAGAGACCAATCCTCGAAGATTGAAAAGGCGCGATCAATGTTTTGAATTATTTTTTTCAGCATGTGCCTTAACCCAGAGAATAAAAAAGCCGGGGAGCAGGACTCCCCGGCTCAAATCAATAGAGATAATTTAATGACTCTTATTTCAGTGTGCTTCTAACTTTTGCCAGGTAGTCGGAGCCGACCTTTTTGCCCCAATTGGCATAGACTGGCGCAGCCTCTTTAACCAAAGTGGCTTTGTCTGCAGCTGACAACTGGAAGAATTCAACGCCAGCGGCCTTAGCCTTGGCGATCTGGGCATCATGCTGTTTTCTGGTCAGCCCGCGGGTTTTAGCGCTCTCTTCTTCAACGACCGAAAGGAAGATCGCCTGCAGATCTTTAGGAAGCTTTTTGAACCAACGCTTGTTAACCAGGTGGACGAACAGGCCCTGTGCGTAGTTCACCTCAGTGAAATATTTTGCAATGGTGAACTTTTTGGTGATATTGCAGACGATAGCGGTATGGTCAAGACCGTTGATAACACCAGTCTGCAGTGCTTGTGGGACATCTGGCCAAGGCATAACAGTAAACTTGTTGTCCCAGGCTTTATAGACATCGATGTTGACTGGGGCTTCTGCGATCCGGAAGTTAACGGATTTTGCATCAGCAAGGGTGCGCACCGGAGTGGTGGTCGCCCAGCCGTACTGGCCGTAATTAACAATGTCAACAACCATCAGACCGGCGGACTGTGCACTGTTGCTGTAGGGACCCCAAAGCTCCGGGTTGCTGCGAAACTGGTCAAGCTTGTCATAGGTGTCGACGACGTAGGGCAGGTTGACGATGCCAAGTTTCTCGGCAATGTTGGCCGAGGCTACTGAGGATGAGAGCATCCCCTGAACCGCACCAATTTTTAACTTGGAGATGACGTCCTTCTCTCCACCTAGTTGAGCCAGAGGCCGGTAGTCGACATAGATGCGACCGTTCGATTTTTCCCAGAGTGCATCACGAAAGTTGTAGCCGTTCGCGACTCCCTGAATGACCGGGTGAGAAATGTTCGACAAAATATAGGTATATTCAGCTTTTGAATAATCAAATTTTGTCTTCCAATTTGCCAAAGGATCTTTTTTCGCTGCCGCAAAAGCTGGACTGAGCAGTAGACTGACAGTCAGCAGAACTAACAGGGGAAAAAGGACGAATGTTCTCTTCATCGGACACCTCCTATAAGGGGGGGGATGGGCCTACGCCATCTCAGTTTGGCGAAAAGCCATGTTTGATCCTCTACAACACGAAATAAATCTCGGCCAGAATAGCGTTACAAAGCGCCTCAGTCAAGGAATGTTGTCCTTGAAAGAGAACAATGTTCTATTTTGATTTTATCAATTAAAACAAACCTTTTCATTTGAAATTGTATTTGGCATCAGGTTCATTTTATTCAGACTGTTCGGTTGATTCATTGAGCGTCCTTGCAGGGGCCGTCGGGTGACAACAATAACCTAATTTTCAAGTGCCTTAATCAGAACTCGCATGGTCGTGTTGTAAGGTGTCGGCACTCCCGCTCTTTCTCCATATTCGATGATTTTGCCATTGATATAATCGATTTCAGTTTGCCGTTTTGCCTCAACGTCCTGCAACATGGAAGGTTTGTGATGTCCGGCACCCTTGATGTAATCGAGGCAGTCAAGGTAGTAGTCTGGACCCAGCATCAGTTCATTGGCCCGAGCCACCTGGACTCCCTCCTTCAGTAACGAGTTCACCAGGGTAAAAACAATCGGATCGTTGATGACATCGAACATGGTCTTGCCAGTGACAGCGCAGACCGGGTTCATGCAGGAGTTATTGACTGTTTTGGTCCAGACCATATTGCGGATCTGATCGGTGTGGTGTGTGTCGAGACCGCATTCGGTCAGGGCCTGACAGATACCGAGTGCCGCTTCTCTGGAGTCCGGATCGAGTTCCTGCAGATAGTGAGGACGGTGATGGAAGGCCAGTTTGACCTTGGCTGGTCCCTCCAGGATGCAGCCAAAGTTGACCACCGCGCGCATGACCTGTTTTTTCCCGAGCCGTTCAGCCAGAACCAGTTCGGTGTCGATACCGTTCTGCCAACTGACAACATAGCGGCCT
>JAJRRT010000066.1 GCA_024279255.1 Deltaproteobacteria bacterium | reverse complement strand
TTATTGCAATCGAAAAACCCATTTGGTATAAACAGCTTCGCTTCACGCCGCGGTGGTGGAATTGGTAGACACGCTGGTTTCAGGGACCAGTTTTCGCAAGGAAGTGGGAGTTCGAGTCTCCCCCGCGGCACCAAATAAAAAACAAGGCCCGATCACGAAAGTGGTCGGGCTTTTTATTTATGCGCTGAAGAGGATGTGCTGCCCGAAGTATGTAACCCCCCGCGCATTTTGGCACCACTCAACGCTTGATTTGGCACCGTTTATAATTGAAGTGCTTCAGGGTTTTCCTCTTCTACAGCAGCTTCGATCTCGGCGATCAGCAGCAGGGTTTTGACAGCGACGCAGACGACTCCTGGTACTACCCCTTTTCTGGCTTCCCAGTCCTGATAGGTCCGCTTGGGTGTTTCGAGTTTTTCGGCCATTCGTTTCACTGATTTATGACCATCGCCTTCGAGCTTGATCCGGGTGGCTTTGAGGTCTCTTCCTGTCATTTTATATCCCTATTAAAGGGTGCGAAATTCGCGCTATTCCACTGACCACTCAAGCCGAAAAATCGCCGGGTTGGAACAGGGGGCCGATCTACTGCACTTTTTTTGTCGGTGCTAATGCTTCTATGCCCGCCTGTACCGAATTTCTATTGGCCCTTAGAGGGTAAATAGTCAACACGTACAGCTGACCGATGCACCTTACTATGGACTATTTTATATATTTAGCTCTTGATACAACTCTGTGTATCTTCTTTTTTGATTTCTTAGAATTCGGTTAAGTTCTGTTACTTCGTCGCGATTACTTGAACCCTTTATGTGTCTAACATAACCATCCATTGATTTTTCGAGAGTATCAAGCTTCAGCGATAGCAACTGCAATCTATTCTGTTCTTTTAATTCGGCAGCGGCTTCTGCTTGAGCCGCGGCCGACTTTCTATGTTCTTCCCGTGTCAGTTGTAATTCTTCCTCCTGAGCTTTTAATGCCCTCCGTTGAAGATCGAGATCTCTGCGTTGTAGGTAGCTGCTGTAGACCAAGAAAGCCAAGGCCAAACTTGAGAAAAACGAATTTGTGAAGCCGAATGTGTCTCCAAATAATGCGTGTTCAGAGAGTGTCCATTCTGCCCAAGGAGAGTAGAGGCCTTGGATTACGTAAGGGAAGACCGACATTGACGCCCAGATGACAATCACCCCTAACATCACCCTTCCAACAGATGCTTCTTTGGTTTTCACTATGTCTTCGCTCATTTTCAAACCCTCCATTTAATTGATAATTGAGAGGGAAAGATACCACACATGGTCGGTCAAAACAGCCCACCTTGCACCCCTTTGGGCTCCGGCACTCCACCCGGTCAGGGGCCGTAGATTAGTTCGGTGCATTTGCTTCGCTTTTTGGCTCCGCCGACGGTGTATTTGTAGTCAACTTCGACCACGGGGAGATCTTTGAATAGTTTGCGGATCTCGGGGTGGGCGTTGATGCTGATGATCATTTTGCCTTTGATGGTTCGGGCTAAAAACTCGAGTTTTTCGTATTCTTCCCAGGGGAAGCTGACGCCGTAACCGGTGGTTTGCCAGTAGGGTGGGTCGCAGTAGAAGAGGGTGTGCGGGCGGTCGTATTTTTCTATGACTTTGTCCCAGGGGAGATTCTCTATTGTGGTCTGGCTGAGCCGGAAGTGGGCGTTGGCGAGATCTTCTTCGAGGGTGAGCAGGTTAAACCGGGGACGGCTGGTGGTGGCGGTGCCGAAGGACTGGCCGTCGACCTTGCCGCCGAAGGCTAGTTTTTGCAGATACAAAAAACGTGCGGCGCGTTGTACGTCGGTCAGTGTTTCGGGTGGGGTGATTTGTAGCCAGCTCCAATTTTCGCGGCTGGTTAATACCCATTTAAACTGCTTGTAAAGCTCTTCTAAATGGTGCTTTACGACTCGGTAGAGATTGACCAGGTCGCCGTTGATGTCGTTGAGGACTTCGACCTTTGATTCTGGCTTCATGAAGAAGAGCGCTGCCGCACCGCAGAAGGGTTCGACGTAGCATTGGTGATCAGGGAATAAGGGCAATAGATGTTGGGCCAGCTTGCGTTTGCCGCCGATCCAGGGAACGAGTGGTTTTGCTGTCATGGTGTGAGCCTTTCGTTGTCGGGTTGATGACGTTGTGCTAGGCTCTCTTCGCCGTGTCGACGCGGTGAGGGAGCCTTGGCTGGCTCACGGTTCTAGCGACCGTGGGTTGGCGGCCGGGTGATCGTTAGCGCGATCGCTCGGCCGCTTCCTCTACTTCTTTTATGCCCGTATTTTCTGCACTGCAGCGGCGAGGGCATCCCCCATTTGATAATAGCCCTCAGTCGCGGGATGGATCATGTCGTTCGGGATTGTGATCTGTTCGGTGATGTATTTGCTCGCGTTTTCGGTGCGGGTGCCGAAGCCTCTGATCGTATCGAGCGACAGGATGATCGGAGAAACGAAGATATTGTCTGCGAGGTCCGTATCATTGTCCCATGTGTCGATAATGAGCCTTCCGCATTCCTGCATATTGCGACGAATCCGCGCGGCAGTCGTTCCGGCTCTATAGGTGACGTTCGCAGCGTTCTGATCCGCCCCCATGATCGGCATTCCGATAATAATCGGGGTGGTCGGCAGCTCAGCGCGGATCGCGGCGATCAAGGTCTGCATGTCAGCGACCCATGCTGCCTGTGCCGCAGGTGTCGCCCCCGTAGAGCTGCTAGCGAAGGAATTCGTCCCAAGCATGAGGCTGATTGAATCAGGAGGGACTGGGCCGCTCTCGTCATACGCGGCTGAGAATCGGTCGAGGTACTTAGTGAAGCTGACCTCGGTCGTCGGCTGTGGTGACATGGTTGTCCAGGCTGATCCACTCCATTCCGCCCACTCTGTCCCTGCTGTTAGATCTGGATCGACGATGCAGTCTCCGATCGCCGGGCTGATCGGGTAGCCGTTCGTATCAAAAAGGAAAGGGTTCGGATCATCGAGCCATCCCCGAGCGATCTTCTCGAAGCCGTCGAAGTCATAACCTCCCGCCCCGACAACCTCCTTCCAGAATGCGACATTCCCCCAGAACTGAGCCCCGGTCTTCCCGATCGGAAAAACGAACGGGCTATAACTCGTCGCGCTGGTGTTTCTGTCGAGGTCGACATATCCGGCGATCGTCCATCCGCCTCGACCTTCGCGGTTAAGACCTACCCGATCGCTGGTATAGTGCCTGATCCCGCGAAACTCGACGCCCGTCAGACCGTCCTCGAGGCGATGGAGAAAAACTCCACCCCTGGTCATGCTGTCGCCTATGCAGAGGTGTCGATGCTGCGCTGTCTTTGTGACCTTGTCGGTGATCTCGACAGTCGTCGCAGCCGTTGAAAGGACAGAGAAGCTCTCATCCAGCGCGTTGATTGTCAGCGCAAACGTCCCGGCGCCTGTTGGGTTGCCTTCTGTACCAGACCCTGTAACGTGTCCAGGCTCCATCCGGAAGCATTCCTCAAACTGGTTGCCGTAATTGCAGACGACGTCGGGAAAGATCCGATCGAGATCCCCAACAATCAGGTTGAAGAAGTAGAGGTTCGCCTGCTCGATGTCGATGTCGTCCCCCAGAAGCCCGAAGACCTTCCTCGGGAGTATGATGTCAGGGTTTGGGTTCAAAGCTGCGACGACTTGAGCCTCTGCGAGGTCTGCTGACGCCTGGATGCTCTCCGCGCTGTTCGGCAGGACTCCAACCTTCGTCGCAGTCGGATCATACAGCAGGTGCATGTAGGGAACAGACGGTGCTGTGCTTGCCGGAGTCCACAATCCATTCGTATAGACTCGATCGATGACCTCTGCTGTCTTCGCCATGGTGTTGTAATCCATCCGCCGCTCGTCGCTGGTCTGCGTTACCGCGAATTGGACGCCAGCGAGCATAGTGACGGAAGTGTCGAGGACTCCATGGGCGAAGCCTCCAGCAGCAGCTGCCGTGTTCCACTCCCTGCCGCTTATGACGGCTCGAGCGATGACAATCTCGAGGGCGTCCATCATCCGGACGTCTATTTGTACTTGAGACGCGGGATCGACGAGAGTCGTCACAGGAGCGACCTCAATGACGTTGAAGGTCTTATCTGCTGCAGGGTCGAAGATTGTTCCCCAACCTTCCCAGTCGTCTGGGTTGTATCCCGCAGGCCCTGTCGCTACAGGGAGTCCGGTGAAGACTTCAGTCGCAGCCGGATCGACGGAAGATGCCTCATAATATCCGAGATCGAAAAGAGCTAGCAGGGTCTTGTTTACCCGGCCGAGAGTGAAGGCGAGCGCGTGACCGGTATAGACCCAAGAATTGAAACCATCTGGGTTGGTGCTGTAGTTTGCAGAATAACCACCTTGATCGGCATAGATCGCTGTGCCGGGTGTCTTCATTCCAAGCTCTGAGAAACACAGCCCGAACTGATAGGTTTTTCCAGCGGTAATCGTGATCTGACTGAAAGCGACTGTTAGCGTGCCGGATGCAATCGCGGCTGACCAATCTGCAAACGACAGCTCAACATTAAACTCTGACACCCCGTCAGTCTGGTTATAGATAAAGATAGCAACGCGAGGCGCGGCATCGAGAAATGCCTGTGTCGGGGTCTGGTCAATATCAAAACTGATGGAATCCGCGACGATTGTCCCCGTGGCGACAAGCTCGCGGCCCTCGCCCCGGTTGCTGACCCCAAAGGCAAAGGCAGAAAGCGCGTAGGTAAGCGAAGGGGTGACTGTTGTCTTGAAAACGCTATCTGGTAGCGCGCCTGTGCTGATCATCCCGCGACCATCTGCGGCGACAAACGGCGACAGCTGCAGCGTAAGGATGTTAGCCTCGCTCGCGGTTGTTCTGTCCTTCTCTGCCAAGAACTCAGTCCGGCTGGGGCTCGACTCGCGGATTTCGACGACCTCGGTACCGCGCCATAAACCAAACCCGAAAATCATCGCGTCAGCTGCTGCCACTGCGTTTTGCTCAACAATCATCTCGACTGTCACAGCGTCAGCAGGCACGGTTCTAGTCCCGCTGACAAGAAAGGCGGTCGGCCCAGTCATGCTACCAGCCCAGCTGACTACACCCACGGCAGCCTGGGCCGCGTTCCTGAAATAAAAAGCGACGTGCGAATCCGCGTAGACATAACCATCAATAGCAAGGGTGACTTCATCCCCTTCTACGAGACCAACATCTGCGAGGTCGAATTTGTGTCCAAGACGCTGAGAAGTGTCGGTCGGCGCGTTGGTCTGCAGCAGCGTCTTTCTGCCAGGGTAAGGCGACAAAACACTATCGACAAGGGTCACATTATAAAGGGGGTAAAACAGGCCTCCGGCAGCCCAGTCGGTGAGGCCATCGCTCTCTGCGATGCGATTGAGGGGATCGGGCGAGAGGTTGTCGATGCCCGACAAGAGCAGCGCGGCCGCTTTTGTTTCGAGGGTGATAATGTCGGCCTCGGCAACATCGAGGCGATCGGTCGCCTTGTCGAGAAAACCGTAGTCGGTATACTCGGCCCACACGGTCGCGGAGGTGCCTTCTTCGACTTGGAATTTCCCCCAAAAGTCATAGTCAGCTAGCGGTGTCACAGAGCAACGCATGAAGGCTGCCCCTGCCGGTGCAGTCTGGGTCGGGTTGGTGTCGGTGTAAGGCGAGCCGGAAATATAAACCTTGTTCGCGTCGTAGTAGGCGATGCGGTTTTTTCTCGACAGGGTGTAGGTCGTTCCTGCTGTCACAGGGATGTACCCGGTGGTTGCATAGACAGCATTGCCGCCCAAGTTGCCGTTGAGGTCATTGACATAAAACCCAACAGCAACATCGCCTGCGTTAATATCAAATTTATTCTTCCCCACGACCCTGTCGAGCTTCGATTCCTCGACTGCTGTCGTCCTGTTCTCGACCTGTAACACCCGATCAAAATTCGACTGCACCCAACTACCTGCACCAGCCGCACCCTCTTTCCGCCAGTCCCCGTTATTGGCTGGGGTGGGGTCATTGCCGACTTTGGCGGCCGTTTGGTCGGGGTAACTCAGGAGCAGCTCTGCGATGGTTTCTACTGCGACGATGCCACCGGGGAAGAGGCTGCCCTGGATGGTGGAGATCTTGACCTGCTTGGTGGCGCCGCCAGAAACGACGGGGATGATGTCATCGCCTGCGAGGGCGGTGGCTTCGGTGAGTTGGCTTAAGGGTTTTATTTCGGACATTTTGCGGCTCCGTTAATGATGATTTAAAGGGTGGTTAACTGGTTGCCGACGATCTAAAACTCTTCGGGCAAATATCGGCTTTTCGTGTCTGTTGCGGCCTTGCGGCCGAAGGTGGTTGTTCCGCCGCCGGACTCCTTCATCAATTGCTGGACAACGGTCAACCGACCATCAGCGGCAACATCTGAGACGCCGATGATGTTGGCAAAGGTGACGTATACCCCTGAGCTATTCGTGACGGTATTTGTCGCCGAATAGTTGGATCCGACCACCCAGCGCTGATAGGCCGAATAACTGACGCCATTCTGGGAGTCATAATCCCCGCCTTTGAGCTCGCTGGCAAAACTGAGGGCCACAGGTAGACCACGATGCGGCAGGGTTATGACAAACGAACCGGCATTGACCCAGGAGAGACTGCTGGTCGACTGCTCTGCCAGGGTTGCATCAGCGAGCGCAGGTCTCCAGCGGGCAGATCGCCCTGGGGAGAGAGTCAGGCCGTCGAAGTAGGCGCTACCAGCGACATCGATATCGGTCAGACCGCCACTCAGGATCAACTTGTAGAAGCGCGCAGTGGCTGGCGGGGTAAAGCCGAGCAGCAGTGTCGTCGCCGTGGTCGGGTTGGCCGTGCTGTCGTAGAGATCGGCGGTGGATAGCTCGACTTTGGCGGAATTGTAGTAGGTGATCTGAATCTTGTTGTGCATGCCAGCAGCGGTGGCCCAGTGGATCAGACCGAGGATCTCGGGCAGGCTCGGTGAGCAGGCGACATAGTCGCTGGTGAAGCTGCCGCCGCCGTTGCTCGCGCCGCCGGGGTGGGTCAGTTTGATACCGGCCGCGCCGTGGGCGGGGGTGAGGGTGTCGCGCGCGCCTGTGCCGCCGGGGTAGAGACTGCGGGTCCAGTTGTCGGGTATGCCATCGGCATCGCTATCGATCTCGAAACTGCCGTTGGGGATATCTCCCGCTGCGATGGTACCCAGGACGCCGTAGAGGTGGTTGAGGTTGCCGAGGATCTCTTCGGCCCAGCCGCCCGCGCCGACGACCGGCTTTCCTGCTGCATGTTTTGCTGCGTCGATAGCTGTCCAGGTCATCTAGTTGCTCCTAGTAAAAAACGTAGCCGGGGGAACCGTCTGGCATGGTTCCGGCGGGGTTGGTGAAATAGCCGTACTCACGCTCGGCCTCGCTGGCTTCGGCGTAGTCGGGGTGCCCGACCGGAGCGAAGACGCAGATCTTCTCTTCGCCGGTCTTGACGGCGTGGATAGCGATCCGGTTCTGTTTTGGGTTGCGCTTGATGATCTGAAAGCGGGCATCTTCCAGCGGTGAGCCGTCGGGCAGCAGCAGCTCGTCGGTCGAGAGCTTGACCCACTCGCCGGTGCGCACCGCACCGTCTTTGATCTCGACCTCGAAGGCGATGATCGGCTGGGCGGATTTACGCCGCCACAAACGCCGCAGCACGAAGGCCCGCACGAAGGATTCGATGATCTCGTCTTGCATATAGCCGCGCCGCAGCCAGCGGCAGAGGATCTGCTCTTTGGTGCCGTCGGCGTACTGAGCGTCGAGCTGCGGGGAGACATCGATCGCCTGGTAACTTTCGGTTTTTGAATGGTCGTCCATGGTGCGCCGGTCCCACCAGAGTGCGACCTCGGTGGTGCGGCTTTTTTCGTTGAGATCAGCCGAGCCGGTCCCGGCGATGATGTTCGCGGTATCTGAAAAACTGCGGTAGTTGTTCGATTCGAGACCGAGCAGGCCGCTGCCATCTTCCAGCCCGATCGCGAGCCAGTCTTCAGTGGCAAAAGCCTGATCGACCAATGTGCCAAAGCCGGGCCGGTTGGGGATATTGCGGCGGATCGTGATGTTTTGCCCTTCGGAATACCAGACTTTGGCGTCGATCAGGTCGACCAGCTCGAAGAAGAGTTTGTCGAGTTTGGTCGGTGTCACGACGATGGCCGAGACGTCGATGTCGCCGCCGGGCCAGTCGCGCCAGCTGTCGAAGCCTGCGCTGTCGACCGCTGATGCAGCGTAACCCGCGCCGGGTGGGTCTTGAACTTCTGGATCGCTGGAACAGATCAGCATGCTCTTCAAGAGATCGAAGGGGTTCTGCGGCGGATAGTAGGCGACCGGCTGGATCTTGCCGTCGGCGGAGTGCTCTGCGGCGATGGTGTCGAAGCAACCGCGTGTGCAGTTGTAGAGGCGGTTCTGGCCAGCGTCGATCGCGCCGTACTGAATGACCTCATCGTCGATTGCCAGATAGCCAGCAGCGGCGAGACCGGAAACTCCAGAGAGGATGATTTCAACATGCACGGGGTCGATCTTGGCGAGTAGCTTGTGCTCGACCTTGGCGGGCACTTCGATGTCGGAGAGCTTGGCGAGCGGATCGAGCGCGCTGATCTTCATCAGGCCGTCACTGAGGTCGATGTTCTTCAGCTGGCCGGACCAGCGTAGCGCGAACTCGTCTTTGGTTTGGCCGATGAAGCCTTCGTATAGCTTGAGGCTGGCACCTTTCCAGTTCTGATTGCGGGCGACCAGCTTTTTGAAATAGCTGCCTTGCACCTTGGCGCGTTGATCGACGTAGGGATCGATGCCGATATCGCCATCCAGCTCGTCGGCCAGGACGATGTCGACCTGGCCCTTGACGGTCAGGCTGGTCTTGATTTCGGTGGCCAGGTATTTGACCGATTTGAGATAGGGACGCGGGCCGACGAAGGGGAGCGGCGCGTCGTAGCTGGTCCATTCATAGTCGCGGCTGGTGGCGGCAAAGTTGACCTGGTCTTTGCAAGTTGGCCAGGTGTTGTAGCAGGGCTCGCCGGTGGCGGTGCAGACCCCGGTGCCGAAGACATTAGCGCAACTGCCGAGGGTCAGCACGGCCATGCTGCAGGCTTGCCGGATCAGCTCAGCAGCGGGGTCGACATAGTGGGCGATGGTCATGAGCGCACCCCTTTGAGATCGAGAGCGAGGCTGTCGACGCGGCTGGATATCGAGAGCGGCGTGGCGAACTTGCCGACGTGGCGTACCCAGAAGACGTGCTGTGGAAAGAGATCGAGATCCCAGGCGTAAATAAAAGGCTTGCGCCAGCGGGCGTGACTTTCCCAGAAGGGCTGATAGCTATCGAGCACCCAGCTGCGGCCTATGTTGCGGAAGCTGGCCGTGATGCTGATCGGGAAGAACTTGACCAGGCTGCCGAGTTGGTGTCCGGCTTTACTCGCGGCGCTGGTCTCTTCGACATCTTCGGTGTAGGGGATATAGGGCGACTCCGGCTTTTGCGGAAAGTCGAGACGTTCACCGACCAGCAGCACGGCCAGCTCGGGAACCACGGCAGCACTGACGATCTTGAGCCGCCAGTCGTCACAGCTCTGGGAGTTGAATGTTTTGAGCAACGGGCGGTCATCGGTTGGGATGAAGGGTGCGACGATCTCCGACCAGGTGCTGGCGCTGTAGCCTTCGAGCGAGACGCTGGCACCAGCGGTGCCGAGGTTGTGACCGCAGAGCGCGAGACTGTCGGCGGCAGCGGCGACCGGGCAGTTGGCGGTGAGGTAGAAAGTGCCGACCGCATCGCCCTTCCAGAAGGTGTATTCGCGACCGTCGACCAGGTGGCGGGCGTCGAAGTCTACAGCGGTAGCATTGGCGCTGGGGACGCTATCGGCGAAGCGGTTATCAGATAGGATCAGCGGGTTCATCCACGGACTCCTGCAATGCCAGCGTTAGCTAAAGGCTCAACCAGCTCCCTGGCGAACTCGTCGAGCGCGGTCTTGTCGATGATGCGGACGCCGGGGGGGATATGGATATGTTGAATGATTTGCGGCGGGTTGCTGGCGGCTGGTGAGACCAGCGACGGCGCCGGCGCGGTGATGACAGGGCTGGTTGGAGATCCTGCGCCGTAGCTGCCCTGACCTGTCCCGGTGAGCGTGCCTTCGATCCCTGATGCGGCGGCTTCACCGGCAGCGGTGACTGCGATCCCGGCGGCGGCGTAGCCAGCAGCGGCGGCGAGGTTGGCACCGACTCCGGCGCTGGCGATACCGACCGAGGTGGCACCGGCTGCACCGAAGGCACCGACCGAGGCTGCCATGCCAGCGGCGGAGGCACCAAAGATAGCCGCGCCTATAGGGTTGGCGGCATGCGCACCATAATAGGCGGCCCAGGCAGCAGCGCGAGCTGCACCGATAGACATGTCAGCAGCAGCGACGGTACCGGCAGCAGCGATCTGGCCAGCGGCAGCGGCAGCACCAAAGACTTTCTCTTTGGCCTTGTTGAACAGGTAGGCCGAGAGGGACTGAGAGAGAAACCTGACGGTTGTGGCCAGCATCCGGTCGGCCAGATTTTCACGCATATCAGCATCGGCCAGGGCGTATTGAGCACCCATGGTGGCCATCTGCGAGGCGAAGCCGATATAGCGTTCAGAACTCTGCCACCAGATCTCGCCCAGCCGTTCGGCTTTGGTTATCTCTTGCTGGATCTCGGCATCGATAAAGGTCTGACGCTGCTGAAGTTGCGCGGCGTTCGCGTCCATCTCGGCGGTATCCAGCACCAGATCTTGCTGGCGGAACCATTCATTGAGTTCAAATTTTGCGGTCTTGGCGCGTTCGATCGAGGCAGCATCGAGACCGAGACGCTTGAGCCAGATATCGTCTTCGGTGGCGTTGCCTGCAGCGATTCCCATCTGGACCATGCCAGCATCGGGGCTGTAGTTTGCGCGAGCATCTGCGGCGGGGTCGGTGTTTTGAGCGGCATTGTGCAGTGCGGCGTTCTTGAGGCGATCGATATCGCCGACCGACAGTTCGTACCATTTGAGGGCGTTCTTGGCTTTTTTCAGTCCGGCCTCATCGGCACTTGACCACCAGAGGTTACCCTGCTTGTGGGCCAGCATCTCATCGACCGTCTGCTGTAGTTTGCTCAGCTCGCCGTCGATAGTTCTGGCGTGCTCGGCGAGCGCTTTGGCCTCTTCCGGGTTGGCGGTGAGAA
Organism: Deltaproteobacteria bacterium; assembly: GCA_024279255.1. Lineage (GTDB taxonomy): Bacteria > Desulfobacterota > Desulfuromonadia > Desulfuromonadales > Geopsychrobacteraceae > Geopsychrobacter. Next base: position 71,741 of record JAJRRT010000066.1, on the reverse strand, counting down.
AATCCCAGAAGCCGATCTTGCCGTCACGGTAGGCTTGAAGTAGCTCAAGCGAGCGGGCAAAGTTGCGGACTGAACCGCCCAGGGAGTTAATGCTATCGGTCGCGGCCTCGATCGGTCCGGTCTTGCCCAGGGAGACCATCAGATAATCCCAGCTGTCGGCGAAGTTACTATTGGCACCGTTAAGCGTTTTCATCTGTTTAGCCATGGCACCGGCAAACTGGACCTCGCCCAGTTTCGTCAGGTAACCGACGATCTGTTCAGATTCGGCCTTGACCGTGGTTTTGACTCCCCGGAAGGTGAAGGTGATCTGGTCGCCTTGCTTGCTGGCCTTGATGCCGAATTCTTTCAGGCGCTCCATCTCACCAACCGAGGCATCGGCTACCGCCTCAATGAGTTGGTCGAGATCTTTACCCATACCGGCGGCGGTATTGCCGAAGCTGACCAGCTTGCGCTCGGTCGGAACGATGCCGAGGTTTTGCAGCTTGATGAACGAGTTGGTCATTTCAGAGACGGTGAACGGCGCATCGTCGGCAATATCGAGGACCAGTGTCATCGCTTCCGCAGCGCCCTTGGCCGAGCCGGTTGCGGTTTCAAGCATGGCGTCGAACTTCTGAAACTCGGCACCAGTATCAAGCACATCACTGCCGAGCTTTTTTATTCCGACAGCGAGCACGCCGAGACCGATCCCCAGCCCGACCATCGACTTGTCGAGCCCACCGACCGATTTATCCAAGCTGCCGACCGAGCCGTTCAGCTGGTTCGACTCTTTACGCACGCCACCCAAAGCGGCCTGCACTTCGCGTTGGCCCTGGGCGTCGAGTCTGATGATGATTTCGGCTTTGTTGCTCATGGGGTCGTCGGCGTCTCCGGTGGTGTGTCGATTGCTTGTTGCATCTCAGCCAGGGCCAGCCATTCGGTCAGCTCCAGATCGTTCTTTTCAAACGGGTAGCCGCCCTGCTGCAGCTGGTAGAGGTTCCAAATGTGACTGAACCAGACCGTCGGTTGGTATGGCCGATGATGGGGGCAGGTCTGGCACATGGCTGCGAGGTGCGGACCTGCCGAGGCTGAACACTTTTTTTTCTTCTCCGACGTGCAGCGCTCTCTCAGGTGTCGGAGCTGGTCGCTAAAGGGGCGGACGGCTCCGCGATCTCAGGTGATGCTGGCTTGGCCTTGGTCTTCTCAACTTGCGGGGCCTTTGGGCCGAGCAACCTGGCGCCCTCAAAGACACCCATGCCGAGAGCTTCGATCAGGTCTGATGCGGTCGCTTTGATCAGCTCCTTCCAGTTGTCCTGGTTGATGCTGATCGGCTTGTCGTTGTCGGTGAAGTAGCCTTCGGTGAATCCGGTCAAGACCTTGAGACCAAACTCAAGACGCGCGGTGAAGGGCTCGAATTTGACTTCGTCTTCAACCTGAACCAGGCAAGCCTGGCGAAAGGCGAGCCGCTCTTCGGTGGTCGGCAGACGGTAAGTGAATTCGACGTAACCGCCGCCGATGGTGTCGGCCACAAACATGGAGTTTTTTACAGATGTCAGGTCGCGCATATTGAACCCCTATTTAGCCCAGATTTAACGGGCGGTTAATAACTGATTAATTGAAGGTGAAGCTGACCTCGTCATCGCCCGCATTGGGGGTGAACATCAGCGGCATGGCGTAGGTGAGGCGGTTGTCACGGTCGGCGTACTTGAGATCGTCGATCACGACTTTCGGACCTGCAACGACACAACGGTTGGCGGCGACCTGACCGATGGTGGCGGTGAAGGCGACGGCGGTGCTGGCCTCCCATAACGCCCAGAAATCTTTGGTGGCCAGGGCGACCGCCTCGGGGTCGATCTCGCCGGAGACCTTGCGGTGTGACACATAGTATTCGAGGATGCCGGTCGCGCTGTTGCAATCAGGTCGGCTGCTGATGCTGTTGGCCAGATCGAGGCTGAAGGCGTCGACTACTGCGGCATAGCCGTCGATGGCGAGCGAGGCGCTGCGGAATGGCGAAGGCTTGACCGTCGGGTAGATCGGATCGCTCGGCAAAGTGGCATCGATCGGCCCGGCATAGAGCCCGGTGAACTCGAAGCTGAGCTTGCCGAGTTCGTTGGTCTTGGTCTCCAGCTTGACCGTGCCTCTACAGCCGGTGATCTGATGCAGCAGGTTGTGGCGGTAGAACCAGATCGTGATCGACTCACCAGCGTCGCCGTCTGAGGTTGGGTCGTAAACGACGCTGACCCCGGCGTTGATGGTTTCGACCAGGTTGCAGGCCCGCAGCAGTGGCCCGATGTGCGGGGCAGTGCCTAAAGCGCCAGATCCTGCGAGTTCGGTTTTGAAGGTGATCTTCATCCCCTCGCCAACGCGGATCGGCAGCACGTTGCCGTATGACTGGCGCACCTGGTTACGCTCTAAGGTCTTGACGAGCGGTTCGATATCGGGCTCTTCGCAGAAGATCGCGTTGGCGGCAGTGGTCGGGGTCGGGTCGACGCCGTAGCCTCCGGCTTCAAGTTTGGCCAGTAAGACCGCTCTATTCTTATTCACTGCCTACCTCCCTGTTCTCCTGATTCGATGCCTGTGCGGCACGCTTGGCTTCGACGTCGTTATGATCAGACAACGGCTTGCGGTTATCCGGTCCGGCGACGGGTTTCTTTTTACCGTCGATGATGGTGCTGCCTGGCTTGCGCATGGCGTCTCCTTGTTAGGCGTTGACCACCTGGCCGGTCACGCGGCAGGTGAAGGTCAGTTGATAGCTGATGATTCCTTTGTCGTAATCGATGAGATCCCGACCACGAATATAGAAGGGCTCGATGTCATCTTGTCCCAGGGTGTTGCCGTGGATCGCATCGCGCACCTGATCGAGCAGAGAGTAGATCCCCTGGGCTGCGGCTTTTTCACTGACCAGATTCTTGTCTTTTATAAAGACGGCGAACTTGGCGTCGGTCAGCAGGCGCGGGCTGGCGGCGGCGGTCTCATCACTCATAAAGCAGGCGGCAGCGGCCGGATATTTCATTGGGTTGAAGTCGCCGTCACGACCGGCGCTTTGAATCTTGCCGAACATATTCAGAGCCGTAACTGCTGCGATCAGGGCATCTTCGAGCGCGGTTGTATCCATGGTTTAGTACCTGTCCAATACATCTGAGCCGAAGGTTCTGTCTGGAGCTGTCACCTGGAAGCTTTCGCTGGACGCTTCGGCGACTTCGGCGATATCGAGCCGTATCGCGCCAGACTGAATCTGGCCCAGTTGCTTGCGGGCTTCAGCAGCGGCGGAGTTGATTGAATCTGGTGTTTCCAGATGCGGCCGAAGGCGATACAGCGCCTGAGAGCAGAGGGCAATGGCGATGCCGTTGAGCAGGCCCGGTACCGGGTTGAGCGGCAGGGTGTAACGACTGCGTAGATACCCGTCGATCAACTCATCCTGCAGCGAGATGGCTTTGCCAACCACCTCGCTATCGACCACGCCCAGGTTGTCGTTGTCGGTCAGCTGGATCAGGTCATCCTCGGGGATTCCGCCCTTGATAATGTCGTCCTGCGTGCAATACATGCCTACTCCATTTTGGTGATGGTTAAGCTATGGCCGGGGCGGATCACCGCCCCGGCGGTTAGTGGTTATTCTGCGGGGGTCAGTTCTTCACGACGTTTGTCGATGGCCGCGATCACGGTGGTTCGCTCTTCATCTACAGCCAGCGCATCGAGAGCTGCGAGGGTTTCGGCATCTTCGGTCAGCTTGATTGAATCCTTGGCGTTGGGTCGGTCGGAAGATCCGCTACCACTCGCCGCGCTGGTTGTTTTTGTAACGATTGAGACGATGCCGCGTTTTTGCAGCTTTTTCGCTTCACCCTCTTTCAGTTCGAGGGTTTCACCGGGCAAATAAAGCTTGTCGGTCTGCACGCTGCGACCGGGGTTCACTTTGCAATCCATGTAGCTTCTCCTGAGTGAGGGCGACAGCCTCCGAGGCTGTCGCATTAACTATTCAAAATCAGGCGTCGCAGACCTCGATCCAGATGACACACTCGGGTTGGAAGAGGACCGGCAGCGGGCGCGATTCAACCTTGACCCAGCGTCCGGATGGATCTTCAACTTCCCAGGATTTGGAGAAGAAGAGATCGGCGGCTTTGCCTTTACCGACTCCGCCTGCAGCCTTGAGATCGACGACTGGAGCGTAGAGCTCGGCGGCGTTATCAGACGCGATGCCGACGATGGCAAAGACGTTGTCGGGGATCAGCTGCTGGCGAACACCGGCGGCGTCCTTATAGGTGCCGTAATACTCTTCAATGGCGCAGCCTGCCAAAAATGCGATCCGGCCTTCATCGGCCAGCTGCTTACCGGCGTTGTACTTGAGGAGTTCGAGGGCTGCCGGGTTTTCGATCAGTGCGTCCATCGCCTTACTGCCGCAGATCGCGACGTACTTGTCGACGCCGACCCGATCGCCGATATATTTCTTCCAGGAGCGAATATTCTTGACCGGATTACTTGCGGCATCGGTCCATTTGGCCGTTCCGGCCAGCACCGGTTTCTGCGCGGCCGGGAAGTTGTAATCGACGATCACAGCGCCGCTTTCGTCGACAACCTGACCGGAGAGGGCCTTGATCGCCATGAATTCACGGGTGCGGTCGACATCCATCCGCATATCGAACTGCTCATCGGCAAGCCGCTCTTTCATCAATTCTGGAGCGGCCTGCTCACCAAAGGCGCGCATCGATTCGAGATCGGCCGCTGAGATATGGCGCTTTTCCGCAAATCGCGGAGCCTGGCAGGTCACGGTTTTGCGTCCGGTCTTGTCGGTGACCTGGGCGGCCTCTGAAACGCGAATGTTCTTGAGCAGGCGTTCGGAGCTTGACTTGATATCCCAGGCAAAGAGACCGGAGAGCTGGCGCTTCTTGCGCCCGAAGATCAGATCGAGGACGTGAGTTTTGACCGGCCGCATCTTGTTTACGGCAGCAGTCAGGACGCGGTTTTGGAAAATGGCATTGACGGTTCCGGCCACACCGAGCATCGGCCAGGTCAGATCAGCATCTGCAGGGGTTGCGGCAAGCAGGGTTGCCGGGAAGAGGGCAATGGCGGCGGCAAAGAGCATCAGCCAGATACCGAGGGTTGAAAAATGTTTTTGCATGATGGTTCCTCCGTTAGGGTTTGGTGTCTGGTTTAGATAAAGATGATGCCGCGTGCCTCGAGAGCATCTTCGGCGGCCTGATCGAGGCCGGTCATGTTGCGCTGGTTGTAAACGCCAGGCATCCCGATAACAGCTTCGACGTCGGCGGCGGCCGCGTCGGCATCTTCGAGCAGGACTCCGATAGCGACTTCGGAACCGTCGACGTTACCGGCGGCGTAGGCCGCTACCTTGCGGCTGGCAGTGACGCGACCGACGATGGTACCGGCGACCAGGTCGGCACCGGCGACGACAGTCTGCTTTTTGTGCACAGGACCGTAGCTGTCGTCTGCGATCAAATCCTTTTGAACCAGGGTTAGTTCAGTAGTCATAGTTAATCTCCTGTATGAAGGTTTATGTTATTCGCTGCCGCCACCGACATAGGCCGCGATCTCGTCGCCGAGCTTGTCGGCCTCTTCGAATTCGGCATCCTGCGTGTTCTTCTCGTTCACCGGTTTGACCATCTCTTTAAACAGAGGATGGGCGCTGAAGCTTTCGAGGAACTCGCGGAAGAATGTGGCCGGGCTCTGTTTTTTGCCTTCGTTGAATTCATACTCGCCTTCGTTTTCTTCAAGCGCGGTCATGAACTCAGCCAGGCCCTGATCTTTCCAGGCCGGGAGCAGCTTGCCTTCTTTAATGCCAGCTTCGATGAAGTCGGTGATCGCCTTCTTTCTGCTGGCGGTGGTCGCAGCGCTGAAATTCGCGTTACTGGTGGCGAGTTCTTCCTTGAAATCTGCCGCCTGCTTGAGTGCTGCAGCAGTCTTTTGCTGCTCCTCTTTCAGTTTTTTCTCAAACTCTTCCTTGGTCATCTCATCGTTCTCCTCTGTAATTGGTTGCTGATACTCTTCGAACTCGGCGTCTTCATTGAAGGCGAAGTCTTTCAATCCTTTGATGGCTGGTGGCGCTGCACCGAGAAAACCGATGTGACGCAAACTGCCGTCGGCATAGAAGCTGGCCGAACGTTTTTTGTAGCGACCGGCTGTCACCAGTTCGGCGAACTGCGGCTCGACCTGTTTGAGTTTGGCAACCAGCAGATCTCCTACCCGCTTTACACCTTCAACCCAGCCGTAAGCAGGGCCATTGTTTTTTGGGTGACCGATCACCACTGGCGCTTCGTTATGCTCGGGATCGTAACTGGCAACCGTCTTATCCAGATCGGCGCGGGTCCAGGTCCGTTGGCGACCGTTGCTGTCGGTGTGAGTCCCTGCTCGAAAAATCTCTATCCATTTGCTCATCTGGCTTCTCCGTCTGTGTTGGGCTTGAAAACCCTGTTTAAACCCCGTTTAGATTCGCCCAGAATCGTCGATCTCGTTTTCAGGCACCCTTAGTCCGTATCAGGGCTGTCGATCGCGCCTAGCGCCCTTCTATGAAATTCACCACGGCACGCTTGACCTGGTTGATGCCGCCCGTACTTGGGCTTAAGTAATCGCGCGCCGGGATCTCGACCTTGCGGCCTCTGCCTGCCTTGCCACCGAGCTGGTGAATCGCGGCGTAGCGCTTGTTACTGCCGACGATGGCGCGTGACGCGTCGCTCTTGCTGGTGACAGTGGCGGCGAGTTCACCGCGCTGCTGCAGGATCTTGCCGGGCCAGTAGCCCTTGGCCTCACGCTGCTTGATGGTCTTCTTGCTCAGGCTTTCCCACTTTGCGCCGTTGTTCTTGCCTTCCGTGGCGAAGTTCTCTTCGACTTCGTCCATCAGGATGCCTGCAATCTTGCGCATGAGCAGGTGCGGGTTCTTGAGCCGGGCTTCGAGTTGATCGAGTAGGGCCCTAAGCTGTTGATCGTGGATGCTGATCTTGATGTGATCCCCTCCAGTGCTCATAACTTGTTGCCCTGCCAGTCTGTCGTGCCGGGGTTGTAGGACCAGCCGATATCTGGCGCGACGCTGACCTGCTTGCCGCTGCGTGGATCGAGCAGATCGATCTTGGAGACAGGGATCATCTCGCCGGTCGATTCGCTGATGAGTTTGTCCTGGTGAATAATCTGGCCAGCTGAATCACCGACAACCAGACCGCGAGCGGCGACGTTCTCTTCACTTAAGGCGCGGACCCGGCAGCGGCAGCCCCAGCCGTTGGGCGGGTAGAAGTCTTTCCAGAAGGGGTCGCCTATTGGGTAGACCTTGCCGTCGAGTGCCTGATGCGCCACGCGAGTTCGGCTGTCGAGCACGGCGATGTACTGCAGAAATGGCCGGTCGGCCTGTCCTTCGACCTGAGTGCTCCAGCGGCCCGCCATGTAGCTGGTCTGCAGGTTGGTGCGGTAGATCGTCTTGAGGCGGCGCGGTGATCCGAGCTGGATCATCGGCACATTTAGCCCTGGCTCGAAGTTAGGATCGGGAACCTTGCCCCACCAGCCTTTGGCTTTGAGCTTGGGCGTCAGCTGCGTGCGAAACTCGTTCAGCGTTTGCCCTTCGCTAAGCGCCAGCTCGACTGCGTCGCGAATATCCTTGAGCACGTCGCCGCGCATCGCCTTGGCGACGGTGAACGCATTGCGGTGCGCACCCTGCAGCACCTCGTGCCAATCGAAGCTGATCTTGTAGCCCTTGGCGGTGAGGTATTTGATCGCCTCTTCAGGGGGCAGCTTCATGATGACTGCCAGCTCAAGCATCGGGGTTCTCCTGGGCGGTTAGCCTGGCGAACATTTCGGCGGCGAAGATAGCGCGGGTCAACAGGTCTTCGAGTTGCTTGGTATCGAGTAGCGGATCGGCGTTTGAGAGCGACTCCAAGATCGCTTCATAACTTTCGCCCTGATTGAGCAGGTCGATGATCGGTTGCAGGATCGGCTCGATCTGCTGCTGCAGCTCTTCGTTGCTGTAGGCGTCGGCGGCGGCGTCGACGGCGGCTTGTTGTTCGAGGCCGAGCCTGGCGGCGATGAGGTCGGTGGTCTCCGGTTTGGCGGCCGCTTCGGCAAACTCTGTTTCTTCTGGCTGCCTGGGCGGCGTTGACAGTTCAAAATCACCATCTTGTAAGTTGTAGGTCCGCTTGTAGTAGCTCTTGGTCAGCCTGACGCCACCTTCGTTAAGGTTTTTGTCCCGTTCTGAAAATTCAATCTTAGGGTCGTCTTCTTCGTGCCAAGTGAATTTTGGTGTCGGTACACCGGGTGCGTTGACCTGGCCATAGATCCAGGCGATCTCTTCCATGGCGGTTTTGACCAGCTTTTGATCAGCGGCGCGATAATCGCCAAGCACACCTTCGTGCACCTTGCCAGCGGCGTAACTTCCGCCCTTGTCACTGACATCGGCGGTGAGAGTCTGGCCCATGATGACCTTACTCATCTCGCCATTCATCTCGTTGATCAAGCCAGCATGGATCTCGACCTTGCCGCTGCCTTTCGATTCGAGGATTTCGACCGAGCCACCCTGGGGGATGACCGCTACCGCATCGCGTACCATCTTGCCGAGGTTGCTGAGCATGGTTTGCTGTTCAAGCGGGCTGGTTCCCTTGGCGTACTGACCGACCAGGAACGGCATGCCATATTTTTCTGCCAGGGTGACCCAGAACTTGTAGCCGCCTTTTTTAAAGACGGTCGGCCAGAAGCATCGACTGAGCAGGCGCAGGCCATAAGGGTTGTCATAGGTCGGAAAATGCCGGGCAAAGACGAACTTGCCGAAAGGCAGTTCTTCACCGTCCCAGGGGTTATTGGTGCTGATAAAGCGCGATTCGTTCTCCTCGTTGAAGCCGAACCAGCGCGCCGGTTTTACTTCGAGGTCTTTGATCTGCGCCCGACCTTTGCCGGGTTGCCACTTGATTTCGATCGGGGTCAGGCCATAGAGCGGCGCATCGAGAATGCCGGAGACAAGAGAGTAGAGATCGACCCGTTCCAGATCTTCGGCCAGTTGATTGCTCAGTTTGACGGCGGCCGGGGAGGGCTTTTCACCCATGAGGCTGTAGGGCTGGAACGCGAATTCTTTCTTGAGGGTGCCGAGCTGGCGGGTCTGGATGACGCTGCATAGATGACCATCGGCGGTGAGGCGTTCTAACACCTCGACGCCATCACCGAGGGATTGCAATACCGGATCTGGATCGGGGAGCAGGCCGAGCAGACCGCTCCAGTCCCAGGCGGCGCTGCGGCTGGCGATCTCTTCGCTTAAGGCTGCGCGATCGACAGTCTCGCCAAAGCTTTGAAATTGATTGGGTCCGGTCCAGATGCCATCAGTCATAATCAATATCCCTGGAACATGGTGGAGGTTTCTCGAACTCCACCGGAGAGGATGGTTGTGTCGAGCATGTCCTGCTGACTGGCGAACCAGAGCAGGGCTAGAGTGATGGCGCTATCGCCGTGCCGTTTGAGCTTGCTGTTTTTGGTGTCTTTTTGCGTGAGATGCGGCAGTTTGATGATGCCGTTGATCCTCTCCAGCATTCGCATGTCGTTGAGCACGTCGGCATCTTTTGGAACATCGAGCATGCGATCGCGCCAGGCGTCTTCGAAGCTGCCCATGTTGTCGCGGTACCAAGCCTCGCTGAGAGTGACCTGATGAATGAGATCGTGACCGAACTCATCGGCGGTATATTCGGCCAGGGCCTGGCCGTTGCCGGTGGCGTCCATCGCCCCACAGCGGAAGCACGGCAGATGACGAATCATGTACCAGAGGATCTGCTCTTGCTGCTTGGTCGGGACGTTGTGCATCTCGACCAGGAAGGGCACTTTGCGGACCAGATCCTGCTGGATCGCTCCAGGTCCGAAGACAGCGAAGTCGGCGTGGCGGGCGTAGTCACTACCGAATACATGCTCAAGTTTTGGGTTGAGCTGTTCGCACAGCGGAGCCAGGTGATTGCGAATCCAATCGTCGGCGTAGCTTTCGCGGTAGCTGGTGCTACGCAGGACGAACTCTTTTTCGAGTGCCAGCCGCAGAACCGGCCGGGGTTCGTGCATGCACTGCTCGATATAGATGCTGGGGATCGCCACGCCGCTGCCTTCACGAGGGATGGCGTCAAGCTCTTCCTTCATCGCTGCTGTGTTGGTGCCGTAGGCCCTGCGGATTTTGTCGTACCAGGCTTGCTTGGCTTCGGGGGTTGCTGCCCAGCCGCGCACCAGGCAGACCCGCTCGAAGAGGCCGTTATTGACAGCATCGTCAAAGGTGACCCGTAAAACTTTGAACGGAAAGAGTCCGGCCCGGCTGTCTTTAATTAACTGATTAAAGGGGCTTTTATCGGTGTTGTGCGTGCTGATAATGCGGATTTTGCCGCCCCAGATCAGCAGCGCTACGGCCGAGTCGATCACACCCTGAACATCTTTATGGAAGGCCGCTTCGTCGATATTGACGATGCCCTGTAGTCCGCGAATGTTGGCCGGGTTGCTCGACAGGGCGACGATCTGAAACCCGGAAGCGAAGCGGATGCGATAGCTGGTGATGTGCTTGCTGCTTCCATCGTCTTGTTGATCCTCGAACAGAAAGACTTCGATACCGTTCCAGTTGTCGGCCATGGCGCTGGCCATAACCTTGGCCATGTGGGCGCAGTAGCCGATGAATTCGAGACCCTTCTCCTTGGTGTCGCCGACGTAGTAGATGTTGTCGCCGCCAGCTCTCTTCGAGGTGGATGCGGTGATGGCATCGTCCAGCGCGGTGGCGTAGGTGATCCCGGTCCGGCGGCCTTTTTCGGCGATACACAGGTCTTCTTCGTGAATCAGCTTGATCCACTGACGCTGGTGCCGCATCAGCACACCATCGGCCAGCGGATTATCCCCCTGGGGGAGATCGCGCACGCTTGCTGGCAGCTCCTCATGATCGAGGATGCGAATAACGTCGCCTGGTTGTTTGGTCGTTTTATTCAATTAACCAGCTCCCAAGACTTTCTTGCGCCAGAACATGGCGTCTTCTTCGCTTTGGCCCATCTGACGGGCGGCTTCTTCAACAGTGTCGGCAGCATCGGCCAAGGCCTGCTTACGGATCTCTTTTTCACGTTCGACGTTGAGGTTGGCGGCTTTTTCAAGCCGCATCATCATCAGCGAAAGGTCTTTGCCTATTCCGGCGATGGCGGGTGCGTTTTCGGCTGTAATGCCTTCTTCTCCTGCGTGGAGAGTTAGATCAAAGGCTACGGTGCGGAGCATTTCGTTGATCAGGTTGCCGATCTGCCCTTGTGGTGCAGCGCCTAGATTTCTGATCCAGCGGTCCGCGACCTCACGCGACTGGCGCAACTTGGCTCCGACTTCGCGCATCTGCATGTCATAGCGATTGACCGAGCTTTTGCTAAGTTTTTCCGGGCTGGCATCATCGAGTTCGCCAGTGGCTTTCATCTCAGCCAGGATGACGTTGATCCGCTCGACAGCGTCTTTTTGAGTGATCTTGCGATCGTCAAGCATCGCGTTCAGTTTCTCGCGGACCAAGTCGGGTAGTAGATCGATGCTCGATTGCTGGTTGCTCATCAGCCCATCCCTGGAGAGGGGCGCTTGACGCCGGGGATGTTGGTTGCGCCGTTGGCGGCATCGAGCCCGGCCTGAGTGATGCGCGGGATCATGGTGCTGCCAGCGGTGCGGACGGTAACCAGCCCTTGATCCTTGAGCCAGCTGATCAGGGTGCGGACCTTGTCGCGGCCGACCTTGTGACCGAACTCAGCGAGGATGCTATGCAGGATGCTTTCGTTGTGCTCAAAACCGTTGTCGGCGGCAAGGGCACGCAGAATGACCAGGCGCTGGTCTTCATCGAGTAGTGCGCTGAAATTCATCGTTTATCCCTCTGTAATAGTGATTCAAGAACCAGGTTGACTTGGCGGGTTGTCGCTCTTAACTCACCGACGGCTTGATCGATCTCGCTGGCGACGGTGTCCATACGGGCGTGAACCCGACCGATATCGTCCTTCGTTGGCAAGTGCTTCAGGTCAGCCTTAAACCCCTTCATTTCACCTTCGATGCTGCCGGTTCTTTCCCGGTGGCGTTCGCACCGCTCTTCTCGTTCTTTTTCGATCGCATCGAGAGCGACTTTGGTGACTCGGTCGCCAACTTTAGTTTCAAGGGTCTTGAACCTTTTGGAGTTGACCTTTTCACGGTTCGCCCACCAGGTATAAAGACCGATGACAATCAGTCCGATCAGTTGAGCGATGTCGAGCCAGAACTTCCAGGCGTTGTAATCGAGTGGCTGTGGTGTCAAAGGGGCCTCCAGTTGTCGGTGATATTTTCAAGGTCTGTTTGACATGCCAAGCAACGTTCGCAGCCAGGCTGCGCTTCGCGGCGTGCTTCGGGTATCGGCTCTTCGCAGTCGAGACAGTCTTGGCGGCTGGGCTTCGGCGCTGATCCGCGCGTAGCATCGGCCAGAGCCAACGAGTTGAACAGCTCGGTGGCGTCTTGCACGCGGTCGGTGAAATCAGGCACCGCAGCCCCCGGCCCAAGGCATAACCTGTGTTCCCCTGGCATAGGTCTGCAGCGATGACCAGTTGACGACGTTGCTGCTCATCCGCAGAGTGGCGCTCTGATTGATCCAGTTGAGGATCTGGGCGGCGCGAACGGCAGCACCCGAGGGATCGCTTATGCCTTGTTGTCGAAAATGTTCTTCGAGATCCTGTCGGACTCCGCTGATCAGTACCCTGAGTAAGGCTTGCTCTTCAGGAGTCAGCTTGTTCCAGTTGATCCGGGCGACGATGCTTTGTTCAAGTTCGGCCAATGAGACCAGGGGATCGTCATCGATCAGGGTCAAGGCTTCGGCGGTGATCAGCTGGGCCGGGACCACCCAGTGTGGATTTTCGGTCAAGATGCGCCCGGCGGTGGCGCGGACCACCAGTTCGAGCGCGACATCATGTTTCTCGAAGATCTTGGTGATGCCACTGCAGCCGAAGCCAACGGACACGGCAATTGACAGGGCGACCAGTAACAGGGCGAATCGGGTCATCGTTTATCCTCCTCTTTGACCTCGGCCAGGTCGGCTGAGATCTGGGTGTCGGGATCGTTCTTGCCATCCCAGAAAGCCGGACCACCGGCGAGACGAACAGCGTGGTAATACTTGAGCGCCCGGCGGCGGCGCAGAGCCTTGAGCCAGCTCCAGCTGCTACCGGAATTGACCAGGCGCAGCAGGTTATTCAAGAAAACGCGATCGGCTTCTTCTTTGTCGGCCGGGGTCTGGCCGCGCAGGTACATCCAGTCGTGGATGTTGCAGGCGGCGGTGATCTTGAGGCCGTAGAAAGTCTCGGGAATCAGCGCGCCTTTCCAGCCGCCGGTACCGCAGCCGTTAACGACACGGGCACGGACCCGTTTGCTCGACTTGATATAGTCGCTGGGGGCGAACAGTTTGACCGGTAGTGTTGGGCTGAATTCGCGGGTGGTCATCGGTTGTCTCTCCACTCGATCAGTGCGATGCAGATTGCCTCGGCAATGGCGTCCTGGGTTTCTGGATCGGTGAGCCAGGCGCGCTCTGCGGGGTTGGATAAAAAACCCATCTCGACCAGCATCGCAGCGCAGCGGGTGTTGTCGAGCACGTAGAAGTGCGCTTCTTTGTCTGGGTCACCATCAGACAGATCAGCGCGAAAGCTGGAGGCCGGGAAAGACCTTTGCAGACATTTGCTGACGCAGGTGGCCGCTTGATCAGCGGCGGTTTGACCGACGCTGGTGAAGACCTCAAGCCCGTGGACACCGGGGGAGCTGAAGCTGTTGCAGTGCAGGCTGATAAATAGATCTGGCTTGGTTAGATGCTCGATGTGGACTCGGTCGTAAAGCTCGACAGGGAGGCTGTCTTTGCGGGTGTAGCGTTCGGCAAAACCGGCAGCGGCCAGCTTATCGCCGAGGCGGATAGCCACTTGCAGGTTGATGTCGGCTTCAAAGACACCTTCGTGAATAGCGCCTGGGTTGTCTTTGGCTGGATGGCCGGGATCGATCAGGATGCGAGTTTTGTTTTTCATGGATTCCCCGTATGCGTGTAGCCGACCAGATGGTCGGCTGTGGAAAGCCGGGGCGGTGCCCGGCGGCGCAATGTTCGTTACGGGGGTCAGGATATTAGATGGGGGAGGGGATGTTCAGTTGAAGTGCTTCAGGAAAAACAAAGGCCCCGTCCGGGGTGGTCGGGGCCTTTGTTGATATCGAATGATAGCAGCTTTGTGGGTTGTCAGGATATGACCCTTTGTTCAAAGGGTTTATTTTAAAATGGGTTTCTTTTTTCTTTCAACGACTTCGGCTGGGTCTAGGTGTGACACTAGAAAGCAATTGATCTATGGGCAGCTCATTCTCCTTGTTCATCATCATGCCAGCAGAAATTGCCTTCCGTTTCTTCTCCGTGAGTTTACCAGCATAGCGTCGCTTCGCAAGAACGGCACCCACAAGTTTCTTCAACTGTGCTTCTTCGGGTTTCTCTATGAATCCAGTCTTAATTTCCTGCTTTAAATTGCTTAAAAGGTTACCAAGATAAAAAGAACTAGGATGCAAAAGATTTAGGTGGTCAAGTAAATGTTTGTCCCAATCGGTGGGGCGTTCTTCTAATAAGAAAATAGAGATGAGATGCTTTTGTATTTCAGAGTCACTATCTGCAAGAAATTTGCAAAGAAGCGGGCCCATCTTTTTGGAAGACAAATCATCTTTTAATAATGCAACGACATTCAGAGGGTTAGCGATAAGGATTTCTTTGAACCTCTCTTTCACATCCTCAGAAAATCCACTAGCCAGTACTAAACTAAGCCCATCGTGTGTTGCTCTACCTTTCTGAGCAAGTGATGGGGAAATCCAAAAAATTACTTTTGAGAACTCCTCCCATCCCCTAAAAATTGCTTTTGCAGTATCAAGCTTCAGTTCACGACTAATAAATGTACTATTGCGCAATGCTCTGGAGGTCGCCTTAATGCTTTGCAACAAGCTGCGCACTGCATAGTCATCTAGGAATTGGTTGATACTCTGATCATAGGGTGCTTCAGAAGCATAGTTGCTATCTGCATGCTTATCCTTTAATGCGGATGGCAAATTAGACGATTCCACCTTTTCGGAAATCTCATGTCTTACTTCTTTAATAAACCCATCAGAGGGATTCCATAAGAACCTTGATAGAGGATTGAACGACTCCTTAATGCCAATATTATCGCCAACCTTATCAATCAAGTTGTTAAGGTCAGTCAACAATATTTTTACGGCATCTTCTCTCTTGCCATCTATGCCTGCATAGAATTCAATAATTTCAGGATAATTGATATACTTCTGTTTTCCCAGGACGTAATCTTTGAACACATCATCGTGCCGCATGTATTCAGCGGAAAAGTAGAATATCCAAAAAGAATGCTTAAACTCATAAATATTTTGGTGTCTGACAAGAATATTATTATCAATTAGCACTTCGATCATTCTATCAACATCGAGTGACATGAGGTTTTCATCGCAAATTTTTCTTAGTTTATTAGCGAATTCGATCGCATCAAAACTCCCAGTTGATTGCATTACGAGATCTTTGCAGTATTGCCCCAGCACGTAGGTACACTCATCAACTTCAGGTCTTTCATTTGAATATGAAAAGCTCTCGTTATCAGTAAACAGAACAAATAGGATTGCTTTCATAAGCTTCGTCCTGTTTAACACCTTTTCATTGTAATTACTTTCTAACACCCTTAATAAAGTTAAGCAGTTCAGTGCGGTTCTATGAATGTTTATAGTTTCCATATGCTTTACCATATGTGAAAGGACTTCGTCTTCTTTTCCGACTGACCTTTCTTCATTGTAACCCGATACGAGAACCCGCATAGAACTTCGAGTGAGTGACTGCAAGTGAAGTACATTTAGATCCCTGTTTACTTTCGAGAGAGAAAATGTAGAGTCAAGGCATACGGTTTTACTTGAGAGTAGAACCAAAGGAATGTCGGCGTATTCATCGTCGATAACCTTGATCATATTTGAATGATCGACTAAAGAGTTGTCCCATCCATCAATCATTATGCATTCTATGTCAGAGTCTTCCTTGCTATAACGCTGAAGTTCTTCTTCTATGGTTTTTAGTACATTTCTTGTTTTTACATGCGTAGCGTCGATATATATCCAAAATTTCCTTCTTTTCTTGAATGCCTCAACCTGCATGTAAAGAGAGAGGCAGGTCAGACCGAATTGTGGGGGAGCAACAATAATTGCATTGTCAGGCGAGTCGATAAGGCTTTCAAGTAGATTAGTTTTATCATTGTGCTCTCGCGATTCAGAAAGTTTTGGCTTTATGAAAACGTAGGGCTGGCCCTTAAAGGATTGCAGTGCATTTTGCAGTTTTAATTCTAATTGCTGAAGGCTGTGAAGATAAGTGTTGTCTAGCTTGACAGTGCCATCGTCCGTTTTGGCAAGTCGCAAACTCGGGAAAAATTTACCTCCGTTATACTCTCTATACTTGATGTATGACGGTTCATTATTTTCAATGAGCACTATGGAATATGCCAGAGTGTCTTGTTTGCAACTAAATAACGGGGGAGCAGAGCACATCAGTGAGTTCTGGGGAATTCTATTGTGATATACGGCCGGAAGATGATTATGGCCAGACAAGCATAGGCAAAAATGTTCCTCAATAATGGATTGCAACTCCGTTCTGCTCCAAGCATTCAAATGATCAAGAGGATGATGTAGCAGCAGTATGTTGGTGGAAGTGGTCTTATTGTTACACCACTCCACTAACCCGCGAGTATATATTGCCAGCCTCTCTTCATCATCTACCCCTCTCGCCCCCCCGAATGAACATAGAGCAGAATTTAGGCAATACACCCCCACATTGTCATCAATATTATAACCCCAACCTAGACGCGAAAAAAAGGCATCATGCTTTGCGAACTCCGATACGAACAATTCATAGTTCTCAAACTTGTCATGTAGACGGTTGTGTGCGCACATGAAATTATTGAATTCGGGTTCTGTTCCTGTGTGCTTATCATGGAGTTTCACATAATCATCGTAATTGTCTTCCACGAGCTGCCGATCAAGATCATGATTTCCGGGAACAACTACTCTATCATTCTTAGTTATACCCATGGCATCCAATCGAGTGTCGAGTTCCGCAATGACAGCCTCATATGATTCCATATCGGCGCCCGATTGAACAATATCTCCCGTCATGGCAATAGAGAGCTGGTAGCCCGCAAGGGATTTTATTTGCTCCTCTAAATCCGTTACAAAGGCTTTTATGATACTTGATGCGCCTTCAGGCGCATCTTTGCGATAATGAATATCAGCCACGTGAACAATTGCATGTTTCATGTCTTGAATTACACTCCCATAATCCTAGTTAAACCGCTTATACATTCGTACCTAAGTAATACTTAAATAATCTACGGAGTCAGGCTTGCAAGGTTGCAAACCTGACGTATTTTCCGACCGTGTTAATTAGATTGTTATCCCGTTTTTTTTGTTTTAATTTCCGAAACAATTTAAGGCTTTATCAACACTTTCAGTTGTGTCGAAGTAGTATTTATTCATTTCCTTTGACCATTTATTGAGTTTTTTTAGGTTAATTCCAAATGTGAGGATAAACCTTTTTCTTGCATAACTGACTACATGCTTTTCTTTGGAAATAAAGCTCAGCCTGGTGAACAGTGTTTCATAGTTCATTGACAATGTTACAAGATAGATGAACGGCAAAAATGACAACGACAATAAAGTTGGAACTATAAAGCTACGTAAATTTTCCAGCGTAGCAAAATTGGAAAAGTCGTTGAATGCCATGTAGGCAACGTAAATTATTGTAAAAGTACCAAATGTTGCAAGGATGAAGGTTAGAGCTTTTTGGGCGGGCTCATATTCTTCTTTCGTTTCGGAAATTGCTAGCATCCCACCAATGAACGCAGATAGCGGTATAATTATTAGCTCAGCCCAAAGGTTGAATACATAAAAATTGGTGAGAAATTCAAATAAAACTAAAATTTTAAATTGGTCTTTTATTGATTCAATAATGAAGTTTTCATTATTCGCTTTTTCATAATTCATAAACATTGAAAAAGCACCAAATGCAACCCATAGGATTGTACTTGTTGTGAGTGACCACTTCCAAATTTCAATCGAATAAAGAGCGAAAACAATTATTACGATGTAAAAAAGCATTGCCATGTAAAAAATTGTCAATTTCCATGCAAAAAAAGTTTTGATTAAATGGCCAAGCGCTACCCTAGTTTCTTTTTTATAAATCATCCAAATGAACAGAGCAATTAACCAAATACCGATTGAAATCTCGCGATTGTTGAATATTTGGTAAATGTCTAATTTCATTATTTTTTATTTCTTCGGTATAACGTTAAAGATAAACGGGCTCGATGGAACGGTGTCGTTTAGCACTGTGCTATTCGGGAAAGTATATGTATCTACGCACTGCTTCCTATTCTTCTTTCGGAAGGCGCGATTTTAGATCAATGATTTCTTCCTGTAGCTTACTTATTTCTCTGGTAAGTATCAGTAAGGCATTGGAGATTGTTTTGTCTCCAATAGAGCGAAAATCAATTCCGAATGTTTTTGGGCGAGTCGTAGGCATGCAGTTCTCCTTTTTAATTTGTGTGTCTAACGGCTGTGAAAAGCGGTGGCGACGTGATGTTTTAGATTGCCATCGAAATTTTAGATTTTGCTTTTCACGAACAACACCTGTATTTTTCGTCCGCTTGATTAGTTTGTTGTATTTGGGTCTACCGCCAAACTTTTGCGGTTTTAGCATTAAACATATTTACTTTACATTTAAACAACTTTGTTATGCTTTCAATATGCTTTTTGTCATCTTCTGAATAAACGCCTATATAGACACTGAATAATTTGTTTCCTACACGTTTTCCATGTTTGGCCGCAATATTTATAGCGTCAATAATGTGATGATCATATTTACCAAAATTGAAGCCAAAAGTGACTAATGAACCTTCAATCTTTGTAAGTGCTTCGTAGCAATGCGTGAGATACCTATTATGTAAAATATGATTCAATTTATCGTCACTATCGCCTGATGCTACGAAAATTGGATATTCATCGTTATTTAGTCTATCCTCAATGTTTTCAAGTAGGTATTTGCCGCCGCCGTACTCTTCTTTAACAATATCTATACCTGTGTCAAATATTGGCAGTGTGCCATGGAGGTGATGCATATTTTGGGTGTCTTTATATTTTCCCCACCTTAGCTCCGAATAGTCTGGATCTTGAGTAAACTCTTCCTCTTCATCTTCCTTATCACGACCGAAACCATCAATATGATTCGGTAAATTATTTCTCATCAATACCCAATACAACAATAAGTCGTAATTTGAGCTAAATATATTCCCGCCATTATCAAGATACTCAGCCAGGAATTGAGCGCACTGCTCGCTTTCTTCTGCGGGGATCTTAAAAACGTGCTCGGGATGAAGAGTCTGCACTGCGTCAATTAGAGAGCTTTTAAGCTTTTTGCTTGCCTCCTGAACCTTTCTGCCCAATTTCTTGTCAGACCCAAACGCTTCTATGAGTTCATAGAAATTGTCCAGTTGCTGCATAACCAGTTCGAAGTTTTTAGTTTTCACAATGTCGAATAATTTCGAGAGTAGCTCGTCTTCAATTTCTTCAATAAAGCCCTGTAGAGCATTGTAGGAAAATATTTTATGGTCATAAGCTATGCTGAAACCATTGCCCAATAACAAATGAGCTTTCCTTCGTTTTTTACGAAGATACGGCAGAATTTCATCATAGCTCTGTAATTCATTCATGGTCTTGGGTGATGCTCCTTATTTAAAAAACACAACGTCATGATAAGCGGCGGCAACGCGAACTTGCGTGACCCACCGGAATTATAGATTTTGTTTTTTGGCCAAAAGCAGACGTATTTTCCGTTTAAGTTGATCTGGTTAGGCATTTTCACAGAACATACCCAAGATCACCCGCAAGTGCAGCGTATTGTGAGTCTCTATAGCCTAAAGGATGGGTATCCTTTCCTGCGGGCGTGCGTCTAGCTTGTCCAGTGACCTTGAATTCATCTTGGATGGTTTTCGCGTCTTCATTCGTTGCAACGCATATTAAAAACCCACCATTTACTTTTGTTGTTGCCCACTCCCCGGAAAGATACGCTTTGCACCACTCAGAGAATAACCCGTAAGGAGTTGGAAGTTTTCTGCCATTCTTGTCAAGCTCCAGACCTTTAGGCAAGTTCGCTGAAACAGCTGCTGCAAAGGCAATTCTTTTCGTATTTTTATCTATAAAAGTATTCCATCCAAGTTTCACCATCTATGGCTCCTTAATTTGATTTTGCCTAACAGGGATTAGTCGGTTACCAGAATATTGGATATCCGGTAACCAGATGTCAGTTGAAAATCTCAATAAATACAGGCTCTTCTTTTTAGGTACAAAAAAAGCCGCAATCTTCACCTCCTGGTGAATTGCGGCTTTTACATAGAACCCCTCGCCCCTCACCATAAACAACATCAACGGAGAGAGTTATACCATTAGCAAGTTCTACAGATCAACTCTCATTAAACAACCTCATCTGCACCCGAGCATCCTGCTCATCACGCACTCTGGTAATGATATAGCGGATTTGGCGTTCAGTACGGTCGTGCTTTTTCGCCAGGGTAGAGTAATTATCCCCATTAAACTCATCCCAGATCTGCCGATCACGCTCGCTAAGTACCAAGGCGACCCCCTTGGGAATATAAACCTCGGTACCGCCGTAGTTCTGCCGCACCTGGTCGGCGGCCGCCAGGGCAACCTTGCGCGCCTGATCGGCGGGGAGGCCATCGGCCTGTAGCTGCTCTTGAACGATGCGCGCGATCTCGAGCAGGGCTTCCATACCCTGGCGGCCGCTTCGTTTTTCGGCGAGGTTAATCATTGTGGTTCCAATTTTTCCGCTGGCCCTGTTTCTTGAGGGCGGTGATGATCTTGTAAAGGTCTTCTTCTGATACCCATTCAAGGCGATCAACTTTGCAGATCTTGCGGGCGATACCGTCGCCGTAGGCGGTTGATTTACCCCCTGCCATGAGCATGGCCTTGATCTTCATCATCTGCGGACTTTCGCCTGGGTTGCGTTCAAGCGGTTGTTTTGTGGGACCGTCGATCAAGTTTTTTAGATGATTGACGGTGTTAAGTAGCTGCCTGGTGTTAAGATCACCAGCGCTGCGCTTGCCGGTGCGGTCTTCTAGCATGTCGCGGTAATCGTCTTTGTTCATGCCGAGTTCGTTGGCCAGAATGTGGATTCTGGCGAGCAGGCCGTTGCGATTGTTTTTTGATTGACTCATTGGGTCACCTTTTATAGGTTGAGCAGCAGAGGGGCCTTAAACGGTCCACCTCGAGAGACCCGGCGCTAAACCCCCTCCTGCGCTGGGTCTCTTTTTATTTTTCCTGCCTGTTTTCGATCCTGTAGTTCTGACTCATTTATCTGTGACCTCGCTGATCCCGGCCACGTCGACCAGGAGCGATGGTTGTCCCCGGTAGCGCAGATAGGTATTCATCGGCACTCTGACCGTAACGCCCAGGCGGATAAGGGCCTGATCGTTGGGGAGGTCGGTGCGCTCGAGGATCTGGATCGCTTCGACTTGCTGGGGGAAGCGATCATTTGGTTTTTGTTTAGCCATGGCTTAAATCCCTGGTTAATCATTGATTTAAAAAACCCGCAGCGGGCAGGAGGGTACCCGCTGCGGTAATTAGGGTGGCTGCTCATCAGGCCCAGGGTGCCAGTTCTGGACGACCGGATCTGCTTAACTGAAGCAGATCCGGTTTCGCATTTAGTAGATGACGGCGGTGCTGCCGTCGGTCTCATGTTCTGGGCAGATGGTGAGCATGACCGGCTCGCCCATGCTGTCGGTGAGCAGGGTGTCATCGGACAGGGCGGCGGTGGCGGCGCGCAGCTGGCCGAGGGTGGTGATGTCGGGATGCTCTTTGATCTGGGCGAGTTCTGGGTGTTGTTTGTTTTGATTGCACATGGTTCCTCCTTAAACCGAAGCTAGATCGAGAGCGATCTGGTACTCGGCACCTTCTTCATCCTGAACATAAAATCTCAAATACTCTTTGGTGCTGGCGACGGTGACGCTATCGCTGATGGCGCGCATGGCTTCGTGCCACTTGGCGTCTTTGATCTCTAGACGGCGCAGGGAGAGGATGCGTGAGGTGTTGATGTTGCCCTGGCGGTCGACCTGGAAGGCGTCGTTGACCAGGACGCGAATATTATCGTTGCCGCCTTCGCTCCAGCGGTGGATGCACTCATCGATGAGGGACTTGGCGATCTGGAGCCGTTCGTCGAAGGCGATGCGATCGGCGATGGCGACCATGACGCGGGCCTTGCCGTTGAAGCTGCGCAGGGTGAGGTTGCCTTTTTTGCCGCCGAGCTTGGCGCCGTAGCGTTCGGCGGAGAGCTCGACGAAGGCCTGCACGCTGTCGAGGGCGTCTTGTTTGAAGTGGGCCAGCAGCTGGTGCATGTCTTTGGCTTTGGTGATCATCTCGTCTACAACGTCGTCACGGAGTTTGTCGATCTCTTTGACCTTGGATATGGGAACCAGGGAGCCCTGGGCGTTTTCCATAAACCCTTCTTGTGTCGTCATGCTCTTCTCCTTGTTGGGAAATCGATTGTGCCGCCTGCGACCATTAACTTGGCGTTTTGGGTGGCGCGTTTGAGTGTTTCGCGGCGTTGGCGGCTGGGTCGCCAGAGACGGATGCCGTTACTGGCTGGTTTTGAATTAGGTTTGCATCCGGAAAGGATCAGGCAGGTCAGAGCGATGCCACCGATGAGTCCGAAAATGATACTGGCGATGATGAGGATTATGTTCATGATTGACCCCTTTCACAGGCTTTGCAGGCGCGGTATTGCTGCACGCGTTCGTGGTTGCCGCCGGGGCGAGCGCGACGGCGGTGATCGGCGCAGGCGCCGAGGCTGAGTTCCCCATGTAGGGGACATGGGACGGTTTCGCTGCCGTAGACTTCGGCGACTTTTTGCAGCACGGTGACCGGGCTGCCGGGGTAGTTGTCTGAGAGGATCAGGCTGATGGTGGCTGGTTTGTAACCGAGGGCTTTGGCGACCTTTGATTGGCTGGATTCGGCGACCTTGGCGCGCAGCAGTTGCATGCGATCGGATTCAGTCATGGCGACCCTCCAGACTGTCCCAGACGACCTTTTTGAGATTGGGATCGTAGACCGACTTGACGCGCTGGATCTGCGGCGGGCGGGGGCCGGTGTATTTGTAGTGAAGGAAGCGATAGGTGGCTGGGATCGTGCCGTTGCCGCCCGATATCACCTTGAGGTATCCGGCCTTGGCGAGTGCCTGGCAGTATGTGGTGACTTCGCTGGCGTCGACGGGGCATTCTTCGGTGCTGGCGTTGATAGCCAACTCTCGGAAGGTGAAGGTGCCGAGGATGCGCATGGTGGCCCAGATCTGGCGGCGTGAGTTGCCCTGGGTAACCATGCTGCCGTCTTTACGGACGCGTGGGGTGATGGTGCCGACGTCTTTGATCAGGTGGTAGAGTTTGGCGGCGTCGGTGCCGTTGCCCTTAATGCTGCGCTCGCCGCGTTGTTCGACGATTTTGGCGTTGCACAGCCCGGTTACAAAGGGGCGGATCGACTGCCGGGCCAGATGGGTGGCGCCGTATAGATCGCTGATGGTGAAGGTTTTACGCGTGCGGATCTCGGACCAGAGGGTGTCACGAGTGTCGAACCGGGTGCGTTTGTCGATTGGCTTAAGGGACATTCTTTATGCCCTCCGCGCCGGGGCTTTGCCGGTGTAGAGTGCCCGAGCACCCCAATCGGCCTTGCTGATCTCGGTCGTGCCGATGCGCTTTGATTCTTCCTGGATGCGCGCCAGGTTGACGCACACCCGGCGGATGCTGCCCTTGGCGAGCTGGTGGACTTCAATCAGGAGATCTTCATCAATCTGCAGGCCGGGACAGTAGAGGTGTCCGAGGTGGACAACGTCTTCGATGCTGACGGCTTGTGCTGCGCTCCAGTCGAGGATTCGCCCGGCGAAGCGTTCCCATTTTTCAAGTTTGGCGGGGAGCTGTTCTTCGCCGATCAGCAGGATGGGCGCTTGGCTGCCTTCGTAAATGTCGCGGATGATCTCGACCGCTTTCTTTTCGACCAGGTGATCCATTTCGTCGATGATGAGTGCGCGGCCGGTTGAACCCAGGTATTCGCAGATCTGATTGAACATTGAATAGATGGTCTTTTCGGGCGGCAGGCCCATCTCGAAGAGGATCTCGGTGAGCAGGGCCTTTTTGGTCCAGGTGCTTTTGCATTCGACGTAGATGGCATCGAGCTTGTTGCGGACGTAGGCGGCGGCGGTGCTTTTGCCGAAACCGCTGGGCCCATGAAAAACGACCATGCCGGGCAGATGTGCTGGCCGGTCGATGGCTCGCTGCAGGGTGGCCATGCAGCGAGCCACATTGGCCAGCGGCGCGACAGTGTTGACGATGGGTGCTGGGTGGGTCATACTTCCTCCTGTACTTCTTCATAAAAGGCCCCGTTAAGGGGTCGGTTAAAGCCGTGTTAGAGCACGGCTTTTTCTTATGCCTGGACCTGATAAAAGTCGGCAAAGTCTTCTGCCATCATCTTTTGTGTGCTGAAATCTGGATGAGTCTGATAGGTTTTATGCCAGTACCTGTTGGCTTCACTGACTGGTTCTCCCTTCTGTATTGCCTTATCCACCTTCTGCCAGCGGGCATATTCTTGTGCTGGTGATTCGTTGATTTTTCTGGTGTTATCTTCTCGTTGTTCGGCGTCAAAGGCGGCCTGCTCGGCCTTGGCCCGGATCAGCGCTTTCTGCAGCATTTCAACTCGCTCGACCTTGGGCGCGGTCACTGGTTCGCTGAGGGCTTCGACCGCTTCACTGGCGGCCGCAAGTGCGGTGCTGGTGTATTCTTCGCTGCGTTTCGGCAGGCTGATCAGTTTGCCTGCATCGGCAGCGGCTTGATGGCGGATCTCACTGACGATATCGTCGGTACCGACTGCCTTGGCTGCTGCTTTGAGCCTGCGTCGTTCTTCCTGAATTCGCTGTTTCTGCATGGCTTTGGCTCTGGCTGCCACTTCTGCGCGATCCATCCCGGTGCGCTCTGGGCATTCGCCGATACAGATATATTCGTTTAAATCAGGACCACCGTAGACCTGGATACGACCGAGATCGGCCGGGTCATAGAGCACCCGTACTTTCTGGCCGATAACTGTTTCAAGCTCGGGGGCAATAAACAGCCCGTGATCGAGGCGGATACCGTTTTTACTGACGGTGCGGATGCCATGATTGCCGGGGGCTTCGGCGAGCAGCAGGTCGAGGGCGCGCGGATCGCTGATGCGCTGCAGGGGCAGGGTCGATTCGGTCATCATCTGGAAGGGTGACTTGCCATTCAAACCGCTGTGCTTACGCTGGTGGTAGATGTTCTCGCACCATTCATCGGCAAACTGCTGGAACTCGGCTGCGGTCATGTTGACCTCGATGACCTCATCCTTTTTGAAAAGTCGATCGGAAAACTGTTTGCGGTTTTCAATTTGCTTGCGGTCGGCGACGTTGTGGCCGATGAAGCCGGGCATCAGCTCGACCAGGTCGTGCGAAAAGCTGCGGAAGAAGCGTTCGATATGTGGCTTCATCCAGGGGGAGAATGGCGGGCAGAAATCTTGTTCGATATCGAGCATTTCAAACACCCGGCGCATGTGATGACCCTTGTAGTCGCTGCCGTTGTCGGTTTTGGCGACCTGGGGCACGCCCCAGTCAAGCAGGGTGCGCCGCAGCAGTGAAGCCACGGCGGCGGCGACGGCGGTGGGTGTGATCAGCATTTTGGCGCGGCGGCTGTAGACATCGATCACGCCGTTGATGCTGTGACGGCCGTCAATGAACATGATGTCGGCGGGGGTGCCGTCGAATTCCCATAGTTGGTTGAGGCGTTCTACTCCTTCGGACATTGAGCCGTAGGCGACCATGAACTTGTTTTTCCATTCATCGGGGCTGGTGATGGCGGCGAACACCTGGGCGTTCTGTTCTTTCCAGGTATTCATCCAGGTGTTGAGTCGGCCCTGGGAGGGCAGGTCGATATCGGTGCGTTTGGCGAAGCGGGCGCGTAGGGTCTGGATAACCTGACTGGCTCGGCAGTGTGGGTAGCTGGTCATCATGGCTTGAACAAATTCGGAAACTTCGGGTTGGCTGTCGATTTTACTGCTGCCTTTGCGGGTACCGAAGTTCGCGCCCAGGTGCCCCTTGGTCTTGAGGTCTTTGCGCCAGCGGAGCAGGGTGCGCTGGGACACTTTGGGTACGATAGTGCGGGTATGTTCCATGCCGATCCGCTCACCGGCGTTGTAGTAGATAGCGTAGGATTCCATGCTTGGTTTGATGGCTTCGCCGCTGGTGCGGCGGTAGGCTTGCCAATCATTCAGGATGGCGCTGCGTGCTTGATCGCGTTGTTGCTCACGCTCATTCAGGGTGATGGCGGCTTTAAGACCTTCTTCTGCGGTGCGATAGGTGGAGCGTTGTTGCGTTTTTGCTGTGAGGGCGAGTTTTTTGCCTGCGGATTGTCCGGCCTGGCCTGCTTCAGTGGCGGGTGCTGGCTGATTTTTGGCCAGAGCTTGGCGGGTGGCGAGGGGGAGACTTTCGAGGGCGTATTCGAGACCGCCACCACGACCTGAACGTTTGCCTGTATCCCAACCTTTACGCTTGGCGCGACGGATAGTTGCACTTTCACTCATCGGCATGCCTGGTAATCCGGCTAGTTCCTTGGCGCTGTAGTAGGCGTGTGACGTGGTCATGGCATCCTCAGTGTTTGTAGGTCGCTGATGGCAATTTAAAAATCAAACGCAGGGCTTCTCAAACAGACTCAGTAGCTTCTTCATCTCGTTTTCTTGGCCTTGAATCTTTTTTCGATTTTCTTCGAGGCGGCTCAGCTGGGCGCGGATGGCGTCGGGGCTTTCTACACAGAAGAGTCCGACCGGGCGGGTATTAACCTCAAACGCTCGTGTGCAGCCGGTGACCTTGCAGAATGCGGTGGCATATTCGAGAGGGAAACGGTGCCCTTCTTTCGCTTCACTGGTCCAGGTGTCGAGCATGCCTTTGGTGACTTCTTGATCGAGCAGCTCGCTCATCTTTGCCGCTATTTCGTAGCGGTTAAGCGGACACTGTTTGATCGAGTCGCAGAGGGCCTGCCGGGTGGCGGCGCGCATATTGAGACTGCCGGGTTCGTTTGTACTTCTCAAAACGGCCTCCTGGTGCTCAAGCAAGTCGAGCAGGTTGAGCTGGTTCGGATTCTCTTTTTGTTTGGCCATGAATTCCCCCTGTAGATTTCTACCTGTCTAAGTGACATAAAAATATTAGGCATTGACGGCTTGTTTGTGGCCCTTTAGAATTGCATCACCGTGAGGGAGATACTTTCTTTCGAGCCTCTGTTGCTCTGCTCTGGCGCGCTGGTTGGCAGTCTCTTTGATGGCCTGCAAAATCATCTTACGAATATGACGACCAGATGCGGCTCCCCAAATGTGGGTATAGGGTACGTCTAGATATGTTGCGATAGCTTCGCGCACGAAACGGTTATTGCGGACGCCCTTTATGTTCTTTTGGACGCTGTGATACCCACATTTTGTTCCGACGGAGATATCGGCGGCGGTGAGCCCTTTGATTTCTAGGTAGGTTTGTAGGTTGTTCATTGAGGCTCCTTTTTTTGGCCTTTGTGAGTCTATGAGAGTTAATATTTATAGACTGACACTACGAAGAAATTTTCTTCGTGTCAACGAAAAAATATGCGTCATTGTTTACCGTCTTTGTCTTTTTTGTGAAAAATGAGTTTTTGTACGTAAAAATAATAACTTAAGCCGAACTCTGACGTGTTGCTTGTGACGTCAGAGTTCGGTCAGAGTTCGGTGGACTAACTCTGACCTGGAGATATTACGAAAATGCTTTCGTCTGAACGTCTAAAAAAGATTCGAGAAGACAGGCGGGAAACGCAGAAAGAGATTTCGCTATTAATCGGAGTGAATTCGCGCACATGGCAGAATTATGAAGAGGGCTCAAGCAAACCAGGTATGGAGATATGCGAAAAGCTTGTTCGGTTGGGTTTTTCTGCTACCTGGCTCTTGACCGGCGAAGGCCCAATGCATAATGACCTGGCCCGCGAGGCGCTTCCTGCCGGTGTTTTTAATCGGGATCTGATGGAGGAACTCATCGTATGCGTTGAGCGTGCTCTGGGCGAGTTGAAGGTGAAGCTGGACCCAGAGGCGAAGGCCAAGCTGATTGTGCGGTTGTATGATATCTACGCGGAAGAAGAGGGCGCCCAGGTTGACGTTACGGAAATCAAGCGTCATCTGAAACTTGTTGTTTAATTGGGGGTAGGGTGGAGCAAAGTAAAAACTCATTGATAAGCTCGGCTTTTCGCAGTGCCTTGGATGATGCGGCTCGGCGGGCTCGCGCGGATAAAATCTCGATCACTTGTAAGTATCTCTATCCTTTATTGCTGCTGTGTATCGCTGGCAGCATGATTCCTTATCCTCACTTAAATATGCTGGCTTCGGCGCTGGCTTTCGGATTGATCGGTGCGCTGCTGGCTTTGCGTAAGGGCTTGCTGTTGCGTAAATCATTGCTGGCACTGGTGTGTCTATCGCTGCTGGCGGGATGTTCGCCGTTTTTTGCATCCGATAACCTTTCGCCTGCTGAGTTCGATATCTGCACGGAGAGTGGGTCGTGCAAGACGGGATATGTGCAAGGTTTTGCGCTGCTGGGGTTTGGGCTGGATGATGTGAGTGTGGAGTCGGCAAAATTCAATGGGTTGATCACCAGGGTGATGGGGATCGAGCGCTCGCGTGGCTATGGGCTGATCAGTGTGGCGAAGGTTCGGGTTGTTGGAGAGTAGGGCGGATAAAACATTAAGGAGGGGATGTTGACAATCTTCATTGTTTGGCTGGTTTGCGGGTTCATCTGTTCGGTTATTGCGGGGAGTAAGGGAAGAAGTGCCGGGGGCTTCTTCTTGATGGGTTTGCTGCTGGGGCCGCTGGGGGTAATCGTGGCTGCGGTGCTTCCGAGTAATGAAAATCAAATCGAAAAAGAAAATTTAGAGAGCGGCGCCATGAAGAAGTGTCCGATGTGTGCCGAGCTGATTAAGAGTGAAGCGATTAAGTGCAAGCATTGTCAATCGGATATCAAGATGGCTGTGGTTGAGTAGGGTGGGGGGGTGTTCTAGCTTGATCTGGCGGGCATAGTCAGGTCTAGTCGTGTTTGACTGCTTTTGTTCTGTTTTAAACTTAGGATGTTTGAGAACAAGGGCGACAGCTATTATTACCTACCACAGGAGAGGGACCATGAAACAAAAACTAACCATCTTGGTTTTGTGCCTTTTGGTGATGTTCGGCTGCACCAACCCAGAGCAGGAAGCGACTGGGCTTTATAACCAAGCACGGTTAGAGGCCTTGGACAATAATAAGGTCGAATACGAAGAAACACTGCGAGAAGTCGTCAAAAAATATCCTCAAACATTCATCGCGAAAGAGATCATCAGCGAGCTTGAGAAGATAAAGGTGGCCAGGGAACAGAAAGAAAGAATGGCTGCCACAGAACTGAAGATAAAAAACGATCTCAAGGAGATGGAGGAATATTGGAAGAACGCTCTTCTGAAGAATAAAGCGGGGTCTATTCTCCTGACGGGATTGGAGGGGAAGTTCATCCCAAATAAAACCGAAGGTGAACTTTTTATTATCAACGGAACCGCCACCAACAAGTACCTCAAACCAAAAGTCAGTATTAAGGTCAACGGGAGTATTTTTGATAAAGCTGGAACCTTGCTATTGAAGCAAGGGGCGGTGTGCGGAAACCCGATCAGCGATGAAGCTGCGCAAAAATTATCGTTTGCAGAAATTGTGAAAAAGATGGAAAAACCCATGGCTTCAAACCTTAAACCTGGAGAGACAATATCCTTTTCGATTGTATTCAGAAAACTTCCGAAGTCGTTGAGTGAGTTCGTAGTAAATGTTGGTCAAGTCAGGTCCATATTATGACCGATAAATCATCATCTCTTATGCTGAAAGTGCTGATACATACTTTAATACTGCTTGGCGGGTGTCTCTTAAATTGTCTCAGATATGATTTTCGGCAAATCTCACTTGTCCTGTGATTTCTGAGATGTAGAGAGTGGTGCCAAAGCAACCGAGAAATTTATCCCTGAGAGGGTTTTTCGACTAACGCTTGTTTTGGCACTACTTAACACCTGATTTAACTCTCAGTTTAATATCGATCAATTCAGCAATCCCGCATCCGCAAAAGCTTTCCACTGAAAATCCCATCGAATTTCACCATATACCGCTGCATCCCGGCCTTTTATGTCAGTGGTGCCAAGTCAACCGGTGCTTCACAAAGTAGGCGATCTCCGGACTTGTAAACCACAAAATACCTTAACTCCACTCTTGCTGGACCGTTTTTTATCAGTCTTTCTCCAACCTTCTCATCCCGTTTCCAACAGCGTGTCTCCAAGGTTACAGGGGCGTTTTTGGCGAAAAGGGCATGCACTCCATAACCTTTGCTGGATACGTTTTTGATCATTTAAATTGAGACACCAACTGCGTTAGCTTTGTCGAGCAGGAAGTTTGACAAAAAATATTAACCTGATAGGTTACTAATTGCTGATGAGTGGAAGGTTTTCCGCTGTTTGGATAGTAAAAATTTGCGTCTAGGCGTGGTGAATACATGATTCCAAAGTACGCTGATTTGGCTACTGATAAGGATGATCAAAAGACAAACGAACGTCTACGTGCCTTCATTCGTAACAGCTCAGAAGCAGTTTTTTGTGTCGAGATGGAGGAACCTGTCCCCATCGATTTGCCCGAAGGGCAAATTATTGATCTGCTCTATCGACATGCTTATCTTGCCGAAGTCAATGAAGCTTACGCAAAATTTGTTGGTTTGAAGGTTGAGGACCTGGTTGGCGTACGGCTTGGTGATTTTTTCCCGAGATCGATTCCTGAAAACCTCACATTCTTGAAAAAAGCAATGGCGGTGAGGTTTGATGTCACTGATCTTGAAACGACCGAAGTTTATAGCAACGGAACAAAGGGTGTTTATCTGAACAATTTTTCTCCTGTCCTTGAAGATGGTTTGCTTTACAGGCTGTGGGGAAATTCACGCGATATCACCGAGAAGAAACGGTTTGAAGAGGAATTGCTGTTAAATAAAAAAGATCTACAGAAGCTTGCTGGTCGTTTGATTAATAAACAGGAAGATGAATTGCGCCGTCTGGCCCGTGACCTTCATGACAACCTGACACAAAAATTGGCTGTACTGGCAATTGAGGCTGGAGGACTTGAGAAACAGTCCGGATTGTCTGCCCCCACCTTGACCGGCATATCCCACATTAAAAACCAGCTGATTCGCATCTCTGAAGAAGTCCACGTACTGTCCCGTAATCTGCATCCTTCGATACTCGAAGATCTTGGTCTGGAGGAGGCCGTCCGAGCGGAATGTACCAACTTTTCTTCGAGAATGGGTTTGCCGGTTATCTTTAAAACAAAGGATGTCCCGGTAGTTGTTCCTTCTAATATTGCACTGGCAATGTACCGGATTGTTCAGGAGGGTCTGAATAATGCCGTCAAGCATGCCAAGGGCAGTAATATCTATGTCTTTTTGGAGAGAACTGATGAGAATCTCCACTTGATGATCCGTGATACGGGTGTCGGTTTTGACCCTGAAAAAATCAAACATAAGGAAGGATTGGGGCTCAGCAGTATCAGGGAACGAGTCAGGCTGATTGACGGTCAATTCACAATTGAGACGAAAGAAGGCAAGGGAACAAGTATCGAGGTTATAGCACCCCTGGCCCAGACAGCTCAGGAATAAGCCCTTGCGGGTAACGATGGAAAACTCTCTTTATTTAAGGCCCACCCATGAAACCGCGAGTTCTGCTAGCTGATGATCACAAAATTGTCACCGATGGACTGGCCCATATCCTGGAGCCGGACTACGATCTGGTCGGGGTTGCGACCAACGGCCTCGAATTGATTGATGCGGCGGCAAAGTACCGTCCGGATGTGATCATTGTTGATATTTCGATGCCACTACTCAACGGGATTGAGGCGGCAACCCGGATTAAAAAGAGTGATGCTCAGGTTAAAATTGTCTTTTTGACCATGCACTCGGAAGTTTCTTATATTGAAAAAGCCATGGCCGTGGGGGCAGTGGGCTTTCTTCTTAAACACTCGGCATCCACCGAACTGCTGATTGCACTGCAGGAAATCTTTGCTGGCCGCAAGTATGTGTCGCCGCTGATAGAAAGCGGTCTTGGAATATGCAATGAGCCTGAATCACACATCCGTAATGAGGCTTTGGCAAAGCTCTCTTCCCGGCAGATCGAAGTTCTGCAGTTTCTGGTTGAGGGGAAAACGGCTAAAGAGGTGGGAGAGATCTTGTACATCTCCCCAAGAACCGTTGAGTTTCATAAAAACAATATATCGAATTCTTTGGGGATTCATACAATTGCAGAACTTGTCCAGTTTGCCATCAAATATCGAATAACTTCGCGCGCCTGATCCGTTCTGAATTTTTATTTCCACCCGATTTTTCTTATAAAACCGGAATAACGGTCTATTTACCTGAATAAACTTTGGCAACGTGAATCGCCACGAGAATCCCAGACACTCCTAGTTTCCATGCAATGTCCAAAAACCAGTAATTCTACCAGTTGAAAACCTGCCTTTATCGCGTATCTAATTATAGAACGAATCTACACTACCCTTGATGACCCACCCAGAAGAGGGATGTGCCCATGCCAGATAAAAAGATTGGAGGTTCGGTCAGCCGTGTGCTGATTGCCGACCGCCATCAGGATATGCTTGAAGGCCTCAGGACCATGCTGGAACCGCTTTTTGATGTGGTTCTGATGGTCGCAGATGAGACTTCTCTCTTCGATTCACTGGCCACGACTGTCCCAGATCTGATCGTCATCGATCTGTCCATACCGCTCCCCAGGGAAGTGAACGTGACCCGCAAGCTGCTCAAAAAGCACCCGAACCTGAAAATAATCATCCTGAGTGTCCACGATGAACAGACAGCAGTCGATGCATGCCTCGCTGCAGGGGCCATGGGGTTTGTCCTCAAAAGGACGGCGGTTAATGACCTGATCCCTGCTGTGCTGGAAGTACAGAAAGGCAGAACCTACGTGTCGCCAACGATCAATCCTGAAGGCTGATCACCGGTAGGCGTGACAACCGTCAATACTTGATGATGAGCGCCATAACTCAGGGTGGAGCAATAGGGGCATCAAAGAACGATTAGGTTGAAATCATATATAAGACACTTCTGCGCTGTAGTCGAAGATGTCGACCAGCTTGGGGAGATAGCAGTGCAGGCCGGTCAGAGTGTTTAATTGAGCTTAGAAAGGAAGATGCTATGACACAAGAAACTCTGGGTGGTGCGATAATCCACTATGTAAATGGGGAGCAGGAAGAATTGATTTTTTTACGGGACGACTCACCAGAGGGTCAACATGCGAATGTTGAAAGACTTCAAAGGGCACTGCAATCAAATGTGCTTGTGTTTAAGACCTCAGCCAACCGACTGCTGGCCATCCCCATACAGAGTATCTTGAAAATAGAAGTTAATCCTGCTCCACCCAAAGTTCCAGAAAACGTGATTGAAAATGTGCGTATCGTTACCTCGACATGACTAGATACGGAAATGGAATCATATACATGATCCACCTTTGATCTCACTTGAGCGTGTCGCGGTGATGCGCATCTTTTTGCCGTATAGTTTGAGTGTAAGGGGGCAAAATAGATGTTCATAAGGTGGCCACTTGCGATCGGGTTGCTACAAGGATGAACCAATATGGCCAACCAGAGACACAGTTTGCGCAGCTACGTCTACCGAATTCTTGCGTTGCGAGTGGTCTTGGCCGCTCTGTTGATTGCAGTGCTCCTGGCGGTGGTTGTTTTTGTGACCCAGCGAGATCGGGTCGGCAACATGGTTATGGAAACCGCCCTCAACCGGATCAGTATCTTGCGTACCCAGACCCTTGCCAACCTGAAAGAGACAGGTGCTGAACCGGCAGATGTCTTTCGTCAAACCCTTGAGATGTTGAAATCCGCTAAGCTGCAGAGCTATCTTGGCCACTTTTCCTATGCCCGTTTTTATACTCCAAACGGGGAGAACTTCGCTGAATCGGTAACTCCTGAGATCACCAAGATTCAGCTTCACCGTCGTCTTGGGGCTACACCGCAGCGCTTTCCCGGTCTAGAACCCTGGCAGCAGATCATCCGTATCGACGAGCGGCTCTATATTCATCTGATCGTTCCGATCAACAACCATGACGATCAGTTGGTCGCCTACGCTGAAGGGATCTTTACCCTCTCCGATGCAGTACGAGCCGACCTGAGGCAGAATGCGATTAAAACCGCTCTGTGGGTCGCCCTGATCGTGCTGGTTACCGCAGCGATCCTCTATCCGGTGATCCACTCCCTGACTCGCCGCCTGGCAAGTTATTCCGAAGACCTTCTGGAGTCCCACCTGGAAACTGTCCGGACCCTCGGTAGCGCCATCGCCAAACGAGACAGTGATACCAGTGCACACAACTATCGCGTCACCCTCATGGCGATTCAAGTGGCGGAAGAACTTGGCCTGCCAGCAGTCAAGATTCAGAAACTGGTCCTCGGTGCTTTCCTACATGATATAGGCAAAATTGGCATCCGTGATGAGATCCTGCTGAAACCCGCCAAATTGGATGTAGCTGAGTTTGAAGTGATGAAAACCCATGTGAACCTTGGGTTTGAGATCGTTTCCGGAACGGAATGGTTATGCGACCAGCAGCCTGAACATGTTGCTACGGGGGTTGATCTGGTTGCCTCCTCAAGCTGGCTGAGTGCGGCTTCCGATGTGGTCGCCGGTCATCATGAAAAATATGACGGCAGTGGCTACCCGGCGGGGCTGGCGGGTGATGATATCCCCCTGGCGGCAAGGATTTTTGCCGTAGTTGATGTATTTGACGCCCTTTGCTGTCGGCGTCCCTACAAGCAACCGTTCACCTTTGAAAAAACGCTACAGATCCTTGAAGAGGGGAGAGGTAGCCACTTTGATCCAAAAATCCTTGATGTTTTCAGACCGATGGCAGATGGTTTTTATACTGAAATTGCCGGACGCGAGGATGAGCATTTAAAACATGAGTTGGAAGTAGCATCCAGCCGTTATTTTTTTGCTGGTTTGGATACGCTCAGATACGAATAATCCTTCCAGATTGTCCAAAACTGACCGCAAAAACCCGATGTGAGTATTTGCTTAATGCCGCATTTATTAAAATCGTCAGGGGAAAAACGTTAAATCCAGCCTGAAGATATAAGCTGTTCCGTCTTCATCCATTTACATTTCGAAAAAAACACCCAAAAACCCGTAATTCTACCAGTTGTAACCAGCCTCTGCCGCGTATTTAATTTAAGAGCGAGTTGTACTGTTCACTGTTGCCTCGATTCTGTCGAAAGTGGGTCCTGCTCATGGAAAATCAAGCGGTGGGAGAAAAGATCAGTCGTGTTCTGATTGCCGACCGTCATCAGAATATGCTCGAAGGCATCAGGACTTTATTGGAATCGGTTTTCGATGTGGTGCTGATGGTCGCCGATAAGGCTTCACTCTTCGATTCACTAAAAACAGTTCTTCCTGACCTGGTTGTTGTCGATCTGTCCCTGGCGATCACTGATGAACTTCACGTTACGCAGGAACTGCGAAAAAAATTCCCGGATCTGAAAATACTTATCCTGAGTGTCCACGATGAGCAGACAGTTGTCGATGCCTGCCTGTCGGCTGGGGCTATGGGGTTTGTACTTAAACGGTCGGCGATTAATGACCTGATTCCTGCTGTTCTGGATGTACAGAAAGGCAGAACCTATGTGTCACCGGCGATCAATTTTGAAAATGAACTTTAGGAGCATATCCATGAAGCACCTCTGTGGCCTGGCTTCACTCGGCACTCTTATTCTGCTCCTCTTGATGTCGGGCTGCGCCAAGCCGCATGTCCTGCTTGAGCGGGCCATTGTCCTGAATGCGACGGATAGCAAGATCACTGATGTGAGGATTTTCCATGAACCCACACGCAAGTCTGCCCAAGTCAATGCGATATTGCCGCAGAAGTCTTTGGACATAGGCTTTTCGGGGCAACCGATGTTGGCTCGAAAAGCGACTGTCAGTTGGCGTGATGGTGCTGGGGTCAAGAGAGAGGTGACTTTGGATCTCCCCCATGATTATTCTGTGGCAAGTGAGGGTCGGATCATGAAGCTGATCTATGTCATTGATTCCTTTGGAGTTGTCACTGCTCGCCTGGAAAAATCAGAAAACTAAATGAGTGAACTCTCCGACGATTATTTTTGGTGGGATACCCCTATAACGGAGAAAAAATGAAAGTTCCACTCCGTATTAGATTTAAAATAATAGATATATTTTCTCTTCTGGCCGTTTCGATTCTGCTGGTTATGCCCCCGTCTTCCGCCTGGGGTCAGCTTCCCGTAAATATCATCCAGGCTGAACAGGAAGAACAGAAGACTGAGAAAATCGAGACAACTGAGCAGCTATTAGAACGTCTACAACAACTTCAGGCGAAGGCTCGGCAGAGTTTAAACAGCGCCCAACCGGTTTTGGAAAACACCCCTCCCGAACAACTTGGAGCGACCACGGAAGAGGCCAAGGAGAAACAGTTTTTACTTCTTTCCCGCGTATTTCTGTACGGCAAAAATATCGAAAACCTAAGTAAACTTGAAGAGATCCGCTTAGCCAACGAAGATCTGGTGGCAAAAAGTGAAGCCTGGCAAGGTTTTACTCAAGATCCACCATACCCGATCAGTCTGGTTGATGAACTGCGTGATTCTATTCATGCCCAATCCCTGGCCATTACAAAGGACGGTGTCCGAATAGCACTGATCCAGCTGGAACAGGACGAAGCGCTTAAATCTCTGGTCTCCTCGGAAAAAAAACTCCGCAAGGTCAGAGAGTCCCTTGAGAAACCTGTGACTGGGGATGACCAAATTCGTGCGAATTGGTTACATGAACTTGCTAAACTTAAAAACGCGGTGGCTGAGCTTAATGTTCTGGCCAGCAAAGCTCAGCTGCAGGCAGTCGATGAATCCCTCTCTTTATACAATAAGCAGAGAACCTTTCTTGAACGCCAACTTCAGGTCGCTGTGACCGACGCGACCTTCAGCAAGAAAGAGCTTGATCAAAAACTTTCACCGCTGGGCAAAAAAATAAATCTCTGGAGAAAGAGAAGCGACGGGCAATCAGGGACAACAATCGAAATCAGGAAAAGCTGCATCAAGCCCGAAATAGCTTGCAGCAAGCCCGCGAAGCTCTGTCCGAACCGGGGAAAGAGGATGGGCAAACTGAGGTGATTAACTATCTTCAGGAACTGGTCGAAACGCGCAAGGTTCAGGCCGATGCAAGTGCTGAGAAAGTCGAATTGTTGAAAATCTGGATCATGGGCATGAAGGGGGAGATGCTCTTTTGGGAAAAACGTTACCGGTTGGCCAACAACCGCGACGAAGCAGAACTGCAACAGGTTGCAGAATCGCTTAAAAAACGCCTCGAGAAAATCCGTGAACACCGGACTTATATCGATTCGAATTTGAAGCTGGCGCAAAATCTGATTTTAAACGAAGAGCAAATACTGACCGCTGGTACCCTGACTGAGAAAGAGCGGGCTCTGGTTCGGCAGAAAGTAGTCACGCATAGAAAACAGGCTGACTTTACCAGCAAACTGCTTGTAGCTATCGATGACATGACCCGCAATGCCCAGCGATTTCAGGATGAAGTTAGCCATTATCGCCAGCAAGCCTCTGCTGGTGAACGGCTGCAAGGATTCTTTGACCGTAGTTTAGAATTCTTTGGGGTGATCTGGAACTACGAGTTATTTGTCGTAGAGGATACGATTTCTGTCGAGGGGCAGCCGGTAACCGCGCAACGTCCGGTGACCATCAGCAAGGTTATCCGGGCTCTGTTGATTCTGATCATTGGTATCTGGCTGACAATGCAACTGAAGTTCCGTTTCAGTGATTTGATAGCCAAAGTATTCAAGATTGACGCGGGTTCAGCACTGCTGATAGAGAAATTTCTGCAGATTACTGCCATTTTTACCTTGTTGGTTGTTGCCCTGATTACGGTGAAAATCCCCTTAACCGCCTTTGCCTTCATGGGCGGGGCGCTGGTGATCGGGGTCGGCTTTGGTGCCCAGGCGTTGATCAATAATTTTATCAGCGGCATCATTCTGCTTTTCGAGAGGCCGATCAAGACGGGCGATCGGGTCGAGGTTGAAGGAACCAAGGGAAGGGTCGTCAGTATCGGCCTGCGTTGCTCACAGGTCAGGCGCTATGACGGGGTCGACATCCTGGTCCCCAATAGTGAGTTTTTACAGAAGAGTGTTGTCAACTGGACCCTTACCGATCAACTGATCCGTCTACAGGTGAAGCTAGGTGTTGCCTATGGTTCGCCCACGCGTGAAGTCTCACGAATCATTGACCACGCCTTGGACGAACACGGTAAAATTCTCAAAAAACCTGAACCGATCATTCTGTTCGAAGATTTTGGTGACAGTGCCCTGATATTCAGTACCTACTTCTGGGTCGAGGTCCATGAGACCTATGATTATCGGATTATCGCTAGTGATTTACGCCACATGCTTGTTAAGCGTCTTGATGAAGCGAATATCACCATTGCATTTCCACAGTTGGATGTTCATCTACATAGTTCAAAGATGAAGCTGACAAAACCCGGTGAAATCTAGTGGAGAAATCATAAAAGAAACAACAAAAAGCGCCACTGCCCATTCCTGGACAGTGGCGCAAAGCAGTCTATTTAAGCGCAGCGCCCCAAAAGTATCGGAGTGCCTAATGTGTCATAGTTGCAAACTCTTTTTGCTGTTCGTTTGGATGATTACATTAATTGCCGGGACGGCTTGTGCACAGACCGAAGGGCCGACGAAGGGCTGGCCGCGTTCGTATGAAAGTGGCGGCAATAAGGTGATTGTCTACCAGCCCCAGCTGGATGAGTGGCAGGATTATGGGTTGTTGCTCGGTAAGGCGGCTGTTGCCGTAGAGCTAAAAGGTAAAGCTCAAGAATATTACGGTGCAATCGATCTTCAGGCGACCACCGAAGTCGATTTTGGTTCTCGCACTGTGCTGCTCGAAAAGCTGGCAGTCACCAAGCTGACATTTCCGAACATCGATGAAACGTTGGCGGATAAATGTCGGAAGGCAGTCAAAAATTCCCTGCCTGTCGGCAAGACAATGACGATCTCTCTGGACCGTATTCTCGCCGGACTGGAAAGGACTGCAGAGCAGGCCAAGGCTGTTGCCCTCAACTTTGAGCCTCCTCCGATCTACTCCAGTGAAACACCGGCGGCCCTAGTTATGTTTATGGGTGAACCAAAGCTGAAAGCCGTCCCGGGTGTCCCCGAACTGCTCACCGCAGTGAATACCAACTGGGACATTCTGCTCGATATCGGAACATCAAAATACTATCTGTTACATGGTCAAAGCTGGATGGTGACCACCAATCTACTCAAGGGTCCATGGCAGGCGGCGACCTCGCTGCCTAAGTCCTTCCTTAAACTACCTGATGACAAGAACTGGAAAGTGGTCAAGCAGAATATCCCGGGTTTTCTGCCCGCTGAGGTACCCAAAGTTCTTGTCTCACTCAAGCCGGCAGAGCTGATCCTGACCGAGGGGGCTGCTAATTACTCTCCGATTGAAGGCACCAGGCTACTTTATGTAAGTAATACCGAGAGTGATATTTTTATTCACTCCGGCAGTGGGCAGATTTACTTTCTTACCGCCGGGCGTTGGTTCAGTGCGAAGAGCCTTTCCGGGCCCTGGAGCGCCGCCTCAGCAAAATTGCCTACAGATTTCGCCAAAATACCGACCGATCATAAAAAAGCCCACGTACTGAGTTCTATCCCTGGCACACCAGAAGCTGATGCGGCTGTGCTTTTGGCTTCGGTCCCTCGCAAGGCAACGGTGGACCGTAAAAGTACGACACTCAGGGTGGTTTATGAAGGCGATCCTGAGTTCGTGGTGGTCAACGGGACTTCCTCTGCCGTTTATTATGCGGTCAACTCTCCCTATAGCGTCTTTCGTGTCGAAAATCGCTATTATTCTGTTCACAACGGGATCTGGTTCGTTGCCTCCAGCCCAACCGGGACCTGGGTGGTTTGTGCCAGTGTGCCCCTGGTTATTTATACGATCCCGTCGACCCACCCTAAACACAACGTCACCTATGTCCGTGTCTACGACTCGACTCCGGATACGATAGTGGTTGGCTACACTTCCGGCTATTCAGGGACCTATGTGGCGACCACCGGTGTCGTTATGTTCGGTCTTGGTTATTGGATGGCATACGACGATCCTTACTACCATTACCATCATTATCATTATCACTCGCACTACTACGCCTACGGCAGCGGAGCTCACTACGACTATTACCACGGCGGGTATTACCACAGTGCCCGGTATTACGGCCCTCATGGCGGAGCGGCCGGATGGTCTGGTTATGACCCGGGATCGGGAACCTACTATCGGGGCGGCTATGTCAGTGGTCCCTATGGTAATGCCTTTGCCAGAGAGGCCTATAACCCCTATACGAACCGCTATGCTGCCCAGGCTGGAGGCAAGACCCCTTATGGCTCATGGGGGCGAACGGTGGTGCAGGATGGCAACGATTGGGCCCGCGCCGGACACCGCTCAAAAGGGGGGAAAATCGTTGGCGCTATTGAGACCTCAAAGGGAGGTAAAGCGATTGGTGGTTATAACAAATGGACCGGCCGGGGAGCCGTGGTTGGCAAAGATAAATATGGTGATGTTTATGTCGGTCGTGACGGCAATGTCTACAAGCGTGAAGGTGAAACCTGGCAGAAAAACAGTGGCAAAGGGTGGAGTGACGTTGATACGGCTGCGGACCGAAACTCTGCCCAGTCGCGTGCCGATTCTGCCCGGTCAAGGGCTGGAATCAGCGAAAGAACCCGGTCGGTTACCTCAAATATCAACAGTCAGAGAACTCGATCCGGATCCTCAGGTTCATCCAGGTTGAGCAGCGGGAGGAGCAGGTATTCCTCGCAGGGCTCATATTCCCAGCGGCGCTCAAATAATCTGAATCGAGAGTATAAAAAACGCAGCCGGGGGAACTCGCGCGCGAATAATTTCCAAAAGCGCTCTAGAAGCACCAGACAGCGTTCATCTGGAGGCGGTGGACGGTCTCGCAGAAGGTAGCCAGAGAATGAAACATTGTCAGCCCTATTCGGAAAAACCAGTAGTTTTACGAGTTGTTTGCCAATCTTACTACGCTAGAGTGACAGTATCCTGATCTGTTGAATATTTAGATATGGTGCTTGAATAAGGCTAAAAGAATCTTTTACTGGGAGAAGGAGAAAATCATGAAAATGACAAGACTGTTTGCAATTCTTATGTTCGTTACTTTCGTTGCTGGCTGTGCCGCAAGCGGCATGAAAGATGTTACAAAGAGCGGCTTTCTCGTTGACTATAGCAAGTTGAAGGCCGGTGGTGAAGATCGTGCTGCTTTGGTTTATATCAAGGAGGGGGCCAATTTCAAGCGCTATGATAAAGTCATGTTCGATCGGGTCGCGATAATGTTGAGTGACAAGGCTGAGTACAAGGTCGTTGACCCTGCAGTGATGAATGAGCTCACTACTTATTATCAGACTGCCCTGATCAATGCGATCAAAGGTGGTTATCAACTGGTTGATAAACCGGGCCCGGGGGTCTTGAGAGTGCGAGCAGCCATCACCGGTGTCAAGCCAAGTAAACCAACGGCCAACACCCTCTCCACCATTCTTCCCGTTGGCTGGATTACATCCGGTGCCACCAAGGCCGTCAGCGGAGATAACATGGGAACCGGTGAAGCTGCGACGGAGATCGATGTTCTTGACTCCTTGACAGGCCAGCGTTTAGCCGCTGCAGTTGATCGTCGGCAGGGTGGCAAGTCGGCCTTCCGTGGCAAGTGGGTAGACACCAAGAATGCATTTGATTTCTGGGCCAAGCGTTTCCGTGAACGACTAGATGAGGCGCGGGGTATGTAAACTGTAGCTTTACAATATAAGGCTAGCAATCACTTGAATTGCTAGCCTTTTTCGTGTGTTATGGATTTAATTGGCGGGGAACTGTAAGACGTTTCGAATCTCTTTTTACATTAGGTCTTTAACTTGAGATTATTAAATATTTACATCTGGTTGTGTGTCTTCATTCCGATAGTTTTTTTGTTTCCTGGCTCATGTCTGGCCGAAGAATTAGAGCCTCGACGATGGTCCCACCTTCCAGTTGAAACAAACTTTGCTGGCTCCGGGTACGTCTTTACCAAGGCGGATATCAGCTTTGATCCCGTACTCAAGGTTGAAGATGCCGAGGTAGAGTTGCATACCTGGGTGGCAAAATACATCCGGACATTCGCGCTGGCCGGAAAATCTGCCCGAATCGGCCTCTTGCAAGCCTACCAGGACGGACGCTGGACCGGACTTCTTGATGGTGTCCCAACGACGGTCAGGCGTAGTGGCTGGTTAGACACTTTGCTGCGGTTTTCAATAAATCTGTATGGTGCTCCGGCTTTGCAGGGCAAAGAGTACGCTGCATACCGGGCGAAGGCCAAGATTGAGACCATCGTTGGTGCCGGGCTTTCAGTGCAGCTCCCGACCGGCGAATATATGGAGGATAAACTTATTAATCTGGGCACCAATCGGTTTACCTTTCGACCCCAGTTCGGAGTCGTCCATACGCGTGGAAAATGGTCGGCGGAAGTCAATGGAGTCGTCGCACTCTACACCAGCAATAATGATTTTTTTAATGGTAGAAAGCTGGAGCAGGACCCGCTCTACACAGTTCACGGCCACCTTATTTATACCTTTCGCCCTGGGGTATGGGCAGGTCTGAGCTCTGGCTATGATTATGGTGGGGAATCGACTGTGGATGGCTCAAAAAAGAACGACCGCAAGCAGAACCTGGCCTGGGCTCTCAGTTACGGTTTTCCCATCGCTCGCCACTTGGGGGCCAAGGTGGCTTATGTCGGCACCCGCAAACAGGAATCGGTCGGTTTTGATTCGGATACCTTCGTGATGGGAATCTCCGCGTTCTGGTGAGCACTCGGCTCATTTCTATTCAGTAAGACAAGGCTGTTTCCTGCCGTTTTCATCTGCGGGTTAGTTTGTCACTGACTTGCTCTGTTCTAAATATTTCAACAATTTGCTGCCGGTTAATTTGGTGCTGGAAGGGCCACTGCGGATATAGAACTCTTCGTCATTCTTGCTTTTCAGAAAGACCGGCGTCTGGGATTTTTCGCATTGGACCAGGGCGATCTGTTTATGCGCATGGCTGACGAGGTCCAGATGGATATAGCACGAATATTCGAGACCGATATGTTGTCCGAGAAGATTTTTAAAATGCAGGCGGCACTTATCTTCGTTGGCAAAGTTGTCAGCCTCAAGTCCGAGGATATTGCCATCATCGGCGATACCGAGAAATAGCGTTCCGCCATCACTGTTCAAAAAACCGACAACTGTTT
Organism: Deltaproteobacteria bacterium; assembly: GCA_024279255.1. GTDB lineage: Bacteria > Desulfobacterota > Desulfuromonadia > Desulfuromonadales > Geopsychrobacteraceae > Geopsychrobacter. Next base: position 28,306 of record JAJRRT010000066.1, on the reverse strand, counting down.
TCAGCCAGGCCAATTCAATGCCTTTATCTGGTTTGTTCTCTCTCAAGTTGTGGCGCATGGTCGATTTGAATTCTTGCCGATAGCCTTCTCCCTGCTTAATCATCTCCGCTAACTGATTCGAAAGCTGGGTTGTATCTAGAATTGGTTGCTGGTGAGATTGAAGGGTTTTGCTGTGTCGACGAACAATCATGAAAGTCAGTAACCCTCCCAAAATGACAACCAGCGCCAATATACTGATCAAGAGGGAGCGCCGTTGGCTCACATCCCCTAAAAAGTCAGTTTCCGGAATTGCAATGCCTGCCCAGAAAAGAGGTTGTTGTTTCTGTCCCAGTGGCTTGAAGCCAGCCCACCAGCCCTTACCCGCGACGCGAAAGAAATAGGGTTTATCAGGACGGGTCATTTGCTGTTTCCTAGCTGAAACAGCTGCTGCGATGACCGGGTTCGCCACCTTGGAGGGGGCGATGAAGAGCTGGTCATCCTCGACAGGGATTTGATCCGGGAAACCGGGGGAGAGCACCTGGCCGTCGGTTGTTACGATGAAAGACAGGCCATTGTCGGTGGTTTTAAGCTGTGAAATTATTCGATGAATCTCTCTCATGGGGATATCTATGGCGACGACATAGTGAGTGTCATCACGCTGCCATTGGATGACACCGGAGATGCCAGGTTGTCGATTCAGGGGATGAACAAGGGGCTCCGTCCAGACAGGTTGCTGAGTTCCCGAGGTCAATGCCGTCTGATACCAGAGTTCTTTGCGTGGGTCATAACTTTCATCAATCCACCATTCATCGAGGAGTTTGCCTGATGGCTCCCAGCGTTGCCATTTTTGCAGAGTTCCCCATTCCGCAATATTGACTGATCGGGTTAGCCAGGTCCGATCTTTGCGGTAGAGAAGGTATTCTGTCCCATGGGAGGTTGCTAGATGAAAGAAAATTTGCTGACCCAGGCTTTCCAGAATTGGAATCAGGCGGACATTTAATAGTTCTGTATTGAGAGTTCTGGCCTTGCCAGAGGTTGAGAGTTCACTCAAACCCCATTTTTGCAGAACGCTCAAGCTTTTGTTAAAAGGTTCGAGCCTGTATTCAAAATCGGTCGCAACCTTTTCACTCGCATGGGCAATGATTGTTTCAGAATACTCCTTGCGGCTCGTATTACCGATGTATATTCCCAGCAGAACAATCAACCCGGCGACTGTCAGGACAATCAGCAACAGATCGCGCAATAATCTGAATTGAGCAGGTGGCAACGTCTTCATCGGTCAATATTCACTTTGCTTTTAGAAGGATCAGGGTCACATCATCATCTTTGGCAGCTTCACCGCGGAACTCTTCCACCGCAAGCAGAATCTCGGAAACAATCTTGTCGGCCGACTGTTGCGCCTGCTCGGTTAAGAGTCGACCAAACCGCTCGATGCCGAACATCTCGCCGGAAGGGTTGCTGGTTTCCCAGATTCCGTCAGTCCCGATAGCCAGCATATCTCCGCTTGAAAAGGTTTCTTCGTGTATCGGCTTGAATTCAACATCATCCATGACTCCCAAAGGCATGGTTGTGGCTGGCAATTCCTCTACTGATTTGGTAGCGGCTCGATATAGGAGCATCGGGCCGTGTCCGGCGGAAAGCCAGTGCAGCGTACCGGCGGTGGGATCGAGTAAGCCAAAGAAAAGGGTCATGAAGCGGGTGTCGCCGACATCTTTTTCGAGAAAAGTATTCAAGCTGGAAAAAAGGGTTTCCAGATTTTCCTGTCCGCTGGCGATGGCTGCGTGCAGGATACCGGCTGCAGAGGTCATCAGCAGGGCCGCCCCCACCCCGTGACCGACCACATCCCCGACTGCCAGACCCCATTTGCCAGAATCAGTCTTGATGAAATCGTAGTAGTCGCCGCCGGTTTCATCGCAGTAGTCAAGTCTGGCGGCAATCTCGAAATTGTCCAGAATAGGCACTGAAGCCGGCAGAATCCGAAGTTGGATATCCCGGGCGACGGCAAGGGCCTGCTTGATCTCCTGCCGTTCCCGGAGTTGCGGACCGATGCGGTTAAAGGTTTTGCCCAACTCCTCAAACTCGTCATTGCTGCTGATATTGACATGAGCAGAGAAATCGCCTTGTGACAACAGCTCTCCGGCCTGAGCTAAATCTGCTAATGGTTTGGTAACCGCTCTGGCGCGGAATATCGCCGTGATTATTGCCCAGAGTAAAACACCAAAGGAGAGGAGGGCGGTCAGTTTTAAACCGCTGATAAATTGATCTTCAACATAATCAGCGGCTTGGTTTGCTGGTAAAGAAACGAGTTTGCGTGGGACAAGCAAAAGCGGAAAGGGTTCTCCGTTTGCCGAAGTTGCATAAATCCAGATTGTTTCTTTGTTGTCGAACTCAGTCGTTAGAAAACCAGATCTGTTCGGTTCTGCCTTCTCGATCAATGTGTTTATCGATGAAATTGACGCCATAGATTGAAACAGTTTTTCTGGACTAATGACTGAAGTTTGTTCCGTGCTTTGATCAACGATCTCCAGCAGTATGTTTAGTTTTTTTTGACTTGTGCTGGTAGCTGGACCGATTGAGGCGACAAACAGTCTGCTCTGTTCCTGCCAAGGATGTGGTAGTTGCCAATCTCTGAAAAGTTGTTGGTAGTCGAGTCCGAATGACGTGATACCTGCAAGCTCTCCGTCAGGGGAACGTACAGGGCTAAAAAAAGTGATCTGCAGATGTGAGTTTACGAAGTCGAGTTGCCAGTCGATTGTTTTCGTCCGTTTGGTTTTATTGCGCCAAACGGCCTGTTCGTTTGCCGACAATGCTTCTCTTGGGAAAACCGAATTCTGCCCCGAATCTAAAAATGTTGCATGCCAAAGAAAGAGATCTGGCCTAAGGCGTTGAACCGCGAGATAAGCCTCTTCCAATTCGGCATCGGTTGGTGAGTTCTGATTGGCAAGTAGATTTTCAACATCCCGTGCTTGAGCTAAAATCGACTGCAAGATAAAGATGCGATCTCTTTTTAACAGTAACGATTGATGATTAACCAGGGTCAGCAGTTGATTGGTCGCATTTTTCTGCAGAGCCTCTCTGGTATCGGTAGTCAACTGTTGACTGATCCGTCTCATCGTAGTTCGATGCAACAGACCATTGATCAGCAGGGGCACCAGAGCGATCACCAAAAGCAGAATCAGTAGTTTGCGACGAAAGCTCATAGGTTTCTTTCCGCTATTTGATTGTTGTCCCTAGTTCGATGAACTTGCCATTTCTTAATGCTTTGACGGTGAATTTTTCTTGCGATTTCATTTAACGGAACTTTTTACGCACCTCATCAAGATAGGCCTTCAATTTTTCCGGGTCGCTCGGAACGGGCACTCCAAGTATTTCGACGATGATATCTCCTCCAGCAATAATCTCCTGTTTGGCGACAGTTATCGGAATAACCCCAGGTTTTAGACTCATTTGATCGCCAATTGATCCCTCGGCGATTCTTTGGATCAATATCCCCGATTCACCAGGGACATTGAGGACCTGAGCCAAAACTTGAGAAAGAATTACAGCGTCGATACCAAGCCAGTAGCTCGGTTGGTCGAGGAGGAGTTTTTTGGCGGTGTTAGCGGTGATTGCAAAGCTGATCCCTTCGAAGCCTCCAGAGCGAGAGAGGATCGAACTGACAACGCCGATGACTTCGCCCTGCATATTGAACATTGGTCCGCCGGAATTGCCGGTATTGACCGCAGCATCTGATTGAAAAACTTCCATTTGCTGGGAACCGAAGTTTTGATCTTTGGGAATCATTTTGCCGCTGATATACCCGGCAGTCATGGTTTTTGAGAGGCCGTAAGGGGCACCAATGACCATGATCCTCTCCCCGACCCGCACCTTGTCCGAATCGCCCAGTACGGCTGCCATGTACCCTTGGGGGACCGTTTCCAGTTGTAACAGTGAAACATCGGCGGCAGGGGCAGAACCAATCACCCGGGCAGCAACCTGTTCGCCGTTTTGAAACTTGACCGAAACCACATCTGCACTATGCACAACATGGGCAGCGGTCAGAACTTTACCGTCGGCACTGATTAAAACTCCGGAACCAAGGCCATAGACACTTTCCAGCTTTGCTTTGCCTTTATTCAGTTTGTTCGAGAGTTTTTTCTCGACAGTTTGAATCACTACGACCGAAGAACTGACTTTGTTGAACAGTTCCGGCAGCGATAGACTGGAAGTGCCGGCGGTTGAACTCGACATGATTGTTGCAGTGGGAGCTAGGGTCGCGAGGGGAGGGCTCTGTTGTGCCATTTGCTGAGCACAGCCTTGAATCAACAGTGATAACAGGAAAATACAGGTCAGAAAACGACGGGCCATTTTATTCTCCATTATGAAATCGCACTCCTGCCAGCCTGCCTGTAGAACTCGACCGGCTGTCGGAATATGAGCTTATCATTCTTGAAATTTGTTCTGCATCTCAGCAAGGTAATCATCAAGCTCTTCCACACTGCTGAACACAGTCGCATTCGGCAAGGCTTTGATGATTTCGAATACTTTACGGATTTGTGGCTGCATCTTTAACACTATGATGGAACCGCCCTTTAGCTTTAACTTTTTTTGCGCCATCAGAACGACTCGAATACCGGCACTACTGATGAATTCCAATGATTCAAAATCAAATATCAGACTTCTTGTCGTACCCTTCAACACCTCTTTTACCTCAACTTCAAGTCGCGAGGAGGTATTTGCATCAAGAGAGCCCGCGACAGAGAGAGTGAGAATACTTGGTGACCTGACAGAACGATTGATTGATAGTGACATGCCTTCCTCCTAGTTATTTTGTTAGTCGATGTTTTTTCTTAGCGTCAAAATGTTTATGTTTTCAACCCTGCGATAGTTCACATGATCCATCAATTGCTTCACCAGAAAGATGCCCATCCCACCCAGCTTTCTCTCTTCGAGGGGGACATCAAGATCGGGATCGGCAGTGGTCAACGGATTGAACGCTTTACCGGTGTCGCAGATCTCTACCTGGACTGATTCTTCGTCAACCCTCAACTGAATAGTAACTGTGGCAATTTGCTCCTTCTTTAGCCCGTGCCTGACGATATTGGTAAAGATTTCCTCAATGGCTAGTTTAAGATCAAAAAGCACAGTCTGTCTGAGAATGTCTTTGTCCAAACCTCTGACAAGAAAATCGTTAACCTGCTCAAGGTTTTCAATCTGTGCTTCGAATTCGTCGGTCAGTTTCATCTCTGTTCTCGGGGTCATGACGATTTATTGTTTATCAAGCATTTTGAGTGCATTGCTGATTTCCTGGCAAAGCAGGGCGATTGACTGGTTCTCTGCTTCGACTAGTGAGTTGAAACTCTGATCGCTGGACTGTTGCTGGAATTCACTTATTTTTCTGACGAGTATTTGTTCGCCAGAACGATCCACGATTGTCCAACCGGCCCTCAATGTCACCAGATCTCCCGGTTGCCCCGTCATGTTCAGGATCTCAATGACAATCCGATAATCCGGGTCGAAGTATGAGCTCCAAGGATAGCTGATGACCTGCTCTGTGCCGAGCTGGTTGCCAAGATTTTCGATGATCACCCTGGTTATGTCTTTTTCTAGCAAGCCTGCCCAGCGGTGCAGATCGGCTAAGTGATATTGATTTCCTTCCCCACGAATAACGATCTCCTGGCGCTTGAGCATTTCCGGAATGGTGACCGGACCGACTCCAAGGGCCAGATCTGGAAACTTCTCTGCGGCTGACGCTGTGGGTAGCGCTGTTGGAGCCAATTGATAAAAGTGCATTGTCGGTTGTGGGCCACTGCAGCTGGTGAGTAACGCAAGTAGTGATGCGGCAGTAATAATCTTGATAGAGCGCAGGCATCTCATTGTTTTGATTCTCCTCGGCCAAAAATAAGCGCCCGTGGATTGCGATCCAGTTGGTCCGCAACCGACCTTATAGAGCGGATCGCTCCGGTGAGCTCATCCAGAATTTGCTGGGTCTTAAAATTGAGTGCTGAATCTTTTCCGACAGTTTTTTTGAGTCCAGCCATTGTATCCTGGAGATCTTCCATCGTTTGATTCAAGTTCGGCAGGATCTGTTTATTGATGTTGGCTAGCGCTTGACCAAAGTGAGGAATAACCTGCTGATTGACGTTGCCTGCAACTTTTTTGTATTCCTGCAGGGTCGATTTGAGGGTGATAATTGTTTCGTTCAGATTTACACCCAATTCTTGGAAGGGAATGGCATCGATTTTTTTCAAAATGCTGCTGACATCTTCGGCAATCTGTCCTAATGGGGCTGGAACGGTGGGGAAGATGGGATAATCCTTTTCATAGGTAACCAGTATCGGTTCCGCTTCGGGGTAAATGTCGATGTCGACGTAAAGCTGTCCGGTCAGAAGATTGCCGGTTTTCAACTGGGCGCGCATGCCATGCTTGAGCAACTTCTCCTGCATAGGGCGCAACTGACTGCCCGTTTTTTCTTTTAGTGTAGTTCGGTAATCAACTTTCTGGCCTTGGGTCCATAGTTCCAAGCGCTCTGGTTCAATCATCACTAGGACCGGGATGCGCGCTTCCTGACTGTCGGTATCAAGGACCAATTTGTAATCGACAACTTCCCCAATCGGGATACCACGGAATTCCACCGGGGCACCCGCAACCAGACCGCGCACCGATTGATTGAAATACATTAAGTAATAGGTCTTGATGGCGTAGTTTTTCTTTGTGGCGGCCTCACGGTTAGGATGAAGTAGAAATTGGAAGTTGTCAGAAACTTCTGTTTCTGCCGCCAGGCTGGGCAACATATCAAAAGCGATCCCCCCCTGAAGGATCGAGACCAATGATTGGGTATCGACCTTGATGCCAGTGCTATCAAGCTTGAAATCGATCCCGCTGGCATTCCAGAATCTGGTGGCTGAGTTGACACGCTCATGGTGCGGTGCGTGGATGAATATTTTGACATCAACGGCTTCACCACTTTGACTGAAATCGTAATCGACCACCTCACCGACTTTGATTTGTCGATAATAAATTGGTGAGCCGAGATTTAACGAGCCGAGGGTTGATGTGCGTAACATATAGTGCTGGCCGGGGACATTCGCCGTGACCAGGGGCTGCTTGCTCAGACCAGTGAAACTTTTCGTTCGCGCTCCATCTAAAATCGGATCAATCCCTATGTAGGCACCAGATAAAAGCGTCCCCAGACCTGAAACCTCCCCTGCGGAGATTCTGGCCCTGACCACCCAGAAGCGTGTTTTGTCAGTCAAATAAGGTTTTGCGGCCTTGTTCATCCGGGCCAGCACGACAACCCCGTCCAATGATTCAGACAGCAGAATTTCTTCGACCTCGCCGACAACAACATCTCTGAATTTGATTTTGGTTTTTCCAGCTTCTAATCCATCAGCGGTTGAAAAGCTGATGCTGATCAAAGGCCCTTTCTCGGAGAAGGCCTTGTAGGCCAGCCAGCCGCCAATAACCAGGGCGATCAGCGGTATCAGCCAGACAGCTTGAAGACCCTGCTTGGTCCTCACCTCAGCTTTTGGAGCCGTTTGTGATATCAACGGCTGATTGTTCTCTTCACTCATTCACATCCTCCATTGCATCCCATATCAGTCGCGGATCAAATTTTTCGGCGGCAAACATGGTCAGAATGACGACTCCGGCGAAGTAAGCGGCACCAGGCCCTGCATCAATGGTCGCCACTGCACCCAGTTTGACCAAGGCAACCAGTATTGTGACCACATAGACGTCAACCATCGACCAGCGCCCAACAATTTCCGTTACCCGGTAGATAAGGGTTCGGTCTCGTGGGCGCCAGCGCCAGCGCAACTGTACGGACAGCATCAACAGGGTCAGGATCAACAGTTTGGAAAAGGGAACGAAGACGCTGGCAACGAAGATCACCAAGGCGATCGGCCACATGCCGGTATGCATGAAATAGATCACCCCACTGACAATTGTGTCAGCCTGGGTGTGACCCAGTGCCGAAGTGATGGTGATCGGCAGTATCTGTGCCGGGATCATAAGGATGCTGGAAGCAATCACCAGTGCCCAGCAGCGGGAGAGGCTGTTCTTTTTGCGGCTATGTAAGGCTGCGCCGCAGCGGGGGCAGAAGGGTTTTTGGTTGTTTTTCAGCGGCTGTGGCCGACAAAGCATATGACAGCTGTTGCAGCTGATCATGCCCGCACCTTTGGCCGTCATCTCAATCGGAGTCATTGGGTACCTCCAGTGCTTCCCAGACCTCATGTGGGTTGAGGACGGTTACTTGAGCCGCGGAGGTGATAATCAACAGAGCAAACGCCCAGAGCGACATGCCTGGTACGATTTCCGCCAGTTTGGCCAATTTGACCAGGGAGACCAGGATTCCAAGCATGAAGACTTCCATCATGCACCAGGGCTGCAATTTAATGGCGAAGCGAAATGTCTGCATTGCATGCGGTACCCGGTACTTCAGATAAATCGGCAGCAGTATGTAGAGCAGGGTAGAAATCTGCAGCAATGGGAAGAGCAGGCAGGTCAAAAAGACCACCGTTGCCATCCCCGTCATGTCCTGTGCATAGAGCAACCAGACTCCGGTGACCAGGTTGCTCTGTTGCTCAAACCCGCCGGTTTTCATCGCTAGAAAGGGGAAGCTGATGGCGACAGCAAAAAGGATCAAACTGGCCAGCGTCAGTGCCAAAGACCGCTCAATGCTGTTCGGCTTGGAGCGTACGAGAACTGAGCCGCAACGTGGACAGTAGGCTGCACCACGTGGAGGAAGTGGCGGGAGCTGAGTTAGAAGGTCACATTCGTGACATGCTAGCAATGCGGACATTGAAGGTTTCGTCCTCTGCTTCAGTCGGGCTTCAGTATCATAAAAATACGTCCATGTTGTGTATTTAAATACTACAAGGAAATCAACTGAGAGCCAATTATCACACTGAATTTGTTTGAAAAACCCGTAATTCTACTAGTTGAAAAGCGGCCTCTATTGCGTATCTAATTAAATAGCAAGTTTATGCTCTCAATGGGTTAGCGGTGGAAGAGAGCAGACTCGTGCGGAGACGGGGCAACTCAGAATGAAGGAATGTAGATTTTTATTGCCTGCAAACTTCATAAATTCCATTTGATGGAGGGTATATCTAGTGAAGATCCTCAGTCGGTTCTTTCCGAACACATCGTTCTCAAGACAACTTTCTTCAAAGTTACGGTTGCTCAGCCTGTTTGTAATCGGTGCTGTTTTAAGCGGCTGTGCGATGGTCGGCCCAGACTTTACCAGCCCGACGGCCCCATTATCTGATTCCTGGGCCACAGAGGCTGACGATAGTCTGCGCACAACCTCCGAACAACACGCAGACTGGTGGCGATCCTTTGAGGATCCGGTACTCAATTCCCTGATCGATCAGGCTTATCAGCAGAACCTTGATCTGCAGATTGCCGGTCTGCGCATCCTTGAAGCCCGGGCACAGCTTGGCATCGCTACCGGCAACCTTTACCCGCAACAGCAGTCCCTGACCGCTGGCTTCGGTGCGGCAGGCGCTTCGAAACATGGCGCCAATACGATTGGCGGCGATCTTAACTTTAGCGAGAGTTCCGTCGGTTTTGATGCCGCCTGGGAGCTTGATTTCTGGGGGAAGTTCAGACGCGGACTGCAGGCGGCTGATGCCAGCCTGCTGGCCAGCATCGCTGATTACGATAGCTTTCTGGTCAGCCTGACGGCTGAGGTGGCGCGAACCTATATTCTGATCCGCACCCTTGAAGAGCGCATCGAGGTTGCGCAAGCGAACGTAATCATTCAGAGGCGTTCGCTGGAGATCGCTGAGGTCCGCTTTGACGGCGGTCTGGTGACCGAGCTCGATGTGCAGCAGGCGCGCAACCTGCTGGCCAATACCCAGGCGATCATTCCAACCTTTCAGGCTTCGCTGCGCCAGGCTGAGAACGGTCTTGCCATCCTGCTTGGAATTCCACCGCAACATGTCGATCAGTTAATCTCAGGTCCCGAAGTTATTCCTGATGTGCCGGTTTCAGTCGCCATAGGGATGCCTGCGGAACTACTCCGTCGCAGGCCTGATGTGCGCCAGGCGGAACTGCTGGCGATTACCCAGAGTTCCTTGATTGGTGTGGCTAAGGCCGATCTCTATCCCCATTTTACTTTGATCGGATCGGTGGGACTGCGTGCCAGTGCCAGTCCCTTGACCCGGATCGGCGATAGTGATCATGGCGATCTGTTCGACAGTGACAGTGTGGAATACTTTGGTGGTCCGGCGATCGGCTGGGACATCTTCAATTATGGTCGGATCAAGAACCAGGTCAGGGTTCAGGATGCCCGCCTACAACAATTGCTGGTCAATTATCAGAATATAGTTTTGCGTGCCGCCCGAGAGGTCGAAGATTCACTGGCCGGGCTGGTCAATGATCGTCAACAGTTGATTTTTCTGCAACAGGCGGTCGATGCGTCGCAGCGCTCGGTTGAGCTGGCTAACCTGCAGTATCGCGAGGGACTGGTCGATTTCCAGCGGGTCCTCGATACTCAGCGAGGTTTAAGCTCTGCCCAGGACCGTTCGACAGAAACCCGCGGTTCGGTAGCACTTAATATGGTTGGGGTTTATAAAGCCCTGGGAGGCGGCTGGCAGATTCGCACCGGTCAGGACTTTGTTTCTGCTAAGACCCGTGACCAGATGGCAGAACGGACCGACTGGGGGGGGATACTCACGGACAGTCCGACTTCGCCTGCCGAAAAACCGGTTAACGATAGTTGGCGGGCTCCGGATTGGTAGTCACACTGCAAGAGGTGACCTGGATAAGCTTTTTCACAACCAAAGGGTCTGTCGGTCTTGACGGACCCCTAGACGACAGGTGAAACGATGAATAAAGGATTGCTTCTGCTGATCATGTTCCTGCTGGGTACAACCCTGCTGACCGGTTGCGCCGAGGAAGAAGTAAAAGAGGTTCAGATTCGTCCCATTAAGGCCGTTCAGATCGGTGGCGTAGAGGCATTTGCCAGTCGCTGGTTTCCCGGCAAGGCCAAGGCAACACAGGAAGCCAATCTGGCGTTCCGGGTGGCTGGCACCCTGGCTGAGTTTCCGGTAAAGCTGGGCGATGAAGTGAAAAAGGGCAATCTGCTGGCGCGGCTTGATCCGCGTGACTACCAGGTGGAACTGCAAAACGCCCAGGCTCAGTTGCGCAAGGTTCAGGCTGCCGAGGATCTGGCCGAGACTGAGTTTAAACGGGTCGAGAATATCCGCCTTCAGGATCCGGGTGCCGTCAGCCGATCGATGGTCGATACCCGGCGCGGTGAGATGATCAGCGCGCGCGCACAACTGAATTCTGCACAGTCCGCAGTCACCAGGGCCAGAGACAGTCTCGGCTATACCACCTTGAATGCTCCGTTTAAGGGGACAGTCGTTGAGAAGTTCGTCCAGAATTTCGAAGATGTTCAGGCCAAGCAGCAGATTGTTCGACTGGTCGATACCCGACAGGTCGAATTTACGATCCAGATTCCTGAACGCATGATGATCCATGCCCATAAGGTTCCTAAGGCCTTTGTGGTATTTGATGCTAATCCCGAAATCGAAATCCCAGCGACAATCAAAGAGATCGGTACGGAGGCTTCGCAAACCACGCGGACCTATCCGGTCACCCTGATTATGGATCAGCCGAAAGGTTTCAAGGTGCTATCCGGTATGGCCGGCAAGGCTCGTGGTGATCGCCAAGCGGTTGAAAAGATCGCCCGGCAGGAGCAAGCCGAAGCTGTAGAAATACCGGTGGTGGCTGTATTCTCCGATCAGGGCGATAACTCATTTGTCTGGGTCATTGATACCGATAACAACAAGGTCAGTCGACGCCAGGTTGAAATCGGGGGTCTGACCGACACCGGTATTCTGGTTAAGGGGCTGAGCACCGGAGAATGGATTGCCACCGCTGGCGTGAATACCTTGGTCGAAGGTCAACTAGTTCGTATCCTCGAGTAACTCCATGCCGGAGGAGATAACGTGAATCTTGCCAAAATAGCGATCGAGAAAAAAAATGTTACCTATTTCGTGACTGTTCTGCTGGTGGTTGCCGGGCTTGCCAGTTTCTTTTCCCTTGGGCAGCTTGAGGATCCGGCCTTCAGTATCAAGACCGCCGTGGTTGTCACCACCTATCCGGGTGCGACTGCCGAAGAGGTGGAGCTTGAGGTCACCGATCGGATCGAGACGGCTCTGCAGCAACTGAAGCAGCTCGATTATGTTAAATCCTTTTCAGCTCCCGGTTATTCGCAGATCTGGGTCAATATTAAATCCGACTATTGGGCCGATCGGCTGCCGCAGGTCTGGGATGAAATGCGGCGCAAAATCCGCGACATCGAAGAATCTCTACCGCCTGGAGCCAACCGGCCGATCATCAATGATGACTTTGGCGACGTTTACGGCCTGCTGCTTGCGCTGACCGGCGACGGTTTTTCTTATGCCGAGATGGAAGAGGCCGCCAAAGGTTTGAAGAAGGAGATCAGTCTGGTCGAAGGGGTGGCTCGGGTTGATTTCTGGGGGGTGCAGAAAAAAGTCATCTATCTTGAAGCGTCCGAAAGTCAGCTCTCGCAGGTCGGAATGAGCGACATGAGTCTGATCCAGGCCCTGCAGAAACAGAATATTGTTGTCGATGCTGGCAGTGTCAATTTGCGTGATAAACGTGTCCGCGTGGCTCCCACTGGGGAATACCGGTCTCCAGAAGATATCGCTGAAGTTGCGATTATCCCTTCGCTGATCGACAGCATTCAGGCGCTGGGGCTGGGGCAGTCGGCGCTCAAAACCGATGAATTGATCCGTATCCGTGATCTGGGAACAGTCAAGCGTGGTTATCAGGATCCACCCCGACAATTGATGCGTCTGAACGGTCAACCGGCTCTCGCCATTTCAATAACCAATGCCAGCGGTGTTAACGTGGTTGATGTTGGTAAGGCGGTTGATGCACGCCTTGCCGAACTGGTTGCCGAATTACCGATCGGACTCGAATTACAGAAAGTCCATTGGATGTCCGATGTCGTTGATGCCTCAATTTCCGGGTTCTTTGTCAGCCTGGCCGAGGCCGTAGGCATTGTACTGTTGGTATTGGCCGTATCGATGGGCTGGCGGATGGGGGTACTCATCGGCATCGATCTGCTGCTGACCATCCTCGGCACCTTCATCATCATGGCGATAATGGGTTTTGATCTGCAGCGGATGTCCCTGGGAGCGCTGGTTATTGCCCTTGGTATGATGGTCGATAATTCCATCGTCGTGGCAGATGGCTACGTGATGTTGCGTGAGCAGGGCAAGAGTAAGGCTGATGCCGCTATCGAGGCGGCGGGTAAACCGTCCATCCCTTTACTCGGTGCGACGGTTATCGCCGTGATGGCTTTTTACCCCATCGGTGGCTCAACCGATAGTACCGGCGAATACTGTCAGTCACTTTTTCTGGTGGTCGGAATTTCATTGCTGATCAGTTGGCTGATCTCCATGACCCTGACGCCGATCAAATGTATCGACATGCTGCCCGATCCGAAGTCCGGAGGGGAGCAAAAAGACCCCTATGGGGGCAAGTTGTTTGTGCTGTTTCGTACCCTGCTGGAAAAGGCGATCCGACTCCGTTTGATCTTCATTGGGAGCATGTTGGCACTGCTGGTCGCTTCCGTGTTCAGTTTCGGTTTTGTCGAGCAGTTGTTTTTCCCCGACTCGTCGATGAGCAAGTTCATGATCGATTTCTACAATCCGCAGGGTACACGGATTGAAGTCACCTCACAGGGTCTGGTTAAGCTTGAAAACAAACTTCAACAGGATGAGCGGGTTGAAGCAGTGACCAGTTTCATCGGTGCCGGTCCGCCCCGGTTCTATCTGCCGGTGGAACCTGAAAAAACCAATCCTGCTTACGCACAACTGATCGTCAACGTGAAGAGTCTCAATGATATCGATCCGCTTCTGAAAGAGCTCGATCCCTGGACCAAGGAGAACTATCCCGATTCGCTGGTCATGCTACGTAAGTTTGCCGTCGGCCCCGGCCAGACCTGGAAATTCCAGGCCCGGATCAGTGGCCCGGCCACTGCCGAAACCGATGTGTTACGGGCGCAGGCAGAAAAAGTGCTAAATATTCTGCGGGCAGAACCGCTCGTCGGCGCCATAGAGACCGACTGGCGGCAGAGGGTGCCGCGGCTGGTCCCGATCTATAACCAGGAACGGGGCCGCTGGGCCGGTGTCTCACGGGAGGATCTGGCGAATGCCACCAAGCGAGCCTATGATGGCCGCAGTGTGGGTCTGTATCGTGAGGGAGATGAACTGATCCCGATCATCCTCCGCCATCCGGAAGCGGATCGGGCTAGTCTTGGCTCCTTTGATGTGCTGCAGGTCCAAGCGGGACTCTCCACCTCGACGGTGCCGATGGCCCAGGTGACAGATGATGTCCGCGTAGACTGGGAAGAGCAATTTATCTGGCGCCGTGACCGGCGCCGGACGATTACCATCCAGGCCAACCCGATCCTTGGTCAAACCTTGCCGACGGTGATGGCAAATATCAAGCAACAGGTCGAGAACATCGACCTGCCGCCGGGCTATGCCTTTAACTGGGGAGGGGAGACCGAGGATCAGGCCAATTCACAGGCGGCGCTGTTACCCGGTGTGGTACCGGCCTTTGCCGTCATTTTATTCATCATCATCGCCCTGTTCAATGCCTTCCGTCCGCCGTTGGTGATCCTCTGCACTATTCCATTTGCGTTGATCGGGATTACCGGCGGACTGCTCGGTTTCGGTGCTCCCTTCGGTTTCATGGCATTGCTGGGTGCCATGAGCCTGGTGGGGATGATGATCAAGAACTCCATCGTGCTGCTTGATGAGGTTAACGCCAACCTGTCCTTGGGTAAGTCGCAGTATGATTCCGTCATCGAAGCAGCGGTAGCCCGCCTACGCCCGGTGGTTTTAGCTGCCGCGACCACCGTGCTCGGCGTTGTCCCGCTACTGCAGGATGTGTTCTGGTTCGGGATGGCGGTTGCCATCATGGCCGGTTTAACGGTCGGAACCTTTCTGACCATGTTCGTGGTGCCGGTACTCTACTGTATGTTTTTAAAGGTGCCGTCACCGCAGGGCGATTAGGTCAGTAGGCCACCGAGCGAACAAAGCTGATTGCTTCATAATGGAGGTTCTTTGGGAACGCGCCTGCTCAAGTATAAACAGCACAGATTTTACTATCTCTTGATCGCACTTTTGCTGACAATTGTTATTGGGCCGCTGATAGTAGAATTCAGGATTCTGCGGATAGTCTTTGATGTCACCTTGTCGCTGATATTTGTTTTCGGCTGCTTTGCCGTAAGTCAGAAAAAATACGTCCCATGGGTTGCCGTTGTACTGTCGATCCCGATGTTGCTATCGGTCTGGATTGGATACTTTGGACTCGATATTCCGCATCTGACCCTTATCGGAAGAGTTTCCGGGATTGCTTATTTTGCCCTTGTCGCCGGAATCATCCTTACTTTCGTATTTACTGTTCGAACGGTGACCTGGGAAGTGATTTCAGCGGCATTGGTCGTCTATCTTCTGTTTGGGGCAATGTGGGGCTTTGCCTACGGGGTAATCGAATCTTTGCAGCCCGCCTCATTCAGTTTTCCGGATATCTTGTTGGAACAAGACGATTCAGG
Source organism: Deltaproteobacteria bacterium (assembly GCA_024279255.1). Classification (GTDB taxonomy): domain Bacteria; phylum Desulfobacterota; class Desulfuromonadia; order Desulfuromonadales; family Geopsychrobacteraceae; genus Geopsychrobacter. Next base: position 12,741 of record JAJRRT010000066.1, on the reverse strand, counting down.
TTTTATGTACTACAGCTTCATTACTTTGACGACGGTCGGCTATGGCGATATTACCCCGATGACAGGGGTTGCCAGGTCTTTTTCGATGCTTGAAGGGATCGTTGGCCAGACCTATATGGCGGTGCTGGTCGCGCGCCTGGTGGGGATGCATGTCGCCGGTGCGGAGAATAAATAAAGTGGAAATATCAACCAGAAGCCTGTGCAGAGGGTTTTCATTGGCTGATGTCATCGAAAAAAAGGAGAAAGCACCATGCGAATAAGTCAGCACGTGCTCATCATGACCTTGATGCTCAGCCTGGTCGGCGCAGCACCAGTCGTAGCAGCCTATGATTATCCGCTACGCGACGCCTATGCGGCGACCATTGTTGGCACGCCGAATGAATTCAAAGCCGAGCTACCCGAGGTTAAACATGTAAAGGAACTGGAGTTGACGGTCTTCCCAGAGCGTGAAGTTCCAGAAATTTTCTGGTACGACAAGACCCTGAAATATTCTCTGGCCTATCAGAAAGGCGAGGCCCCGTTGATCTTTGTCATTGCCGGGACCGGTGCCAGTCACAAGTCGTCGAAAATGCAACTATTGCAAAAAGCCTTTTATCAGGCTGGCTATCATGTGGTTTCGCTCTCCTCGCCAACCCATCCCAACTTTATCGTCTCCGCCTCTGAAAGCGGCCTGCCCGGCCTGATGCATGAGGATGCCCGTGATCTTTACCGGGTCATGGAACTGATCTCCAAGAAGCTGCAAAAGCGGCTGGATATTTCAACATATGCGCTGACCGGCTACAGTCTCGGGGCGGCAAACGCTGCCTTTGTTTCCAAACTCGATGAAGCCAGGCAACTATTCGCTTTTGAGAAGGTGTTGCTGATCAATCCGCCGGTCAGTCTGCTGAATTCGGTGACCAAGCTCGATAACATGCTGGTAGACAATCTCGGTGTGGAGAATGTCGGTCAGGTTCTTGGCCGAACCTTCGAAGCTTTTTCAGATACCTACCAGCAGGGGGATTTCATTGGTTTTAACGACTTTCTCTATCAGGTTTATAAGGATAAACAGCCGAAACGAGAGGGAATGGCTTCCCTGATTGGCTTCTCCTTCCGGGTCTCGCTGGTTAATATGATCTTTACCTCAGATGTCGTCACGCGACATGGCTACATCGTGCCGAAGAATCGTACTCTTTCGCGGAGTGATCAGATAACCGATTATGCCAAGGTGGCTTTTCGGATCAGCTATGAAGAGTATTTTGATGAATTTTTCCGGCCATATTTTGCGGCGCGGGGAATAACTGCTTCGCGAGAAGAGCTGGTGACCCAGTTAAGCTTGAAAGTTCTGGAACCCTACCTGAGACAGAGCGACAAGATCGGCGTGTTGACCAATGCGGATGATCTAATTCTAACGCCTGATGAGGTTGAATATTTAAAGCAGGTTTTCGGCGACCGCGCCACAATATTCCCATGGGGAGGGCACATGGGTAATTTGGCCTATCCAGATACTTTAGAGTCGGTTACCGGCTTCTTTACTAATTGAAGCAGAGAGGGTTTGCTATGAACAGAATTCTGATATTTATCCTGGCCGCAATTCTCTTGACCGGCTGCAGCGCAAGCTTACCCCCGCAGGCGGACGAGATTCCCTCACAGCATCCCATTGCAAAATATGTCGACTCTGATCGAACGTATCCGATTGATGTCTATGATCCATGGGAAGGTTTTAACCGTTCGATGTATTATTTCAATGCCAAATTTGATCGGTATGTTTTTCTGCCGGTGGTCGGCGGCTACGAATACATCACTCCTGATTTAATGGAGCAGGGGATCTCAAATTTCTTCCTCAACCTGGAAGAAGTAAGAAATTTCAGTAATTCAGTTTTACAGCTCAAGGCAAAATCATCTTTGAAGGCGTTGGGGCGATTTGTTATCAATTCAACCGTCGGTATCGGCGGACTCTTTGATTGGGCGACTCCATTGGGAATCCATCGTCAGCGCGAAGATTTCGGTCAAACCCTCGGTCGCTACGGTGTCGGTAATGGTCCCTATCTGGTCCTGCCGATTTTCGGGCCATCCAATCTGCGGGATACTGCCGGTTTAGTCGTTGATACCGCTGTTAGACAGGCAATTTACGATCAGATCGAGCCCTTTGATGATCATCCGGATCAAGGTGCCTTTGAAGCTGGCATTAGTTTGCTTCAGACGGTCGATACCCGGCACCGGCTTGATTTTCGTTATTACGAGACAGGTTCACCTTTCGAATATGAACTCGTCAGGCTGATTTATAACAAGGCGCGCATGCTGGAGATCCAGAAGTAGAGGAATGCTCCACAGAACTACTTAAAAGGAAAGTGAGCCTATGTCCAGCACCGAACATACATACCGGATGCTTCCATTGCAGGCCCTCATTGGCCTTTCGGTGATCTTTTTCCTGCTTGGTTTTTTTCATGTCGGATTTTTCTGGCCGCTTCTCGGCACTCTGCCGCTGGTAGCTCTCGGTATTTATGATCTGAAACAGACACATCACAGTCTGCTGCGCAACTATCCGATTATCGGTCATGGTCGTTTTTTCCTTGAGTCGATCGGGCCGCCGATGCACCAGTATTTCGTGGAAAGCAACAAAAGCGGGGCTCCGTTCAACCGAGATGAGCGGTCGATGGTTTATCAGCGATCCAAGGATGTCACGTCTAAAAAAGCCTTTGGCACCGAGTTGAATGTCTACCAGTCTGATTACGTCTGGCTTAACCACTCAATGGCACCCAAGGCCAAGGCGAAGGAATTACCGCGTATCACGATCGGTGGTCCCCAATGCAGCCAGCCCTATTCGGCCTCGATCTTCAATATCTCCGGTATGAGTTTTGGTGCCCTCAGTTCCAACGCCATTATGGCCCTGAACAAGGGCGCCAAAATGGGAAACTTTTTCCATAATACCGGCGAAGGTTCTATCAGCCGCTACCATCGGGAATATGGCGGCGACCTCTGTTGGCAATTCGGCAGCGGCTATTTCGGTTGCCGGCAGAAGAACGGCTCCTTTGATCCCGATCTGTTCGCGGAACAGGCCAAAGATGAGCAGGTCAAGATGATCGAGATCAAGTTGTCTCAGGGTGCCAAACCGGGCCATGGCGGAATACTGCCGGCCGAGAAGATCACCCCTGAAATTGCCGAGGCACGCAAAATCCCTCTCGGTGAAGACTGCATCTCGCCTCCTTACCATTCGGCATTTTCCACCCCTATCGAACTGTTGGAGTTCATCGGTCGTTTGCGTGAGCTTTCGGGCGGCAAGCCGATCGGCTTCAAGTTGTGTGTTGGTCAGCCCTGGGAGTTTCTCGGCGTATGTAAGGCGATGCTGGAGACGGGAATCGTTCCCGATTTCATCGTAGTCGACGGAGGCGAGGGCGGCACGGGCGCTGCACCTCTGGAGTTTTCTGACCATATAGGTATGCCGTTACGGGAGGGTGTGGCCTTCGTTCATAATTCCCTGCTGGGAATCGGCATGCGCGATAGGGTCAGGATCGGGGCCAGCGGCAAAATCGCCGCCGCCGGCAGGATCGGCGGAGTCATGGCTTTAGGTGCCGACTGGGCCAACGCCTCCCGGCCGTTCATGTTCGCTATCGGTTGCATTCAGGCTCAAGTCTGCCACAGCAATATGTGCCCGGTGGGTGTAACGACTCAGGACCTCAAGCTTGCCAGGGCCCTGGACGTAGCGGATAAATCTCAAAGGGTATTTAATTACCATCGAAATACTCTGGAGACCCTGAACGAAATTGTTGCCGCTTTGGGGCTTGATCATCCAACTCAGATGGAACTACGACATATCTGTCAACGTGTAGGGCCTACCGAAATAAAAACCTATGATGAAATCTATCCCGGCCTCGAGAATGGTGAACTCCTGGGTGAAATCAGTCGTCCTATTTTTAAGAAATACTGGGCTCTTGCGAGATCGGACAGTTTTCAGATCCCTTGATCGTAACCACAACATTTCGGTATTGCTGAAGGAGTGAGAAAGTATGAAAGCAACAATCCTGACCATCATCCTGATCCTGTATGCTGTCTCTATCTCTGTGGCAGAAGTCCCTTGGGAACAGCAGATAAGTGAAAATTCTCAGAGGATCATGCAGTTGGAAGAGGATCTGGCAGAGATGCGTGATGAGCTACAGGCCTTGAGAAATCAAATATCTTCAGATCCTCCTGCCCAAATGTTTAGTGACCCAATTGTCGGCAAATGGAGTTGCACCAATAATCTCTTCACCTATGACATCTTTTTTGAGCCTAATGGCCAAATGGTACAGCAGGAAGCTGTGCTGGGAAACACTCGGGTTACTTCATGGGCTCGGGTGGGAGAGGATCAGATCGTGTTATCTGAAGGGATGAGATTGCACACAGAGTTTGAATCTCAAGATGAGTTTTCGGTTGAAAATTTGAAATCTAAGGCTGTTTGGAGGTGCTCACGTATTGTGGAATGACCTTGCTTTGCGAGTCGTTTAATTTGGAAATTATCAACTTACAAAGAAGGGCCACTCATATTGATTGGATAAAAAATTCTGACTTTGAAACTGTGGTGGCAACAACTGAGTTTGCGGAAGTTACGCAGAAATTATTAATAACTTAGGGATTTTATCGCTATCTACAACCACAATTAATTCTTTACCGAGAGAGCTGTAGAAAAAAATTGATGTTTTCACTCTAGAAATAATGAATATCTTCATCCTTTGGATTGAAGACCGAATGGACACTTTTTGCTCACTTAGGGAGGTCATTATGGATAAACGGTTCATTTTTGTTTTGATAAGTATTTTAGCCTGCACATTTTTTTTGACGGCGTGTTCGACTACCAAACTGACCGGAAAGTGGCAAGATGAAGGATACAGCAAAACCTCATCCAAAATTCTAATATTAGGTATGACCAACAACAGAGCGGTCAGGCAGATTTTCGAAGCAAAGTTATCTAAAGCACTAAAAGAGCACGGCATAAGTGCCTATCCTGGATTTACCGAATTCGATTATGATCAAACATTGGAGAAAGATTCTATCGTCGATTATGTAAAAAAGAACGGGATTGATTCTGTGCTGGTTACCAAAGTGTTGGATTCTGAGACCTATAGACAGCTGATAACGGAACACAGTGGAGGCGTTATGGGGCATGCCAGTTCTGGCTACGGTGGTAGTTGGTATACTGATTACTATTCCAGCCAAACCTCCACTTATGAGTCCGAGTTTAGTGTTTATAATCTGGAAACCAACCTTTATGTTGTTGGTAGTGAAAAAAAGGTCTGGTCTGTTTTTACGAGAATGGAAACTCTCGACCGAACTCCTGACACCATTGACGACCTGGTTGATCTTCTCGTTAAGCAACTCAAGGAAGACAGATTGATCTGAGATTGTCAGTTAATAGCAACCATTTTTTCAGCTCTGTTCCTTTGATTTGAATAATGCGGTATTTGGTTGTATTCTTTGGTGCAGATGGTGACTTTTTTGACGCAACTTTTAGGTTTTCTTCTTTTGTGACACGCTGAAATTTTGAAGAAAATATACTGTCGTGAGCCTTTCCTTCGGCACCAACAAAAATCAAAGCCCGATCACGAAAGTGGTCGGCTTTTTGTGTTTATACCAAAGAGATCCGCTTCCCATTGCGCTTCGCATGGTATAGCTTTAGTCCAATAGAAAACCTCTCGGTTTTGTCGGCGGATATTTACTCTGTCTGCTTGTTTTGTTGAGTGAATTGTCCCTGTACCAATGGCCCAAATAATTAATTGAAATGTATTTGTAAACTAGAGAAAGGCAGGTTGTTGATGTCGGCACAAATTTTTGTCACTCGTGAGAAGTCCTCACTCTGCATTCAGATTCATCGCCCGGAGAAAAAGAATGCCCTGACCCAGGAGATGTACGCGGCGATTTCCGATGCCATCAGGGCAGGGGACGCTGATGACAGTGTTCGGGCCATCATTCTGCACGGTATTGAGGGTTGTTTTACCAGCGGTAACGATCTGGGAAATTTTCGAGATGGTCCCTCGCCCGATCGCGTCTATCCGCATAACCTCTATATCGATGCACTCAGTCATGCGCAAAAGCCGGTTATTGCAGCAGTCAGCGGCATTTGTCTGGGGATCGGCACGATCATGCTGTTCCACTGTGATTTTGTCTATGCCACTGCCGATACCCGATTTTCACTCCCTTTTGTCAATCTGGGGCTCTCTCCTGAAGGAGGGACAAGTTACATCCTGCCACACCTGATCGGCTATCAGAAAGCTGCGGAATTGATTCTTCTCGGTGAGCAGTTTGATAGTCAGGTCGCCGAGCGGATCGGCCTGGTTAACGAGATCGTATCCGACGAAACCTTGCTGGCCAAGGCCCTTGATACATCCGAAAGGCTCGCGCAGAAATCACCTGAAGCGATCCGTGCTGCCAAGGCCCTGCTCAAACGCGGCATGAAAGATGCCGTAACCACCGCGATGTCGCGCGAACTCGACCTGTTTAATGAACGGTTGGCGTCACCTGAAGTTGGGGCGGCTATTGAGCAATTTTTTGTAAAACGTTAGCCGTTCGCGATAAATTATGTTCGAAGATCGAGCGTTTTATGGATATGGTTGTTTATGATTATCTGTCCGTTCAATTTAGATGTCTGATCTATTCAAGACACCATCTATCAGTCGCCAGATATGCTGGGTGTTTTTATTCCTCAAGGGTTTGGGAAGTAGCGGCTGGGGGAAGTCCTGATAACAGACCGGCCGCAAGAACCTCTTGATCGCCGCTGTACCAACTGAAGTGGTTCTGCCGTCGGTCGTCGCTGGATAAGGACCACCGTGATTCATCGAATCGCAGACCTCTACGCCAGTCGGAAATCCATTTAATAGGATCCTGCCGGCTTTGAGCTCAAGCACTCTGAGCAGATCTGTGTGTTCCTCCAGTTCCGGGACTGTTCCCTGGATGGTCGCCGTCAGTTGACCCTGAAGGTTTTGGGCTGCTGTCAGCATTTCCTGCCGGGAGTTGCAGACAATAATAACAGAGGACGGGCCGAACACTTCCTTTGCAATCTCCGGCTTTTTGAGTAGCGTTGCGGCAGTGGTCGTCAGCAGGACCGGGGTTGCTAAGCAGCCCGTCTCCTGTTGGCGCACTTCTCCAACTCGGTCCACTTCCTTGAGAGCCGTGAGTTTCTCGAGTCCTAACTGGTAGTTCTGCTTAATCCCAGCATGAAGCATGACACCGGGGGTCTTTTCCGTCAGATACTTTTCTGTATATTTCAGAAAAGTATCCAGTTCGGGCCCCTTGATGGCAAACAGAAGGCCCGGTGCAGTACAAAACTGGCCTACGCCAAGTGTGACCGAGTCGACAAAATCCCTGGCCAGATCCTCACCCCGTTCCTGTAACGCACGAGGCAGCAGGAAAACGGGGTTGACACTGCTCATCTCGGCATAGACGGGTATCGGTTCCAGCCGTGATGATGCCAGATCGAATAAAGCCCGACCGCCTGTTAGCGAGCCCGTAAAGGCCAGGGCCTTGATACGCGGATGTTGGGCCAGGGCGGCGCCAATCTCGGTGCCACTACTCTGGATCAGAGCAAAGGTCCCTGCTGGCATTCCGCATTTTTTTACCGCCTTCTGGATAGCCAGTCCGGCCAATTCGGAGGTGCCGGGATGGGCTGGATGCCCCTTGACCACCACAGGGCAACCGGCGGCCAACGCTGACGCCGTATCGCCTCCAGCCACCGAAAAGGCGAGGGGGAAATTACTGGCGCCGAAGACGGCGACCGGTCCAAGGGCGATGTGCATCACACGAACGTCGGGTTTGGGTGCAGGTTCTCGATCCGGGATGGCACGATCGATCCGTGCCTCTACATAAGATCCCTCTTTGACCAGTCGGGCAAATAGCTTCAGTTGATTGACAGTCCGTCCCAGTTCTCCAGTAAGTCGCGCATGGGGAAGGCCGGTTTCCTGGATGGCCCGACCGACCAAATCTCCTTCGAGATCCATCAACTCTGAGGCGATGGTCTCGAGAAACTCACCACGTTTTTTACCGTCGCTACTTCTATATGAGTCAAAATCTTTTTCTGCAAACTCTGTCGCAGTCTCTATATCCCGGAATGTTCCTTCCCCAAAAGCAGGTTCAAGAAATTCCCCTGATTCCGGGTTAACCGCACGGAAACTTTTTTCGCTGTTCAGAACGAAATTCAAACCGATAAGTTGCTTTCCGGTTAAACGCATAGGTTATCCTCCATGGTCAATTGTCAGCATTAAGGCGAATGCCAATTATAGCGGCATATGCTAGCTGGCGACAGCTTTCAGTAATGTTTCACACTCTGGCTGAAACAAAGAGGATAGCGTAACAGTCAAATATATTTTGATTCCATGGGTAGGTTGCATGCAGTGATTCGCCGTACCTCGCAAGCCTGGTTCGGCTGGAGAGGCCATGAGGTGACTACCGCTTGTCATTCAAGCAAAATTCACACACTTGCAGTCATGATGCAGATTCCGAACTCAGTTTGCAACAAAGTGAAGTCAGGTGCTCTAACGACCCTGACTTCCACGCAGTGTGGTGTGGTATGTCATCGTGGCCACCATGAACTGTTAGTGAGCCATCAAAACTGGAAGTGTCATATGTTTCAATAGGTGCTTGGCGACCTTGCCCAACTGACCTCGGTAATAGCCGCCTGCGATTAGCAGGCTGATCCCCTCTTCAGCGCTGCGGTTAAGCAGCATATCGCCTTTGCTAATCTCGAGACAGACCTGAGTTTCAGTGTGGGCATGGATGTCATGATGCACAAGGTGCTCGCGGAGCATCTCCAGCGAACCTTGTAACACAGAAATCTCAGCGCTGGCAGGAATGAGACTGATGAGGTTGACTTGCTGGGCTTGTTGCAATAACGGCAGGGCGTCATGTATCGACCGTGTCGATTCGCGCCCGCCGTTCCACGCAACCATGACTCGTTCACAATGTGGATCAAACTGTCCGGCATAGGGAAGTATCAGCACTGGCCGACCACTATGCAGGATCAGTTTCTCCATCAGATCCTGGGAAGCGACAGGATTTATTTTCGGGTCGGGTTGGCCAACGATGATCAGATCGGCACAGCGCGCCAAGTTGCAAAATTCGAGATTTAATGCCTGGCTACTCCTGGCCTCCTTCAGGTTGAGCCACTTTGCCGGAGGGTCATTGTTATGGGTCTGCTCAAGGAAGAAATTCTTGAGCTGCGTCTGCTGCTCCTGATGACGCTCAGGGTTGTCGACGGCATAGCAGGCGCTCAAAGACGTCTGCTGCTGGCGCGCCAGTCCAAGGGCGTACTCGAGCCGGGAATGGCTTTGTGGAGAGAGGTCAAGGTGGACAAGTATATGCTTGATGGACATGCGAACTCCTGTAGCAGATTGTAACGCAGGCGTTAATTAGAAGAACAGCTCAGAAGCCTAGGTAGGCTTCGCGGATTTTGGGATCAGATTCCAGATCCTTGCCGGTTCCTTCCTGAACGATTCGACCATTCTCCATGACGTAACAGTAATCGGCAATCTTGAGGGTCTGGTGGACATTCTGCTCAACGATGAACACTGTCAAACCCTGCTGTTGAAGCTGCTGAATGACATCAAAGACCTCCTGAACCAGGATCGGTGCCAAACCCAGACTTGGCTCGTCGAACATGATCACCTTTGGGTCCTGCATCAATGCCCGGCCGATAGCGACCATTTGCTGCTCACCGCCTGAGAGGGTCTCGGCGGTCTGGGTGCGACGCTCCTCAAGGCGCGGGAAGAGCTGATAGACTCGCTGCAGGGTTTCGGTCTTCTTCTGCTGGGTTCTCTTCAGGTAAGCGCCTACCAGCAGGTTCTCTTCAACAGTCATTTTTGGGAAGAGCTGGCGTCCTTCAGGGACCAGCGTGATCCCCTGATCGACCACTTGGTGGACCGGTTGTCCACTAATTTGCCCTCCCTGGTAGGTGATCTGTCCTTCGGTCAGCGGGACCAGACCGCAGATACTTTTCAGTGTAGTGGTCTTTCCGGCGCCGTTGGCGCCGATAAGTGCGACCAGTTGTCCGGCTTTGACCGAAAAGGAGATATCCCAGAGCGCCTGGAAATCACCATACTTGACTGATATCGAGTTTACTTCGAGAATATTCATGCCGCTGTCTCTCCCAGATAAGCTTTTATAACCGCAGGATTGCTGGAGATCTCAGCCGGAGTCCCCTCGGCGATTTTTTCGCCGTAATTGAGTACCGCCAGCCGATCACAGATCTGCATGATGACCCGCATGATGTGTTCGACAATCAGGATGGTGACCCCTTGGTCACGAAGCTTGAGAATCAGCTCGATGGTCAGATCGACCTCGGTCGGGTTGAGTCCGGCGACCACCTCGTCGAGTAGCAAGAAGGAAGGTTTAAGGGCCAGCGCCTTGCCGATTTCCAGTCGCTTGCGTCCGGCCAGAGTCAACCCGGCGGCCGAGACCTCGGCACGATCAGCCAACCCTGTGGTTTCCAGAATGTGCCAGGCGTGTTCTTCCGCCTGGGCACGCTTGGGATAGCGCAAAAAAGAGGCGATTAACACGTTTTCCAACACGCTTAAGCCCGGAAACGGCTTGACCACCTGGAAAGTCCGACCGATCCCCAGTGCTGCAAGTTCGTAGGGAGGCTTGCCGCTGATATCCTTGCCATTGAATAGAATCTGACCATGCGAAGGGGCGTAGTAACCGCTGATGACATTGAACAGGGTGGTCTTGCCCGCGCCGTTGGGGCCGATCAGGCCGACGATTTCGCCGGGATGAACCTTGAATGAGACCTGGTTGTTGGCAGTCAGACCGCCGAAGGTTTTGGTCACAGATTTCAGTTCTAGCAGTGGCGTAGCCATCATTTCACCCCGTCTTTCTGTGTACAGGCCTTGAGCTCGGCGGCCAGGGTAGATTTTTTTTCAATATTCTTATCTGCTTCAGCGTCCCTCGACATGCTTTTCTCAACTTTTTTCGGGCCGTCTCTCCTGTTTTTGCGGTTCTTGATGGTTCCCCAGAGTCCGTTCGGTAAAAATACCACGCTCAGAGCGATGACCGCACCGAGGATAATCAGGTAGAGGAGTTGGAAGTTGGACAGGTAGGCCCAGAAGATAGTCTTAAAGGAGAAGATCAGCACCGCACCGATGATCGGGCCGATCAGGGTCCCCATGCCGCCGAAGACCACCATCACCAGCGCTTGATCGCTGACTAGATCGCTTAGGGTCGAAGCTGGGTCGATGAACGTAATCCAGTAGGCATAGATGCCACCCAAAATCCCGGTCGGCACCGCTGAGAGCACAAAGGCCTGAATCTTAAGCCGGGTCGGGTTGAGACCGAGGGATTGGGCACCCAGTTCATCCTCACGTATCGCCTTGAGTTTAAGGCCGAAGGGTGCGCGTTCGAGCAGGTACCAGAGTAGAAAGAAAGTAGCTGATACCACGCCGAGCATCAGATAAAAGAAGTAGACCGGGTCCAGAAACGGTGGCAAACGCATGCCGTCCGGACCGCCGGTAATCGTCAGAATCAGTGCCAATTGCTGGATCGCCAGTGAAAGGGCCCAGGTCGCGATGGCGAAGTAGGCACCACGCAAACGCAGGGTCGGGAAGCCCGCCAGTAGGGCACACACGGCGGTGATCACCGCTCCGGCTAGCAGCGCCGTGGTGAAGGGCCAGTTGGCGCGAACCATCATGATCGCGGTTGTGTAGGCGCCGATGCCGAAGAATGCACCGTGACCGAAATTCAGGTAGCCGGTGTAACCCGCCAGGACATCAAAGGTGATGGCCAGCCCGATCCACATGATCGCCTCGGTGAGGATTCTAAGGACGAAGGTATCGCTGACGAAGAGGGGGATGACCCCCAGAGCCAGGACGACCAGGATACTCAAGGTGATTATCTTGCTGCGCATGGCATCAGACTCCCTTTGCGAACAGGCCCCGCGGGGAGACCAGCAGGATGGTGAAGAGGATGGCGAAGACCGCAAGCATAGTGAGGCCGGGGTCGAGGTAAATCAGGAAGAACGACTGCACCAATCCGAGCAAAAAGGCCGCCCAGGGGACGCCGGCCAGATGACCCATGCCAGCCAGAACCACCACGAAGAAGGCGACGATGGTGTAATCGGGCCCCATCTGGGCGCTGACCGAGAGGATGCTGCCGATGAGCACTCCGGTCATGGCGCTTATTCCGACATAGATCCCGTAAACGTAGGAGCTGGTCCGCTTGCCGTTGACTCCCATCAGTGCTGCCGCCTCGCGATTCTGAGCTAGGGCGCGTACTCCGAGTCCGAAATTGGTCTTCTTTAGCAGCCAATGCAGGGCGACGGTAATCACCAGCGCGTAGATCAGCCCGGCCAAACGGATGCCGGAGACGGTCATGAAGAAGGTCCCGTTCTCATAGAAGAAGGAACTGGAAGAGAAGACCGAAGGGATTGAGTGGCTGAAAAAACCGAAGCCGGTCAGGGCGATGCCACGGAACATCAACGCCAGGCCGAAGGTGAAAACCAACCCCATCAGCAGCGGGTTGCCCTGGCGGCCGCTGATCACGCGGTGGATGACCGGCTGAAGAAAATAACCGATCAGTCCGAAAAATACAAAGACCAGCGGTAGCAGTAGGAAGGGGTCGAGGCCGGTCCACTGGTTGAGATAGAGGCCAAGAAAAGCGCCGAGCATGATCCATTCGCCGACAGCGAAATCGATGATGTGCATCACTCCGTAAACCAGCGAGAAGCCGATCGCGATGGTAATGTAGATGCCGCCGAGCAGAATTCCGTCGATCAAGGCCTGGGGTAACAGTTCCATGGGTGTATCCTCC
>JAJRRT010000065.1 GCA_024279255.1 Deltaproteobacteria bacterium | reverse complement strand
CGCTTAAGTAACTGATTCACATCTTGTACCCGGGTCCCGCTACCGTTGGCTATGCGCAGACGTCTTGAGCCATTAAGAATGCGGTGATCCAGGCGTTCCTTCGGTGTCATACTGCGAATAATTGCTTCTATCCGCGAAAGTTCTTTTTCTGGCATCTGCATACCACCAGCTTTTTTCAATGCCTTGCCTGCACCTGGAATCATCTTGAGAATCGATTCCATCGAACCCATTTTCTTGACCATCTGCATCTGCTCAAGAAACGTTTCAAGAGTGAAGCCCTGATTGCGAAGACTGGCTTCCATGGCTGCAGCATCATCGGCATCAACAGCCTGCTGCGCCTTCTCAATCAGACTTAAAACATCCCCCATGCCGAGGATGCGCTGTGCCATCCGATCAGGGTGAAAGCTCTCGAGTTCATCGAGTTTCTCACCCATACCGACCAGCTTGATCGGTATGCCGGTCACCGCACGAATCGACAGCGCAGCACCACCACGTGCGTCACCGTCGAGCTTGGTCAATATCACCCCGGTCAATGGCAACTGCTCATTGAAGCTGGCAGCAACATTAACTGCATCCTGACCGGTCATCGCATCGGCAACGAAAAGAATTTCAGCTGGTGTCACTGCCTCGACAATTCGAGTCAGCTCGCCCATCAATTCGGTATCGATGTGTAGACGGCCTGCAGTGTCCAGAATCAGAGTGTCAAAACCATTCAACTGCCCATATTCCAAGGCGCGCCGACAGATATCGACTGGATCCTGATCAGCAGCAGAATCGAAAACTTCAATATCAAGCTGCCGCCCGAGTGTTTTTAACTGTTCAATCGCTGCCGGGCGGTAAACATCAGCGGGCACCAATAACGGATTACGCTTTTCGCGCCTGAGCTTCATGGCCAGTTTACCACAGGTCGTGGTTTTACCAGCCCCCTGCAAACCACAAAGCATCAAAGGTACCGGTGGACGCGCAGCCAAATTCAGGCCATTATCTTCGCCCTCGCCCATCAAAGTTGCGAGCTCTTCGCGCACAACCTTGATCACCTGCTGGGCAGGCGTCAAACTTTGCAACACCTCTTGTCCGACAGCACGCTCACCAACCCGAGCGACAAAATCCTTAACCACCCGGAAATTGACATCGGCCTCAAGCAAAACCAGACGGATCTCCCGCATGGTCTCCTTGATGAGCTGTTCATTCAGTCGCCCGTGACCGCGCAACTTCTTAAAAACAGCGTCGAGTTTATCAGATAAGCCATCAAACATGATACAAAACTACCAAAAAGGCAAAGAGTAAATATATGAAGAGGCTGGCCCGCTGTCAAGCAAAAAGGGGCGTCACCTCAGGTATCCAAACGTACATAATCCTTCTGCTGTCGCAGATATAACTCTTGAGCTTCCAAGCCAGACGCCGAGAGAATCTCATCGATTTCGCCACGTATCTCCTGTGGGAAGCGGATTGCCAAGCCACAATCGCTGGTCAATTGCCGTGGTACCGGAATAAGCAGCACATTCTTCCCGGCCTGTTTCAACAGCTTCTCAGCTTTCATCACCCGGTGAATCGAGTGGAAAATTGCAACAAGATCGCCTTCTTCAACCAACGCCACTCTCCTGAAACCCTCAAGCCCGGAGCAGTCCGGCCGGGAATAATGTCACGTATTCCACGCCAATGCAAGGAGAGAAAATGGCACAACTCATTCGACAAGCAAAAAGCTAAGCGCCCGTCTTTAAATCATACACATTTACACATACCGCCCCATCAACTGCTTTATCTCAACGACACAGCCATGCTAACCTTTACCTGATTCATAGCATTGCAAATTGCAACTGAAAGGAAACACCAACAGTGACACCCGATAGCACCCTACAACTGACTGGTCTGCTGATATTTGCCCTAGGCAGCAACCTGCCACTCGGCTACTTCCGTGAAAATTGTCGTAAATTCTCATTCCGTTGGTTTGTCCTGATCCACGCTTCGATTCCATTCATTATTGCCCTACGTTTAGCGCTAGGCTTCAACTGGACCATCATCCCCCTCACCCTTGCCTGCGCCATTGCCGGTCAAATAGCAGGTTCACGCATCCGCCGTCGCCAGACATGAGTCGTCACGAACGTCCAAAGCTCAAAAGAGCCGAATCTGTTTCCGAACTGCTCAAAAAGCTACTCGGCGACAAGGGGCTCGATGAGCGCCTGCCACGCTATCAGGCCTGGCTGGTTTGGGATAAAATCGTCGGCGAGCAGATCGCGAAGCGTGCCCGCCCCTTACGCATCCGCGAAAAGATTCTCGAAGTAAGAGTCGACCATCCGGTATGGATGCAGCAATTACAGATGCTCAAGCCACAGATCCTCAAAAAGCTGCACGAACAACTCCCTGACTGCGACATTGAAGATATCTATCTGCGGCGCGGCACTCCGCAGTCACAGACAACGGCCCCCAAAGAACCTAGGGTTGAGTGGCAAAAGGAAAGCCTGTCTGACACGGAACTAGCCGCAGTCGAAGAAAGTCTGGCAGGACTGAAGGATGGGGACCTAAAAAACGAGATGCGGCAGATGTTTATACGCCAGAAGAAGCTAAGCAAGGCAAAAGATAAATAAAACTGGCCTCACTCTTCGCCATAAATCCGCAGGACTTCATCCGTGTAGTCGCGAATCTCACGGCCTTGTCTGTATATATAAAGAGGAGCCTCGACATGAAGGCCGGAGTTCCCCCCCTTACGCCCCTCAACCAAAACCAGCCGTGCCGATTCCCCCGCTCGTGAATGGACCATTCGTAAACGTTTCGGCTCAATGCCAGCACCAGTCATCCCTACCAATAATTCACTCAACCGCTCAGCAAGATAAACAATCGCAAAACGACCACCACTCTTAAGACACCAGCTCGCAGCAACCAGAAAGTCATTCAACCCGCCGGCTAACTCATGTCGCGCCGCCGCCCGCTCATCGCCTGGCGCAATACGCCCACTCGTCATCGCCCGATAGGGAGGATTAGTGACCACCAGACTAAAGGATCCGGCAACCGCTAACTGACGATGGTCACGCAGGTCAGCCTCGACAACCGAAATTCGCTGAGACATTCCACTCTGCTCCACACCCCGTAGCGCCCTGTCAACCATTTGTGGCTGTCGTTCCCAACCAACAACTCTTAAAACAGGGTCGCGCCGCGCCAGTAACAATGGCAAAACACCACAACCCGTGCCGAGGTCGAGGACATCTTCACCATCGCGCAGAGCGACGAAGTGAGCAAGAAGAACCGGGTCGAGACTAAAGCGATAACCATCCTTGGCCTGGATCAGCTTGATGCCTTCGCTGTAAAGAGAATCTATAGTTTCCATGAACCGAATAATAGCGAATATAACGCGATCTGACCACCCTCCCCAAAAGTCTCACATCCTCGGAAAGCCCAAGCAATAAGCCGAAACACATGACTCGATATCACCACCAGTTCGGCATGCCAATAAGCCACACGGAATCGGTCCAAGGATTGCATACAGAACAAACCATTAAATGCACTGCTGAGGGGGCCACTTCACATTTTCCTCCGACGATTCAGCCATCCATGAGCTGAGAGTGAGAGACAACACTCCGCAGCCTAAAATAAAAATAGAGCTAACGCCTTAATCTTAATGAATAGATTGAAGGTTTTCAGCCCTCGCCAAACCATGATTGATATAGCAGAGTTAATTTTCTGATTTTAGGTTTTTCGAATAGAAAGCCGACAATATTTTAGACTCAACCAAAGTGAAAGCACCGTTTTACCCGTAAAAACCTCATTCAACTCGCGTTGAATAGCTGAAAAAAATTGTTTTATAACTGAAATGAAATTTCATATCCAAGGAGTGCGTTTGTGATTGACAGAATCAGGTGGTGCCTCTGCTGCACCCTCGCCTTATTACTGCAGTTCGCTTTGCCACCACATACCGCTATAGCAAAGGAGGCTGGCTCTCTGCAACTTGCTGACGGGCTGATTGCACCCGAAGAGCAGAGTCTGGCAGCATTGATAGGCTTCTCTGAAATATCAGTTTTGGAAAACGTTGATGGCCAATTTGTAAATAGTCTGGCCACCAACCAGACGTTGCCAGATGAGTTTGTCAGCCAACTGGCGGAGACCGACATTTTAACATCGGTCCGTTATGGACGAAGCTTCAGCCGTGAAAGTCTGGCAGCATTGTCACGAAATGAACAGGCCACCGCGCAAACCGGCCAAGCCCTCGGTCTCCTGTTGCCATCTCTTTCCATTCGTACCAGTTATGGCTATGAAGAATCTTCACCCTCGGTGGTTGTTGATGACACAACCGGTGAGCTTATCGCCTCTGACACACACACGCGTACCGATATTTCGCTGACTCTCAGCCAACCCCTGTTTAACTTACCAGACTTCCTGGAATGGCAACGACGCAAAGTAAAAGAACAGGCGCGAAAAGAGAGTTACCGGGTAAGCGACGGAGATGCATATGTTGCCACGATCAATGCCTACCTTTCATTGGTATCCAGCCGCCTGCAAGCAGATGTGGCACGTGACTTTGAATCCCAACTTTCAGACTTACTCAGTTATATTGAAAAACGAGCCAATGCCGGTGCGGCCAGCATTTCCGACATGGCCCGCGTCAAGGCACGCAGTCAAGCTACGCTGTCGTCTCGACTGGAGCTGGAATCTACTCATGCTGCAGCAGGGACTGAATTCATTCGTTTAACAAACCTCGTACCTCAGAGAGTTCTCCTTCCGGTCCTTGAGGATGTTGGGGCATCTCTACTGCCTGAATCGTTTGAAATGGCCGTTGCCTCTGCAATGAGTTCCAACCCTGAAATTGCCGTACTTAAAGCTGAACTACAGTCAGCAAACATTAATCAGTCGATTACGAAGAGTCGCTATTTGCCGCGTGTTGATGTGGATTACACCGATACATACTCCCTTCACGCAGGTGGGTCCCCTGACAGCCAAAGAGACAAACGGCTCATGCTGGTAATGAACTGGAATCTTTTAAATGGCGGAAAAGACTACAAAGAGCTTGATGAGCGCAGAGCGCGGCATCAAGAATTTCGCTATCTTCTGGACGACCAACGCCGGCGAGTCATACAGGCCCTGTCCGCGGACTATGCAGTGTTTAAAACGACAAGTGCACGGATTGACTCCGGCTACCTGGAGCTAAAGTCGATCACTCTTGCAGCAGAAGCCATGTCGAAACGGATGCTTTCAGGCAACCAATCCTTACTTGATCTGCTGGATGTCTTGACCCAGGCATTTCAGGTTCGCTCCCGTCTAGTCAGCTTACATATTCAGGAGATGAACACAGTCGCCCAGCTGGTTCGTTTAATCCGCGGCACTCCTTATGAAGATGTGCAAAACAAGATTTAGCCATCAGTCAACTGGATCAAGGTTAAGGTTTTGGCACATCAAGAGCCAGACAAAGTAAGTTCAAATAATTACCTAAAGGTGGACAATCAGCATGGAAACTCGTCAAAGTGATCATGATGGCTCAGACATTTTCTGGCCGGGTTATGTAGATGCCACCACAAATCTCATCCTCAATCTATTGTTTCTTCTGACCATATTGATCATCGCTGTGTTTATGTTCGCTCTTGAAATGGGACGTTCCAGCAAGATTGTTGCTGCCAGCCTCGAGGTCGCAGCCACACAAGCGGCTACAGAAAACCCTTCTAAATCGGTCGATTATACAAAAGAAAATATTGAGTTAAGGCGTGAGATTGAGCATCTAAAAATGTTACTTGCAAAGAAGAATCTTCCAAAAGCTGAAACTCGAAATGTGCCTAAGATTGTTGAAGCGACAACCATTATAACCAAAGCGAAACACGGCCTGGACAAGATACTGGCAAGTGACTTTGAGCTCATAGTGCGCTTCAAGGATGAAGCAATCGCGTTCACGCGGGCAGAGCACGACCAGTTAATCGAATCTTTGAAGCCTATCGCCTCAAATGAAAAAACAAGTATTTACGTCGAAGTTCCTGCGGGCTTTTCCGAGGCGAAGCGGATGGGCTTTTATCGAGCGATGGCGGTAAGAAATCTATTGATAGAAATGAAAATACCAACGGAAAACATCGACGTAGCGGTGCTTGAAGTCAAGGCAAATGCGAATGCCTCACTGGTGAGAGTTAGCTCGCGCTGATGGGAGACACGCGACTCTCCACATACCGAAAGCTACTGGATTTGGTTGGAAATTTATCTCCTCAACGGGTTTTCGTAATACTACTGCTATTCAGTGGCGCAGCGGTACTGTTATGGGCCGGAATGACAAATGTGGATGTTATCGTCCGCGCAGAGGGGCAAATCATCCCTGCGGGCAAGTCACAAAAAATACAACACCTTGAAGGAGGCATTGTACGAAAGATACTCGTCCAAGAAGGCCAGGTCGTCGTTACCGGACAACCCTTAATGGAGCTGGCAGATATACAAAGCCGTTCAAATTTGGGACAGGATCAATCAATGCTTGATGCTTTACGCGGCCGTGAGGCGCGCTTGCTTGCCGAGCTGAATGGAGAACGTAAGATTGTCTTCCCAAAAGAGCTTCAGGACGCCAATGTCATCCGAGTGGAAACAGACGCCTGGCGAGCCCGGCGGGCCCAACTGACTGAAGAGGTTCAAGTACTGCGAGCTCTCAGTCTGCAGAAGAAAAGTGAACTCGAGGAGACAAAATCAAAGCAGAAGAACCTCCTTGACGAGTTGCTTCTGGCGCAAAAAAAGTATCGTGTCATTGAAGGACTGCAGAAGAACAACGCTGCTTCCGAACTGGAAGTCCTGGACAGTCAGATTCGGATACAACGACTCAAGTCACAAATAGACGAAGCAATCAACACGATTCCGCGTTTGCAAGCAGCACAACTGGAATCAGACACGCGCGTGAAAGAAGCGAGTGCTCGCTTCCGGGCCGAGGCCTCTTCGGCTTTAACGCAAGTTCGTGAAGAACGTAAGAAATTAAGCT
Organism: Deltaproteobacteria bacterium; assembly: GCA_024279255.1. Taxonomy (GTDB): domain Bacteria; phylum Desulfobacterota; class Desulfuromonadia; order Desulfuromonadales; family Geopsychrobacteraceae; genus Geopsychrobacter. Next base: position 30,008 of record JAJRRT010000065.1, on the reverse strand, counting down.
ATGAAATCGGTACCAGTGCCGACCGTGTCGACCGAAATATCGTGAGGAGCCCGGTTGCGGGTCTCATTAACAAGTTGAATATCACAACCCTTGGTGCCGTGGTTCGTCCGAGCGAAATTTTGCTGGAGATTACACCGAGTGATGCACGTTTTATTATCGAAACACGTGCAAACCCTAACGACAGAGCCTACCTCCGCCGCGGACTACCTGCTCGAGTCCGTATTGGAGCATATGATTATTCAACCTATGGCACATTCGAAGGCCAGGTGACAGAGGTCAGTTCAGATACCTTGATTGACGAGAGAGAGAACCGCTACTACCGAGTAAATATTGAAGTCAATGTATCAACGCTCCTTAAACGTGTTCGCCAACCTGGTGTACTGATGCCCGGCATGGCAGCAAGTGCGGATATTAAAGTCGGAAAACGAACAATACTGTCATACATACTATCTCCGCTGCTGAAATTTCGCGACGGGGCGTTCCGTGCAAATTGATAAATTTTATACATTTTTTCACAATAAAACCGGTCTCTGACCGATAAATACAATCCAAGAGGGAACCTTATGTTTAAACAGCTAAACATTTATTACCTATTCGTATCTCTGCCTTTTATTTTACTGCTGACAGGATCTGTGATTTTTTTTGATGCAATCAAATCAACAATAAACAGCAACCCCCATCCGCAGATCAACTACACCATCTTTGTGATTATCCTGGTGGGTGGAGTCATTGTCATCCGCAATGCCGGACGCTTGTTACGTGAAGCCAAAGCATTGGTAGGATTTTCCGGTGCAATAGATGCCAAAACCGATTCGGTGACCCTGCAAGAAATGGCTGATGGCTATACCTGTGACATGGCCTACCTTTTACAAATGGTAGCAGCATCAGGAGATCGCTCAATCTCTCATCAGGAACAAGCGGCCCTTGAACATGAACTGGCAAATGTACATTCCCGCCTGAATCGTCGCAATGCCTTGCCACAATACCTGAGTGGACTCCTGGTTGGAATGGGTCTACTTGGAACCTTCATTGGCTTGCTCGCGACCCTTGGTGACATTTCAGCCCTGATCGGCAGTTTTGCCGACCTCGATATGACCACTGCAGATCCGATGGTGGTCTTCCGCAACATGATTGAACGGATGAAAGCCCCGATGCAATCGATGGCCATTGCATTCTCAGCTTCTATGTTCGGTTTACTCGGGTCAATAATCCTCGGTCTGATGATGGTTGGAATACGCCGTTTGCAGGGTGACATCTATTCACTCCTCAGTGCAACAATTGCCAGGCATATCGAGATTGCCCTTTCATTCGAAAGTATCTCTTTCAGGAATGAGGCTGTCCCTGCCGGAGAGGCCTCCACCGGAGATGCCGCCACCAAAATTCTCTTGCGGATTGAAGAACGATTGGCTGAGACAGCACGCTTGCGGCAACGAGCACTCAGCACTGAAATAGATGATTTCAAAAAGCAACGCGAAGATATGCTACGCGTACTGACTGAACAGACCGAGGCGAGCAACAACTTCCGCAGCGGGTTACAGCAACTTGGCCAGCAGTTCGGCGCAATCGTCAATAGTATTGAGAAGAGCAATAGTACGATCTCATCCCAAATTTCTGACCTGTCGGTGCATATGGCTGGAGACGCGAAGGAAACTCATAAACTCCTCTCCATGCAGGTGGATGAGCAAAAATCCTTAAAAAGTACCCTCGATTCGTACAACATAGAGGAGAGGCTGACTGAGTCGGCACGCATACAACAGCAAGCACTCTCTGCAGAGATTGATGACTTTCAAAAGCAGCGTGCTGACATGCTGCGCACCCTGACAGAACAGACAGAAGCAAGCAACAACTTCCGCATTGAATTGAAGCAACTTGGCGGTCAACTCGGCACCAGTTTCAATGGGATCCAGAAGGGTGTCGACGAGATATCGACCCAGATTTCAGAACTGACAGTTCACATGTCTGCCGACGCCAAGGAAGCACACATTCTCCTGAACACTGCAGGCAATAATTTCCGTAGCGGAACACAGCAGCTGCATGGTCAACTCGGCACAATTTTCCAGACAACCGAGAAAGGGAGCACTGCGATCTGTACTCAAATTTCCGAGCTGATGGGGAATATCGCTGACGAGGCCAAGGAATCGCGTAAATTACTTGTCAACGTGAGCAACTACTTTCGCGGCGAACTGCAACAAATCGGCAGTCAACTCGGGACCACATCCAAGGTTGAGCCGAAAGATATCGACGGAGTCGACAGCTAGGCAGACCGCATTCAAAATCATTTCAACGACAAGAGTGCGACTCCAGGTACTCCATGCTCGAAAGATGATTTCAGGTTTTAAGTGTATTTAAGTTCTGATCGTTCAAAGGTGAAGCGAGGCTAGTCCTTCGCTTCTATATAGGGTATTAAAAATTCGCATTTGAGGTGACTTTATGGCGAACAAGACTGATGGTGAAAAAGGAAATCCCGTGAACGAAGGATCTGGTCAAGGACAACAGATTGAACGTGCTGTTGTCGCAGCTGACGGAACAATCACTATTCCTCACAGTGGAGCCGAGCTCCAATCTGTTGACGTAGCGGATGTCGACTTATTGTTGAGCTTTTCAGACGGGATATTTGTCGTAATCCCAAACGGTGCACTGGATGCCATCAGTGACTCCCTCCACAAAGTCATCTTTCTTGAAAACGAAGACGGCACATCGGAGCCTACTGGTCCCGGCAATGACCACCTGGGCACCTTGGGAGACCTGTTTAAAATGGTTGGCACGACCAACCTTGCCAAAGCGGGTAGTTTGCGCGTGGTAAGTGAGAATGTGGATGCTCAGGAAGAGCAAGGCTATGGGTATACCCGCCCAGACACTGTCGAGCTTTCTGAGGACATTCCTACGCCTGAGCCCGACCAGCTAAGCGGCGGCAAGGCACCGGGGAATGGTGTCCTCATCCCCACCGAGGAACTTCTCGCGCCGGTGTCCGCGGATCCGGTAATCCCTGTCACGCCACCGACACCGATCTATAAACCTGGACACAAAGTAACTAATACCGAACCGGCAATCCACCTGGACCCCAATGTCACCACAGATGATATTGTCAATCTACTTGAATCGAAGGGGGATGTCGCAGTCCACGGCACGGTCGGTGGAACAGCGATTATCGGTGATACGGTCACTCTCAGCATCAACGGAACGGAGTACACCGGAGAGGTTCTGGTCGACATGAGCTTCAGCATCGATGTCGCAGGTGCCGACCTGGTCGCCGATCTTGACAAACAGATCGAAGTCAGCATCACCTCGGGCAATAAAACTGCAACCGACTTCGATGAGTATAGTATCGACCTCACGCCCCCGGTACAGGGAATCGTGCTTGATAACGTCACCGCTGACAACATAATAAATCTCGCCGAATCTGGCGGCGATGTCATGGTCAGCGGCTCGGTTGACGGCGAAATCCAGACAGGAGATACGGTCACCCTGACCGTTAACGGTGTTGAATCGATCGGGTCGGTACGCGGCGACAGTAGCTTCAGTGTCATCGTTCGCGGTAGCGATCTAGTCGCTGACAGTGATCTGACAATCGATGCCAGCATTACCAACATCAATGGTACGGCCACAGCCTCAACAGACTACGGGGTGGACGATATCCCACCGACGGCGACGATCCTGGTTGACGACGTTGCCCTGATCGCCGGTGAAACCTCACTGGTAACGATCACCTTTAACGAAGCGGTTACAGGTTTCACCAATGCCGATCTGGCCCTGATCGAGAACGGTACGCTGAGCGAAGTCAGTTCTGCCGATGGCGGCATCACCTGGACCGCCCAACTGACCCCTGACGCGCCAGTTGAAGACCCGACCAATGTCATCAGCCTGTACAACTCTGGAGTGACCGACCTGGCCGGAAACGTCGGCACCGGCACCTCTGTGTCCAACAACTATGCGATCGACAATCTCGCTCCGACGGTACTCGATGTGACACTGAGTGACCAAATCCTTACCGACGCTGACACTGGCACCGGCAAGCTCGATATCACCATCAATTTCAGCGAAACGATGGACTCATCGGTGGCACCGACACTGGTTTTCGGTAACGATGTTTCCGCCAGCATCGTCAATGGCAGCGGCATATGGAGTAATGGCGACGCAACCTACACTGTCACCTATGACGTCGTGGACGTCGGCATCGACCTGGTCAACATCAGCGTCGACGTCATCGGAGCCCAGGATGCCAGCGGCAATGTCCAGCAGAATTATGCCGCCACAGGCGAATTCAGCATCGACACCATAAACCCGACAGTGATCATTACTAACGACAACACTGACGGGGTCGTCTCTGACGCTGACAATGTGGTCAACTACACCCTCACCTTCAGCGAAGCGGTCAAATCCATCACTGATCTCGACCTGGATATCACCGGCGGGACGCTGACCGATGGCCCGACCCTTGCTGCAGATGGCCTCACCGCAAACCTCGCGGTCACGGCTACAGACAGCAGCACCACCGACCTGACAGTGACGATCAAGGAGAGCATCCTCGATCTGAATGGCAACCCGCTGCTCTTCTCTGTGAACAATACCAATACCCTGCCGGTCGATACCTTTACCCTGACGGTGAATATCGCTGAAGACAACGCCGACGGCGTCGTTTCAGATACTGACAATGTGGTCAACTACACGCTCACCTTCAGCGACAAGATTGTTTCCATCACGGAACTCGACCTGAATATCACCGGCGGCTCGCTGATCCCCGGCAGCCTGTCTCTGGCTGCGGACGACATTACCGCGACCTTTTCGGTGACAGCGACTGACGACAGTACCGCTGACCTGTCGGTAACGCTTAACAGCAGCATTCAAGATTGGTTGGGCCACCCGCTGGTCACTGCCAACAACACCCTGGCTGTCGACACCCTCAACCCGACGGTGAGCATCACCACGGACAACACTGACGGCACTGTCTCCGACATTGACAACCTTGTGAACTACACCCTGAACTTCAGTGAGGAGGTCAAGTCCATCACTGATCTCGACTTAACTATCACCGGCGGCACGCTGGACAGCGGTAGTCTGGTCCTAGCGGCTGACGGCCTCTCTGCCACCCTCACAGTAACAGCAAACGACAATAGCACCACCGACCTGTCGGTGACGGTGAACGACAGCATTCTCGACTTGAACGGAAACCCGCTCATCCAAGAGAACAATAATAGTACCCTGCCGGTCGACACCGTCAACCCAACGGTGACCAGCCTGACGGCAAATGACCTTATGATCACCGACGCCGACACCGGTACTCTTGGTATCATTGTGACCTTCAGCGAACCAATGGACTCCTCGGTAACGCCGACGCTGGTTTTCGGCAGCGACGTCTCAAGTAGTCTCATCAAGGACAGCGAAGGATGGTTCACTGGCTTTAAACAGTATGTCGTTGTCTACAACATCATCGATGCCAATATCGAATTACCCAACATCACCGTCGATATCATCGGCGCTCAGGATGCCAGTGGTAACACACAGATGGATTATAACCCAGCAGTCGAATTCAGCATCGACACCCTGAGTCTAACGGCGAGCATCGTGCCGGACAATGCCGACGGCATCGTCTCCGATCTTGACAATGTGGTGAACTATACCCTGACCTTTAGCGAGCCTATCGCGTCCATCACAGCATCTGACCTGACGATCACTGGCGGCACGCTGGACAGCGGCAGTCTGGTTCTGATAAATGGAGGACGCACCGCAAACTTCTCGGCAACCGCTACCGACAACAGTACCGCCGACCTGTCAGTGTCGCTCAACAACAGCATCCTTGACCTTAGAGGAGGGCAACTGGTCCCCGTAAACAGCAGCCTTGTCGTAGACACCCTCAACCCGACAGTAATCATCGGCGAAGACAACCTTGACGGCACCGTGTCCGACATGGATAACCCGGTGAACTACACCCTGACCTTCAGCGAAGAAATTGCGTCCATAACAGCATCTGATCTAATGATCACCGGCGGCACACTGACCGGCGATCCGATCCTAGCGGCTGACGGACTCTCTGCCACCTTTTCGGTGACAGCAACCGACGAAAGCACTACCGATCTGTCGGTGACAGTCAACAACAGTATCCTCGACCTGAACGGAAACCAGCTGGTTTCTGATAACAGTACCCTGACAGTCAACACCGTAAACCCCCTTACTGATTTCACCTCAGCACTATATACGTCACCAGAGTTTAAAGTGACGGGTGGTTCCGGGGTCCCAGCAGGGTCCTATATTGCCGGTGCTACTGCTGCAGACCACGCCCTGGCCTCCAGCCCGGCGGGCCAGGCGACGCGCGGAAGAATTGATGGTACAACGGGTAACGACCTGATTGATCATAATCCCGCCTTCAATGCTGACAACACCAAGTGGGTCAAGACGCTTCACATCGACTTCGATTTGTTCACTGAACTGACAATTATTGAGTTAGTTGCAGACCCGGCGATCTCCGTTATCACCGGCTTCAATTTTGAGGGAACAGGATTATCCTGGGATGGGACAAACACCTGGACTCTCAATCCCGATGCCACGACCTCTGCCGATTTACTCCTTAACGGCCTCGATCTGAACATCGTTTACGATGTTGCCGATACGGGCGGACCGGTCGATTTCAATGTCGTCGTCAATGTTTCGGGCACCGATGGCGTACAGGCTTTCAACCAGGCTAATGGCAATCTCATCAGCAACACCCTCGACTTCTCCTGGCGTGAGGCCAGAACTGAAACAGACTTTGATTTAACTGTCGCAGGGAATCAGGTCATGGTGCTGCCACGCGATGGGATGGGCCTGGATATCTATGCCGGGGATGGCGACGATAGCGTAAATTCTGGTGCTGGAGATGATGTCATTTATGGCGGCGCAGGTGTCGACAGTATAAACGCGGGGGCAGGCGACGACCTCCTGATTGGAGGGGCTGATGCTGACAGACTGGAGGGCGGCACCGGGAACGATACTGCCAGCTACACTGGCTCTTTGACGAATATCAGCGCTTCGCTGGTCACCAATTTGGGGTCTGGCGGCGATGCTGCTGGTGACCAGTACTTTAGTATCGAAAACCTGACAGGTGGCGATGGCAACGACAGTCTAACTGGAGATGCGAACACCAACATTCTCAACGGCGGTACAGGCGATGACATTCTCAGCGGCGGTGCTGGCGATGATATCCTCATCGGTGGGGTCGGTGGCGACACGCTGGATGGCGGTTCAGACTTAATAACTGGCGATACTGCCAGTTACGCTGACTCGGTTGCAGATGTCAATGCTTCGCTGGCTACAGGAGCAGGGAGTAACGGCGATGCCGCAGGCGATCTATATATTAATATCGAAAACCTGACCGGCGGTGCCGGCAACGACACCTTGAGCGGTGATGTGAACTCCAATATCCTGAGTGGCGGGGCTGGCGATGACATCCTGCTCGGAGGCCTCGGCAGTGATATCTTGGATGGCGGCAGCAACACAATAACTGGTGACACTGCCAGCTATGCTGGTTCCGGCATGGCAATCGATGCTTCCCTACTAAGCAATACAGGCAGTAACGGCATTGATACCGATACTTTTATCGATATCGAAAATCTGATCGGGTCTTCCTATGGCGACATCCTGACCGGTGACGGTAATGACAACATCCTCACCGGAGGTGCAGGCGCAGATGTCCTGAATGGAGGTGCTGGCAACGACACCGCCAGTTACGCCGATGCAACCACTCGCGTCGTCGCTTCGCTCACCAGCAGTTTTTGGCCATTCCAGTCCGGTGATGCGCAAGGCGATAGTTTTAACAGCATAGAGAACCTGACCGGCTCGGACCACGATGATGGATTATTTGGAGACAGCAGCGCCAATATTCTAAGTGGTGGTGCCGGGGATGACTCCCTGAATGGCCTGGGCGGCAACGACAACCTGGATGGCGGGCTGGGTAACGACAGCATTTATGTATCCTCCAACACTGCCGACCTGCCAAATATAGTTGATGGTGGCGATGGCGTGGACACTCTGGTGTTGCAAGGACTCGTCGATAGCGGCAGCTACGATTTGACCGCCCTGGCAAATATTACAGATAACATCGAAACCCTCGACATCAGGGATGGGGCCGGTTCCGAAATTACCGTCTCCGGCCTGGATGTACAGAGTATGGTCGATGGCGGCACTTCATCGCAATTAATTATCATGGCAGACAGTGGCGATTCCATTAACCTTACAGCGCTCGGGACCGAAGGGATTGACTACACTTCCACTTCGATTGCGGAAGGCACAGAATACACGATCATCACCGGGGACCTGGCAACGATTCTGTGGCACATAGCATAACTGTTGCTCGCTACTCTTTTTCTGGGAAGAGAACCATTTGATAACTGAACTACCACATACCGCCCCCGCAAGTGGCACTGTTGAGCCCTCTCTTTCCAAAGAAGCGGTGCTCGCGGCAGTAAGCGCACTCAATGAATCTGATCGCGTTGTCACAGCACAACTAAAAAATGGTTTCAGACGGCTTGTCTGTTCCGATAACTGGTCAGCCGAAATTATACGGTTGGAGCGTTCGGGTCTCTCTGCGCAATATTTTGCAGGACAACTGCGAGAGGCTCTTGAATTTCCGGGAGACCTTGTCTTACTGCGAAACACCGCAGGCAGTTTCAGATTGCTGCACCGCATGGAGCAGCGTTGGCAGTTTTTAGCCGAAGATGGAACTCCGACAGCCGATGAAGTGGATATCAGGGATGTGGCCAACATCGAAGCCGTCATCATGAAGATACCACAGGCCTCCGACAAATCCGGCGGTTTTGCTTCATTGGTGGCATTGTGGCCGGAACTACGTGCCGCCTGGGCAGAAGTCGGTCTGGCCAGTCTGTACATAAATGCCGGCCAACTGCTGCTGCCGCTGTTCGCCCTGTTGATCTATGACAAGGTTGCGCAAAACGGCCTATTTGAGACCCTCTGGGCGCTGGTCTTCGGTATGGGGCTTTATCTTGTGACCGATGCCGGTATGCGTCTGGTGCGAAGTTGGGCGACGGAGCGAATCAGTGTCGACCTGGCACGACGCAGTGATGAAAAACTCTGGTCAAAGCTGGTTGCGCAGGTCGATCTTCCGGCTGGCGGGTTCTCACGCTTTTTATCCAATTATCGCGACTTGACGATGTCACGAGACTTTGTCTCTTCAAGCTATCTGCTGGCAATTGCCGACATCCCGTTCCTTGCACTCTATTTGACCGTTATCGGCATTATCGCCTGGCCGCTGATGATTGTCGTCATACTTCTCGTGCTGCTATTTTCAGCTACCGGTTTTTTATTACAGGCGCGCCTGACGCGACTCTCCAAAGAAGCCGAACAAAAAAACATACTCAAACTGGCATTCATGGGTGAAGCACTGAGCTGTCTTGATGTTGTGCGCACGACTCCCGGATCAGGAACTTTTCTACGCAGCTGGCGTGAACTGACCAAAGAATCAACAGATTTCGATACCAGGAGGCGCTTGGCAGCACAGCAGATGGGGTTGCTCTCATCTACAATGCAGACCACAACGACCGTAGTTATTCTGACCACCGGTGTCTATCTGATCCACGCTCAATTATTAAGTGTCGGCATGCTCATCGCCTGTAACCTGCTGGCAAATCGTGCCATGGCAACAGTCTCATCTCTATTCACGGTAACCGGAAAATGGCAGGATTTCATGCGTTCTGCAGCGCGAATGGAAGCCAGTCTGGAAGAAGTTGCGACCCAAGAGTGTACCCCGCGCCCGAGTACCGAAGGTCATATTGCAGTTATCGAGGTCGGTAAACACTATGAGGGTCGTCCGGCGGCACTTGAAACAATCTCCTGTACGATTGCTCCCGGCGAACGGATTGCCTTGCTGGGACGGCCAGGTGCCGGCAAGTCAACTCTATTACAATGTCTCGGCGGGGTCTGCCGCCCAGACACTGGACAGATTTTTATTGACGGTCTGGCACTGGATGACATTGCACGTTTTGACCGAGTTAAATGGATGGCATACAAGGCGCAGGATCCGGCAGTGTTTGCTGGTACTCTGGAAGCTAATCTGCGCATTTCTGGATGTACCGACAACGCCCGGTTTACCGAGGCGATCTGGGCATCCGGCCTGCAAGATGAATTCAAGAGTGGGCGGATGTCACTGGGAATGAGTCTGGAGGAGCGTGGCAACAATCTCTCCGGTGGTCAACGGCAAAAGGTTGCGCTGGCGCGTGTCTTTGCCCAACCCTGCCGGATACTGCTGCTGGACGAACCGACCCTGGGGCTCGATCCCGAGAGTGAGCGGATGCTGGCAGAACGTCTGCCGAAGCTTCTCAACAGTTCTGCAGTGCTGATCATGACAACCCACAGCCCGGTCATGCTCGGCATGGTTCAGCGCATTATCGCCCTGGACGGTGGACGGGTGATCGCAGATGGTCCGCGCGAAAAGCTGGTGAGTTTACCCCCTAAAAGTCCGCTTAAGCCTGCCGGTTCTTCACAAATATCAAACCAATAGTCTTCTCTTCTGATCCTTAAGAATAGCTATTGCCGCCTAGCACTGCGGCATGTATAAATAGTAGATATTTTACCTTCACATCAACACACAGGCGCATCCATGATCGACCATCAGGCCCGGAAGCTACACCCCCCCAGCCCAAGCTACCTTGTCTACGGTCTTGGGATTATGTTCTTAACCGTGCCGCTCATATATTTCGGGTCGATCCGTGGTGCCACCGAACCGAAAGATTTCCTCGCTGAGATCATCCTGTTCTGCCTACTGGCCATCCAGCTCATCAAAAAGCAGCCACTCCCGAAACTCTGTTCCCTCCAAGACAGGATCGTCGCACTCTTTTTTTTGTTCTACCTTGGGTCAGCTATTCTGGCTGAAAATTATTACTGGAGTCTTTGGGGCATCAACAAGTGGGCAGCCCTGCTGATCCTCTACTTCCTTGCCCAGCAAATCAACGAGAAACAACAAGATAAACTGATAGCTGTCTTACTGACAGCAGGCTCCATCGTTGCTGGCTTCGCAATCATGAATTACTACGGTCTCCACTTTGATGAGGTCATTAAGACCATGACCTGTCGCAGCGGGATGATCTCGACCTTCGGCAACAGGAACTACCTTTGTGCATTTCTTGCACCCTTGATCCCGCTAAATATCTACCTTATCTTGAGTAGACCCGGCAATAAAAATCCACTTCCCTATTTTAGCTTCACGTTACTACTCAGCACTCTTCTCTATGCCAAGACACGAGGCGCCTTGCTAGGGCTGCTGATCTCGGTCTCCACCCTGCTGTTGTTGATACTGATCTACCAAGAGAGGGAATGGCTGAAGGCCAGAGGTCGACAAATGGCGACACTAGTGGGAATCACTCTAATCCTTCTAGCCTTACTCGGCGGCACACCCCCATTTTCAGACCATTGTGACGAAAGTCTGACCCAGCGTTTCAGTTCAGAAGCGATGTTCGATGGAGGGAGCACTCAAGCGCGTTATATGCTCTGGGGCCTCACGGCCGACATGATCAAAGATCACCCCCTCAAGGGGATCGGCATCGGCAATTACGGCTTCGCCATGCCCGGTTATCAAAAAGACTACCTGACCCGCCCTGAGAACTGGCAGTATCGACCCTATGCTGGCTGGGCACTGGACGCCCACAACTACTACCTCCAGGTTGCGACTGAGGGCGGACTTATCCCGGCCGGACTATTCCTTGCGCTACTGATCTATCTCGCCATCCGTTTTTTCATGACAGCAAACCGGTCTCACGACAATTTTCAAGTAATCTGCCTGCTCTGCAGTTTAGCCACACTTTCAATTCATGCCTTGGTCAGTTTTCCACTCAGTCTTATGTCCAGCGCCATACTTTTCTGGTTTATTACAGGTCGGACTAACTTCGCTCTACACCCGAATATTTTCCCGGTAACACAAACGACTCCCATAACACAAAATAAGGGCCTGAGGTTTGCGCTATTACTTCTGCTTTTTGTGCTTTCAATATCCGCCATCCTAAAATTCACCAGCGACCGCTATCTCGCCGAAGGCAATCGCCTTGAACGAAACAAAGAGCTCGCTGCTTCAGAAAAATACTATTCGGACTCAATTAAAATCAATCCCTTCGGCTGGCGCAATGAAGAACGATTGGGGGCTGTAATCAGTCAACAGGGCCGGCACCAAGAAGCCGACGAACATTTTACCCTCGCACGTCGCAACGCTCGAACTGACCTGATAGACAACGAGGAAGGGCTCAATTTCGTAAGACAGGGGAAATATGTTAAAGCACTAGAGGCTTTTGTGCGCGGTCGCAGCACTTTCCCACGAAACTTCTATCTCAATCAAAACAGTGGTCTGGCAGCCAAGGCACTGGCCGACCCACTGTTTTATGGCGGTGATCCGTTACGCGCAACCGAACTGGCCAAGCTAGCATTTCTGTACCTGGAGCAAGCCCTGACTTTGGCTCCCCAAATTCAAGAGAGCACCAAGATCGGTTATTATCTGATCTCCTTAAGTAACAGCCTGTTCAATCAGCCCGATGAGATACTCAGCCGCGAACTGCCAACGAGAGGTATTTTCTATTTCGGGTCTGAGAAATCCCCACTCCGCCATCTTGTTGAAGAAGTCAGCTCTGAAGAATACAAACGCGTACGCCTGTTCTGCTCTTCTCCCAACATACAAGATGCGGAACTTCCCCCTGACGCAGATAACGTTCGCATAATCCCACTGGGAACGGCACGGCTTTACCAATATCAAATCAAAACAGAACATACCAAACGTGCGCCATCTCGGATTTCACATTGAGCATAAAAACAACGTACGTGATATCACCATCGCCTTCTTGCGATAAGACGTCGATGACAACTGCGGGTACCCACAGTTGAGCACAAAATGAGGTAAATTAGCCCCCAAACAAAATTGGCACAACGGTTGCTTATCTCTTAAGTAGAAATTGATCAAACGACTCCGAATCCATATGTTCGGATAAATAGTTGCCTCGGTAATAAACTACCCAGGCAACAAAATTTCACTCTTCCGGCACAGACGCCGGAAACTTTCAGGAGGTAGTAAAATGAAAAAAGTTCTGTTGACTGTTGCCATGGTAGCACTGATCGCCAGCCCGGCTTTTGCCGTCATCTCTGGTTCGGCTCACGATTTCTCTGGTGCTGGTGGCTTCACCACAAACAACCAGATCTGCGTTGCCTGCCACACCCCACACGGCGGTGACACCACTGTAGGCGATGCTCCGCTATGGAACCACGAAGTGACTAACACTCCCTACACCCAGTACTCCGGTGGCGGTACCCTGACCGCGACTGACGTTGCTACTACTCCAACCAGTATCTCGGCGCTGTGTCTCTCATGTCACGATGGTACCGTAGCTCCTGACTCCTTCGGTGGTGCTACCGGTTCTGCAACCATTAGTGCTTACGCCAACCTGAACAGCGACACCATGGCGAACGACCATCCGATCTCCTTCACTTACGATGCAGCCTTGGCTACTGCTGACGGCGGTCTGTTCGACCCAACCGCTACTTCATCTGGTATCGCAGGTGGCGGAAACATCGACGCTGACCTGCTCTTCGGTATCGGCAACACCGAACTTGAGTGCGCATCCTGCCACGATGTACACAACGGCGCTAACATTGCGAAACTGCTTGTTAAGTCCAACAACGGCAGCGCACTGTGCCTGACCTGCCACAACAAATAAGCTAACCGTTTTTCGGTTAAAAAGGTCTGCAACTCATGTTGCAGACCTTTTTTTGTTGCAGGTCACCCAAGCAGAACTATTCGCTACCTATCTCGCCGGCTCTGAGCTATAATGCCGCACTATTAATCTTGGGAGATAGCCAATGTTTCAAGTCAATTTTCGTCTTAACCTTACCAGACATATCCTGATTGCCGTACTAGCCTTGGTCACCTCAGCCTGTGCCGGCAAAGCTGTACCGCCAGTCTTCTACCCTTCAGAACCCGATGCGCCGCGCTACCAATATCTTAAAACAATTATCTCTGAAGCCGACCTCAAGTCATCGGCACTGAGTAAGGCGTTAACAGAGGGCACTTTTGCCTTTCAGAAAGCCTTTGATGTTGCTGCATACAAGAACACCTTGATCGTTACCGACAGCCGGTTGCGAGGTTATGCCGTCATCAATTTCGATACCAGTAAAATCAATTTCATCATGAACGATTCGAACAATAGCCGCAGCCAATTTGCTTCCCCCTTCGGGCTTACAGTCGACACAGAAGGCACTCGTTACATTGCCGACCGCAGAGCCAACCGCGTGTTGATCTATGACAAAAATGATCACTACCTGCGTTCTATCGATTTCAAACCAGAGAATTCATCACCGGTCGATGTCGCCATCGCCGGCAACAAACTTTACGTTGCCCACCTCAAACACAATCGTATCGACGTGGTCAACCTGGATGACGACACAGTGAGCGAACTGTCAACGGGCGAGACGACCCTTGAGTGGCCAGCCGCCCTCGACTTTAAAAATGGTCACCTGTTCGTCACCAACCTGCTTCAATACAACATCATAAAACTCAACACTGATGGCGAAAAAATCGCCACATACGGTGATCTGGGTGACGGAACCGGAAAACTGGCCCGACCTAAAGGAGTAGCCGTAGACAGGCGAAACAGGGTCCTGGCGCTGGATGCTTCCTTCGGCAACTTCCAGATTTTCAGAGAGGACCAACAGCTCCTCGGCTTTGTTGGCAAAGGCGGAACCAACCCGGAGGATCTCTCACTACCCGCAGGCATCGCCATTAGCTACGATCTGGCTCCTTTCTTCCAGAAATATGCCGCACCCGGCTTCATCCTCGAATACGTTGTGGCCGTCTCCAACCAGGCAGGGCCAAGCAAAGTCAACATCTACGGCTATGGCAAAATGGAAGGTGCCAACTACCCGGAGTAAAAAAATACCGACCACACGCACAAGAAAGGCGGCCGCTGAAATATCAACGGCCGCCTTTAACTTTCAACCATTCATGACGAACCTAACACTCGCCCTGCCGCTCATATCCATCAGAAACAATATGCAAAACTGCGCAATCAAAGTCCACACGCTAACAAACCTGCATTTACAACAGAGAGCACTGGCAACCAGTCCCGGCTTACGACATCGAGAGCTCCGTGCACCATGCTTTCAGTAGTACAGTCGACACCTACCCCTACGCAGAAACCCAATACCTGAGCAGGCCGCAGTCCAAAAACAACAGAATAAACAATAATCAGACGAAAAAGGGAGAGAATTGAGGCAGAGAGGAAGCGTCAATTGCACTTATTCCAAGTGCTAAAACTGTTTATTAACCTTAACTTCCCAGCGATGCTCAGTACGTTCCAACGTAGATACACCAGCAGTGCGATCGCCATATGAGTAATCAAGGCTGACCTGCAACTTCTGGAAATTAAGCCCCGCCGACAGAAAAGCAATCAAGGTATCAGTTTCAGTATCACTGTCGATCTCGTAGCGCAGCTTAGCTGAAAGCAGACTAATCCGCGTTGGATAGTAGTTGGTGAACAGGGTAAAGGCAGTATAATTTTCACCAACCGATTCCTCATTTTGCAAACTCTTGACGAGTTCAATCTCCTGCCCGAACGCAGCCAACCTCCGCATCAAGCCATTGATCTTCCACAAGGAATACTCGGCCGACTCACGAATCTGGTACCGTTCTGAATCTGAACCATTAACAAAAGTACGTCGCTCGTAGTGATTCTCAAGGTTGGCCTTCACCGCCCGACTGGGTCGGTAACCTACTCGAATGGTATTGGTCAGGTAATTTTCAACCCCGCTGCCAAGGCTGGCAGCAGTTGTAGCCAATTCATCACCAAGGCCGAGGACACTATCCGAGGACACATTCCAGGCAGCCTTACGATAATCAAAGCGATGAGTCAAGAGTAGCTGTAGACCGCTGAGAGTCGGGCTCGACTGATAGTCAAAAGTCAACCCGACCCGATTAGTAAACCTGTGGATCGAGCGGTGATCAGCATATAAGGTTGTCAGGCTGCGAAACACCGTTCCTTCAGAATCAATTACCGAATGGTTGATTATTGAGTCTGAGTCAGCAATAAGATTGTTCGAAACCGTTGAATCGTAGGTTCCGTTAGCCAGCAGGAAGCGTTGCCCAAAACCAGCACGTAGCTGGGTGCTGATATCTTTTTCTATCCGCCCCTCGACAAACTGCTCAAGGTAATCAACCTCTCGACCAAACTCGCCGGTGCCGGTAAACCAGCGCGCTTCGTAACGCCCGTACTGCTCATAAGTTGAGCGATAACCGGGATTACTGTAAAACTCAGCACCAGCCAGTGCAGCATAGCCCTCACCTTCTGAACCCTGCTTGCTCTCGGCGGCAAAGACTGGAGAGAATACGTAACGCGCCTGACGAAAGGTATCGATCCTGGCAGTGACATAGAGATCATCGGTCTGGTGATCAACCCCAGCCGTAAACAACTCACTATCAGTGCGGCTGCCGATCATGCTGAACCGCCAGGCCGTATCGCGATTTAGTTCACCATTAGCGTAAAGCGGAACATACAAGTTTCTATCTAAAGAGTTACCATCATTTACCCTGCTGTAGTTCGTAAAATTTGAGCCCTGCCAGCGGGTTCTTTCCGCCCTGGCAAATAGATTGATATCATAACGCTTCTGAAACAGCAGGTTTGAAGAGGCAGAGTCCGGTAGGGTTTCAGAATAGGAAATATCAGTAGAGACGGCTATCCAGTTGGTCAGATTGACCCACTTCCGCTGCTCGCGATGGTCTATGGTTCCAAGCAGAAAGGACTGCTCACGGTAGTTGGTAGTCGGATCGATCCGATCATCATGGCTGTAAACCCGATAATGCAACCAGTTATTCTTTTTATTGAGTGAGACAAAAGCCAGGTTACGATCAGTATAATCACGCGGATTGATACTCTTCAGATCACGGACATCGTTCTGACGAAAGTCAATCAGTAAACGCGGCAGGGTCGACAGAGCATTTCGATACGTCCCCTCATAATGGCCATTCGCTATACCGGCCTGCAGGGTTAGCCCAGTTATCTGATTAGTGCCATTCGCGATATCAGTGACGGTGCTCCCTTCGATCACAGAACCACGCCGACTGAAGATCTCACTGAGATCTTCTTCGACAAAACTGGTACTACGCATATCGTATGAGAACGCATCGAGCGTAAACGGCAGGCCACCAGGTGACAATTCAATTTCACCACGATATAACAACTTGTCTAGCGGGTTTTCAATATCAATATTGACACCATTGTCACGCTTGGAATCGACCCAGCTCCATTCATAACCGAGAGCAAGGTCATATTTTCCCAAACGACCGTTGGCGAGCAGACCCGATTTTTCGGCGAGAAAAGAATACTTTTGAGTGAAATGACTGGCATCAAGAACCTTGCTGCCGTTTTCAGTCGCGGTATGTGATCCATAACGCAATTCCATTGAGCCAGAAAGCCTGGTGGGTGCCGCAACAGCCGCTGAAGTCAACCCGACGAGGGCGACAACAAAAAATAAGACTGGCATGAGGATTTTATTCGGCATCAAGATTTTCCATCACGGCTTCACAGCCAGCAAACATGAGGTTTCCTAACGTTTCAATCCTTTTTGTGCAATATACATACCCAGCAACAAACACTCAGTAGATAAGCGTTTAAGCCATCTCTTCCAATACGCACAAGACTACGCACGCTATATCACCATAGAACCGGCTGAATAACTGTAAAACAACCTAGAGATATCCATTAAAGCATTAGAAACAGGAGGTTTTTTAGCGCAATGGCTAACTGTGCAATTGCACAGTTAGCCATTAAGGAACAGGAAAAAAATTATCTCACCGTACGGTTAAATCCAGTGATAGCTGGGGCTAAAATAGTACCCTTACTTCTTATGACAGCGCTGGCAGAGCATCATCCTAGAAGTAATACCATCACGAAAATAGTATTTAGCTTCACCAACATGCGGATCGTGACAACTGGCACAGGTAAGAATACCACCCGTAGAAGGGTCTTTAACACCCTCAAGGGGATGGGCTTCTCCAGAGAAGCCAGAGACAACATGGATTTCTCTATCAACCCCTTCATGACAACTCAGGCAAAGCTCATTGGTCTTTCGTAGCACCTGCGCTGGATTATCAGAGGCATGTGAGTCATGGCAGACGCTGCACATGCCAACCTCGACAGGCCCATGAATTCTCTTGGCGGCACCAAATCGGCCGACAATATCCTCATGACACTCAGCACACAACTTTGCATCCTTTTTACGTGGCGCGTAGCGTACCGGACTACTCTTGGCATCATGACAATAGGCACACTGCCAGGCGCCAGCCGGCCCGTGAACATTTTTGTGTTCCAGCATCCGCTTGTGACAACTGGCACAAGGATTCTCTGCTCCAACCGTTTCAAGCTGAGCCGGCGTCGGGTTCATATTGTGGCAACCAGCGCAAAAGACCTCCTGCTCCGGCTTATGCATAATGAAGCGCTTGTAATCTGAAGGCGGAGGATCGGCAATGTTGTCCTGAAAAAAGAACTCAGCCTGGGCCTCGGAGGTTTTTTTGCCACCGATATAGGCTTCTACCTTAACGGTGTTCTTACCGGCGTCCCAGCTCGGTTGAACAATCAGAAAATCAGCGAATGCCGCCTTATACTCTGCGCTGGAGATATCGAGTAAATCGCTCTTCTCTCCGCCTATATCAAGAGTTAAGCCATCAACACCATCACCAGCCTTGATGATAAGAAAATCAGAGTGAACAACGTAGGTCCCGTCAGCAGGGTAGAAAATATTCAGTGCGACTGCTGGTGAGGCCAGAATGAACGTCAATACGACAATAAGAGTTAATCGTTTGATCATATGGTGACTCCTGGAAACCGAAAAAAACAAAAATTGAGGGATTAGGAAGCAAAGAACAGCCCTGAAGCCTACCTCAATTCTTCTGGAATAAATATTTCACCTTCAGTCAAAGGATGCTGCTGAAGATAATCCTCACTGACAAACTGGAAGCGATGCACCATGCGACTGAGTGAATCAACTATCCATACCTTGCCGTCTGGGTCAGCAGATATGCCCTTCGGCATATCAAGTCCGCCGGGATGAACCTGGCCAGCCTGTAAAACAGAACGACCGCCAATGGAAAGGAGATAGTTCCCCTGCATATCGAAAATAACAAAGCGATGTGACTGGGCATCAGTCACATAAATATGACCAAAGCCGTCAACAGCTATCCCTTTAGGCATCTTGAAAGAACCAAGCGCCGTCCCGCGCTCACCAAACATTCTCACAAAGCTGCCATCTGGACGTATTATCTGCACACGAGCATTTAGAGCATCCAAAACAACAAGGTCCCCAGTGGGGGAGAGGGCAATATCGAGAGGGAAATTAAATTCAACCTCGCCTGTCCCGCGTTTGCCTATGCGTCTGAGGAATTCTCCATCTGCATTAAAAACTGCGATCTGATGATTGAGTGAATCGACAACATAAAGGATTTGGCGCTCAGCATCGAAAGCAAGACCGTTGGGCCTTTTCAATCCTGCACCCTTGCCAAACTCCTTAACGACAACTTCGTCCCGACTAAACTGATAGATCAAATTTGTCGCGGTATCTGCGACATAACCACCACCGTCCGGGCGATACACAAGAGCTACCGGGAAACGGAAGGTGTATACCTCACCCTCAAAGTTGTTCAGCCACCGAACTTCTCCGGCAGCAAGATCACAGATAACGACCCTAGCCTCTCCGGGATCAGTAACAGCGAAAACCTCATCACCACGCGAGCCGATACCGTGAGGAGCATCAAAAATTGGACGGCCTAGTTCAGTGCCGAGAACTGCCTGCACCAGCGGACTTTCTGCGTGCAGGACATCACGATCGGCCTGATAAAAATCGATATATTCAATCTTTGGCTCGGCCCCACCAATCGGCCAGAAGTAACGTTGTCTGGGCCCTGTTTGTGCCGCACACCCAGTTAACAGCAGCGAGAACAGTAAAAAAAATAGCTGTATACGCATCATAAAAATACCACCCGTTAATCGTTCTGAACCGCACGTGAGCGGTTGTAGCTTTTAGGTTTATGGCAGCCAACAGTGCAGTTAGCACCAAAGCGCTCTGGAGTATACTTGATCGGAATTTCCCACTTGCCAAAACCAGGAATCTTACTCTTTATCAGCTTTTCCTGATTAGCGCCATGCACGCCGTGGCAGGTTTTACAGGTCCGGCCCTTTGTTGACTTGTTAACATGAACAAAATGCAGGTTCTTATCGCCGTTGCGAAAATTTGTCAGCTCGCTGGTCCGCGGGTAGAGAAAAGCTTCTCGGTCGTGACATTCAAAACAGAGCGCATAATTTTCTTCTGCAAATCCGCTATAAAATTCGGCGGGATAGTCCAATCGTAGCAACACACGGTTCGCAGCCCCATGCGGATCGTGACAGGCCCAACAGGTGCCATCGGCAACAGGTTTATGCTGGTGCAGTGCTGCCGCAATTGTTTCCCCCATACTATCGTGGCAACTGACGCAAAAAACCTGGGGGTCATCCTGCAACATACGGATATTGCCATTGCCGTGTGGCCCATGGCAGGTCACACAGCCTTCTTCTAAGGCGGCATGCGGTACGGGTGAATTTTGCGCTTGCTCTCCAATATCCTCATGGCAGAGCACACAAAGCGCGTCCCCTTCTGCGGGCAACATAAATTCCTGTGGTCCACTATGGGGGTCATGGCATGACGTACAGCCATCAACTACAGCCGGATGAACGTTCTCCATGCGAGCTAACTCTTCTTTATCATCGTGGCACATAAAGCAGAGCAGGTTCCCTTCTTCAGCCAACTGATAGGTGGCGTCAGAAGAATGGACATCGTGACAACTCTCGCATTCACCTGCGGCAACCGGACCATGAACCAGCTTCTGGTCGGCCTTATTCTCGTGACATTGGTAGCAGAGTTCCTGTCCGAGAGCGGGCAGCATCCCCTGCTCCTTCCCTTCATGGGGATCGTGACAGTCGGTACAGTCACCATCGGCAACAGGGGTATGGGTGTTAGATTTCCCCTCCGTCTTGCTTTCATGACACTGATAACAGAGAGTCGGCACAGCCTCGACCAGCAGGGCTGGCTGCTTGCTCGCATGCGGATTGTGACAAGAAAGACAATCTCCATCAACGACCGGCGGGTGGCCGTTCATCCCCTTGCTACCGGTTTTGGAATCATGACATTGATAGCAGAGTTCGCTGCCATCTGCCGAAAGCATCTTGCGCGTGTTACTGCCATGGGGGTCATGACAAGAGGTACAACCGTCCTCTAAAGCCGGGTGGATCGTCGTCATCCCCTCAGTGAAATCGTCGTGACAGGTGAAACAAAGATCTTGACCTGCTGCTGGCAACATTTTCGGGCCGTCGCCAGCATGCGGATTGTGACAACTGGAACATTCACCTTCAGCAACGGGCGAATGGAGAACTCTCTTCCCTTCGCGCGGGTCATCGTGACAATTCAGGCAAAGGTCAGCGCCAGCAGCCTGCAACATCATAGGCGCCGGCCCGGCATGAGGGCTGTGACAGGCGGTGCAACCATCTTCCAGCGCCGGGTGAACAGACATTTTTTCTTCGGTTTTACTGTCATGACACATGTAGCAGAGCGCGGCCCCTTCCTGATAAAGGAAGAGATTATTATTGTTTTGATGAGGAGAATGACAACCAACGCAGCCGTCTTCTAGTGCAGGATGAACAGAGGGCAAACCTTCGGTCTTACTTTCGTGACATTGGTAGCAGAGCGCTGCGTCTTTTTCCGGAAATTTGAAGGCGCCCTTACTTCCGGGATGTTTTTTCCGGGTTTCTTCATGACAAACCGTGCATTCCTGAGCAGCAACCGGACCGTGAACAAATTTTGCCTTGCCGATGATGGCGTGACAACTTGAGGTCACGCAACTTTCAGCGGCCAAGGCATTTGCACCCCAGCCTAAAAGCAGCAAAAGAACCAGCATACTCCTGACAGAACCAGTCATAACAACACCCCTTTGAGGCAAAAAATTAAAAGCGCGGACAGAATACAGGATTCAACCCAATGAATCCAGCAGAAAGCGGCTCCATACAAAGTGCAATACCGGCGCCAAGGAACGCAAAAGAGCCGGTCTGTTGCCAGACCGGCTCTTTCAAATTGACCTTTGTTGCTATGCCTTATTTAACGTGGCACTGCTTACACTTGGTCGGACCGCTTTGTTTCTTGTGGCAACTCTTGCACAACTTATGGAAAACTTTTTTAGCTTTGGGTGCATCGGCTTTCACTCCGTGACAGCTGGTACATGCACCAGCCTCAACACCATTGTGGTGACAGGTTGTGCAGTCAGCGACACGGCCCTGGTGAGCGGCATGCTGAAAAGTTACAGTCCCCATGCTTGCTTCGAGCTTAACTTCTGCGGGGCCATTGTTTGCCATAGCAAACATAGCGGTGGTAGCAACAAGACCGGCAACAACCAACAAGATAACAATCTTTTTCATTTACCATCTCCTCATAGTTTACAGAAACACAAATGTTTCCAAATTGGCGTAAAAAAATATTACAAAAGACCAGAGTCTGTCAATGGAAAAACAGTATACTGTATACCTCAAGAGCGTCTTTTCACGCATCTCGCCCGCGAGAACCCAGTGTTCCCTCTCCTCAGGCGAGTCCGTCGTCCAGAAGGCGTTGCTGTAAAGATTCAGCCTTGACAATCACCCCTGCCGCCATCTCCAACTTGTAGTCTTCAAGCTTACGCGCCAGCCCATCATCACTTGCCGCAATAATTTGCGCAGCAAAGATTCCGGCATTTTTCGCTCCGGCCTTCCCAATCGCCATGGTTGCGACCGGGATACCAGCCGGCATCTGAACCATCGCCAACAAAGCATCAAGACCGCGCATAGCAGTCGCATCAATCGGCACAGCGATTACCGGCAGAGTAGTTTCTGCTGCGACGACTCCAGCCAGGTGCGCTGCCGCGCCAGCACCAGCAATCAAGACTTTCATACCGCACTCTTTGGCCTTACGAACAAAAGCAGTTGTCCGCTCGGGAGTACGATGGGCACTCGAAACAATCATCTCAAAGGGGATACCGAACTGTTTGAGCGCCCTGCCGGTTTCGACCATTACTTCATAGTCGTTATCACTCCCCATCAGTATTCCGACTAACGGTTTCTTACTCATTCTTCTTCACTCCGACTAAAAAAGGGACATTCTCTCTAACGGTTCAAGGCCTTCTGTCCAATATCCTTACGATAATGAACATCCTGCCAGCGAATCTCATTGATTCCCAGGTAAGCACATTCAATGGCCGAAGCCACATCGGCACCCAGCCCGGTCACGCCGAGCACACGACCACCATTGTTGACAACAACGCCATCTATCAACGTTGTACCTGCATGAAAGACAACCAGATCATCAATCTTTGCAGCCGCGTCCAGACCACTGATCGGTAGACCTTTTTCAAAACGGCCTGGGTACCCACCTGAAGCCATGACCACACAGACCGCGGCCTTGTCATGCCATTCAATTGAATCCTGAGTCAATTCACCACGGGCACAGGCTTGCAGCACCGGAACGATGTCTGACTTCATTCTCATCAGCAGCGGTTGCGCCTCGGGGTCGCCAAAACGCGCATTGTACTCAACCACGCGGGGCTTGCCGTCTTTGATCATCAACCCGACATACAGGATACCGACATAGGGGTGCCCATCCGCAGCCATCCCCTCAATGGTCGGTTTAACAATAGTTTCAACGATTTCATCATGCAGTGCCGCAGTGACAACCGGTGCTGGCGAATAAGCCCCCATACCTCCGGTATTAGGACCTTCATCTCCATCAAAAGCCCGCTTGTGGTCCTGCGAAGAGGCCAATGGCAAAATATTCTTGCCATCGGTAAAGGCGAAGAAAGAAGCCTCTTCACCTTCCATGAATTCTTCGATAACGACACTGGCGCCGGCACTGCCGAACACCTTGTCGAGCATAATGTCATCGACTCCGGCAATCGCCTCGCCCTCGGTCATAGCGACGATAACACCCTTACCTGCCGCCAGACCATCGGCCTTAACCACGATCGGTGCACCCTGCTCACGTATATAGGCCACCGCAGCGGCGTGATCGGAGAAGCTTTGATAAGCTGCAGTGGGAATATTGTGGCGAGCCATCAGATCCTTGGAGAATCCTTTGCTCCCCTCAATCTGAGCCGCCGCCTGATTCGGCCCGAAGATCTCAAGTCCTGCGGCCTGGAATTGGTCGACAATCCCCATGGTCAAAGGCACTTCAGGACCGACCAGAGTCAGATCAATCTTTTCCGCCAAGGCAAAATCGAGCAGTGCATCGATTTCATCAGCACCAATATGGACGCACTCGGCCAACTCAGCGATCCCGGGGTTTCCGGGTGCACAATAAAGAGTTTTAACCAGAGGGGACTGGGAAATTTTCCAACAGAGCGCGTGTTCACGGCCACCACCACCGACAACTAAAACTTTCATTTTTCAGACTCCCTTAAGCGCGTCCAACCGCACAGACTTCACGGTATTTTCTCAATGCCGAAAATGCCTCATGCTTGTAAAAATCATTGCGATACCATGCTCATCAGCTGCAGCAATAACCTCTTCGTCACGAATCGACCCCCCCGGCTGAATGACCGCTGTTACCCCAGCGGCGGCGGCATTATCGATACCATCACGGAAGGGGAAGAAGGCATCAGACGCCATCGCTGAGCCCTGAACTTCAAGACCGGCATGCTCGGCCTTGATAACAGCAATACGTGCTGAATTGACACGGCTCATCTGCCCGGCCCCGACACCGATGGTCATGCCATCGCGCCCATATACTATAGCGTTGCTCTTGACGAATTTGGCAACCCGCCAGGCAAACATCAAATCTTCACGCTCTTTAGCGGTCGGGACCCGCTTGCTTACGACCTCAAGGTCGCCGCTCAACAGCAGATCGGTGTCCTGAACCAGCAGACCGCCATTAACGCGTTTAAAATCGTAACGCGCACTCGACTGCTCAGTCCAAAAACCACACTCAAGCAGACGAACATTCTTCTTGGCTGCAATAATTTCCGAAACACCCTTTGCTACCGCTGGAGCGATAATCACCTCGACAAACTGCTTATCGACAATCGCTTGTGCAGTCTCACAATCGAGCTCACGGTTCACAGCGATAATTCCGCCGAAAGAGGATTCCGGATCGGTAGAGAAAGCGCGCTCATAGGCTGCCAACAGGGTTTCGCCTATTGCGACGCCGCAAGGATTAGCATGTTTGACAATGACACAGGCCGGCCCTTCAGTGAACTGCTTCACGCACTCAAGAGCGGCATCGGTATCACCAATATTATTGTAAGAGAGTTCTTTGCCCTGAAGTTGACGGGCGGTCGAAATTGAAGCCTCCGAAATTGCTTTCTCAACATAAAAAGCGGCCTGCTGATGCGGATTTTCGCCATAACGCATCGACTGGGCCTTCTTGAATTGCAGGCTTAGCGCTGGAGGGAAATCGGCATGCTCTTCGCCGGTCTTCTTGCCAAGCCAGTTCGAAATTGCTCCGTCATAAGCTGCAGTATGCTGATAAACCTTGACCGCCAGCTTGAAGTTTGATTCGGGAGAAACGCTGCCACCACTCTTCTTCATCTCAGCGAGAACTGGGCCATAATCGAGCGGATCAACCAGAACGGTGACCGAACGATTATTCTTGGCCGCACTACGCAACATCGTCGGGCCGCCAATATCGATATTTTCAATAGCATCCTCAAGGCTGCAATCCGGCTTGGCTACAGTCGCCTCAAAGGGATAGAGATTGACCACGACCATGTCGATATTTTCAATGCCGTGCTCAGCCATGGTCGCAACGTGCGCAGGGTTATCACGTAGGCCAAGCAAACCACCGTGAACCTTGGGGTGCAGGGTCTTGACCCGGCCATCGAGCATCTCTGGATATCCGGTAAAATCAGAAACATCCATCACCGGTAATCCGGCTTCACGAATCAACTTTGCCGTTCCACCAGTTGAGAGAATCTCAACACCAAATCCGCAGAGTTCACGGACAAGTTCGACAATGCCAGCCTTATCAGAAACCGACACCAGAGCACGTTTGATCATCGCCATAGCTTAATAATTATCCTTTCCACACCGGGTACCGCGATTAGTCCGTACCCGAAAAATCGAAACAAGAATGGACAGCCGCATCGACTGTCCATCCACAATTTATATATACTTAAAGGGGATTCCGACAAAGATGGTGCTGCCGGAGAAGGACTTTTTCTAGCATAAAGACTGGGTCCGGGCAACTCTTTTCAATCCAGACTAACCTCAAACAAAATAACGCGGCACCCGTGGGCCGACACGACAGAAGACCTCATAGTTAATCGTATCCAGCTTTTCGCCCCACTCCTCAGCGCTAATAGACTGTTCACCATCGGTTCCGAACAGCACCACTCGGTCCCCAACTTCAGCATTGTCAATATCTGTGACATCGACCAGAATCCAGTCCATGCAGACTCGTCCGACAACTGGTGCACGCGCGCCACGTATCAACACCTCGCCAGCATTAGAGAGCAAACGATTATACCCATCAGCATAGCCGACCGGCAGGGTTGCCAGACGGGTCGGGCGTTGCGTCGTATAGGTATGTCCATAGGAGATCCCCTGCCCGGCTTTTAGAGTTCGCAATTGGGCAATCCGGGTCGAAAAGGTCATGACCGGCTGCAGAACGAGCCGTGATTCAAACTCGCTGGAGGGGTAACCGCCATACAAAACGATTCCCGAACGAACCAGGGTGCATTCCGGAACGTCCCAGGCAGCCAAACCGGCACTATTACTTAAATGAATGCTGGGTGGATGGATACCTGCAGCGTTCAGTTGTTGAAGAATTTTACGAAATATTTTGATTTGCTGACGGGTCACCGTGGAACCTGTGTCATCGGCACAGGCCAGATGTGACATCAGACCAACGACCTCAACCCCGGCAGCCCCCTTCAACAAATCGATCAGACACGGAATTTCATCGGGAAGAAACCCGACACGACTCATCCCAGTGTCACATTTTAGATGAATGGGAATACTTGTACCATTCTCTTCACCAAACTGCTTAAGACGTTGTAGATCTGACAGACTGAAAACAGCAGCAACCAGACTCTGGTGTAAGAACTCAGCTTCCTGTCCCGGGTAACAACCACCAAATACCAGAATCGGTCTTTTAATCCCGGCATCACGCAGCTCTATCCCCTCTTCCAGAGAAGCGACCGCGAATTGCTCGACAGCTTCCTCTTCAAGGACACGACTGATAGCGACAGCGCCATGCCCATAGGCATCGGCCTTGACGACGGCCATCACGCCCTGTCCGACAGAACAGAAGTTTCTGACCTGTTGCAGGTTGTGGCGCAGGGCCGACAAGTCAATGTCAACCCGGGTTGGGCGTTGCGGAAAATCCATTTTTCACACTATTCTTTCGGTGTATCTGACGGGAACTGCATATCGAAGTAGTTTAAAGGGGGAAGCCCAAGCTGTAAAGACCTCAAACCAGCACTTGCTATCTCAGGGATTACAATTGACAGCATTTAACACCCTCTGCTAATCTCAAATATTGTTTTTTCTACTTTCGGGAGGTCCATCCATGTGTCTTGATTACGGTCCGTTTAAACTAATCTCTGGTGACGAAGAGACCAGCCTCGAAAACGTTGCATCCCTACTGGTACAACAAGCTGGCGTGAAGTTGATCGACAACTTTGGCAAAACCGAACTTATTGCTGGACAAATCACTGAAATAGACCTTCTCAACCAGCGTATCATTCTCACCTGAACCAAAAAGTTAAATCCAAGTGCCTGGAACCTAGGATTTGCAATTGCCACATACGGCCTCGCCAACATTCGATACCTGACAGGAGCGCGCTGATGCTTTCCGGACTCTATCTGATCACCGACGACAACGGCGATGGCAAGCTTCTCAAGCGGGTTGAGAGTGCGCTTGCTGGCGGTGCCAATACCGTTCAATATCGAGCCAAAAATATTAGTGCCGGTGAACGCCTTACGGTAGCGGTGCAGTTACGGGAACTTTGCCACAGCGCAGGGGCCAAGCTCATCATCAACGACTTTGTCGAACTGGCTAAAGAGATCGATGCCGATGGCGTCCATCTCGGTCAGGACGACATGAACATTTCTCAAGCACGACAACTTCTCGGTCGCGATAAAATAATCGGCATCTCCACCCACAGTGTCGACCAAGCCCTTAAGGCAGAATCTCAAGGTGCCGATTATATTGCCCTTGGCAGTATTTTCCCCACAACAAGTAAAGACACGCCACAGGTTGTCGGACTCGACGCCCTGCGCAAAGTCCGTCGCGCGATCCGTGTGCCTCTGGTCGCAATCGGTGGCATAGATATCAGTGGCGCAGACCAGGCGATCGGCGCCGGAGCCGATGCCATTGCAGTCATATCATCGGTCATGCAAGACAGCTCACCAGGCATTGCGGCCCGTGAATTTGCCCTGCTTTTCAATCGCAAACTCGATCGTCCTCGTGGCCGAGTTCTCACTATTGCCGGATCAGACAGCGGTGGCGGTGCGGGAATTCAGGCAGATTTAAAGACAATCAGCTTACTCGGCAGCTACGGCAGTAGCGTAATTACCGCCCTGACCGCCCAGAACACCGTAGGTGTCAACGCCATTCTCCCCGTTGAAGCTGATTTCGTAACGGCACAACTCGATGCAATTCTTGATGATATCGGAACCGACACAGTCAAGACGGGCATGCTTAGCTGGGGGGGAACCGTTGCCAGGGTTGCCAGGGCCATCCGCGACCGCAACCTGCTAGCAGTAGTCGACCCGGTCATGGTTGCAAAAGGTGGGGCCTCGCTACTTGATGACGAAGCACTGGATAGTCTGCTCTCACAACTACTACCTCAGACCTATCTCCTCACCCCAAATCTCCCTGAGGCCGAAAGAATAACCGGCTCCCCGGTCAGGAATCTGGCAGAGATGGAAGATGCCGGGCGAATGCTTCAGGGTCTTGGCGCGCGAAATGTCCTGATGAAAGGTGGGCACCTTAAAAAAGAAGATGCAGTCGACCTGCTCCTGATCGGCGATGAAAAACATGAATTCCGTTCACCACGAATCGACACCAGCAACACACATGGTACTGGCTGTACTTTTTCTGCAGCCATAGCGACTTTTCTTGCTCAGGGATTTCCCCTGCTGCAGGCCGTTGAACAGGCTAAAAGATTTATCGACCTGTCGATTGCCACTGCGGTTGAATGTGGGAAAGGCCATGGCCCGGTCAATCATGTCGAAGCGGCGTTCCGTTATTTCCATCAGTAGTCCCCTGTGCCCCATAAAATTAGCAGCCCGTCGGGCTTTCGTTGTATAGCTTTGCTATGCGCCATCAGTCACGCCATGTTATCCCGCCAAATCCCAGCGCAATTTTGCGACATTATATGAGACACAGGATACTTGTTGACCTGAAAGAGCCTCCCCCCTTATGCTGGACCAACATTGCAGGCGCACATTGTAGAGTCACGGTAAAATCCGTGACGAAATCAACCAATTTCATAGCAGCAGCGCCATGAAAACTTTGGCGCTGCTATTTTTTCGAGGAGACCATGACTCAACTGGAAATGGCCCGCAACGGGCAAGTCAGTGATCAGATGCGCATCGCAGCGCAAACTGAAGGAATCGATGCAGAAATTTTACGCCAGAAAATTGCAGCAGGGACTGCCGTTATCTGCCTGAATAACATGCGTAAAAATGGTAAACCGCTTGCTGTTGGCGAAGGCTTGCGAACCAAAGTTAATGCCAATATCGGCACCAGTCAGGACGATACCAGCATCGACAAGGAGCTTGAAAAAGCCAAGGTCGCACAGGCCGCTGGGGCCGACGCCCTGATGGACCTGTCGACCGGCGGACCAATCGATGAAATACGTGCTGCAGTGATCGCCGAGACCGAACTCTGTATCGGCAGCGTCCCGCTGTATCAGGCGGCCTGTGATGCGGTTTTGAAGCAGGGCAAACCGATTGTCGACATGAGCGTTGAGGATATCTTTGCCGGAGTCAAGAAACACCTCGACGACGGTG
>JAJRRT010000006.1 GCA_024279255.1 Deltaproteobacteria bacterium | reverse complement strand
GTCGCGACCGTCATGAGTGAACAAGACTTGTTGCGTCTTCTCCTTGATAGCCCTACTTTTCCCGTTGAAAAGAAGAGCGCCATCATGAATGACGTTGCTGCGGCGATGAAACTAAGTGACGGAATGGTTACTTTTCTCGGGTTGTTGGTCGAGAAAGGGCGCATTAGTCAATTGCCTCAGATTTCAGAAAACTATCGTAAATTTGCAGATGACCTTTCGGGGATTGTCCGCGCAACGCTGACATCGGCCCATTCTCTTGATGACAAGACGAATGAGGCGATTCGCAGCGGCCTCGAAAAGCAGACCGGTAAAAAGGTTGTTCTCAACCTTTCGGTTGACCCGGAATTGATCGGCGGAGTTAAAGCCGAGATGGGCGGGAAACTTTTCGACGGAAGCGTGAAAACCCAGCTTAAGCAGATCGCAGCTACCTTAGCAAAGGGGTGACCTAATATCATGGAAATCAGAGCAGAAGAAATTAGTGCAATTATTAAAAAGCAGATCGAAGGTTTCGGCCGTGAGGTTGAAGTCAGTGAGACTGGGACTATCATCTCTGTAGGTGATGGTATTGCCCGGATTCATGGCCTCGACAAAGCTATGGCCGGCGAGCTTCTTGAGTTCCCCGGTGGTACCATGGGAATGGTACTTAACCTTGAGGCCGACAATGTCGGTGCCGCTATTCTTGGTGATTCCGAACACATCAAAGAAGGCGACTTGGTCAAGCGTACCGAGCAGATCGTTCGTGTTCCTGTTGGCGATGCCCTGATCGGGCGGGTTGTTAACGGAATCGGAATCCCGATTGATGGCAAGGGTGATATCGAAACTGACACCTATAGTCAGGTTGAGCTCAAGGCCCCAGGAATCGTCGCACGTAAGTCGGTTCATGAGCCAATGCAGACCGGACTCAAAGCGATTGACGCCATGGTTCCAATTGGTCGTGGCCAGCGTGAGTTGATTATCGGTGACCGCCAGACCGGCAAGACTGCCGTTGCGACCGACACCATCATCAACCAGAAGGGTCAGGACGTTGTCTGTATCTACGTCGCTATCGGCCAGAAGCGTTCGACGGTTGCTCAGGTTGTTGAAAAGCTGCGTCAACACGGCGCAATGGATTACACCATTGTTGTTGCTGCGACCGCATCTGATCCGGCACCACTGCAGTTCATCAGCCCCTACACCGGCGTTACCATGGGTGAGTTCTTCCGTGACAACGGTAAGCACGCCCTGATCATTTATGATGACCTCTCCAAGCAAGCAGTTGCTTATCGTCAGCTCTCCTTGTTGCTGCGTCGCCCGCCAGGACGCGAGGCTTTCCCGGGCGATGTTTTCTATCTTCACAGCCGCCTGCTCGAGCGGGCCTGTAAGGTTAATGACAAGCTTGGTGCTGGTAGCCTGACCGCTCTGCCGATTATCGAGACCCAGGCCGGTGATGTTTCAGCTTACATCCCGACCAACGTAATCTCGATTACCGATGGTCAGATCTTCCTTGAAACCGATCTCTTCTACTCGGGTGTGCGTCCGGCGATCAACGTCGGTCTCTCGGTTTCACGGGTTGGTGGCTCGGCCCAGGTTAAAGCGATGAAACAGGTCGCTGGTACCCTGCGTCTGGCTCTGGCTCAGTATCGTGAGATGGCGGCATTTGCCCAGTTCGGTTCTGACCTGGATGCTGAAACCCAGAAGCAGTTGGCTCGCGGAGAGCGTCTGGTTGAAATCCTCAAGCAGGGTCAATATCAGCCACTGCCTGTTGCCAAGCAGGTTCTAGCGATCTATGCCGTCAATAACGGTTATACCGATGATATCCCGGCTTCGGCGGTTCAACGCTATGAACAGGAAATGATCTCCTTCATGGATACCCAGAAGTCTGACCTGCTCAAAGATCTGTCAGACAAGAAGGCGATTGATGATGATATCAAGGATCGTATCGATAAGGCTCTTGTCGAATTTAAAGGCCAGTTCAGCGCTTGATTTAAACTGCAGACAGAAGGTTTGAACGCATGGCTAGTCTTAAAGACATAAAAAAACGGATCGGCTCGGTAAAAAATACCCAGCAGATTACCAAAGCGATGAAAATGGTCTCGGCGGCTAAGTTGCGCAGGGCTCAAGAAGCTGCGGTATCGGCTCGGCCTTACGCAGAAAAGCTGGAGCAGGTTCTCATCAACCTCTCTCAGCGTGAAGAGGCTGATGCTCATCCCTTGCTGGTTCAACGTGGCAAAGGGCGTGCTCTAATTCTGCTAATCACTGCAGACCGTGGTTTATGTGGTGGATTTACGGCCAATGTTTCGAAGGCCGCAGAGCGCTTCATCCGGGATAATGAGCAGGGTTTTGAAGCGATAGACCTGATGATAACCGGGCGCAAAGGGAAAGAGTTTTTGCGTAGCCGCGTCGGTGAGAATATCGTCAAGGTCCACGAAAACCTTGGTGCAAATCTCAGCTACAAGACCGCCTCGCTGATCGGCCAGGAGATCGTCAGTTCTTTTGAAGACGAAACTTATGATGCTGTTTATCTGCTCTACAATGCCTTTGAGAGTGCTATCAGTCAGATTGTAACTCTTGAGCAGTTGTTGCCGATCAAGACGGAAACAGAGCAAGAGACGGAAGAGAACACGACCGACTACATCTACGAGCCGGATCGACTCGAGGTCTTGTCTCAGATCCTGCCGAAGATGGTTGATGTCCAAATTTTCCGTGGCTTACTCGAGTCGAATGCTTCTGAGCATGGTGCGCGAATGGCTGCGATGGATAGTGCCAGTCGTAACGCTGCTGAAATGATCGACAAACTGACCTTGAAGTATAACCGTGCACGTCAGGCTGCGATCACCACAGAGCTGATGGAGATCATCTCCGGTTCTGAATCGGTCAAATAAACAAACGTTTAGATACCTAAGATAAAGAGTTTTTTCCGGCAGGATAGAGGAGGAAAAGGGAACCATGAACAAGGGAAAAATCACACAGGTCATCGGCCCTGTTGTTGACGTCGAATTTGAGCCCGGCAATCTGCCGGAGATCTATCACGCACTTAAACTTTCCAATCCAGCGATCTCCTCTGATGAGTGGAACCTGGTAGTCGAGGTTGCTCAGCACCTTGGTGAAAATACAGTCCGTGCCATTGCTATGGATTCAACTGACGGCCTGGTCCGTGGTCAGGACGTTCTTGATACCGGCGCGCAGATCCTTATGCCTGTCGGCAAGAATACCCTTGGACGGATCATGAACGTTGTCGGCGAAGCGATCGATGAAGCCGGTCCGGTAGAGACCGAAAGTAAGTGGGAAATTCATCGTCCTGCTCCTGACTTCGTCAGCCAGTCGACCAATGTTGAGTCGTTTGAGACCGGCATCAAGGTCGTCGATCTGCTCGCACCTTATTCACGTGGTGGTAAGATCGGTCTGTTCGGTGGTGCTGGTGTTGGCAAGACCGTTCTGATCATGGAGCTGATCAATAACATCGCCTCGCAGCACGGTGGTTTCTCGGTTTTCGCCGGTGTTGGTGAGCGGACCCGTGAAGGTAACGACCTCTGGGAAGAGATGAAAGAGTCTGGCGTTCTCAGCAAGACCGCTCTGGTTTACGGTCAGATGAACGAGCCCCCAGGAGCTCGCGCCCGTGTTGCGCTGTCGGCTCTGACTGTTGCTGAATTTTTCCGTGACGAAGAAGGCCAGGACGTTCTGTTGTTCGTCGATAATATCTTCCGCTTTACTCAGGCTGGTTCTGAGGTATCGGCGCTCCTCGGCCGTATTCCTTCGGCTGTTGGCTATCAGCCGACCCTGTCGACCGAGATGGGCGAGCTGCAAGAGCGGATCACTACCACCGATAAAGGTTCGATCACTTCAGTTCAGGCGATCTACGTTCCTGCCGATGACTTGACCGACCCCGCACCGGCAACTGCTTTTGCCCACTTGGATGCGACGACTGTTCTTTCGCGGCAGATTGCCGAGCTTGGTATCTACCCTGCGGTTGATCCACTCGATTCGACCAGCCGGATCCTCGATCCTCAGGTTATCGGTGAAGAGCACTACAAGATCGCACGCGACGTGCAGTTCATTCTGCAGCGCTACAAAGATCTTCAGGATATCATCGCCATCCTCGGTATGGACGAGCTCTCTGAAGAAGATAAACTCGTTGTAGCCCGTGCGCGTAAAATTCAGAAGTTCCTCTCGCAGCCGTTCCACGTTGCTGAGGTCTTTACCGGTTCTCCTGGTAAGTATGTTGAGCTCAAGGACACCATCAAGGGTTTCAAAGAGATCATCGAAGGTAAGCATGACTCTTTACCAGAGCAGGCTTTCTACCTTGTTGGAACCATTGAGGACGCAATCGAAAAAGCCAAAAGCATTGCGGCTTAATCGATTACAGGATTAACGCTGAAAAAGGATTATCCTGATGGCTGAAAAGCTTACATTAGAAATGGTGACACCGTATAAGAAGGTTCTCTCGCAAGAAGTCGACGAGATTACCGTACCAGGTTCGCTTGGCGAGCTAGGTCTTCTTCCTGGGCACACCCCTTTGCTGACGACTCTTAAAATTGGAGATCTCAGCTACAAGCAAGACGGCAAGCTCTTTCACGTTGCGGTTAACTGGGGATACCTGGAAGTTGGTGATGACAAAGTAACGGTTCTGGTTGATACGGCAGAAAGAGCCGATGAGATTGACCTGGAAAGAGCCAAAGCTGCTTTGGGGCGTGCTGAAGAATCACTAAAAACCC
Source organism: Deltaproteobacteria bacterium (assembly GCA_024279255.1). Lineage (GTDB taxonomy): Bacteria > Desulfobacterota > Desulfuromonadia > Desulfuromonadales > Geopsychrobacteraceae > Geopsychrobacter. The sequence continues at coordinate 9,497 of JAJRRT010000006.1, read as the reverse complement.
TTACGCAAGAAGATGTTAAATTTACTGTCATGCAATCAGCTCTGCAAAGAGCCATAATCCGTATCCAGATTGCTGGAGAGCGGTAACAATAGAGTTATGATCGATCAGAAAAAAAACGGGTAGTTCCGAAAGGAACTATCCGTTTTTTTGTTTGTGGATAAGGGTCTGTAATGCCTTTAAGGAACTTTCTGCATCTTTTTGATTGTGGGCTTCAAGGGTCGCTGTTGGTTGACAACTCAAGGCGCTGATCTGTTTAAGCAAGGCCGCGAAATCGATCTTTCCTGCGCCAATGGGTCGATGATCATCACCGCGACCACGATTGTCATGCAGATGCAGGTGCGAGAGGTATGGACCGAGGATCTCGAACCATTCATGTAACGGTGTCTTGGAGAACAGAAACCAATGTCCAATATCGAAACAATGCCGTAAGAACGGGGAGTTGATAGCCTGAAGCAGTTCAACAAGTGGTGCGGGTTGTGTGTCGAATATGTTTTCCAGACAAAGTAGAATATTCGCTTTTTCGGCCCTTGCAATCAGGGCAGGCCAGAATTCTAATGAATTATTAAGCCACGACTCTGGGTTACGCGCATAGCGCCATGAGTCGAAGCCTGGATGAAAAACAATCCGCGAAGCCTCAACTTCGGTCGCAAAATCGATAGTCTGATTAAAGCGTCGCGCAGTGATTGTTTTAATATCTCTATCAACAGAGGCAGGATTCAGGTCGAAAAAAGGGGCATGAATTGTTGAGCGCAAATTCTTGCTCTTAAGGAGATGACCCAGGGCTGTGATCTCCTGTGATCCAAGCCGATCAAGATCGCTGGTTTGGAGTGCAAGCTCAGGTTGCCAACATTTGTCCAGAAAAACAGGCAGTTTCTGCTTTAGTTTGTCAACTGGAAGGTGGATGTAAAGATCAGAAAGCAGAAGATGCTCCAAATGCAATGAGTTCGAGGTCTTTGATTGCGATTCTTTCACCCAGAGTGATCAAGGTGTCGCCAGCGTCGATTGAAGTGTCTGAGTCCGGATTGAATAGAATCTTAGTCCCTTCTTTGCGAATTCCAACGATAATGATGCCATGTTCTTTACGGATATCAGATGTGAGTAAAGTTGTCCCGGCGAGGCGAGAATCTGGCGCAACTCTAATCTCTTCAAGTTGCAGTGCGATATCGTCATCGCCAGTTGCGATTTCGATAAAATCGACGACAGACGGACGCAACAAGGCGTGGGCCATGCGCGAGGCGCCGATTGTATATGGTGAGACGACTTTGTTTGCACCTGCTCGTTTGAGCTTTATTTCTGCCCCCTCTTCACTGGCGCGGGCGAGAATGAACAGATCCGGATTGAGACCACGCGCTGTCAAGGTTATATAGACGTTGGCTGAATCGGAGGTGACCGCTGTTATCAGGCTCTTTGCTTGGCGAATGCCAGCTTGGAGAAGGATCTCATCACGCGTTGCATCACCATGGACGTAAAGGTAACCCAGTTCTTCGAGCTCGCGGCAGAGTTCAATGTCCTGTTCGACCACGATGAATGAGGCGGGTTTTGCTGCAAATTCCCGGCAGATCAAACGGCCAATTCGTCCATATCCACAAACGATATAGTGACTCGCAAGTGCACCTATTTTTTTCTCCAACTTTTTCCTCCCCAGTATTGTGCGTAACTGCCCATCAACCATGAACTGAAACAGGGTGCCCAAGGTATATGCCAGACTGCTGGCACCAAAAATGATCAGCAGTATAGTGAATACCTTGCCGCGATCTGACAGTTCATGGATCTCTTTAAACCCAACGGTAGCAACAGTTATCACTGTCATGTAGAGAGACTCGAAGAGGGACCAGTCTTCGATCAGGCTGTATCCAACAGTTCCCCCGCATACGACAGTCACCAGGGTCAGTAATGAAAAGCGAAATTTACGGACAGGATCCATTGAAAAACCTCGAAAGAAAAAATGAATATAACGGCAGAGAAGCTAAAAGACAATAAAAAGAGGGTTATTGAGTGCCCAACTCTTTGTGAAGACGAGAAAATGATTGACTTGGTCTGTATACTGTATACAATTTATCCTGACGCTATAAGCAGGGAGAATTGCATTGAAAAATAAAATTATAGAGAAGCATCAGACGTTAAGAGAAAAGATTCTCGAGACGATCCGTGAAGCGATACTCAAGGGGACTCTTAAGCCAGGTGAAAAGGTTGCTGAGCCTGAACTGGCAGAGCGTTTTGGCATCAGTCGTACCCCAATCCGCGAAGCCTTTCGTCAGCTTGAATCTGAGGGCTACCTGACGGTTATCCCGCGAAAAGGTGCTGTGGTTACGGCTTTGTCTGAGCAGGATGTTCAGGAGTTTTATGCCATCAAAAGTATTCTCGAAGGCTATGCTGCAGAGCTTGCGGCAACCAAACTTACTGAAAAAGATATTCAAAAGCTGAAATCGATTAACGAAAAGCTAAAGAAGTTAGCTGCAGAAGGGGATGTGAAGGCCTTTTTCCGCGTTCACAATGAATTCCACGACCTTTTTATCCGGGTAGCAGGTAATCACAAACTTGCTGAATTGATTCGTCAACTTGGGATGAAATTTAATCGACTACGGATGGCTTCACTCTCCGTACAGGGTCGGATGGATATCTCAGTGGTTGAGCACGAAGGATTAATTGAAGCTTTTAAAAATCAAGATGGAGTTCAAGCGGAAAATCTGGTAAAAAAGACGGCCGCAATCGGTGGTCAGGTCCTTCTTGAAGGAATGATGGAAGCCGAAGGTGGACATGGTCGAGAATCGATTCTCAACCAACGCATTGATGTCTAAGCCTTTGAAGGAGCTAACATGAAATCTGTAGTTTTGAGCCTGGTTTTTTTCTCTCTTTTCGCCTCATCTGTTTGGGCGGGCAGCTTCTCGCTCGATTTCAACGATTACAGCACTCAGTTCGGTTTTGCCCAGAAGCTGAACACGCAGACTTACGGTGATGCCGTTGCAAAGGTTCGCTACCTCTATAATGACGATTCAAGGACAAATTTAGCCGGGGTTGCAGTAGGCGTTATTGGTACACCTGGCAATGTAGATGGTCTTAAGCTGGGGATTGATGTTGCTCTGAATGGCGGTGAGACAGAAGCCGACCAAGAAGTATTGGCCATCGGCCTTGGTTTTTTGGCCGAATATGCCCCGCCAGCACTCCGTGGCTTCGGATTAGACGGACACCTTATTTATTCACCGGAAATTTTTACTTTTTTGGATAGTGAGGATTATATTGAGTGGGGAGTGGGCGCGAGCTATCAAGTTTTACCTACTGCCAGAGTGACCCTGGCTTTTCAAAACATTCAGATCGATCTCAAAAACCGGGGCGGATTTGACCTTGATGAGACCGTCAGGTTTGGAATCAGCTTCGATTTTTAAACAGACTTGAGATCGAATAAATCTAAGCTCCGACAGTTATTGTCGGAGCTTTTTTTATTTGATTTTCAAATATTCGACCCCTTTTTGAAAAGTCGGTGTTTCCAACCCAAGATCTTCAAGCCATTCGCTTGTATCACAACAATTTCCTTCGAGTAACATTTGAAGTTGATCCGAGGTCATGGGGAAAAATGGAAGATACTGCAGTATGGAAACCAGTGGGCGCATCAAGGCAAGGGGTTGGGTGATTTTGCGTAACGATCTTTTACCTAGAGATTCACCGACAATGTCGAGTAATTGGTTATAGCTCAGGCAATCCTTGCCGCCACAATAGTAGGTTTTTCCTGTCGCCACATCCTGTTCTAGAGCATTAGCAAATCCTTTTGCAATTAAATCAACCGGGACAGGTTGCATCTGATATTCGCCATTACCCATCACAGGGATCAGCGGCAACTGGCGAATCAGACTTGCGATCAGATTGATAAATTGATCTTCGGGACCATAGATCAATGAAGGGCGAAAGACCGTCCAGTCGAGTTTAGAGCTTCGTACCACTTCTTCAGCCCGCCATTTCGTTTTGTGATAGTTGGTTTGAGCCTCTTTGCGGGTGCCGTTGGCGCTCATATGCAGGTAGCGATGGATGCCTGCATCTATTGCAGCAGTGACTACAGACAAAGTCGCTTCGTGATGCAGACGTTCAAATGTAATGCCTCGCCTTGGATACTCCCGAATAATGCCTACCAGATGGATAACTGCATCTGTACCTTCCATGAGGGGTATTAGTTCTTTGTTGGAGAACAGACTCCCGAAAACAGGCGTGATATGTGGTGAGTCGATGAGTTTGTTGGTCGATCCGGCACGGACCAGACAACGGATATGATGCCCCCTGTGGATCAATTCCTGACATAAGGCTCGGCCGACGAAGCCGCTACCACCCGTGACAAAGATATTCATTAGAAAGGTTCCTCTTGTCGGTTAATGACCGAAAAAATCATTTATGTTTCAAGCATAACGAGAGTCTATCGTAATGCAACAAATACCATATATTGTATGTCGTATACACTATGTAATAATTTATTCTTGACTCGTCTGTTGCTCAACGGTATATAAAACGCTGTTATCTCTTGTTCCATATGGTTAGTGCCATAAAAGAAGGGCGTGGATAATGCTTTTTATAAAGCTGTATTATTTAATTTCCTGATCGGTTGTTGGAGCGAGTGGCGAAAGGAGAAATTCAGATGCAAAAAGAGGAGAAGCAGGTGCTCGACGGTATGGTACCAGAAGACATTTTGCAGCGCTGGGAAACGCGCGGAGTCAGTCGGCGGGATTTCATGAAATTCTGTTCAGTGATGACCGCAACCCTTGCACTGCCAGTAACAATGATGGGCAAGATCGCAGAGGCGATTGAGGGGGACAACAGACCACCAGTGCTCTGGATGGAGTTTTTAGGCTGTACTGGTGATACAGAGGCTTTCCTGCGCGCCAACCAGCCAACGGCTACTGAGATCATCCTTGATTATCTGTCGATCGATTATCATGAAACCATAATGGCTGCCGCCGGTCATCAGGCCGAAGCAGCCAAACGGCAAACGATGGAGAAGTACAAGGGTAAATATATTGCGATCGTTGAGGGCTCGATTCCGACTGCTGAAGGTGGTATCCACTGCACCGTTGGTGGAGACTCTGCTCTGAATATTGTGCGCGAGGTTTGTGGGAACGCAGCAGCGACTATTGCAGTAGGTTCCTGCGCGTCTTTTGGTGGTATTCCTGCCGCTGCACCCAATCCGACGGCTGCGATCTCAGTCTCAAAAGCCGTTCCGGGTGCGACAGTGATGAATTTACCGGGATGTCCGCTCAACGCAACAAATTTAACGGCAGCTATCGTTCATTTTCTGACCTTTGGTAAATTACCCGCAACAGACAGCCTTGGCCGTCCCAAGTTTGCTTACGGTAAACGGATCCATGACAACTGTGAGCGTCGAGCTCATTTTGATGCCGGACAGTATGCCGAAGGTTTTGGGGATGCTGGACATCGTCAAGGCTGGTGTCTCTACAAGCTGGGCTGCAAAGGTCCTGAAACATTTCACAACTGCCCGACCGTGCGATACAACGAAGGGACTAGCTGGCCCGTTCAGGCCGGGCACGGTTGCATCGGCTGTAGTGAGCCGCAGTTCTGGGATACGATGACCCCCTTCTACGAACGCTTGCCAAATGTTCCAGGTTTTGGGATTGAAGCAACGGCGGATAAGATCGGGTTGGGTATAGCGGCGGCTACAGCAGTCGCCTTTGGGGCTCATGGTGTCGCGAGTGCTCTGCGTAAAGATGATAATTCGGATACTGATCCGGTTGAGAAGGAGGGCTAATCGATGTCCAAGAAGATAGTAGTCGACCCTATTACCCGCATCGAAGGTCATTTGCGGATTGAAGCTCAGATCGAAGGAGGGCGCATCCAGAATGCCTGGAGCTCTTCGACCGCCTTTCGTGGTATTGAAACTATTTTGAAGGGACGTGACCCACGTGACGCCCATCATTTTACCCAGCGGTTTTGCGGTGTTTGTACAACGGTTCATTCGATGGCGAGTATTCGCGCTGTTGAGGATGCTCTCAAGATCCAGATTCCGGACAATGCCCGCCTGATTCGCAACATCATTATGGGCATTCAGAATGTCCAGGATCACGTCATCCACTTTTATCACCTGCACGCCCTTGACTGGGTCGATATTGTCAGTGCTCTGTCAGCTGATCCGAAGAAGACCGCGCAATTGGCGCAGTCAGTCTCTGACTGGCCACTCAGCAGTGTAAAGTACTTTAAAGGGATTCAGGAACGGGTCAAAGCTTTTGTTGGCACCGGACGCTTGGGTCCTTTTTCAAATGCTTATTGGGGACATAGTGGCTACAAGTTACCGGCTGAAGCCAACCTGATGGCGGTCGCACATTACCTGGAAGCACTGGAATGGCAGAAGGATGTTATCAAAATCCATGCGATTCTCGGCTCTAAAAATCCGCATCCACAGACCTTCCTGGTTGGTGGTATGGCGATCCCGATCGATCCAGATAGTCAAAATGCCTTGAATGCCGACAAACTGGCATTAATAGGGAAGTTGCTTAAAAAAGCCCGCAAATTTGTTGAAAATGTCTATATACCGGATCTGTTGGCGATCGCTTCTTTCTACAAGGATTGGGCAGCAATCGGTGAAGGTGTCGGTAACTACCTCTCCTATGGTGATTATCCGATGGACAATAGTGGCGGTACCGACAATCTCTATTTCCAGCGCGGTATCATTATGGGCAAGGATCTCACCAATGTGCTGGAAATGGATGAGAAGAAAATCACGGAGTCCGTTACCAATTCCTGGTACAGCTATACAGGCGGAGATGACAACGGGAAGCATCCCTACGATGGTGAGACCACCCCTAACTATACAGGCCCTCAGCCGCCTTATGATTTTCTCGATACCGACGGCAAGTATTCCTGGGTTAAATCACCACGTTACATGGGGCAACCGATGGAAGTCGGCCCCTTGGCCCGTGTTCTGGTCGCTTATGCCAGTGGCAATCAGGATGCACAGGCGATTGTCGGACATGTTCTTAAGACTTTGGGGGTCGGAGCGGAGGCACTCTTCTCAACGCTTGGACGCACCGCGGCACGCGGTATCGATTGTTTGATGTTGGCTCAAAAAACCGAACTCTGGTTAAAGCAGCTGACCGATAACATGGGGCGCGGTATTCTCGAGGTTCACAACGCCGAAAAGTGGGATCCTTCAACCTGGCCGAAAGAGGCGCAGGGCTTCGGTTACCATGAGGCTCCACGAGGTGCTCTGGGACACTGGATTCGCATTGAAAACGGTGCCATTAAAAATTATCAGGCAGTTGTTCCTTCGACTTGGAATGCCGGACCGCGTGATGCTTCCGGCCAGATGGGCCCCTACGAATCGGCACTGGTGGGAACTCCAATCGCCAACGAGGAGCAACCCCTCGAGATTCTGCGGACCATCCACTCCTTTGATCCCTGTCTGGCCTGTGCCGTTCATTTGTTTGACGGTCGAGGGAATGAAATCATCAAGGTCAGGGCCCTTTAGCGCGAGGAGGATCGATTATGCTGCAGATACGCTACGTCTGGGAATGGCCGGTACGCCTGACCCACTGGTTCAATGTCATCTCGATCATCGCCCTGGCGGTGACCGGGATCTACATAGGCAATCCGAATATATCTGTCCCTGAGACCGGGTCTTTTGTCATGGGTTGGATGCGTATGGTCCATTTCGGTTTTGCCTATTTGTTCAGCGTCTCAGTGATTGTACGTCTGCTTTGGATGTTCATTGGTAACGAGTATGCGAGTTGGAGGGCCTTTATGCCCTGGCTAACCAAAGAGGGCTGGAGCCATATCGTTGGTACCTTTTGCTACTATACTTTTTTGCGCAGAAAAGTACCCTATGTCGTCGGGCATAATGCCTTGGCTGCGATGGCCTATTCTTTTGTATTTTTGCTCTTTGCAGTACAGGTCATCAGCGGATTTTCGCTTTACGGGCAGTATGATCCGAACGGTCTCTGGGCCAGCGTGACAGCACCATTTTTGAGTCTTTTCGGTAATCAGGTGCTGAGGTTGACCCACCATATGATTACCTGGCTACTAATCGGTTTTGCCATCCACCATGTTTATAGTGCCTGGTTGATGGATGTGAAAGAGAAGAACGGAACTTTAAGTTCGATCTTTGGTGGTTATAAATTTATTGATCCGAAGGACCTTTGATGTCGATTCTGGTGATGGGTTTGGGCAATCTGTTGATGAGTGATGACGGTCTCGGCAGTCGTGTGATCAGTGAACTGGAAAAGCGTTATTTGCCCTGTGAACAAGTCAACTTACTCGATGGCGGAACGCTGGGACTTGATTTACTCCCGCGTCTTGAAGGAGTAGATAAGTTGTTGATCGTCGATGCGTTACAGATGGGGGTGGAGCCGGGCCGTGTTTTTCGCCTTGAAGGGGAGGAGGTCCCGCGGGCTTTTGCCAATAAACTCTCCGTCCACCAGATGGGGCTACAGGATCTGTTGGCTGTGGCAGAACTTCAGGGCCATTTGCCACGCGAGTTGGTTGTTATTGGTGCTCAATCTGCTGAGATAGAGATGGTGATGGAGCTTTCTCCTGCAGTTGAAGCCGCATTTGACAAGGTCGTCTCCGCGGTTCTGACTGAACTTGAATCCTGGGGCCAGACGCTACAGGTCGCATAAGTGTGCAAAAGCGAATTGTTTAGATTGTTGGGGTCACCGGGCGGTGGCCCCACTTTTTTCAGCGGAGAGATTTCATGCTGAAAACAGGTGATTTCTTTCTGCTCGTCTTGCTGTTTTTTCTGTTGAGTGGTTGTAACTCTTCAGAAAGGAATGAATTGCCGGTTCCTCCTGCAGGTTTTTTGGGAAATCCGGAACAAGTAACGATTGGCCGGCTGCTGTTTGTCGCACATTGTACTGAATGTCATGGCAGTCTTGCCGAAGGCCGTACCCAGAGCGCCGCCAGATTTAATCCAGCAGCTCCAGATTTTCAAGAATTACGCTATCGAACGGTGTTGCCGGGCTACCTATATCTTCGGATATCATACGGCAGGAAGATGGAACCCTTTCGATCGGCCGGTTCGGTCATGCCGTCATGGAGTGCATATTTAAAAGAGGAACAGATCTGGGCACTGGTTGTTTTTATTCGCGAGCGGGCCGGCGGGACAATTTTACAGTAAAAACTGAGTCCTAGAGTCAAAGCACCCTTCAATTGTTTCTGAATTAAAACATCCATTTTATTCTGACTAAAAAAACCAGACCATACATTGTCATAGGGTCGTGTTTACGCTATAGTTCGGCCGTTTACACTAATAAGGGTTTTTCACGGGCTGGTCTTGATGTTTTAAATCGGTCCGCTCTCTTTAATTTTTTCTTCAGGGAGTTTCAAATGAGTCAATTACAGGCAGCAGATCTGGGGCTGAAGACTGTTGGTACCCTTTACCACAATCTTGACTATGATGAACTTTTCAAGCACGAGCAGGATCGTCAGGAAGGGGCTGTTTCTGATAATGGCACCATGATGGTTGATACCGGTAAGTTTACCGGGCGCTCACCTAAAGACAAATACTTTGT
>JAJRRT010000064.1 GCA_024279255.1 Deltaproteobacteria bacterium | reverse complement strand
GGTGAAGAGGATAAAGCCTAAGAAAATTGCCTCTTCGTTTAGCTTGCGTAATAGAGATTCACTGGGTAAAAGCGGAGAATGACAAAGACGCTGGATCAGGTAGAGTATGCCAAGCGAAAATGCCATCGCAAAAAAGGCATATCCCAAAAATGACAGGATGATATGAGAACTGAAATAGATGGTATCGAGGCTTGGAATAAGTTTAGGCAGGGAGCTGTCGCGGTTGACAGCAAATCCTATCAAAATCAGGTTGAGAAGCATTACAAAAAGGCCACATGCTCCTATTTTATATCGTATTTCGAAATAAATATAACAGCAGGCAAGGGCCCAGCTGAAGAAGAATAGAGTTGAAAACAGGTTTGTTACCGGGAGAAATCCGGCCAGCTTCCAGCGCCATACTAAACAGCTTGTTTGGAGTGTTACCCCTGCAAGGATAAGAGAGAATGCGATTTTATGAAGCCGAGGGGATGGCTTGAAAAAATGTATCAGGTAGGTGCCGACTGCGCTGAGATACGCAATACCAGCGAGATGGAATAGCTGCAAATTGTTCATAATTAAACCACATGTCAGAGGTTGATTCTGCTCGCAAAACTAGCATGATAAACATGACATTGGGAAGATATATGCTGTCAACTATCGACCGGTTGTTGAGTTGACAGCCGGCAGACTGCATGATACTTTTCGCGCCATGTCTCAAGAAATATACAGCCTTAGAATGCACTCCAGCCTGGATCAAAAACATATCTCTGGTGCTGAACGGTTGCTCGGTTTTTCGCAGCTTGAAGAGGCCGCCTCAGCCATGCTTCAGCGTGCGCTTTCACATCCGCGCGGCGCTGCGGACCATATTTCTTTAACCGTACAATCTTTGAAACAAAAACAGGTTCGGAAACACTCTTTGCTGAAATTTGCGAGCTTTGAGGTTGATAATTATATTCAAGGGCGAGACCGTGCTCAAAAATTGCTTGAAATGCTGGATATTGATCCTTTAATAGTGCGCAATGCGATATCACTACTTGCAACTGGCCCATCAGCCAGCGGTGGGGTGATGCGCGGTGCGGCGTTGATTAATGTTGACAGTGGAGATCGATTGGAGCTTGACCAATCACGCGGTGTGCGCGTAAGTCGTATGGACCTTGATCCCGCTGCACGCTCGGCCATCGAACTATTCCTCAAAGCACAAACACTCACGAATCCACGAATTATTGAAGCCTGGGTTCTGGCGAGTAAAGTTGCGTTATATCCTCAAGTCGTTGCTGAACTTTGTTGGTCAGACGATCCCGATTATCTGACCGGCTATGTAGCCTCAGCGCAAAACGGCTATCAGCGTATCACCCATCTGAAGGAATCTGGCTGCGAAATGGGTGGTCGAGTATTTTTTGTCCGTCCTGTAGTCGACCTGAACGCGTTGATCGATCTGTTACAGAATGAACCTGTCCTTTTTGGTTCTCCTCTTATGGAATCTCACTGCATATGCGGCACTTAAAACAGCAACTTGCAGCACTGTCTGAGCACAATATGTTGCGGACACTGCGTGAAATTGAATCTGCTCAAGGACCTCACGTGCAGATAGCTGGTAAAGATCAGTTGCTGCTCTGTTCGAATAACTATCTTGGACTGGCATCTCATCCGGCACTTATTGAGGCAGCTTGTTGTGCAACTCGTGATTTCGGCGTTGGTTCAGGTGCCAGTCGTCTTGTCTCGGGAAGTATGAGTCTGCATCATCGTTTGGAAGAGGAGATTGCGGAGTTCAAAGGGACAGAGGCCGCAATGCTGTTTAACACAGGCTATGCCGCCAATAATGGAATCATTCAGGGATTAATTGGTCCTGAGGATAGAGTCTTCTCGGATGCTCTGAACCATGCTTCAATTGTTGATGGTTGCCGACTTTCCGGTGCGAAGATCAGTATTTATCCCCATAACGATATGGACGCCTTGGAGCAGATGTTGACTGATGCGTCTAAATTACGTAAAGAGCGCTGGCTCATTGTCACCGATGGGGTCTTCAGTATGGATGGTGATATGGCACCACTCGATCGCCTCGTTGAATTGAAAGAACGTTTTGATGCCTGGTTGATGGTTGATGATGCTCATGGTGGTGGCGTGTTGGGTGCCAGCGGACGTGGCACGGCTGAGCATTTTGGCTGTCTCGGAAAAATTGATTTGCAAATGGGGACCTTCGGTAAAGCCTTTGGTAGCTTTGGGGCTTATCTGGCCGCATCGCGTTCGGTTATTAACGTACTGATAAATCGTTCACGTGCCTTTATATTCTCAACCAGTCTGCCACCAGGTGTCGTCGCCGCCAATCGCGCCTCTATGCAACTGGTTGGCAGCGAAGAAGGTCAGATGAGGCGGGAACGCCTGAGAAAAAATCGTCATCTATTTGTTAGTTGTTTAGAGCAGGCTGGTCTTGATCTCTGTGGTAGCACTACTCAGATTGTCCCCGTTCTGACAAGAGATCCGGCGCCGACGATGAAAGCAGCAGCGTCACTGCTTGAGCGTGGCATTTGTTTAAGCGGGATTCGGCCACCGACAGTCCCGTCTGGCGCCTGTCGTTTGCGTGCGACCTTGATGGCCGACCATGATCCGCAAGAGGTTGTCGCTGCCGCTGATAAAATTATTGCTGTTTTGGCTGAACTGGATCTTCAGGATGCCTGAATATCTCAAAACGTTACCATTAAAGCATGGTCGACTAAGTTGGCAGGAGTTGGGAGAGGGGCCACCACTCGTGTTGTTACACGGCTGGTCGATGTCTCATGCGGTCTTTGCTGAACAAGCAGAACTGCTGTCACACAGCTTTCGTCTTTTGATTCCCGACCTGCCAGGGCACGGTGGATCTGACCCCGTTGATCCCTGCAGCTTGGCTTCAATTGCCAGGATTTTGGCAGACTGGTTGGAAAAACTCGACATTAAACAAGTCAATCTACTGGGTTGGTCACTTGGTGGACAGGTGGCGTTACAATTTTCATCTGATTTTCCGGATTTGGTCCAACGCTTGGTTCTGTTGTCGAGTACGCCCCGTTTTTGTGCTAGCGAAAACTGGTCGGCCGGTTTGCCACCTGGAGAATTACGCATGTTGCGACGGGGAATACAAAAAAAGTACTTGGCAACTATGGGTGATTTTTTTGATTTACAGTTTAAGGGAGAAGAATTGGCAGCAGAACGACGTCGGGAAATTATTCAGTTTGCGGTCAGGCCGGTTGGTTTACCTGACCCCGCTGTCGCACTTTCGACTCTTGGTATTCTCGGACAGGAAGATCTTCGACCGCTCTTGCATTCGATCGATCGACAAACCTTGGTGATCCATGGTGAAAACGATGAAATTATCCCGCATGCAGCTGGCCAGTACTTATCACAAACCCTGCCTGTGGCACGTTTGGTTTCTCTTCCCGGGATTGGGCACGCTCCATTTCTAAGTTGTCCTGAGTTATTGGCACGATTAGTTCGTGAGTTTTGCCGATGACGTTGGGTGAGGACAGTTTGAAAAATGATCAGGTCAGGCGCAATTTTTCCCGGCATGCTGATGAATATGACCGTTATGCGCTGGTGCAAAAATCAGTCGCGTTACAATTGATGGAGAGGATTTCTGATCCTACCGTGCAGGGCAGGACTCTTGAAGTCGGCTGCGGGACCGGAATTCTAAGCCGAATGTTTCTTGAGAGGTACTCAAACGCAAGTTTGACACTTTCGGATTTGGCCCACGGAATGAGTTGCCGGGTTGCTGCAAGCTTTCCTAGTCAATCTGTTGTTGATGCCGATGCTGTGGCTCTGCCATTTGCTGGAAACAGTTTTGATCTTGTGTTGTCGAGTTCTGTCTATCAATGGGTCGACCATCTTTCACAAGCGTTTTCCGAACTACACAGAGTATTGAGACCAGGCGGTCAGGTTGCGATGGCCCTCTTTGGCGAGAAAACCCTCTATGAATTGCGCCATTCTCACGTCGAAGCATCCACTTGTGGTCAGTCTCATAGTCAAGGGTTCCCAGATTGCGGTCAGGTGCAGAAATCTCTGAATGGTCAATTTGAAATTGAATTACTGGAAAGTAGTTTAGAGGTAGAATGGCATCAGACTGTGCCATACTTACTCCGTTCGCTTAAGGCCATCGGCGCGCAAAATGCCAGTCGACAACGGCCAGGAGGATTTGCTTCACGTCGGATGATGCAGCGTATGTATGACTGCTATGAGAATCGTTTTGGTCGGGATGGAATGATACCGGCGACCTACGAGGTCATTTACCTGCGGTTACGTAAAAACTGAAAAATCTGTTGATTCCTCTCGGGAATAAAAACGACAGAGGCCGCTCCCATTATGGGGCGGCCTCTGTCGTAAAGTTATAGATTTTCTTGCCGAATCAGTCTCCAGTATGGCACTCTTCTGACGTGACAAGCATCTCACTGAGCAAGGCGCCTACTACTTTTTGTGCTTCAGGGCAGGTGACCTGGTAAAAGACCTCGACACCATCACGGCGCCCTGAAATAATCGACTTGTTTTTAAGTAATGCCAGATGCTGGGAGACCGTCGCCTGTGGAAGCCCGAGACATTCCCAGATTTTTTTTACATTACACGATTGAGACATCAGCCCCGCAACGATTTTTAAGCGTACCGGATGACCAAGAACCTTTAAAATCTCAGATTCACGTGAAAAGTCTAAACTTTTGTCGAAAGGCAGTTCTTCCATATGACACAACCTCTAAAAAGTTAAAATTGAATATATGGATATTAAATGCCTACATTCGACAGGTCAAGCAATTGTTTAATTTGTCGGGTATTTATGATCGAACCTTTAACATTTAACCTTTGACAGGACTCGCATTTGATTACTGCATCAATCCTTCTTCTCGCAGGTTTGGCTTTTCTTTATTACGGGGCTGAGTTTTTAGTAAAAGGCAGCTCGCTACTGGCCCTCTCTTTTGGTATTCGACCTCTTGTTATCGGCATGACGGTTGTTGCTTTTGCGACCAGTATGCCCGAGATGATGGTTTCTTTGGCCGCCGTATTGAAAGGTTCTTCAAATTTGGCGGCTGGTAATGTTATTGGCTCCAATATCGCAAATATCGGCCTGATTCTCGGTGCCACTGCCTTACTTGCGCCGATGGCAGTGGCTCGTGGAACATTGGTACGAGAAATCCCGATTATGTTGATTGCGAGTTTGGCTGTTTTTGTGATGTCGCTTGACGGTCAACTTGGGCGGCTTGATGGATTTCTCTTATTAGTTGGTCTTATTACTTTCCTTGGATACTGTTTTTTTTCAAGTCGCCAGGCTCAGGCTTATCTGAAAGATGTCCCTGTGGAGACGGATCAGGCTACATCCCAGGGTCGTAACTTTGTTCTGATTTTAATCGGGATCGCCGGGCTCGGACTTGGGGCCGAATTAATGGTACGTTCCGCGGTTTTTATTGCTCGTCATCTTGGAATTTCTGATTTGATTATCGGGGTAACGGTCGTGGCTCTTGGAACCAGTTTGCCTGAATTGGCCGCTTCGACAGTCAGTGCCTGCAAAGGGGAGGCAGATTTAAGCGTTGGTAACGTCATTGGTAGTAACATTTTCAATATCTTTTTTGTCCTCGGATTCTGTTCGCTGATACGGCCTATTACTATCGAACCGGGAGTTCTCAGCTATGAACTGCCTTTGATGCTGTTCTTCAGCCTGGCCCTTTGGCCACTGGTAAAACGTAGGCTTCGGCTCGGCCGAACGGAAGGTGGGTTGTTGCTATTGGGGTACTTAGCCTTTATTACTTATTACCTTTTGTGACAGTATAAGGCTTATGAAAATACGAATTCTACTTGGCAGCCTGTTGTTTTCCCTCGTTTTATTTCCTACGCTTTTTGTTGAAGCTTTCGCTGCAGACAGATTAACTAAGTCCTCTGCGAATTCACTCTTGGGAGAAAAGCTAACTTACAAGGTCTCTTTTCTGTGGTTTGAAAAAATAGCTTTAGGGGAAATCAGCTTTGAACCAGGTGAAAAAAAAGGCACATATCTAGCGACTCTTACTGCAAAAACGCGAGGAATGACGGCTTATTTTACACGCAACAGAGTAGAGACCTATACGACACTTATGGAAGAAGGCCCCGGAGGGCTACTGCGACCACTGCTGCAGATCTCTGATACTAAAAAGGGTAAAGGCAAGAAGACAACCCATCGTCTGACCAGCTATGCGTTTGATTTTGACACCAATCAAGTTGTTTACACTAAAACGATAAATGGAGTTGCTCAACAACAGCATATGTTGCCAATGGACGAAGAAAAGCCGACTTATGATTTTTTGACGGCTTTTTACAACCTGCGTCTTGGCCGACTGGGTGAGGTCGAACCCGGACATGATATCAAGCTGTCTGCCTTCTCAAGAAAGGGACCGGAGGAAATTACTATCAGCAGGCTTGCTGAAAAAGAACAGCAACGTCTAAAATTTCCGTTGGATCTTTTGTTATGTAAAGTTTTAATGGCACCTGATACTTTTAAGACCAAGGGGCGGGATGTTTATGTCGGGTTTGATAATCAGTTACGCCCCAAACTTGCTGTGATAAAAAACGTTATCGGATTAGGTGATGTGCGCGGGGAACTGGTCCACGTCACAGAGCCTCGTCAACTCCCTTGAAATACATCATGAATAAATCAACGACTTATGTTATCGGTCATCGCAACCCTGATACCGATTCGATCTGTAGTGCCATCGCTTATGCGGAGCTTTTGCGTATCCAGGGCGAAAAAAATATTTTCCCGGCCTGTGCAGGAAATCTAAATTTACAGACCGAATTTGTGCTGGAGCATTTCGGTCAACCCTCCCCCAAGCATCTGTCCGATGTCTACCCGCGCGTTGGAGATATCATCACCGATGAACCGGTGATGATCAATCTGAATGAACCCTTGTCCGCTGCACTTGAGTTATATCATCGTCATAAAATAAGGATGTTACCAGTTGTTGATAGCCTGAAAAAGCCACATGGATTACTTCTGCTGAAAGAGATCACTGAGCTGTTTTTACTGCCAACGGAAGCTGGTGAAATGCGACGTGTCCGCGTCAATTCCAGGTCTGTTGCGAGTTGTCTGCAAGCGCAAGTTGGGACCCTCTACCAGGGCGATAACCTCGAAGACCTTAATCTTTACGTCGGCGCGCGTGACTCACACTCATTCAGTGCCTGGCTTAAAAGTATAGAGCCCCGGCAAAGTGTCCTGATTACTGGCCATCGTCCTGAAATTATCGCTGCTGCGATTGCCGCCGGGGTGCGGATGCTCATTCTGTCAGGAGGTGCACCGCTTGATGAAGCACTGATTGAAAGTGCTCGTATCGCTCAAGTGTCCCTTATCTCTAGCCCCTTTGATACTGCAAATTGCTGCTGGTTGACTCGTCTGGCAACACCTGTCTCAGCCTTAATAGGTAAGGAGTTTTTACAGGTTGGTCGTTCGGAATTGCTCTCTGATCTTCGATTGAAATTGCTACATCAGGATGCTGTCGGAGCTATTGTTGTCGACGACGATGGCCTAATTATCGGAATCGCAAGTAAAAGTCATCTGCTCAAAAATTCACCGATTAAATTGATTCTGGTCGATCATAATGAGCTGAGTCAGGCTATTCCCGGTGCAGATACAGTTGAGATTGTCGAAGTGATCGATCATCACCGCTTGGGTAACTTTCAAACGGATCGGCCGATCCGTTTTATCAACCAGCCTTTGGGCAGTACGTGTACGCTTATTGCTACTCTTTATCGACAGGCAGATATCATACCCACTCCTTTGGTTGCTGGTCTGCTGTTGTCGGGGCTTTTATCTGATACCGTTATTTTGAAATCTCCGACCACCACTTCCATTGATCGTGAGATCTGTTTCTGGCTGGCGAAATTAGCCGATCTTGATTTTGATGTGTTTGGAGCCCGGATCTTTTCTTCCAATAGTCCTATGGCCGCGGAGATAGGAGCACGACAACTTCTTACGACCGATTTTAAAGAATATGAAGTTTCTGGGCAGACTTTAGGCTTGGGGCAGGTTGAAGTTGTCAGTTTTCATACATTTCAGAGTCGCAAACTAGAACTAGAAGAGGAGCTGGCCTGCTTGCGTAAAGAGAAGGGCTACCTTCTAGCGGCATTGCTGGTGACAGATATTGTCGAAGGGACCAGTTTGTTACTGACTGCAGGTCCTAAAGAACTCTCTTTGCTGCTTGGTTACCCGCAACAAGAATCGAACTTATATCTAGCCAGTGGGGTTTTGTCGCGTAAAAAGCAACTGGTTCCTCATCTTTTGAAAATCTTCAAAAACTGATATCGATTAAAACGTAGGACTTCATGTCGTCATGGGTCCCAGCTGAATATATAGCATTCGATAATCATAAAATTGTTCATTCTATAAAAAATACCCCGCGTCAGGAGGGAGAACGCGGGGTAAAAGTGTTGGCCGTTGCTCCGTCGAGCATTGGTCCAGCCTTATCTTTATTATAGACGGTTAACTTCTTACGTCAAGTTGAGATTTGAATTTTTTAAAATAAGTATCTCGATTTAGACATAATGTCTGTCAGTAGAAAGTAAGCGACCCGTCCATTGTAAACGTGGATTATGTTGGAAATGGAAATTTACTACACAAGATCCACAACCAAGGAGACAGGTCGTGAAGGAGCATATCTCATTTGTTGGGTTGGATGTGCATAAGGCCTCCATTGACGTTGGTCTTGCCGATGCGGTCCGCACATACTGCCATCCTCGCATATCAGAGTGATCAAGCGTCGCCATTGGATCTCGCGTCTGTTTGTGTCTTATTCGATGCATACGATTTACAAAACTCTTAAAGCAAGGGGACGGTCGTCTATTTTCTGATTGACGGCCGATGGATATATCAGATTTTATTCTTAAGTTATGCCTCAGAGTGGCAAAGCTTCAAATAATTAGGTACTCTTAGTTTGTCCACTCCTCCTACAGGGATCAAAATGCTGAAAATTCCCTTTCTGCGTAATATCTTAATGGTTGCATTCCTTTTTGCGACCATACTTCCAATCTATGATCTTTGTTTTATCGTACCCTCATACCAGGAGTTATTGATCCAGGAAACTGAACGTGATGCGGATCGTTTCGTACGTTTATTGATCATCACTAACTCCTTGAACGAATTAGAACTGCAAATGGACAATCTCCCAAGGTCATTTAGCAAGGATATTTTCAAGCTTAAGGAAGAGGAAACACTCATAAAGTTGAGGGTTTTTTCACCCTTGGGCAAAATTGTGTTTTCTACAGATACTCAGGAAATTGGTACGATTAATAAAAAAGATTATTTTAGGAATATCGTTGCCAAAGGTAAGCATTATTCAAAGATGGTGCGCAAGGAATCTGTAACTGCTGAAGGGACCTCTACAGATATAGATCTCGTCGAGACTTATGTGCCAGTGATGATCGATGATAAATTTCTTGGTGCAATGGAAGTCTATTACGACATAACTTTCGGGCAGGAAGAGCTTAATTCTCTCTCTAAGCAATCATTCTTTATCCTTCTCACAGCATCTGCAGGTCTTTTGTTGATGACACTGTTGGTGTTGTTTCGTGCCTATAACAATATTGTTGCACGTGACCATGCTGAGCTTGCCCTGCAAGGGGTGAACGATGATCTTGAGAATCGCGTAGAACAACGAACCTTGGACCTTTCTACCGCAAATCAACTTTTGGCCGCTGAGATTCATGAAAGAAAGAAAGCTCAGCAGGCTCAAAAGGAAGCTTTTGTTGCATCTTTGGAAGCACGTGATCGAATAGATGCCATTATCTCTTCAGTTTCAGACGCACTTCTGGTCACTGATCATCAGGATAATATTTTGCTTATCAATCCTGCTGCTGAGACTCTTTTTAGTGTCAAGGCTTCTAAGGTCCTTGGTCGTCGACTGCCTGATGTTATTGGTTATGACGAATTGCTGCTTGAAATTGCAAAAGCCAGAACTGAACTTGGCACTGCTGAATCTGTTGATTTCGATTTTATGATGTCACACGACGAAATAAGGAATGTCTATCAGGGGCGTGCTTCCAGATTACGTGATACCTCAGTAAATGGACGTGGTCTGATTTTATTAATTCATAATGTTACACGTGAACGCCAGATCGATCAGATGAAGAGCGAGTTTGTTTCCATGGCGGCTCATGAGTTGCAAACACCTTTAACGATGATTCTTGGTTATAGTGAACTATTGCTGGATTCTGCAAGACAGTTTGAACCTGAGCAGACAAGTGAATTTCTGCATATCATCAACGATAAATCCATTGAGCTCTCAGGGTTGATTGACGACATTCTTGATCTCTCCAGAATCGAGGATGGTAGGGGGCTGCAACTGAATTTTACACATGTTGATGTTGTCGCTCTTTGTCGTAAATTGATAGCAGATCTTGAAAGAACAAATAGCCTGCATAATTTCGTTTCTGAATTTGCTATTGAAGGCGTGTTCGTTGATGCAGACGAAATGCGGTTGATTCAAGTAATCGATAACTTGCTAGGCAATGCAATCAAGTATTCGCCAGATGGTGGTGTTATAAAGGTTGTACTCAGCCAAGATGAAAACTGGATTCGAATAGATATAATTGATCAGGGCATAGGGATGTCTGTCGAAGAGAAAGAAAATGCCTTTGAGCGTTTTTATCGTGCAGATGCTTCGAATACTGCGGTACGTGGCACAGGTTTGGGGTTGAGTATCACCAAGTATATAGTAGATGCACACGGGGGGAAGATTGATATATTCAGTCGCAAGGGGCAGGGGACCCGTTTGGAAATTCGACTTCCTCTGGTCCGTTAAGCAGATAGAAACTAATGGATTGAATGTATTAAAAAGGGGTGCCAGCAGGCACCCCTTTTTTGTTTCGAAGCTGCAGATTTTTCAATCAGCCTTTAGGACCAGTATGACATTGCTTACACTTGGTCGGTCCGTTTTGTTCTTTGTGACAACCTTTACATGTGGCATGGAATGCCTTCTTAGCTTTTGGTGCATCAGGCTTAGTGCCATGGCACCTGCGGCAGGCGGTTCCCTCACCCTGATGGTGACATGTCTTGCAATCAGCAACCCGACTCTGGTGTGCTGCGTGGTTGAAGGTGACCTCGCCCATTGAGGCGGGTAGTTTGATTTCGGTGGGGCCTTTGTCATCGGCGACGACAGTCATCGCAGCGATAGAGACCATGGTAATGGCAACGAACAAGGTAATAAATTTTTTCATTTCAATTCTCCTCAGCTAAGTTAGGTGGTGCAGGCTCCGAATCTGTTTGAATTGAAATTGACATAGGCTGAATAACAAATCATTAGACATCGGTCGAAATGTCGCCAGATGTCGGGTCGATATCAAGTGATTCCAAGTAGATAGGTTGCGCTATGTCGCTTCTAAATTGTTCTTGAAAATGGCAATATACCAGTGTTTGTCAACCCACTTGCTTTCTGCTAGACTCCGCCTGATATTTTTGAGTTGTTAATTTCTTTAGGAGCAGTCGATGAAACCATTCTCCTCGCCCTCGGTTTCGATAGACGGTGAAGTGATCCGACGAGTACGTGAAGAGGGGAAGTTGACCCAGCTTTATGTTGCCAAGGTGGTTGGTGTAACGACCGATACCGTCTCGCGTTGGGAAAATAATCGTTATCCCACGATGCGCCGCGATAATGCCCTTAAATTGGCTGAGGCTCTTGAGGTTGATCTTGGGTTGATCATGAAAAAAGATGAGACTTTTTCCGATGAACGGCTCACTGAGAAACTGTCGACCAGCACCAAAAGCTCTGTACGACGTAATTTGGTTGCTGGTCTCTTTTTTGTTCTGCTGATTGGTGTTTTCTTCTTTTATTTGAAATCTTCACCGACCCAGGTGACTCTGATGAGTGGTCATCGTCATGTACCAAACTTTACGGCCCCTGGCGCTCGGGTGCCTATTCAGCTTGAAATTAGTTCTGAAATGAAGCTAAAGGGTTTGATTGTACGCGAAGAATTTCCGCCCGGCTGGAATCTGGTAGAGGCCGACCCTCCGCCGGCGAGTCTCGATAACCTGAATGGTAACGTCCGTTGGATGATCCGAGACCCTGCACAACTCAAAAAGATCGTTTATATTTTGCAACCGCCTGTAGATATCCCGTTCGATACGCAGGTTATGCTGAAAGGTGAAGTTGTCGCCAATCCTGATGGACAACGATTCTCTCTGCCTGTCCCGGGAATTGGTGTCCTGAAAATAGCTCCCTTGCACTGGGCAGATACGAATGGAAACTCAATGATTGATGATCTTGAGATTCTGGACGTGTCGGATATGGTCGATGCTTCTGCCCAGATCCATTATGATTGGGATCTGATTGAGGAGATGTGGGACGCTGGTGGATATCGTTTTGATGAGAAAAAAATGGTTTTCCTGCCACTCAAGACAAATCCATCTTCACCGTAAAAGAATACTTATCCAGCGTGCATGCCGCCCGCCATCATGAACATGTGCATATGGCGGTAAAGATTGTACGCTCCCATCAATGCAACAAGTAGCCCCGCAATTCTGAACATCCAGATCCTTTTTGTTTTTCCTATTAAGTGTGCTGCACTTCCTACGAAAAAGAGCGCAGGTATAGATCCAAGACCAAATGCGAGCATGATTCCCCCACCTTTAAAAACATCTGCACTCTGGGCCGCTGTCAGGATCATTGCATAAAGAAAACCACAGGGTAAAAAACCAAAGAGTAGGCCGAGCGGCAGGGCTGACACCTCAGGGGGGAGTTTGCGCAGGTTGCGAGTCACTTTTGTCATGCTGTGAATGGGGCCGGCAAACTCGAAGCGCGAGAGGTTTAACCAGGTAAAAAGGCCAGCTGTGCCGAGGCCAGCAAGAATTACGAACAGATCGCTTCCCAGTAACAGGTAACGGGTGATTCCATGGAGTGAATGTTTGTAGACCATCGCTGACCCGACCCATCCGACAGCAAGGCCAATCAGGGTGTAAGTAATTGTCCGTCCGAGGTTGTAGAACAGATGGAAGATAAGTCCTGCACGGCGACCATCGGACGACAAGCCAAGTGCTGTGACCAATCCACCGCACATACCGATACAGTGTCCAGAACCAAATAGCGCCGTGGTGAAGGCGAGAGTATATAGCGGATCAAAATTCATAACAGCTCTCCATCGCAAGATTTTTGCAACGTAAATAAAATAACGTACAAACGCAAATGAACAATATTCTCGGATTACTGCGGATTTGTAGTTGGTGGTGGTGGGACATCATCGTCGTCATCATCCAGCATGCGGTATTTAGCGGCTTCGATGTCATCAAATTCACCTTTTTTGACAGCATACATGAAGAAAAGCCAGACTCCGGTGCCAATACAGAATGAAAGAAAAATCAGTAGTAAAATAGTAGTCATCATGGCGGTGCAATCCTTTTTAAGCGCAGCGAATTGAGGAGAACTCCGATCGAACTTAGAGCCATGGCTGCGGCACCATAGACCGGCAACAGCTTGCCACTGGCTGCCAGTGGAATGGCAACCAAGTTGTAGCTGAAGGCCCAGAATAGATTTTGTCTAATGATCGACATGGCTGTTTGTGCTACTTGCAGTGTCCAGGGGAGCAGTAGAAGGTTAGGGCGGGTTAAAAGTATTTGGGCCTGTTCCATGGCAATATCGCTACTCCCAACGATGGAGCAACTTACAGTCGCCGCTGCCAGGGCTGGTGCGTCATTTATCCCGTCTCCCGTCATCAGAACCCTGTTCCCCTCATTTTTTAAGCGTTCAATCTCTTGTGTTTTCAGTTCCGGAGTCAATTGTGCCAGCCAGTGGTCTATTTTTAGATTGTCAGAGAGCCTCTCTACACAACCCGCCTGGTCCCCGGACAGAAGCAGGCTGGAATAACCACGTGACCTCAGTAATGCCAAGGCCTCATCTGCTTCGCTACGCGCAAGATCCTGCAGGGTAATCGCTCCTAGGTAGTGACTGTTCCTGGAGAAGTGGACCACACTTGTGGTGCTGTCATCATCTGTCTCGGGAAGAAAGACCCCCTGTTCCCTCAAAAAGTCAGCACTTCCGCCAAGCAATTTTTCGTCAATGGCAATCAGACCCTTGCCGGGGACTTGCTGTATATTTCTAAGTGGAGTTACACTGATTTGCCTACGTCTGGCTTCACTTGTTATTCCTTGTGCCAGAGGATGGCGACTACCCGACTCAAGACGTGCAGCACAATCTAGTAATTCACGTTGATCATTGACCGCCAGAATATCAATAACCTGTGGTCTTCCCTCAGTCAGGGTTCCAGTCTTGTCAAAGGCAAGCAGATTGAGATGCGCAGCTGCTTCGAGAGTATCTCCCCCTCGGAACAGGACTCCTTCTTCAGCAGCTCTCCCCGTTGCAACCATGACCGCCGTAGGTGTTGCTAGCCCTAGAGCGCAAGGACAGGCCACAACGAGAACCGTAATGGCATGCAGCAACGCGTTTTGGTCAGCTCCCCAATAAAAAAAAGTGATCACTGAGATAGAGAGTACCGTTGGAATGAAAACTCCTGCAATACGGTCTGCCAGGTTTTGAATCGGGGCCTTACGTGTTTGCGCTTGCTCAACCATTCGTCCGATACGTGCGATAAATGAATCGGCTGCTTTGGCCTCCACTTTAAGCGTCAGGGTGCCGTTAAGATTCTGGGTCCCGGCCCTGACACTCTCTCCCTCTTGCCGAAAAACAGGGAGAGATTCACCGCTTACTGCGGCTTCGTCAACCTCTGAACTTCCTGAGATGATTAACCCATCGACTGGGAAACGGTCACCTGGAACGACCAGAATAAGATCGTCAGGTTCAAGTAAGCGACTATCAATCTGCTGTGGTTGTCCATTGACAAGGCGTCTGGCAATGGGCGGCGCAAGCTGAAGTAATCGATCGAGTCCGGCTGAGGCACGATGTCTTGCGCTGCTCTCGAAAAGACGTCCGGCCAGGATCAGAGTCACGATCATCGCGGCGGTATCGAAATAGACTTCACGGCCAGTGAACAGGGCAAACAGGCTGTAGCTATAGGCCATTAGTGAGCCCATGGCGATGAGTAAATCCATGTTCGGTGAGAGATTGCGCACTGAAAACCAGGCACCGCGTAGAAATGGGAAGCCGGAATAAAAAACTACGGGAGTTGTGACCAGTGCCGCCAATGTTTGTAGTAACAGGTGGGTTTGTGGGTCGATCCCTGAGAAATAACCTGCATAGAGTGCGATAGAAAAGCCCATCAGTTGCATCGAAAGAAAGACCGCGGTACCGAATCGAAGCAGCAGGTTGCGACGTTCGCTCTCCATGGAACTCCGAAGTTCATCCTGACTGTAGGGGCGCGGCATATAGCCAAGCTGAGATAACTTCCAGCATAATTGTGTGATGTCGGCCAATTTTGAATCGAAACGGAGTGAAAGGCGGTGGGTGGCGAAGTTTACTCTGGCCGCAAGAACACCAGGAAGCTGTTGCATGTACCTTTCTATCAGCCAGATGCAGCTTGCGCAGTGAATACCATCTACAATCAAGCTGATTTCAGATCCTGTGGCAGTTTCAATAATAAAGTTTTGCAGGTAAGCAGAATCAAATTGTGTGGTGTGGATTTCTGTTAAAGGCTCATGCTTGAGATCGTTACGAGAGTAGAAATTATCGAGACCGGCACCCTGAATAATGAGCCAGGCGCCGCGACAACCATGACAGCAGAACAAAAATTCATGGCCCTCATTATTTTCAATAACCAGATCGGCGGGCGGGATCGGGAGGCCGCAGTGAACACAGCTTTGCCGTTCTGATTCTGCCATTTTAGAGATTCACCAGCAGTTGACGATTGATGCGAGCGCCCTGTTGTTCAAATTCTATCCTTGCTTGCAGGCTGCCACTGATTGCGTCGGGAAGCTTGAGCTGGTAAATACCTGGTTGTGACTCGGTTGGTTGCAGGTGCAGGACCCGGTTCTCTTTTTTCAGGAACAGGGTCAGTTCTCCGATCGCTTGGCGAATCGGTTGGCCTGTAGCATCAGATAGTCTGAAGTTGAGAATCCTGTTTTGAATTTCAGTTTCAAGCTGCCAGCCACGGCTGGCAGCAGCACGTTCTTCAATGCGGGTGTTGTTGTATTTGAGGCCCTTGCTGTAGTAGTTGAGATCAGAAACCTGACTCCCACGCGTCGACGCCTGACGCGCTGACCAAACAGAGAAAACAAGAAACGATAAAAGCAACATTAGAATCAGTAAGATATAAGGGCTCTTAAGTTTTAATTGGACCATATTACCTGCTTTGATTGGTGGTGATTAGGGCGTCAGTTTCAGACAACTGGCGACCGTCAATGCTGTTGAGTATAAACCTGACCTGGCTTGTTTTTCCGGTGAAAGGGGTGATTAAAACAAAATCTACCTTTTGATTTTGACCACCTTCCAGGATGATATTACGGGTTGGTCCTTTGAGAAGCAATTCTTGACCGTTATTCGGGTCTTTGGCGATGATATTGAACCCAGATTTGGTCGTTGTACGATTATTGATCCAAGCATTAAAGAAACTGGCTTGATTACCATTCTCAAG
Organism: Deltaproteobacteria bacterium; assembly: GCA_024279255.1. Taxonomy (GTDB): domain Bacteria; phylum Desulfobacterota; class Desulfuromonadia; order Desulfuromonadales; family Geopsychrobacteraceae; genus Geopsychrobacter. The sequence continues at coordinate 54,065 of JAJRRT010000064.1, read as the reverse complement.
GCGTCGACTCGCAACATGGTGAGACATGGAGGCCTTCAGGGTCGCTTCAGGTCGCATTTTTACGGCAAACAAGAGCAATATCAACAGACCGACGAGTCCCAATGCCAAGGGTAAGGTGCGTGGATTGAAGAGGGCATGACGGCCATCACCATTTACGCCGAAATAGTAACCAATCAGTCCGGGTTGCTGACGTTTGTTCATGATCTGCCGACAGGCGTCGAGGCAACGACCGCAGTTGATACATTCTATCTGGTACCCTTGGCGGATATCGATCTCCATTGGACAGCTGCGCACGCAAGATCCACACTCTATGCAACGTGGCGCTTCAGACTCTGGCAGTTGTAAAGCGAGAGTTGTTTTATCGATCAAAACGGTTTGAAATCGCCCATAGGGGCAGAAGTCACGACAAATCAGACGGCGTAAAAAAGCCATGTCGAGATAGACAGTTGTTGCACCGATCAGGAGTGTCCCGAGTGCAAAGGGATGGAGTTGGCCTGTAACGAGTGCATAGAAATAGTTGCGCGGCTCAATAAAATACCAGAGAAAGTTGCTACTGACCAGAAAAGCCAGGACGACAAAAAATATGTGCAATAAGGCTTTACGCCAAAAAGGCCCCTGAAGACGATATTTATTTATCTTCAGATTCAGTTTTCCTGCTGACCATTCGGCCAGATCACTTAAGGTCGTTTGCGGACAGGCCCATCCACACCAGACCCGACCAAAGACCAGAGTTGTCAGCAAGAAAATGAGAACAAGAATGAGACAGAAAAAAAGGAGGAGGTAGAGTTCTTCGATTCTTAACGTGGCACCGAAGAGATGAAGGCTCAGGGATGGAATATCGATACGCAAAATGCTGACGTTGTCGATTCGTCCCCAGGGGAGCAACAATATCAAGAGGCTGATGAGCCATTGAAATCTACGCCGCCAAGGGCCGAGTAATCGATTATTTTGCATTACCGCCAGTAAAGTGAAAGGGAGGAGCTTGGCTCCTCCCGTATATAGATCTATCTGGTTGTTGTTTGTTGCTGATGGGCTTCCATCTTTTGCTCAAATTCCTGATGTGAACTCCAACCACTCAACAGGAAATAGGCTATGAAGATGACTCCCCAGATAATCAAACCATAAAACAGGACATTGAAGTAGACCGGTGGTGCCTGGTGGCTGTCCTTGATCCCGTCAGCGTAATCGTTGTTTTGTTGTTCTATATTGCTCATAAAAGCTATCCTTTATCTAAAGAAGCGGTGTTGACGCATCAGTCAATCATCATCAAGCATGCGGTACTTGGCAGTTTCGTTTTTGTCACGGTTTTTACGACTGTAAGTCCGTATCACGATCGCCGCAAAGATCACAAAAAGGCCGAAAGTAACGCCAAGGTAGAGGATTGATCCAAGGTCCATCAATCGCTATCTCCTGATTTGAGGAAGTTGACCAGTTGCCAGACCTTATTTGTACCAAGGCTGCCGAAGGCAGGCATTCCGCCATCATCTATGCCGTTGTAGATGATCTGGTAAAGATCAGAGTCATCCATATCAATATCAGTCAGTTCGGGACCGATACCGCCTTCTAGGTTTTCTCCATGGCATGCTTCACAGTTGTTCTCGAATAACTCTTCGCCAGCTTCGATGGCAGATTTATTGCCAACAAAAGGATTTTTTAGCTCACCGACGATAGTGGTTTTCGCAGCCTTACGCCAAGGGATATCACTTCCCAGTTTCTGCAGGTAAGCGACTATTGCATCCATCTCATTTTTGTCGGCAAGGGCGCTGATCTGCTCTGTGGTATAGGGGAAACCGAGAACCTCCATCTTCCGTTGGATCATCTTTGGATCTAGTGGGTTCTTTTTGTACCAGCCGTAGTCCGGCATATTTGATCCGGGGATCATTGCGCGCGGAGAATCCATGTGTTTGTAGTGCCATGCATCGGGATACTTGCCTCCCACGCGAGCCAGATCTGGACCGGTTCGCTTCGAGCCCCAGAGGAATGGGCGATCATAGACGAACTCGCCTGATTTGGAATATTCGCCATAGCGCAGCACTTCGCTCACCAGCGGCCGAACGGTTTGCGTATGACAGTTATTGCAGCCTTCGCGGATGTAGAGATCTCGCCCTTCCTGTTGTATAGGGGTATAGGGCTTGACGCTGGCGATTTTGTCAGCGTCTGTGTTGACCGACATGAATGGCACAATCATCGTGACGGTGGTACCGACCATAATGGCGGCAGTGGCCAGAACCAGAAGCAGTATAGGTTTTTTTTCCCACATAGCTTATGCCCTCCCTTCAGCTGTAGCAGCCAAGGAAGCGGTCTTTTCCCCGTTGTGAGCAGTCTTGAACAAATTGTAGATAAAGACAATCACGCCTAGCATAAATAGTGTGCCGCCAATAGTCCGTACCCACCAGTAGGGGTACATCTCGACCATGGTTTCCATGAAGGTGTAGGTCAGGCTGCCATCGGGGTTCATAGCGTTCCACATGCCAGCCTGTAGCACTCCAGCGATCCAGAGTGAAATCGACCAGAGTAGTTGCCCTGTCAGTGCCAGCCAGAAATGCAGGTTTGCCAAACGGATACTGTAGAGTTCTTTGCCATAGATCCGCGGCACCAAGAAATAAATTGAAGCGAAACAGACCATCGAAACCCAACCCATAGTCCCCATATGGATATGTGCAGGAACCCAGTCGGTGAAATGAATAAAGGCTGAGAATGAACGGATCGATTGCATCGGACCCTGAAGGGTCTGCAGCCCGTAGAATGTAATACCTAATATCAAAAACTTGACCAGATAGTTTTCACGCATCTGGTGCCACTGGCCTTTCATCGACAGGTAGCCATTGATGACCGATCCCCAAGATGGTGCGATCAACATGATAGAAAATGCCATCGCTAAAGTTTGAATCCAATCCGGAACGGGAGTCCAGAGCAGGTGATGGGCTCCGGTCCAGAGGTACATGAAAATAAGTGACCAAAAGGAGATGATCGAAATTTTGTGACTGTAGATTGGCACACCGGTCGATTTAGGCAGAAAATAGTAAAACATTGCCAAGGGCGGCGCTGTCAGGACCATTGCTACTGCATTGTGCCCAAACCACCATTGGACATTTGCATCATTGGTTCCGGCAAAAGCTGAATATGACTTGAAAAAGGAGACTGGCACTGCTGCAGAGTTGACCAGAAAGAGGATCGCCACACCAACAATCGCAGCAAGCATGTACCAGAGTGATATGTACATCTGCTCCTCTTTGCGCTTGATGATGGTCATAATGATATTGATAGCAAAAGTGACCCAGAGAATAATAATCATCAGGTCGATCGGCCACTCCATCTCATGATATTCTTTGCTGGTTGTGAAGCCAAGAATCAGCGTGACAGCAGAGGCAGTAATGGTAGTGTTGAAAAAATAAAGCTGAAATTTTGCAAGCTTATCGCTCCAAAGGCGAACCTTGCATAGCCTTTGAACAATGTAAAAGAAGGTCGCAAAGATGACTCCAACGCCCCACCCGAAAATACCGGCATTGGTGTGAATTGGCCGTAAACGTCCAAAGGTCAGGTAGGGAGGAAAGTTCATCTCCGGATTTGTCATTTGAATCGACACGATAACTCCGACCAGAACTGCAACCAGTCCCCAGAGTACACTCCAGTGTACGAAACTTTTGACAATGTCCGTGTTGTATTGCGGCTTCTCCATAGGGTCTCCTTGTTGATGTCTCCCTGATACAGGGAAATTTGGATCCAAAAAATTGTAGAATAAGATATGTAAATGTCAATGAGAAAAACAATAATGTTAACCTAAACGGTGATGATTTTAGGGCTCAGGGTATGAACTGTCAAATAAAAAATACTGTATACTGTGTGCTTAATTGAGAGTCTCGTAAGAAAGAGCTGTAACTTCTTGAAAAAATACGATAAAAGTTTGCTATGAGTCTTTCAAAAAAACTCTTCATTTACACTGGTGCTGTCCTTTTGATCCTGCTGATCGTGACCTTCGGGCTGTTGGAAAAAAAACAGGCCGTACTCTGGCAGGACCATCTTCAGGCTCAGCATCTGGCTGCAGCCCGTTTTGCTACCCCAGAAATTTTAAAACATTTCCGTGGTGATTTTACTCAGTTATCGCCTCGTCAACAGGGTAAGATGGTACACCTTCTCGGTTTTAGCCATGATTTGATCCGTTTTTCTCTCCATTCAGTGAGCGGCCGAGCCCTCTTTGTTTCTGACCTTTTCCCTGGGTTCAGCAATCAAGATCTGCCGACTGATACGCTATTTGAAACTGAAGATCAGGATTTGACCTATCGAGTGCGGCCTGATCAGCAAGGTCGTCGCGTTCTCGATGTCGCGGTTCCGGCTTTCAGTCCGGCGGGATCTCGTTTACTAAGCGTCCGGTTCTATTATTCTTTCCGGACCGTTGACCAACGATTGACAGAGATGCATCAGGCTTTTTTGAGTATAGCTATAGGAGCTGCCCTCATTTCTTTATTGCTTGCAGCTTTTGGTGCCAGACGACTGACACGCCCAATTCAACAATTGACCGATGGTGCCAGGGCGATTTCGCGCGGTGAGCTTGAAACACATATTCCGATATCTGCGACCGATGGTGGGGCAGACGAGTTGACCGTTCTGGCCAGGGCTTTTAACGAGATGGCAGGTAGTCTTAATTCCAGCCGAGAAGAACTAACTCGCCGCAACGAGCAATTGACTAGCGCCAATGAAGAACTGCACCGGATCTATGAAAGGTTGACCAGGGCTGAACGTCTGGCTGCCGTTGGTCAGGTCGCTGCCGGTGTCTCACATGAAATTGACAATCCGGTTGGTATTATTCTCGGTTATGCGCAGCTACTGCTTGAGGATTTGTCACAAGACGATAGTCGTCGTGAGGATGTACAGGCGATTATAGATGAATGTCTCCGTTGTAAGAGAATTACCGGGGGGTTGCTTGGGCTATCCCGGACCGGTGCTCGTCAATGGGAGCCAGTGAACTTGCGAGAATTAATTGAAGCGACCTGGGCCTCGCTGCAGCCGCAAAAACTTTTTAGACATATAAATTTTGATATGCACCTTGATGTTGAGGTTCCATACCTGATTGGTGATTCAGACCGTCTGCGACAGGTTCTGGTTAATCTGCTTCTGAATGCTGTTCAAGCTCTGGATGAACGAGGTGCTATCCATATGGAATTGAGGGCAACAGATAAGGGTGCAGAGATTGTTGTCGATGATGATGGACCCGGTATTCCATTTGATCAGTGGGAGTCGATATTTGATCCTTTCTTCTCTACCAAAGAAAAGGGCAAGGGAACCGGGTTGGGTTTAGCAATCTGCCGCAAGTTGATTGAAGAACATGGTGGTAGTATAGAAGCGCTCGATTCTCCACTTGGAGGAGCTCGTATCCGTATTTACCTCCCTTGCGATATAGAAGGTAAAACTCCGACTCCCTGTTAAAAAGTCTTTGACATACAGTCATGCGGTTTTTAGAATGCATAAAGTCATTCCCCCCTTATACAAAAGAGATGGAAATATATTTAAGATGGAGCGCGTTTCAGCCCTGATCCAAAAAGATATGCAGGCTGTCGAGGTACGATTTCGCAAGAATCTGACGTCTGATGTGCCACTCATTGGCCAGGTGGGGGAATATCTTCTGTCCAGTGGCGGGAAAAGAATCCGACCTATGTTGCTGCTATTAGCGGCAAAGCTCTGCAACTACTCTGGTGAGCATCATATTGAATTGGCAGGAGTTATCGAGTTCATTCATAGTGCAACATTACTGCATGATGATGTAGTCGATGGCGCTGAATTACGCCGTGGAAACCGCTCAGCTAATGCGGTCTGGGGCAACGAAGCCTCAGTGTTGGTTGGTGACTTTCTGCTCGCCAAATCATTTTCAGTTATGGTTGGCTGTAACAGCCTCAGGGTTTTGCAATTACTGTCAGATACCACGACTCAAATGGCAGAGGGAGAGATACAGCAACTGCTGAATACGGCTGACCTTGAGATTGATGAAGATCACTATCTTGATGTTATTCGCGATAAAACCGCAATTTTGATTGCGGCAGCTTGTCAGGTTGGAGCTGTTTTAGCCGAAGCCTCTCCGCAACAAGAAACGGCCCTGCGTGAGTTCGGGCTTGAAATAGGCACGGCCTTCCAGCTAATGGATGATGCTCTTGATTATGTTGCCGACCTAAAGGAGTTTGGCAAAGAGCGCGGTCATGACCTTGAAGAAGGTAAGATGACTCTGCCATTGATTCACACTTATTCAAAAGCGGATAAGAACGAACAAAATGAAATTGCACAGATTATCGAACTTGAAGAACTGAGCGAGGTTGATCTCAACCGGGTTTGTGATCTGATAGAGAAATATGATGGTATTAAATATACCCGTCTTCGTGCTTCTGAGCGAATTGAGCTAGCCAAGGTCCAGCTTGATATTTTTCCAGACAATGAAATCCGCAACGCCCTCTGTGCTCTCGCCGACTATGTGGTGGCGCGTAACAAGTAAGTCGAGTACGATGAAACCCCCTTATACCAAGCCGCACCTGTTGATTCTGGGGAGCGGCTTTTTTTATTTTAAACAGGATTGTGATGTTTAAAATCAATTTACATAAAAAAGTACTCGGAGCCTTTTTGTTGTTGTCTCTGGTACCGCTGATGCTGTTGCTGGTCAACTCGCACCACAGTTTACGCCTTGTAGAAACCCTGCTACGCCAGCGTACGACTGAGGCTCTTGATACTCAGGCGGCTCGGGCTCTGGAGTTGCGCGCCGAAATGGTCGCCGGAGAAGTCTCCGATTTCCTACAACAGGTCGAAGGCGATTTGAGAGATCTGTCGCTGATCAAGCCGGATCAGAAATCCTATCTCGATTTCGCCTGGAGTCACGCGCGGAGTGTCTGGTATCGTCGCGGAACCAATAAAAATCCTATCGAAGTCAGAGAGCGGATTCTGCTGTATCACGAAGTGAGTTTTATCGATCCGACAGGTCAGGAAAAAATTCGTATTATCGCAGGTCGGCCTTCACTCCAGTTGCGCAATGTAGCGGATCCTTTAAACACGACATATAAAAACGAAACCTATTTCAATAAGACTCGTCACCTTGGCAATGGTGAAGTTTCAGTCTCACGTTTAAGTGGATGGTACGTTAGCCGTGATGAACAACTACAGGGGGCCGAAACGCCTCTTGAAGCAGTGTTGGGGACGCCATACCGTGGTGTCGTGCGTTTTGCAACACCTGTTTTTAGAGAAGGGAAGCTCTCAGGGATAGTGGTGATCTCCCTTGATCACCGGCACCTGATGGAATTCACACAGCACATCTCTCCGACCAAAGACCGCTACGTTGTCTTCCCCTCCTATGCCAGTGGCAATTATGCCTTTATGTTCGATGACGAAGGCTGGATGATTACCCATCCAAAATACTGGGATATTCGTGGCTATGATCCTGATGGACAGCTAGTGCCAGCTTATAGTCAGGAAACTGATGAAGAAACGATCAATGCTGGCCGTATTCCCTTTAATTTGCTAGACGCTGGTTTTATTCATAAGAATTATCCGGTTGTTGCTGAGGCCATACGAAATGGCGAGCAGGGCGTTGTCGATACCACTAATGTTGGTGGTTCACGTAAAATTATGGCCTATGCCCCGATATTCTATGATCATGGTGATTTTCAAAAATTTGGTATCTTTGGCGGAATTACGATTGGAGCCGAAGTCGATAATTTTCATCAACCCGCCCTGACAACGGCAAGTTTGATCCGTAAAGAGATAACCAACTATTTAAGTGAATCCTGGTTTGTGATCTCAATAACTGTCATGTTCGTGATCATGGCTGCCTACCGACTTTCTGGAAGTATTGTCGGTCCTCTCCTCTCTTTAACAGAGGGCACCCGTGAGATGGCTCGTGGCAACCTTGAAACCCGAGTCGAGGTCAGTTCCTACGACGAAGTTGGTGTCTTGGCAGACTCTTTCAATCGTATGGCCAATGATCTGAGTTTGAGACAACTTCGGCTACTAAAAACTTTGAAAGCGTTACGGCGTTCCCGGCATGAAATTATCCGCGAGCGTAATTTCAAACATACCGTTGTTGAAAACATTGAAACCGGTATATTGACATTTGATGGCGATCGTAAGGTGACATCATTGAATGGCCCCGCTTGTAAAATACTCGGGGTCAGTCACCCTGGCAAGGCAACACCCTGGCATGAAATCCTGTCCGACTGGCCAGAGTTTTACCCCGGGCTTGAGAACGCGTTTGCAACACTGGATCAGCAGAGCTGGGGTGACTATGTCAGCCTCGAGCGTGATGACCGGCAACTGACCTATCGTTTATCTCTTTTCCCTTTAAGTTTCAGGCGCCAGGCAGGTTGGTTGTTGACCGTTGAGGACCTGACTGAACGCGTTAATATGCGTGAGCAGATGTCACGTATGGACAGATTGGCGTCTTTGGGACGTATGTCAGCCGGAATTGCCCACGAGATTCGAAATCCGTTAACCGGGGTTAGTTTGTTACTGGATGAATTGCATGACCGATTGATTGGTAAAGAGCAGGATCAGTTGTTGATCCAAAAAGCTCTTGGCGAGATGGAGCGCCTTGAAGGATTGGTTGGCGAGCTATTACATTTTTCAGCCTCTAAGCCGATGTTGATTTCTGGTGACCTGACAAGGGTCATTGAGGATTCAATTTTTCTGGTGCGTAAGCAGTGCGAACGGCAGGGAATCGAAATAATTTCACACTTTGACGTTGGTATGCCCAAACTCCTAATCGATGCTGATCGACTCAAGCAGGTTTTTCTGAATTTATTCAGCAATGCTATTGATGCCATGCCGAATGGCGGCGAATTGAAAATTTTGGCGAGCCGTGTTCGCAAAGGAATACAGGTTACGGTTATTGATAGTGGGTGTGGAATCGAACCAGAAAAAATCGGACTGATTTTTGAACCTTTTTATACCAATAAGGGAAGAGAGGGGACCGGTTTGGGACTGTCGATCAGTCATAATATCCTCTCCGAACACAAAGGGTCGATCAGCGCAGAGAGTACCATCAATCAAGGGACCCGTGTTTTTCTGCTGTTGCCGGTTGAAGATGGTGGCACGATAGGCTAAAATTAGCCAAGTTCTCTTTGCTGCTTTGTTGAATATGTGAATATTTCGCTGGTCAAGTCTTTCTGATGGCTAAAATCCACCGTTACGCCTTGCCTCTATAGTAAATTCCCCGTATATTTTATTATCGTTGCCTGTCAGATTCTTGAGCACGTACCTTTTTCAGATTTTCTTCTGTATCGCCGGGAGCTCTAAATGGAAAAAATTCTAATCGTCGATGATGAGGCATTTATTCGTGAAAACCTTGAACGAATACTTGCTGCTGATGGATACAGGGCGCTATCGACAGGTTGTCCTGAAGAAGCCGTCAGCATTGTCACTGAAGATGAGATCAGTCTGGTTTTGCTTGATTTGAATTTGGGGAGTGAGAGCGGACTCGATGTCCTGCGAGCAGTCAAGGAGGTCGATCCAGAGCTACTGGTTATTATCATTACCGGTTATGGAACGGTTGAGAGTGCCGTTGAAGCTTTAAAAATTGGTGCTTATGATTACATAAAAAAACCATTCAAGGCTGACGCGATCCATCTCATTGTTAAATTGGCTCTTGAAACCCAATCTTTGCGTCGCAAAGTCAAGAGATTGGTTCGGCAAGAAAACGACATTAATATGATCGGTACCAGCCCGGCTTTGTTGCAGATTTTCCAGCAGATCCGTGAGGTTGCCAAGCATGAAACGGCAACAGTTTTAATTACTGGAGAGAGTGGGACGGGCAAAGAACTTGTTGCTCAGGCGATTCATAACCTTTCACCAAGAGTCGACAAACCATTTATCGAAATCAATTGCGGTTCTCTGCCATTCAACCTGTTGGAGAGTGAACTCTTTGGACATGAACGGGGGGCCTTTACCGATGCTAAAACGCGTAAGCTCGGTCTGTTTGAAGAATCAGATAATGGTTCCATCTTTCTCGATGAAATAGGTGAGATGGATATGGGCCTGCAGGTTAAGTTGTTGCGAGTGCTTGAGGACCGTAAGATCAGACGCTTGGGCGGGAATAGAAACATTGATATCAATGTACGAATTATTGCAGCGACTAATGCCAAACTTAAAAACGCTATTGATGCCAAAGAGTTTCGTGAGGACCTTTACTACCGTTTAAATGTATTTCCAATTCATATCCCACCCTTACGAGAGAGGCGTGAAGACGTTCCGAGTCTGCTTGAATATTTTCTCCAGCGTTTCAGCCGCGAGTTCAATAAGGCAATGCGCGCCTTTTCGCGCGATGCACTCGATCTGATGCTCCGCTACCACTGGCCAGGGAACGTGCGTGAACTACGTAACGTGGTCGAGCGTATTTGTATCATGTATAACGTCGATGAGATCAAACCAGAACACTTGCCTCGTGAAATATGGGGAGAGTCCCCGCAAAGCGAAGTGCCGTTCAGTTATGAAATCCCACCGGAAGGGATCGTCTTGGATGATGTCGTTTGCAAGGTGGAAAAGGGTTTGATCGCTAAAGCTTTCACCATAACCGGTGGCAATGTGGCCAGGACTGCACGGATCCTCAATGTGCCCCGTGGCACCTTGCGTTACAAACTGGAAAAATATGAGCTGGGGATAGACCTGCCTGGCTGAAAAAGCTATTTTGAAGTACAGAATAAAATACAACTCCGAAATGATTTTGACCTGCTCGCTCAAAGCGGCTGATTGTTGCTACTTTGAGCGAGCATTTTTTAACGAAAAAAGAGCAGAATCCCATATAGGTTTTCTGCTCTTTATTATTGGTTTTGTTTGGAGGGGAACTGCTATTTTCGGGTGCGCTTTGGGCGCTCCCGGCGACGTGGTTTCTTCTCCTCTGCCACTATTACCGGTACGTTCAGTGGTTTATCGCGTGCGGCACTGACACTGATACAACGATTGATCAGTCGGGTTCCATCAAGCATGTTGATGGCTTCTTTTGCCTCTGCATTCGTTGCCATGCGGATGAATGCTCGACCGTTGAAATTGCCAGACCTTTCATCCTTGAGCATGTTGATTCCGCGGACCGAACCACAGACTGAAAACAATTTGTGCAAATCTTCCTCTACGACATCGAATGAGATGTCGGCAACATATATCTCTTTAACCTTCGATTTATTACTCATCGTGTTGACCTTCCTTAGGTATTTCAACTGGAGCGGTATAGGTTTTATTATAGCCCTGGCAGTTCGTAGCTTCGGCATGTTTCTGGTGCTCAGGATAGGCCCGGCAATGATCAGGTTTAATCGGTTCAATCCCGCACAAATAGCCTTTACCGTTAAGCATGTCGAGCAACCAGGGGCAACGCTCTACATCCTCTCCCGTCTCAGGGTTAACCCAGGCGGTGTGCAGTTGGTTTCCAGGTCCGAGATCGAGAGTTTCTACCCATGCAAGGATATCGTCTCTGCCCTGCAGTTTCCAGCGCAGTAAGTCATCATCACTGACACAACCATTATAGGCATCTATCAACATGAGGCAGCAATGTCCGCATCCGTGGCAGTTAAACTTTTGACTCATCGAATCCTGCCTTTTGGTGGCTTTTCAGTGTTTAACCAGACTCTCAGAGTTTACATTCTTTCCAATGTTCCGATGCCCAGAAGTTCCAGACCCTGTTTGAGAATGCGTGCGGTTAACAGGCAAAGCTGCAAGCGACTGTTGCGCGACTTTTCTGTCTCGGCACTGAGAACCGGGCAGTTTTTATAAAAACTGGAAAAGGTAGAAGCCAGATCGTAAAGATATGCGCAGAGGAGGTGAGGAGTACCGCGTTCTGCTACCCGGTTGAGAATTTCGGCAAACTGTATTTGCAGCTTAGCCAACTCACGTTCAATCTCTTCTCCCAGAATGATTTCGCCCGACAGGCTATTTTCATCAATCTCCGCTTTGCGGAAAATGCTGGCAACACGCGTATAGGCATAAAGCATATAAGGGCCGGTGTCTCCCTCGAAACTGATCATATTGTCGAAGCTGAACAGGTAATCACTGCTTCGATTTTTTGCAAGATCGGCATATTTGATCGAAGCGATACCAACGACACGACCAATCTCTTTAAGTTCGGCGGCGTCCATCTTCGGGTTTTTTTCAGCAACCAGCATGCGTGCGCGATTTTCTGCTTCATCGATCAGATCGGCTAGTTTGGCGACGCTGCCATTACGGGTTTTAAAGGGTTTGCCGTCATCACCCATAACTGTGCCAAAACCCATATGCTCGACTTCGGTCGTAGCAGCGAGGAAACCAGCTTTCCGCGCGACAGCAAACAGATGTTGGAAATGGTGTGATTGGCGGACATCAACGAAATATAGAATTCGATCTGCTTTCAACTGGTTCTGACGATAGCGTAAAGCTGCCAGATCAGTGGTAGCGTATAGGTACCCGCCATCATTTTTCTGGATAATCATTGGTAAGGGTTTATCGTCCTGTCCTTTGAATTCATCCAGAAAGACACATTTAGCACCTTTATCCTCAACCAATAGCCCGGTTTTTTCCAGATCTTTAACCACGAGCGGCAGGTCATTGTTGTAGGCACTTTCACCGTGAATAGCTTCAGGGCTGAGGCCGACGCCGAGACGATCGTAGATTTTCTGGCAATGGCTGAGAGAAATTGTAAGAAACTCCTTCCAGAGGGCGAGACAGTTCTCATCTCCAGATTGCAGTTGCACAACGAGTTGACGTGACCGTGTAGCAAATTCAGCGGAATCATCGAATTTTTGTTTGGCTTGTCGGTAGAAGTTCTCAAGGTCCGAGAGCTCCATACTGATCTCACGGCCTTCGTGGCGTAACTGCTCCATCAGCGCGAGTAGCATGCCGAACTGGGTACCCCAATCGCCAACATGGTTCTGACGAATAACCTGATGGCCAAGAAACTCGAGTGTGCGCGCGACCGTATCACCGATAATCGTCGACCGCAGGTGACCGACGTGCATCTCTTTTGCCAGATTGGGAGAGGAGTAGTCGATGACCACTGTTTGTGGGTTCTTGACACGAGAGACTCCCAGGTGCGGATCAGCCAGAGCTGCCGAAACCTGACGTGCTAACCATCTTTCATCAAGAAAGAAATTGATGAAGCCGGGACCAGCAATTTCAACTTTTTCGATGGCGCCGTCCTGTGGCAGCAGCGAGACAATTTTTTCAGCGATTTGCCGTGGATTCGCTTTTGCAGGTTTTGCCAGGGTTAACGCCAGATTTGTAGCAAAGTCCCCATGGTTCTTGTCTTTGGTACGCTCAACCGTAAAACGAGGAATTATGTCTTCTGGTATAAATTGTTGATTTTTAAGCTTATTTATAATCTGCAGCAGTTGCTCGCTTACGTATTCTTTCACCAGTTTTCTCCTGAAAAATCAACTATTCGAGTAAAGGGAGCGCATCATTTCATTTCCACGTGTAAAAATCAATTCAACGCGGCACCAAATTGATCGTTGCCAAGCTAAGGTGGCTGTCTCACTAAGCGAAGAATCGATGATTAGAGACCAGATATTAGCTCATGTGCAGGCTTATATCTACCGCTACGGAACCGGAGAGAAATTTATGGTCAAGCATATAATTTACATCAGAGCAATGGAAAGTCCCACAGTCTCAGACATAGTGTGTTGAGTGTTGTGAAAGGTTGTGTTCCTGTTTGTTTCACTTCCCGAGAGGGAGGATGGTTGTACAGTTGCGTCCTCCATGTTTAGACGCATAGAGGGCACGATCGGCAGTATCGATGATTGTTTTCTTGTCTAATTTGCCTGAGCTTGGTAAGCAGCAGGTTCCGCCTACGCTGATCGTGACTTTTAATTCCTTGTTGCCAACCAGAGTTGACATCTGCTCGACACTGCGGCGAAGCCTTTCTGCAAAGATTTTCAGACCTGACTCATTTGCCTCCGGCATAATAACGGCAAACTCTTCGCCACCATAGCGTGCGACAATATCACTGGGACGAACAGCCTTTTGAATTGTCTGCGCAATATTTAATAAAACCTGGTCACCGCTGGGGTGGCCATAGTTGTCGTTGACCTTTTTGAAGAAATCGATGTCGAACATAATCAGTGCAAAGCAGGAATTATAGCGGTCAAACCGATCAATCTCTTTATCGACCATCTCCTGAAAATAACGGTGATTGTAGAGGCCGGTCAATCCGTCACGAAAGACCAGTTCGCGGAGCTTGGTATTGGCTTCCCGTACTTCAGCTGCGAGGCGGTCGGTCTCTGTTTTGGACTCTTTCAACTCCATAATCAACTGTTCATAAGAAAGATTGAGTCGACCGAGTTCTTCATTGGCTTCTTGCAACATCTGCGAGTAGGGTTTGATATCTCCAGAATCTATATCGAAGGTCGCAAGAATCTCAACACTGCGACTGGCAATGGCATCGATCAATTCTGTTATCTGATCTTCAGACAAATTGAAGCGTTCATTTAATTCATCTTGTAGTTGACGAACTCTTTCGCCACTGTTGGGATCGTTGTAGATAGCGGAGAGGCGATCAGCTATCTGCAATAGATCAGCGGCTGGTTGATATTGTTCTGAGGCCCGCTCCGGGCTGTGATGGTAACGAATAGGAAGATAGATCCCTGCTGGAAGGTCCCAGCGCTCCAGGATGCCTGAACCCATTTCAGCGTGATTCAGGCCCAGAATACGTGTTTCGAGCTCAGTGGTCATTTCGCTGGAGTGTTTTTTCTCTTCGAGAATGCTTAGATAAGCTTCTGGCATTGCCTGATGTAGAATCAGAACACCGATGTCGGTTAACAGCGCAGTTACAAAAGTATCGTCACTTTGAAAGTTTATCTCTTTGGCTAGAAGTTCTGAAGCAACAGCAAAGGTGATTGAACGACGCCAGAAGTAGTCAAAGTCGAAGCCTTGTTCGGCAGGTTCGTTCATCTCTTTTGCAATGACAAAGGAGAGGGCAATATTTTTGAGAACATTGACGCCAAGAACGGTTAATGCCTTTTCGATGCTGGGGACTTCATATTTGAGTGAATAAAAGCCGGAATTTGCAACTTTGAGAAGTTTTGCTGTGAGCGCTGGATCGGAAGATATGATTTTAGCGAGATCACTCAGTGATGGCTCATCTTGCTGGACTGCATTTAATATGCGTACAGCGATAGCTGGCGGAGAAGGGATCTTGATCCCAGCGGCGATCATTTCGTCTATCTTTTTTTGAACTTGTTGCGATTCCAACTTGATAACTCCGAGAAGGTGGACAAGAAATTGCCTGTGTAGATTCTAACGAAGTTATCCCACGTTGCAATTAAATATGTATAAATATTAGCGAATGTTGCCTGCGCAGCGTTTCTTCAGTTCTGATTGAACCAGATTTTTTTGTTGAACTGAAAGACGCCGACTGGAGAGAAGCTGATTTATTGTTGTTGTCGGCAACTGAGGGAGCCAGAGAGTGAACCATATTGCAGGGGTAAGGCGATTTTTTAGAATCGCCAGACGTAGGTTCAGGCGCTGGTTCCACCGACTATGCCGAGCCACCATTGAAATGGTGGTTGCTGTTGCTGCTGCACCATTTAACAGTTGAAAGACTGCTGCTTCCTTGAGTCTCGGGCTGTTGAGACAGGCCACAGTGGTCCGAGAATCCCCCTCTTTAAGAAGTTCACTGACGACAATTGACGTTGCTCGGTGTGCGAGAGTGATTTTATTACCAACTGGGGTTGCTGGTAGTCTTTGTATGATAGTTCGCTCAGCGGCGAGACGTTGATCGGGAGTGACTCCAGGGATAAAGCAGAGGTCGACTAACTCAAATATGCGTAAAATTGGCAATAAATTACGCACCAGACTCCCTGGTGTTATGGGATTTTTAACCAGAGCCAGGACCAACTGATGCGAAAGGTTGCTTTTGCGCCTCTGATGGATCAGCTTTGGAATGTCTTCGGATAAATCTCGACGCTTTAGCAGGGCCAGCAGGTGTTCGTCAGAAAGGTTTGGATTGTGTAACAGGGTTTTAAGTATTTCGAAGTCTGATTCCAGTATCAGTTGAAATAGCTGATCAGATGTTGCAGTCAAGGCCATCCTTAATCTTTTTGCATGCGCAATATCGAGATGGCCCGGTTCCGTGCCTGTCATTTGGACTAAGTGATCCGAATTTTATTCTTGAGGATCAGCATTTCAAAAGCCATGATAACTTTTGTGATCAGTTTCTGGTATTCGGGCAACTGGGTCTGGATGTTCTCACTGAAATTCTGTAGATAGAGCATGCAAACAAGTCGTCCCCGCAGCATAAGTGGCATCAGCAGGACTGCTTTCGGGGGGATATGGTTAAAACGACTTGAAAGTAAGATATTGTTTATTTCCTTCGGCAGAGGACCCATGTAGTAGGATTTACTTTCATTGACCATTTGCAATATTGACGGCTGATTGAGCGGGATTTGGAGTTGCTCAAAATCAAGCAGAATCTCACCGCCAGAAGCGCCTTTCCATCCGATGGCATCGCCATCTTTGATCATCAATAGTGCAACGTCACCGTTTGTCGGAGCCATATAGTCGATAACGGCATTGGCGATGTCATCTCGATTTTCAGCAGAATTTAACTGCTTGCAAAACAGGGCAAATGGATGTTGCTCTTTGATATGCAATTTTTGAATTTCAACGGTGGCCTGAGGATCGGTCCCTGCCGCAAGATTATTATCTTCTATGCTGGTTTTCAGGTGGTCGGGCAGATTGATAAGTTTTTGATATTCTTTATCTGAGAGCATCTCGAGAGATTCTGTTTCGCCGAGTAAAGGCCAGTTCTCTTCGTTTTCTGTGTCAATATCGAGAATGTCTTCATCTGCAACATCAGGCAGAGGCTCTTCGGCTTTTTTTTCGGATGTCGGGAGATTGTTTTTTTTGTATTTGCGTGATGCAAGTTTTTGACTGAGGCTTTGAAAACGTATTGAGAGTTCGAGTTGATAGTATTTTTGCAATGCCAACATCAGGCGTATTTCCGGAACAACCACGGGGACAATGATAAATCCTAACCGGAAAGCCAGGGCATCAATAATTGTCAAATTTGTGGGGTCAGCCATAGCAAGATAAAGCCGCTTTTTTTCCAGACGACATGGGATGACCTGATGTTTACAGGCTAGTTTTTGAGAAACAAGATCGATAACCTCAGAGGGGATTTTCATCAATAACTTAGGTTCTATATAGGGCAGGCGCAGCTTGCGACTCAAGGTCCGTGCAATCTCTTCTTCACTGAGAAAGCCAAGCTCAACGATACTGGTGCCGAGACGCCCTCCATAAAGACATTGACCCTCGATAGCCTCTTCTAACTGACTAGAGGTCAACAATTTCTCAGAAATAAGTAAATCTCCCAGCCTTTGCGACATCTTTTGACCCTCAATCATCATTGTTATTAGGTAACGCAGATTCTTCTACTCTTGCCATTTCGATCCCCCTCCGTATCAAATACTAACACGAAATATGCCGTAAGATATCAGGCCAGGCGCATAGACTATCAGTGTATCTTACTTCAGGTATAGATTGCGATGTCATAATCGGTCAATTGAAAGTCCGATCGTTTTTCTATGCAGAAGAGTCGCTCTTTGGCAGACAATACTTTTTTTCAAGTCACTAATTGGTCTATACTATCCGGCTAACTCTGCACGGCCAAGATTGTGGTTTAATATGAATCGTTCATCAGCCTCCCGAGAGGGAGGAAGTTGTTGAGTTGACACTTAATTTATGAGGGAATTTTACATGACTTTTAGTGAGCATACGATACTTATCTTTGATGGTGCCTGTGGCACCAATCTTCAGGAAATGTCGATTCCAGATTCTGCCTGGGGCGGCTGTGAGGGTTGCAATGAGATTCTAAATCTACATGCCCCTGAATTTATTATTCAATTACACAAAAATATGCTTGATGCCGGAGCCATGGTGATAGAAACGGATACCTTCGGTGCTTCCAGTGTTGTTCTTGCCGAATACGATATGCAAGACAGGGTGAAGGAGATCAATCGCCTGGCCGTTGAGAACGCCCGCACTGCTATTGCTGGACGACCGGATAAGTATATTGCTGGTTCGGTTGGCCCTGGGACCAAGCTTCCTTCGCTGAACCATATCTCGGTCGCAGAACTCGCGCGTTCGACGCGTGAGCAGGTCGAGGCGCTTCTTGAGGCTGGGGTCGATTGTCTGATTATCGAAACCTGCCAGGATTTGCTCCAGACTAAAACTGCACTGATCAGTACTTTTGAGGTGCTCGAGACGAGCAAACTCGACCTACCCGTTCTGGCATCAGTGACTATTGAACAGCAGGGAACAATGTTGGTTGGTTCCGATATTGGAGCGGTAGTCGCTACGCTTGAACCTTTCAACCTGCTCTCGCTCGGTCTGAACTGTGCGACCGGCCCACAAGATATGGCAAGCCATATCCGCTACTTGTCGCATCATTGGCCTAAACGAATCTCGGTCATTCCTAACCAGGGTCTTCCAACAATAATTAATGGAGAAACCGTCTACCCGCTATCACCTGCAGATTTCGCTACGCAAATGCATCATTTTGTCAGTGATTATGGAGTGAGTATTGTCGGAGGCTGTTGTGGTACGAGTCCGACTCACATCAAAGCGTTGAGTGAAAAACTTGCTAATGTGATTCCGGCTGAGCGTGAGGTGAGCCAATGAAAAAGTCTATTGCCAGCCTTTATCAGGCTGTTGAACTTTCGCAGGAGATTCCGCCACTATTGCTTGGTGAGCGTTGTAATCCGAATGGCTCCAAGGCATTTAAAGAGGCATTGCTGGCTGAAGACTGGGACGCCTGCCTCAAGGTCGCTCTCGATCAGGAAGCCCGAGGTGCTCAGGTGCTCGATATTTGTGTCGCCTATGCCGGACGCGATGAGAAGGCTGACATGTTAAAGATGATCAGTCTTTGTGCCGGATCCTGCAAGGCTCCATTGATGATCGACTCGACCAGCCCAGAGACTATCGAGGCGGCCCTCCCTCTTTATCCGGGGCGCGCAATCATCAATTCGATCAACCTTGAGGATGGCGGCAAAAACCTTGACTGTATCTGTAAGGCTGCCAAGAAGTACGGCGCAGCGGTCGTTGCCTTGACAATTACCGAAGAGGGGATGGCTCTGACCTGTGAAACGAAGGTTGCGGCTGCAAAGAGAATTCATGACCTTGCCGTCAATACCTATGGCTTGCGATCCCAGGACCTGATTTTCGACTTGCTAACCTTCACCGTCGGTTCAGGGGATGAGTCGATGCGAACCGCAGCGATTGAGACCCTTAACGCGATCCGACAGGTCAAACAGGAACTTCCCGGGGTTAGTTTTACTCTCGGGGTCAGTAACATCTCTTTCGGTTTACGTCCGGCGGCGCGCAAGATACTCAACTCAGTATTCCTCCACGAAGCGGTTGAGGCCGGTCTTGACACCGCTATTGTTGATGCCGCCAAGATTGTTCCGCTCGCTTCAATCAGTCAGGAAGATCGTGACACCTGTTTTGATCTACTCTATAACCGCGGTGCCGACCCGGTGATGGCGTTTATCTCCCATTTTGAACAAGCGGTGGAGGATGACGACAGCGAAGATGAAACAACAGAGCGACTTGAAGAGATCTTGCGCCACAAAGTTCTTAAAGGTGAGAAGGATGGGCTGGAGGATCTGTTGACCGAACTACGTGGCCGCTGGCGGCCGCTTGATATCATCAATACGCTGCTTGTTCCTGCGATGCGTGAGGTCGGCGAACTCTTTGGCCGTGGCGAGCTATTGCTCCCCTTTGTGTTGCAGTCTGCCGAGGTCATGAAGCAGTCTGTTGCGCAACTAGAACCCTATATGGAGAGAATCGAGGGTGAGGAGCAGACCAGTATTCTGCTCGCAACTGTTGCCGGAGATGTCCATGATATCGGTAAGAATCTGGTCGACATTATCCTCTCCAATAACGGTTATAAGGTGTTTAATCTCGGAATCAAGGTCCCGGCCGAGCAGATCATCGCCAAGGCGAAGGAATTGAAGCCTGACGTTATCGGGCTCTCCGGTCTGCTGGTCAAGTCAGCATTGCTGATGAAGGAGGATCTTGCCCAATATCAGGAGGCGGGTCTGACCCAACCGATTCTGCTTGGTGGCGCAGCCTTGACCGCAAAATTTGTGTCCAGCGAATGTGTGCCACGTTATCAGTCTCCTGTCGTTTACTGTTCTGATGCCTTTGCCGGATTGAAAGCGGTCCGTGATTTTGAGGCGGGCACGCTCGTGTCGACTCATGTCGATATTGTGGAACGTGCACCTGGCATTAAACCGGGGATCAAGGTCGATGTCGAACGCAATGTAGATGTCCCGGACGTGCCGTTCCTCGGCTCCCGGATTGAGACCGTTGAGAACATCGATCTGCTCTTGCCGATGATGAATGAGCAAGCGCTTTTCCGTGGCCGTTGGGGTTACCGTCGGGGCAAACTCAGTGCCGAGGATTATGAAGCTCTCGTGCAGAATGAAGTCCTGCCGGCATACGCCAAAATTAAACGTGAAGCGATTGCCGAGGGGCTGTTACAGCCGCAGGTGGCCTACGGTTACTTTAATTGTCGCAGCGAAGGGGATGAACTGGTGTTGGAGGATTCAGGCAAGGATTATCGCTTCGGATTTCCGCGGCAGGGTTTTGCACCGAATCTTTGCGTCAGTGATTTTTTCCGTTCGAGTGCAGAGGGGAGTGATATTGCCGGTTTGTTCGTCGTAACCCTCGGCGCAAAGATGGCAGAGAAGACCAAGGCCCTCTATGAGGCCAATGCCTACAAAGACTATTTGCTATGGCACGGGTTCGGTGTCGAGCTGACCGATGCCCTCGCGGAGTATTGGCATATGCAGATGCGCCGTGAACTCGGCATCGCTCAAGGTGAGCCGAAGGATGTTGCTGGCTATGTTGTTCAACAGTATCGCGGAAGCCGCTATGGATTTGGTTATCCGGCTTGTCCCGATCTTGAATTACAACAACCGACTTTCGAGTTGCTTAAGCCTGAAAGAATAGGGGTCAGTCTTACTGAAAACTATGAGATGGTTCCAGAAATGACGACTTCTGCGCTGGTGGCCCATCACCCCCAGGCCAAGTACTTTGCCGTTTAAATTGGCGATTTTTTGAGGAGAACAACGTATGTTTCGCTATCAAATAGGAACGTTTTTGGCAGCAGCAATTGTTTCTGTTTTTTTGCTTTCTGCTTGTGGTGCACCACAAATTCAAGTCTCCAAAGTTCAGGTCACAGATGATCCCAGTGGACAACTGACTGCCCTGACCAGTGCCATTTTTGATGGTCGTCAGCAGCAGTTGAATGTCCTGTCTCCCGGATGGTATGCCAAGGCGGGAGTCTCATTGGAAAAGGCCCGTAAGGGGATGACGATTGGTGAGTCTGCCGCACAGGTCTTGCAGAATGTTTCTTTAGGGCAGGCCTATCTTGAGAAAGCCAAGGATTATGCTCGCGTCGCAAAAGCTGTGATCGGCCCGGCTATTGACGCAAGAAATGCAGCCAACAAAGTCAATGCGATGGAGTACGCTAAGGACTATCAAAAGATTGAGAGCAATTTTCTAAGTTTGACTCGGAGCATAGAAGATGGTGACGTCGCTCGTGCAAAAAACAAGGCAGCAGGAGTTGTGCAGGCCTATTCAGACCTTGAGCTGCGAGCCATAAAGGGTGCGGCTTTAGGCGAGGTCCGTTCACGACTTGCCAACGCGGAAAAGGATCTGGCGCTCAGGATCGCTCCACTGACCCTCGCAGATGCTAAAAAGAAGCTGGCGCAAGCTGACCAATATATTACTGAGCAGCGTTATGAGAAAGAGCAGATTCAGCGTAAAGCAGCTGCTGCGCTGTTTGAGGTCAAACGACTTGAACAGGTGATGACTCAGGCAAAAAAAATCGATTCAATGAGTTCAGAATCTACCTTTCTCTGGTTTGAGAATCTATTGCAGAAGACGACTTTACAGTTACATGCACCAGATATGCGTGATCAAGAGTGGCCAGTTCAACTGCAGAACGTACACGCTTCAATCGCAACCCTGCAGAAAGACAATCAATTTTTACAGAAAAAGATAAAGAGTGATCGTGCTTCTCTGGAAGAGAAGATCAAAGAGAAAAAGCAGATCATTCGTGATCAAAAGAAACAGATTGCCGTCCTTGAAGGTGAGTCAAAGGAAGCTCAGAAGGCACGTGAGGTTTTAGAAGCTAAAGAGCGCGAAGCAAACGCAAAACTTGAAGCAGAGCATCGCTTCCAGCTACAGTTTGTCCAGGTTCAAAATATGTTTTCCAAGGACCAGGCTGAAGTTTACAAGCAAGGTCATGACTTGGTGATTCGTCTGAAGGCGATTCGTTTCCCGGTTGGGCAAGCTTTCATTACACCTGACAATTATGAACTGTTAGGCACTGTGCGCGCTGCGGTACATACCTTTGGCGAGCCGGATGTCGTAATTGAAGGGCATACCGACAGCACAGGTTCTGCCGCGGCAAACGAGCAGCTTTCACAACGGCGGGCTGATGCCGTCCGAGCATATTTTGTTGCGAATGGAGCGATCAAGCCCGAGAAGGTTATAGCCATCGGCTATGGTGCAGAGCGGCCTTTATCGAAGAATGACACTCAAGCTGGTCGGGCAATCAATCGGCGTATCGATATGATTATTCGGACGGCAGAATAGCGGTTGATTGACCTACTAGTAGTCTGTCGGACTTGCCAGCCCCAAGCGAAAATTTGAGCGTTTGAGACCAGGTTTTCGCTCGTTTGCAGGCTCATAACCATAGAATATGGGGCAAAGCTGCTTAGTGTAATTAAAAAAATGGCTCTCTATTGAGAGCCATTTTGTTAATCGAGGGGATCGAAGACCTCTTTGCCGAGATAACAGAGTGGACAGCACCAGCCTTCGGGTAGATCGTCAAACGAAGTTCCAGGGAGAACCTCTGCAAGGGGGTCTCCAGTCGCTGGGTCGTAGGTATAACCGCAATTTGTGCAGATATAGCGCATGTTGGCTCCTGATCAATCGGGTTCTGTAGATTTTTAGTTAACTATCAGAAATGACCTGTGCCGTAAAAGTGTAGATAGTTGTTCTCGAGGATTTCCAGGCATCTGTCGCGAGCCCGGCCTTGACACAAGTTTGTTCTATAAATGTTTGTCGATCCCAACCATGTTCGCTGGCGACTTGTGGAAGCAACACCCCACGGCTGTAATCTTTTTCCAGATAGATACCGTGGACTCCAACTTCAATCTGCGTGATATCTTCAATCTTGTTCAGCGGGGAGAGAACCGAAATGTCGAGGCTGTAGTTGCCAACATCGTTCTGGTCCATGGCATAAAAGCGAGGATCCGCCGTTGATGCAGCAACCGCCATCTGTGCAACCTCATGATAGAGGGGCTGCTCACTGACAAAATTGCCGATACAACCACGCAATTTACCATCCTTGTGGATCGTGACAAAACAGCCCGCAGTCTGGTTTAATTCGGGGTCATCAAGTGTTTTAGGTAGCGGCTCCGAATTTGTCAGGCTGGCGTCAATCGCGTTGCGGGCGCCCTCGAGTAGTTTGTAGCCCATTTCATTATCAAGAAGCATGTGTCAATCCCCCCTTCAGGATTTAATTGCTCTGTATAATAGAGGTTTAAGGGGGTACCTGGCAAGAAATTATCCTGACAATATGGCTGGTCCACGGCTGAATCGCATGGTACTTTTGGCTTGTTGCTTGATTAAAAGGAGCTCGCCATTGAAACCAGACCTGCTACATTGTTTGCATTTATCAATTAAGTATACCTTTGTAGTGCTGCTATTTGGTCTGCTGGCTGGTTGTGCGATGTCTCCGATTAGTCGCGGGTCCGTGATTGATCCGTCTCGGATGACGGACAACGAAGTGGTGGCGCTCGGTAAATCTGCTTATCTGCAGGTGATTCAAAAAAACGGTGGCATCTATATCGATAGCAAACTTGGTGCTTATGTCAGTGCCGTTGGACAACGTTTGGTGAGTCACATCGGTCGTCCGGAGCTTAAGTTCAGCTTCGCCATTATCAACGATTCGACCCCTAATCACTTTGCTCTGCCTGGAGGGTATGTCGCGATCACACGCGGACTCCTGGCTGTTCTCACCACTGAGTCCGAGCTGGCGGCCGTGCTTGGCCATTCGATCGGACATGTCATGGCAAGGCATAATCTGCCAGGTATGCAGCGCGAGATCTCGTCAGGGTTTGCAAGTCAGGGGCCGCTTGCATTCTCAGCGGGTGGAGTTGCAGGCAGTCTGATCAATAAGCGTTATTCTCTTGAGCAGGAGTCAGGGGCCGAGCGGCTCGGTATTGATTACATGGTGAAAGCTGGTTACGACCCGAGCGGTGCCGTGCAGGTCCAGAACCTCTTTTATGCCGAGTTTGAAAAAGCCGATCAAACCCCCTGGCTGAACGGATTTTTTCGTAGTCATCCCTTTGTGTCAGAGCGCCTGTCTAATGTCCGCCGCTATATTAATGAACAATACCCTCTGGTGACAGGAGAGGGACAGAATGTGATCGAATTTGCCCGCGCCATCATAAGCCTCACCTTGACGCGTCAAGGCTATTCCTCATTCGACATGGCAAAAAAGCTGGAA
The DNA here is from genome assembly GCA_024279255.1 of Deltaproteobacteria bacterium. Lineage (GTDB taxonomy): Bacteria > Desulfobacterota > Desulfuromonadia > Desulfuromonadales > Geopsychrobacteraceae > Geopsychrobacter. The sequence goes on along the minus strand of JAJRRT010000064.1, from coordinate 29,554 downwards.
CAAGAAGGACAGCTCGCAGAAGCGATCAATCTCTATCATCATGCATTGCTTGAGGCTCCAAACGAAGCTCTTATCTTGTGTCATCTTGGTTTAGCTTATCTCCGCAGTGAAGATCTGGTCCCTGCGCGTCGTTATTTGATTAAGGCGATCAACCTGCAGAACGATTACTATCAATCACACCTTGCGCTTGGTTATGTCTACCTTCAAAAGCAACAGCACGCGAAAGCTTTGCAGCAACTTGAGACTGGCTTTAAACTGTTGCCGACTCTGGAGGGTGGTTATCTGCTCGCTGAGGCGCGTGAAAATGTTGGTGATTTGCAAGGAGCAATTCAGCTTTACAGGGCCGTAGCCAAGGTCGACTCTACGACCAAACTGGGACGTAATGCTGCTGAGCGCTTAAAGGTTTTGGAGAACGAATGAACGGGATAATATCAGGAAGTGACGAGGAAGTTCTGTGGCAGGGGCGACCTGCACCACGCTGCTATACATTTCAATATTGGAAGCAGGCAGTGATTGGAAGTATACTCTTTTTAACCAGCAGTTTCTGGCTGATGCTGGCGCTTGAGTTGATCGACGAGGGTCAGCCGTTCTGGCTGGCGCTGTTACCGCTACCTTTGATTGTCGGCAGTTTTTTTTTCGGACCGTTGCAAATCATCCTTGCGCGTTGGCGCTGGGCGAAAATCTTCTACCATCTGACCGATCAATCTCTGTATTTCTCTGCGAGTAAATCGGTGCAACTTACCGATATTACAGAGATCAAAGTTAAGAAGTTAGGTGAGCAGCTCGCTAGCCTACGTGTCGCGGTGGAAGGTTCCGCTCCGCAGATTATCCACTGTATCGAACAGCCGGACAGCTTACTTGACTTGCTTAACACGCATTGCCCACAACTCAAGATTTGACGGTTATCGGTTCCGGGGTTAAGATGCGCCGGATTTTATAACCAATTTGGTAGGATAAAAGAAATGGAAAAATATTTTTACCTGGAAACCTTCGGTTGCCAGATGAATGTGGTTGATTCAGAACGCATTGTCACCATGCTGGGCGAAATCGGTTATCAGCAGGTTGCTACGGCCGACACCGCAGATCTGGTGTTGCTCAACACCTGTAGTGTTCGCGATAAGGCCGAGCGTAAGGTCTATGGCCACCTGGGTCGTTTTAAGCCGATCAAGGATGCGCGGCCCGAATTGATTATCGGGGTCGGTGGTTGTGTCGCCGAGCAGGAAGGGGAGAAGATGCTGAAAGAGGTTCCATACCTCGACCTGGTCTTCGGCACCCATAATGTCCATCGCTTGCCCGAGCTGGTTCAACAGGCTGAGCAGGGGAACCGCCGCCTCAGCGTGACCGGCTTTCTCGATCAGGAGACCCGTCTTAATCTGTTCCCGCAACGTAGCGATCTGGACACCGTGACCCGTTTTGTTACCATCATGCAGGGCTGTGATAACTTCTGTACCTACTGCATTGTTCCCCATGTCAGAGGTCGCGAGATCAGTCGTCCGAGTGCCGAAGTCGTTGCAGAAGTTGAAGCGCTGGTTGCGCAGGGAGTCAGAGAGGTGACGCTGCTCGGGCAGAATGTCAACTCCTACGGCGACAAAGAGAGCGGTGAAATCAGCTTCCCGGAGTTGGTTCGCAAGGTTGCAGCCGTTGAAGGTCTTTTACGCATACGCTTCACCACCAGTCACCCCAAAGATCTCTCCGATGAACTGATCGCCTGTTTCGGCGACCTTGATAACCTCTGTCATCAATTGCACCTTCCGGTGCAGTGTGGTTCCAACGAAATTCTCAAGCAGATGAATCGCGGCTATAGTCGCGAGGACTATTTGCTGACGGTGCAAAAGCTGAAGACAGCCTGTCCCGATATTCGCCTGTCGACAGATATCATCGTCGGCTTCCCGGGCGAGACTGAAGAAAACTTCCAACAGACTCTCGATCTGGTTGCCGAGGTCGGTTATGCTGATGCCTTCACCTTTCTTTACTCTAAACGGACTGGAACTCCTGCTGCTGAGATTGAGGATAAGACCGGTGCCCGCACTAAGCAGCAACGTTTTGATCGTCTGCTTGAGTTGCAGCACAGCAATAGCCGCAATATCTGGGAATCAGATCTGGGGAAGTGTTTTCAGGTTCTGGTTGAAGGAGCGAGTAAACAGGGGGAGGGACAGATGTTTGGACGTACCACCGCAAACCGGATCGTCAATTTTGCCGGTGCTGCCGACCTGATTGGTACAATGGTCGATGTTAAGATCACCCAGGTGTTCCGCAATTCAAACCTCGGCGAGCTTCAGAACTCATAACTCTCTTTTAACTGCGATGGAGATTGACCATGATCGATCTACACACCCATACTTTTTTCAGTGATGGCGAACTCGGCCCGGCCGAACTTGTGCGCCGTGCTGCGGTTGCCGGTTATCGGGCGCTGGCTATCACCGACCATGCCGATCAGAGCAATATTATATCCTTGCTGCAACGCTTACGTCCGGTGGTTGCTGAACTCGGTGAAGCCAATGGCCTGATCCTTTTGGCTGGTGCTGAGTTGACCCATGTTCCGCCGAAACATATCGCTGATGTTGTGAAAATGGCTCGTGATAATGGAGCACAAATTCTTTCGGTTCACGGTGAGACGATTGTCGAACCGGTCATCGAAGGGACCAACCGTGCGTCGATCGAAGCAGGCGTCGATATCCTGGCCCATCCTGGATTGATCACTCCTGAAGATGTGCAGTTGGCTGCGCAAAAAGGAGTTTTTCTGGAAGTGACCACCCGCAAGGGACATTCATTGACTAACGGCCACGTCGTTAAATTGGCGCTGCAGTACGGCGCCCGCCTGGTGGTCAACAATGATGCCCATGCTCCCGGAGATCTTCTCTCCATTGAGATGGCACGTAAGGTTGCGCTGGGCGCCGGTATGACCCTGGCCCAATTTGACGAAGCACAGGCCAATTCTCTAGAACTCGTCAAGAGGTGTGAAAATGTTGCCTGATTCGGAATTCGATTTCCTGAAAGAGTTGGTTGAAGCCCCAAGTCCATCCGGGTTTGAGGCCCCTGCTCAGAAGGTTATTAAGAAACATCTTGAACCGCTGGCCGACCAGATCAAGGTCGATGTCATGGGGAATATGATGGCCCGCCTTAAAGGGGAGGGTGGTCTGCGCGTTATGCTGGCCGGGCATTGTGATGAAATTGGATTCATGGTGCAGTACGTCACCGATGAAGGCTTTATCTACTTCGGCGCGATCGGCGGCGTAGATCCCCATCTCTCTCCCGGACAACGGATAAATATTCATACAAAAAATGCGGTCATCAAAGGTGTTATCGGTAAAAAAGCAATTCATCTGATCGACGTTAAAGACCGCGATACGGTGATAAAACTCAAAGATCAATATATTGATATTGGTTGCAGTAGTCGCGAAGAAGTAGAACAACTCCTGCAGATTGGTGATCCGATTACCTTCTCGGTAGGCCTTGAACGTCTGCAGAATGGGCGCCTGACTTCACGCGCGCTCGATGACAAGATGGGATCATTCATCGTCAGTCGGGTTCTGGCCGGAGTCCATTCCGCTGGCGGTGCCGTCTCTGAACTGGTCTGTGTCAGCACGGTACAGGAAGAGGTCGGTCTGCGCGGTGGAACGACCAGCGGTTACGGGGTCAATCCCGACGTTGCGATCGTGGTCGAGGTGACCCACGCTACCGATACACCCGATGTCGATCCTAAAGGTATTGGTCGTGTCGAGGCTGGCAAGGGGCCGGTGCTTGCACGCGGCGCCAATATCAACCCGGTGCTGTTCGATCTGCTGGTCGATACTGCCGCACGCGAAGAGATTCCGCTGCAGATCATCGGCGTGCCACGCGCCACCGGCACCGACGCCAATAGCCTGCAATTGACCCGTGGCGGAGTCGCCACCGCGCTGCTCGGTATCCCGTTGCGCTATATGCATACCCCGGTAGAACTGCTCGCAGAAAGCGATCTACAAGCCGCGATCAAACTGCTGACTGCTGTTGTGTTGCGGATCGAGAAGGATCAGTCGTTTCTGCCGCATTGATTTAAAAAAGGGGAGGGGTTGAAACTATACAGAACCGCCCGCAGGGAGATCATTACTCTTTCTTGCGGGCGGTTTTTCTTTTATCAGAAGTCAGGGTGATTACTCTGACGGCGTTTCTCTATTGTCCCTACAATTCTGCCGCTCGCCGAAAGGGCGATGACTTTCGCGGGGGTTGAAGCTTTTTCCCGCGCAGCACATACCGAGGTCGGCTCGTTGATCACAAGATTGAACTCCTCAAATTTCTCCCAGAAAAGCTCCACCATTCTGTTCATGCGCGCAACCGGGTTTTTATATTTTCTTAGCTCACAATCGAGCTCAAACTGAATTCCCTGAGCTCTCTTCCGATATTCATCGGGATAGCTATCGATAGCTGTCTGGAGGAGCTCTTTTCTGGTCGCTTCGAATTTATCAGCATCCTGATCCGAATAGAGTTCAAGCTGAGACAATAGAACGTCAATTTTTGATGTATAGCATTTCATATTTAAATCCTCATTCTTAATTGTCAATGATAAAGATTTTATTGTTTAACTAGTTTGTTACAAGCCTCTTTGCTTAGTATTTACTTAATAAATACAATACTAAGATTAGGTTGAATACTTAAAATACTATTCCGATAATAATTAGATTATATCCCAATTTGTAATGACAAGACAAGTACTTCAAGTATTTATTATTTATGAGTATTCTCGTTTTATTGTTTTAATAATAGCCTCTATATGAAGGGATTCTTTGTATTAAGTGAATGCAATATGAATCATTGTTGTGAAATGCACAAAAAGGTCTGTTGATTATGTTGTCAAATTTGTTAATGCTGAGGCCATCCTTGGCTGAGATGATTGATTGGCAGGGGAGATTGCGGACGGTTATAAGTTGAAAGCCGTTTAATTAATGAAACATGGATGGTTCGGATGGGGGATTCCGGGACGGATAAATTGATTATCAAATTGAGAGCCGCTTTTCAGCTGGGCGCTGAGAGGTGGCTTTTGTGTTTTTTGGTAACCAAATCAATAAATAGTCAGTGGATATGCAAGCCAGGCCGGATTATATTTCCTTTCGCCAACTTTCGCAGGCAGGTTGGCGGCGTTTTTTAAGGTGCCTTATCTGTTCGAGTCAATCTTGGGGACCCGTGCTGGGCTCGGATAACTAGGGACACTTCCCGTATTTTAACTAAAGATGACGGCTGTCGATTGTCACCTAGTCTAAGTCGCAGTCACCCTCCCACCTATCAATCCTCCCCCGTCCCAGTGTTACAATAAGCGAACGGAGACGGGATATGAAAAACATCGGCATACAACACTGCGAACCTTGCCGCAGCGCTGTACCAAAAGCCACGGCTGAGGAGATCAAACCCTATCGCGAGCAGGTTCCCAACTGGGAGATTGTCACCATTGATGGCATTGAACGTCTGAGGCGGGTGTTTAAATTCCGTAATTTCGTCGAGGCGCTGGATTTTACCAACAAGGTTGGTGCACTGGCAGAGCAAGAGGGGCATCACCCGGCTCTGCTGACCGAGTGGGGGAGGGTGTCTGTGGAGTGGTGGACGCATACGATAGGCGGTCTGCATCGTAATGATTTCATCATGGCCGCCAAGACCGACGTGCTCTGTGGATAGTCTTTCACTCTGAACATCAGAAAAGGGGAAGATTTCAGTCGTTATTTGTCCCGATGAAATCTTCAGCGCGCGTGCAGCAGTATTCAATGACCTCGGAAATGCTGGCGGTGGGAATTCCGCGCCAGAAGATCTGCCATTTCCCGGTCAGATGATAACCGTCGGCTTGTTGCTGATACCAGGCGTTGAAAGGGTTTGTCCGGTTAGAGCGCCAGAAAAGCGGCCCTTGATTAGCGCAGACCGCTCGCCAGAGTTCCAGCGCCAAGCCTTCGCCGCGGGCTTCACGGCCGACAGCGTACTTGGAGAGATAAAGCCCTGCAGGGTGCTTTTCAAGCAACACCGCCCCCCGGTAGTTCTGATCAATATAACTGTCACTGATATTGTCCATGAAGGAGAGGCTCTTGAGCTTCTTATTGAAACTTGTTTCGAGTAGATCGATCAATCGGGTCTGATCGACGCCGTCTAAGCCTGCGACATGTTGAATGTGGCTCCCTTTGCGAAACAGGGTGCCCGCCCCCTTGACGGTAAAGATCTCCTGCAGCAGGTTGAGTGGTGAAGTGACAGTCAGGTGAATACCGGGTCGTTCTTCTAACAGTTTTTTGCCTAAAGCCAACAAATCGAGATCCAGAGTCTGTACCGGTTCACAATTTTCTACCTGGGTATAGACATTCGGCAATAGCTCCCCGGCAGCATTTTTCAAGCCACCGGCGGCTCGCACCAGGTGGATACGTTGCGCAACATCTGGCACCAACTGGAGCAGTACAGTTTCAAGATCAACATCCTGCGCAACCAGCACCGGAATATTCTCTGACCGACTGGCGCGCTGAATAAACTCCTGGACGTTACCACTCTCAAGAGAATGAAAGACAAAGATCGCTTCGCGGGCGAGCAGATTGCGCAGGCGGTCAGCTTGTTCTCCGTACAGCAGGATGGCCGGGGCCAGCTCAAGCCGTAGCAGGAAAAGCAGGTCGAAAGCCAAGACTTCGGCTCCCGCTTCGATACTCTCCTGATCCGGGCAGAGCAGGGCGAAACAGGCTGAGCGTTCGGCCTTGAATTTATCAAGATAGAATTCGTAGTCTTCTCGACGGCCGATACTGTCGAGAAACATCCGGATTGTTTTGTTAAGGGTACTCATGGCTACGACCTGTCCGTTCTGGGGATAACGGTGGATATTGATGCCGAATTATAGAGTGTGTAGCTCCAAAGTGCCAGAGTGTCTTCAGGAAGTGGTAAACGTTTCAAATCTCAGAATGGCTGACTTTTCAGAAGGTATTCACTGTCCGCCTATCTGGAGCTGATAAGCCCAAGTTTCTCCTGCACGTATGATTCGAAAGTTGACAACTCATCCAGCAATCCTTGAATTTCAGTCTCAAGTGCAATGATTTCACTATTGATTCCATCAAGTTTGTCTTTGTAAAGCTTTAACCTTAGCTCTGATGGTCTTGATTGCTCCGAGGAACTGTTGGGAGTTTTTGCTTGAAACCCTTTTACAAGCTTATCCCAAGCGTCTGGATCATCTTTTATTCTTTCAATGTTTGATTCGATAGTTTCTCGGCGTTCTTTTTTAAAGCGTAAATCATACTTCAGCATCTCGATAGTTCTTGAGCGAAAGCTGAGATAGGATATTGCGGTCTGAAGTTTTTGATATTCACTAATCTTTGATTGCTGAGACTTAAATTGTTGTATTAAACCTTCTAAGGTTTGTGTCATTTGAAAAATTTCAAGGGCCAACCCATCTTGATCGTTAGGTTGAGATTCAACAGCAATGGCAATGGCAATGAATGGTTGAAACAGGAACAACAGAAAAACAACTAAAATGAATAATTTTCTCATGACTCTACCCCCTCGATAATTCTAAAAAAGATTGAAATTGAAGGCTATTGACTTTGGTGATAGCAAATCAACCTAAATAAGACTTTGCCATATCAACCTGTCTTCGGTTCACGTCAAAGAACAGAAGACATTCTAGCATTTATAGGCTTGGGTTTTGCGCTTCTTCGTTGGGAAACATCGATTTTTTTTGCAATTCTTAGATAATCAGGAATATTAAAAACCCGACTGAATCGGTATGTATGGATTGCTGATGATTTGAGACCGTGGAAAAATATCAATTTAGGCCTCAATTCATTCTTTTCCATACCGAAGAAAACACTGTCAGGGTAGATCGTTAACTGGTAATGGCTAAGATTGCCCTTTAACTTTTCGAGCTGTGCTTTCTATCCGCTGAGTCAGGATGGTTACGAGAATTAATCCGAGAATCAATCCACAAGCATTGGCGAGAATATCGAATAATGAGAACCCACGATTCGGAATGAAGTGTTGAAAAACTTCAATCATGATGGAGTAGCTCAATAGTAACGTCAGTTTTCGTATTGTCAGGATTGACTGGGGATACGCCACTGAACAGGAGAGGTAGAGGGCCATGTAGCCGACAGAATGGAGTAATTTATCGGAAAATGACAGCATGACGGTTGGCGGCGCAGGAGTAAGGCTCAGGTAGCTGCAGAAGAACAAGAACAGCCAGAACTGAAAAATGCGCATGGGTTTCATTCTTATTTCCTATAAAAAGCCCCCGGCCAGTAGACCGGGGGCTTTTTAGTGGCAGAATTTGTACTGAGTATCAGAGGCCGAGCGTTTTGAAGAAGTCGTTACCCTTGTCATCGACCAGGATAAAGGCCGGGAAGTCTTCAACTTCGATCTTCCACACGGCCTCCATTCCCAACTCGGGATAGTCGATGCACTCAACCTTCTTGATGTTCTCTTCGGCGAGTACGGCAGCCGGACCGCCGATAGACCCCAGGTAGAATCCACCGAACTTCTTGCAAGCGTCCGTGACCTGTTGGCTGCGGTTGCCTTTGGCGATCATCACCATCGAGCCACCGTTCTCTTGTAACAGGCCGACATAGGAATCCATCCGCCCGGCTGTCGTCGGACCGAAGGAGCCGGAAGCCTTTCCGGCTGGGGTTTTAGCTGGCCCTGCATAGTAGATCGGGTGCTTTTTGAGGTAGTCAGGTAGCGGCTTGCCGCTGTCGAGCACCTCTTTGAACTTGGAGTGAGCGATGTCACGTCCGACAACGATTGTGCCTTTCAGTAACAGCGGGGCACCAACTTCCAGCTTAGACAGATCGGCAAGAATCTCGGTCATGGGTCGATCAAGGTCGATCTGAGTGCCGAGGCTTTCTTTGTTACGATATTCATCAGGAATCAGGCGGCCCGGGTTGCGGTCCATCTCTTCGACGAATAGACCGTCCTTGGTGATTTTAGCCTTGATGTTCCGGTCAGCCGAGCAGGAAACAGCCATACCGACGGGGCACGAAGCACCGTGACGAGGCAAGCGAATAACCCGGACATCGTGGGCGAAGTACTTGCCCCCGAACTGTGCGCCAATCCCCAGGTCTTGAGCTGCCTTGAGAAGTTTTGTTTCTAACTCAAGATCTCTGAATGCTTGACCGTGATCATTCCCTTCAGAAGGAAGGCCGTCCAGTTCTTTCGCTGTTGCCAGTTTGACAGTCTTCATGCAGGCATCTGCCGAGGTTCCACCGATAACAAACGCCATATGGTAGGGCGGACAAGCAGCAGTGCCGAGAGTCTTCATTTTGGCGACCAGGAAATTATAAAGTGTTTCCGGGTTAAGAAGAGCCTTGGTCTCCTGAAAAAGCATGGTCTTGTTGGCGGAACCGCCACCCTTGGCGACGAACAGGAACTTGTAAGCATCTCCCTCGGTCGCCATGATATCTATCTGGGCAGGCAGGTTGGTACCGGTATTTTTCTCTTTATACATATCCAGAGCGACGGTCTGACTATAGCGGAGGTTCTCTTCAACGTAGGTTTTGTAAATACCTTCGGAGATACGTTCGCAATCGTTACCGTTTGTCCAGACCTGTTGGCCTTTTTTGGCGACAACAGTTGCGGTTCCGGTGTCTTGACAGATCGGTAGCTCGAAATTGGCAGAGATCTCTGCGTTGCGCAAAAAAGCCATGGCGACCCCACGATCGTTCTGTGAAGCTTCGGGATCACTCAGGATTTTTGCAACCTGTTCGTTGTGCTCAGGCCGCAGCATGAAAGAGATGTCTTTCATTGCCTGGTTTGAGAGTACGGTCAGGGCTTCAGGGGTGACCTTGAGAACATCTTGACCGTCAAAATTTGCGACACTGACAAACTTTTCCGAACCTTCAACCTTATAGTATTTGGTTGTGTCTTTCGCAAGAGGGAAGGGGTCCTGATAGAAAAAGTCGGGCATGGGTCTCACTCCTTGTCAATTGAAAGGTATCTTAGCGATATTGTGGATCACTATAGAACTGAAGAAATGCAGTATATGTATATTGTATACAGTTGTCGATAGGAAGATTCAACATATGTTAGCTGTTTTATTTTGTTTGATTCTTGACCTGCTTACTAGTGATAACACGCGCGCTAAGGTCATATGGCGCTTTTTCTTATGCACGAAAAAAAGCGTTGTTATGTTTTTTTATAGAAAACTCAAGAAAATATGATGCAGACTCCTACTATATAAGCTACTGTTAATAATATATGCTAATATCCCAGTCAGGTATGAATTCTGCAGTCTAAGTGAGTGCTGATGTGAATTTTTATAATATTAATGGTGAGGGGGCGGAAATGTCGATGTCGGAGCGGGTTCTCATAGTTGAATCAAATGGGTTGATTTGCAGTCAAATCGAGTCAATTCTTGGTGCGGCAGGGTTACAGGTTCACTGTTGTGGTGATCTGATAACAGCCTCCAGTCAAATTCGTCGACTACGTCCAGGGGTCGTTCTGCTGGATGCTGGTCTGGCAACATCTGATCCGACTATTTGTCAACAATTGCGTTCCTGTGTTTCTGAATCCCGCTTGCCGATTATTCTGCTCGTCCCTCCACGTCAGACCGATCTTGGATCCTGTCTATGCTCCTGCGATGCTGATGATTTCGTCTGTTCACCTTTTCAGAGTGAAGAGCTTTTAGTCAGAGTCTTGAGCCGGATCAAGCCGCAAGTACAGCCTCAGGTCTCCGCTTTGCCCAGTGTCGATTATCGTTTTCTGGCCGGCATTTCAGATTTGGCGAATGCTGACCTCGACAGCACGCAGGTTCTGCAACGTGTTGTTATCGCAATTGGTCAGGTTATTGAGGTTCATCGCTGCTCGATTACCATGGTTCGGGAAGATGATCAGTTTGGTTACGTCATGGCGTCTAATGATGATCCTGAGTTGAACGGTCTTAAGATAGATCTTGCCAAGTATCCTGAGATTCAAGAGACAATCCGCACTGGTAAACCAATATTTATAGATAATATTTGCAAGCACCCCCTTATGGAGGGGGTCCGGCCGTATATCGAAAAGCTTGGCTTTAATTCCTTGCTGGTTCTGCCTATGGTTGATCGTCAGCGTGTTATTGGGGTTTTGGTTGTGCGTACGGCTCGAAGTCTGGAAGGCTTTGCCGCCGAGGAGATCTCTTTTTGCCAACTGGTTGCAAATGTTGCGACCAGCGCGTTACGTTTTGCGCGGCTCGCCAGCCAGCAGGATAGTGCCGAAACACAGAGTCAGGAGATTGAGCCCCTCGATGACGCTAACTTTACTGCACGGGGCGCACGGCTCGATATGGCGGCTCATGACTTACGCGTGCTTGTCTCTGTGATAGATGGGTATTGCATGTTGCTTCAGGAGAGCGAACCCGAAAATTTCTCTTCGCAACAGACCGAATTTGTCGATGGTCTTATGATGGGTTGTCGACGATTGGTTGAATTGACGAATAACCTGCTCGATTCGTCGCGGATTGAATCGGGCAATCTGGAGCTGGAAATTGAAGATACAGATCTCCGCAAGATGATCGAAGCTGCATCGCAGGACATCCGACCCCTTATGCAGCGTCGCGGAATAACGCTCAATATTAAGTGTCGTCAGGAGCAAGTGCCTGCACGTTGTGATGTAGAAAACATTCGTCGTGTTTTTTATAACCTCATGAGTAATGCCATTAAGTTCACCCCGACCGGAGGGACGATCGAGCTTGAATTTAAGACCGATGATAAATCCTCTTACGTCTCCGTATTGGATAGTGGCCCTGGAATCGCAGCTAATCTGTTACCAACTCTCTTTGATGATTTCAGTCATCGGCAAAGTCCAGACGGTCAACATGGGAATGGCCTGGGCCTTTCGATCTGTAAGCAAATAGTTGACGCGCATCATGGCCGCATCTGGGCAGAGAGTGTTATCGGTCAGGGGAGTTGCTTTACTTTTTGTTTGCCAGCGACCAGCTGAGAATTTCATTGATATAGCTCTTTTTTTCTTGTTTGTTTTAACCTGCCAAAGCTCATTGCGGCCTGTTCTGTGGCCGCTAAAAACAATCCAAATATCACATCAAAAATAATTGACAATAATACTCAGGTATGTTAGTCGTACGGCAGCTTTTAATAGTGATGTAGCGGGTTTGTCGGTATTGTGTTTGAGTGGCTTCAGGAAAGGAAGATCTATGTTTACTCATTTGAAAGATGACTTGAGGGCGGTATTCGATCGCGACCCTGCGGTGCGTAATGTCTTTGAGATTGTCCTTTGTTATCCTGGCTTTCATGCGATGCTTTTTTATCGAGTCGCTCACAGTCTCTGGACTCGGAAACTTTACTTGCTGGGGCGTTTCATCTCTCATCTCGGCCGTTTTTTTACCGGCATAGAAATTCACCCCGGGGCCAAGATCGGTCGTGGCTTTTTCATTGATCACGGGATGGGTGTTGTCATTGGAGAAACCGCCGAGATTGGCGAGAATTGCACCCTCTATCATCAGGTGACTCTGGGGGGAACTTCATGGGCGAAAGAGAAACGTCACCCAACCCTGGGTAATAATGTTGTTGTCGGTTCCGGTGCCAAGATTCTGGGTCCCTTTACCGTCGGCGACAATGCCAAGGTCGGCTCCAATTCGGTTGTCGTCAAGGAAGTTCCACCGAATGGTACGGTTGTCGGCGTCCCCGGCCGAATGGTTATGTCCGGTGATAAACCGTCCGGAGTTGATCTTCAGCATGGCAATCTGCCTGACCCGGTCGCCAAGGTCGTTAGTTGTATGATGGACCAGATACACAACCTTGAAAAAAAGGTGAGTGAATTGACGGCAGAACAGCAACGTCTCGTAGATGAGTTGGACAGTCAGCGTACGACTGAAGTGGTTAACGAATGAGGCTGTCAACCAAAGCACAGTATGCCGTTAGAGCATTGGTCAGCTTGACAATAAATGGTGACGGAAGCCCTGTCTCTATCAAATCGATTTCAGCCTGGGAAAACATCTCTCTGACGTACCTGGAACAACTGTTCGTTAAGCTGCGCCGTGGTGAAATTGTCCAGAGTACCAGGGGTCCAGGTGGTGGTTATCTGCTGGCCAGACCTGCTGATGAGATTCGGGTCGATCAAATTATCGACACCGTCGAAGAAACCCTGGTACCGGTCTCTTGTATGGATGACGACGGAACCTGTGGTTGCCCGTCACAATGTGTAACCCATGAAATCTGGCAGGGTCTGGGTGAGCAAATCAGGACCTTCCTTGCATCAAAAACTCTTGAGGATTTGGCTGTTGAGGGCCGTAAACGCTTAAAGAATTGCGTTTAACGCCTACTTTTTAAGTCAGTCCGTTGCTCAAAACTTCTCTTATATGATTTTCCAAGGCTTAACGTGAACCAGATATATTTTGATCATAATGCAACCACACCGATACGCGCTGAGGTGCTCGAAGAGATACTGCCTTTCCTGAGGGGGAAGTTTGGCAATCCATCAAGCATCCACTGGGCCGGACGGGCGGTGAGTAGTGCCGTTGAAATTGCGCGCGAGCAGGTTGCCGCATTGATTAACGCTTCACCCTCTGAGATTGTTTTTACCTCCTGTGGCAGTGAGGCCGACAATTTTGCGATAAAAGGCACTGCCAGTGCCTTGCGTGATAAAGGTCAACACATCATCACCACAGCAGTAGAACATCCTGCGGTTCTCGAAAGTTGTCGTTCTTTGGAAGCTCAAGGTTGGCGAGTCAGCTATCTGCCGGTTGATGCTGAAGGTCAGCTCGATCTGGCTCAGCTCGAATCACTCGTTAGCGATGATACGGTGTTGATTTCAGTGATGTGGGCCAACAACGAAACAGGTAACCTGTTCCCGATTGCCAAAATAGGTGAGATCGCCCGTAAGCATGGCGTTATTTTCCACACCGATATGATTCAGGCGGTTGGTCGAGTTCCGTTAGATGTTAAGGCTGCAAATCTTGACCTGGCGGCTATCTCCGGGCATAAATTTGGAGCACCAAAGGGTGTTGGTGCGCTGTATATTCGCTCCGAAACGCAGCTTGAACCCTTGATCCACGGTGGACATCAAGAGCGCAATCGCCGGGGCGGAACATCGAATGTTGCAGGTATTGTCGGATTGGGCAAAGCTTGTGAGCTTGCCGCTAGTGACTTTGAACAAGCGACGGACCAGGTGCGTAGCTTGCGTGATCAACTCGAAGGCGGTCTCTTTGATGCGATAGATAATATCCAGTTGAATGGTTGTGTTGACCGTGCTGAACGTCTGCCCAACACTCTCAATCTCAGTTTCGCTGGTATCTCAGGAGAATCGTTGCTACTGAATCTCGACCTGAAAGGAATTGCCGCCTCCTCAGGTTCGGCATGTGGTTCCGGAACGCTTGAAGCTTCACCTGTGATTATGGCGATGGGGGTCGATCTGGATATGGCACAGGCGAGTGTTCGTTTCAGCCTTGGCCGGGAAAACACCCAAGATGAGGTCGAGTATGTGTTGAACATCCTCCCGGCTATTGTCGAGCGTTTGCGCAGCACAAGCTCCTCGTGAGATTGCTGCTGATATTTTCTATATAATTTAGTCGGTTGAGATGCGCTGTCTCAAATCTACATAAAGCAACGGGAGGGCTCTTTATTCGAGAGATCCTCCCTTTACGCATGAATGGATATTGGTTGTGAAAAAGAGAGTGGTTGTCGCCATGAGCGGCGGTGTCGATTCTTCGGTAACTGCGGCCCTGTTACAGGAACAGGGCTATGAAGTGATCGGCATGACCATGCAGATCTGGGATTATTCCAGCTTTACTGCGGAAAATGGTGAGTCCTTCGGCAGTTGCTGTAGCCTGGATGACGTTTATGATGCACGCCGGGTTGCGGAGAGTCTGAATATCCCATTCTACGTGATCAACTTTGAAGAAGACTTTCAGCGCCACGTTATCGACAATTTCTGTGACGAATATTTTGCCGGACGAACCCCCAATCCCTGCGTTCTCTGTAATCAGGTCTTAAAATTTGATCTCTTGCTGCGCAAGGCCCTCGAGCTTGAGGCTGATTTCATGGCCACTGGTCACTATGCGCAGATTCTGCGCCGCGACGATCAACTGGCGCTGGTTAAGGGCATCGACGATGCCAAGGATCAGAGTTATTTCCTCTTCACCCTGACCCCTGAGCAGATGGAGAAGACTCTTTTCCCGCTGGGTGGAATGACCAAAGAAGAGGTACGTGAGCACGCCGTGCGCTTCAACCTGCGGGTGGCCGATAAAGCTGAGAGCCAGGATATCTGCTTTGTCCCTGATGGAAACTATGTCCGCTTTATCGAAGAAGAACGGGGCGCTGGCCACAAAGATGGTGAGTTTATCCACCATAACGGTCAGGTCCTCGGCAAACATACCGGCATCTATCGTTACACGGTTGGTCAGCGTAAAGGACTGGGCCTCAGTTGGACTGAACCTCTCTATGTTATCGGTATCAATGCTGAAACAAATCAGGTGATCGTTGGCGAAAAAGCACTCCTCAGCCGTGGGGATTTTGAGCTGCATCGCTGCCTGTGGAACATCGCCACTCCAACTGCACCAATCCAGGTTGAATGTCGCATTCGCTACCGGCATCAGCCTGTAGCGGCAACGGTCACTCCTTTGCCGAACGGCGGTGCAAACATCGCCTTCAGCCATCCTCAGAAAGGGATTACTCCCGGCCAGGCAGCGGTCTTTTATCACGATGACCGGGTTATCGGTGGGGGATGGATCGCGTGAAGCAGAGCTTTGCTATCGTTACCCTGGGCTGCAAGACGAATCAGTTTGAATCGGCTGCGATGACTGAAAAGCTCCTTGCCGCCGGGTACCAGCAACTCGAATTTGAAGCCGGACCTGATCTTATCCTGGTCAACACCTGCACCGTCACTTCAAATACCGATGCCCAATCACGCAAGCTCATCAGGCGCGCTCGGCGGATTAACCCTCAAGCGCGTATTGTGGTGACAGGTTGTTATGCCCAGGTTGATGCCCAGGCTCTGGCAGAACTTCCCGGGGTCTCACTGGTGCTTGGGAATGAGGAAAAAGCCGAATTGATCCAGCAGTTGTCAGGGTTGGATGATCAACCGAAGATCGCCGTTGGAGATATTCGCAGGGAAGGGGGCAACGTCGCCCTTGAAGTCGCCAGCGAAGCCAAGCGGAGTCGTGCTTTTCTGCAGATTCAGAACGGCTGCGATGCCTTCTGCTCCTATTGTATTATTCCTTACGCCCGCGGCCGGAGCCGCTCAGTAGAACCTGACGCCATTTTAGAGCAGGTCGATGCACTGGTTACCGCCGGGCATCAAGAACTTGTGTTGACCGGAATCCACATCGGTCAGTATGGCAAAGATCTCTATCACCCCTTAAACCTTCTCGACCTGATCAAGCGGATCGAGCCTCAGCTTAAAGATGCCCGTTTGCGCCTGGGATCTTTAGAGCCTACCGAACTGCCTGAAGAACTGCGTGACCATATCGCTTCTTCCGCCCAGATCTGCGCCCACTACCACATTCCATTACAAGCCGGGACTGATCGTGTTTTAAAGGCGATGAATCGTAACTATACGACCAGTTTTTTTGCTGAACTACTCCATGACCTTCGCACCCGCCAACCCTCGGCCGGAATCGGTATTGATCTGATAGTCGGCTTTCCTGGCGAAACAGACGCAGAATTTGAAGAGACCTGCAAGTTCGTTGAATCACTGCCGGTCAGTTACCTGCATGTTTTCCCCTATAGTCGACGTCCCGGCACTCCTGCTGCATCTCTGGATGGACAGATTCCTACTGATATTGCCCGTATGCGAGCTGCTCGTATGCGACAACTAGGCGAAAACAAACAGCGCCAGTTTGCACGTGATTTTATTGATCAATCATTTGAGGTGATCGCCGAAGCAGGTTTTAAGAGTGGGAAGATGCGGGCCGTAGCTGATAACTACCTGAGTGTTCAGCTGCCAGCAGATGAGCAGTGGATCGGCAAGCGTCAATCTGTCAGAGGAACCAGATATGGCGGCCAGGGTTTGGAAGGGGAGATGTTGTTGCCCTGATCTTTCAGCATTGCAGTAAGCTAGGAAATAGGTGTAAGTAGCCAAGAAATGGCTTTGTGGACCAACTGATTCCCCCTACTCAATAAATGCCACAGGAAAGGCGAGCTACTCGGAGGGGGTTTGAGCAACTCAAGCACTTTCCTGACGGCCACATATTATTAACTTTCAAATTATCAATCGTCAATCTTTTAATCGAGCGGCAATATCATGTTTTGAGCAGTTGGACATGAAAAGACCCTGGGCCAGAAGTGGTGTCTGGGTCTTTTTGAGCTTTGAATGTCCTCAAACTTGGATGATCGGGAATTATTTTTGCCGATAGGCACAGGATTCAGGTAACCACTTCAATTTGGCGACCTTCTCTGGTGTCAGCTTGATGCAGTCGTACTCGATTTGCTGACGATGTTCGTAGACGCGGCATTCGCGGGTATGGATATCGAGATGGCGGCAGGGGATCTGGGTCTCAATAATTCGTCCCTTGCCATCGAGCGCTTTTTCGAAGCAGCAGAGACCGCAGCGCTGGCAGAGATTTTCCCATTCTATTGCTTGTTGGTCTTCAACTGTCTGATCTGGCACAACATCAACCTATTCTGTTACAGGACTGTTTGTCCTTTTTGTTTTTGAATTGCTATGAGATGCGGGCTTCAAAACAACTAAGCTGTTGGTCTCATTTCTGTAACACTAACACTGGCGGAGTGAGAATATGAAGCAGGGTCATGGGGTAAGCAAGCTTTTACCTGCTTGATGAATTGAGTTTTTCGGCTTTGTTAAAATTGAGGCCCTTTGGTCGCTAGGAGTTTACTGACGCAGTTCACGCTATCCTGCTTGTTCCCCTGAACTGTTTCGGCTATGCTTAGCACTTGGAATCGTTGGAAATTACACGGAAATTTCTAGGATAGGCAGGTTTTATGTCTTCTGAAAAAGTATTGATCGTTGATGACGAAGCTGGAATGCAAAGACTCTTGGCGCGTATTCTCGATCGTCAGGGTTATGAAACGCTGACAGTCGGCTCTGCCAAGGAAGCTATGCAGTTGATCAACTCAGATAGTTTTGATCTGGTTCTGACCGATATTCAGATGCCGGGAATGAACGGTCTGGAGCTGCTGCGTGAAATCAAGGCTTTTGATCCTTCGTTGCCGATTATTGTTGTTACGGCCTATGGCACGGTAGAAAGCGCGGTCGAGGCCTTACGTGCCGGGGCTTATGACTACATTACCAAGCCTTTTGAGACCGACGAAATCAAGCTGACGGTTGCTAAGGCGTTTGAACGAGAACGCCTGTTGGCTGAAAATCGCTATCTACACGAGGAACTGGAGCAGAAGTACCGCTTCTCCGGCATCGTCGGCTCATCACAGATTATGGCCGATGTTTTTGAAATGGCCTCATCGGTCGCCGTCAGCAACGCCAGCGTTCTGGTGACAGGTGAAAGTGGCACCGGCAAGGAGTTGATTGCCCGCTCGGTCCATTATAATTCACCGCGTAAGGATAAACCTTTTATCGTGCTGAACTGCGCAGTCTTTTCGGAAGGTGTTATAGAGAGTGAGCTGTTTGGACATGAAAAAGGTGCTTTTTCCGGAGCTATAAGCACCAAAAAGGGGCGGTTTGAGCTGGCTGATCAGGGGACCCTCTTTATTGATGAGGTCGGCGAGATGAGCCCCTCAGCTCAGGTTAAGCTGCTGCGCGTAATTCAAGAACACGAGTTCGAACGAGTCGGTGGGACCAGAACCATAAAAACCGATGTCCGGCTGGTGGCTGCAACCAATAAAGATCTCGCTGCAGAGGTTCAGGCCGGTCGCTTTCGTGAAGACCTCTTCTATCGACTCAATGTGGTGCATCTGACTATGCCCCCTTTGCGAGATCGTCGTGAAGATATTGAACCTCTGGTGCAACATTTTCTTGAAAAGTATAAAGCTGAAACCGGCAAGAAAATCAGCGAAATTTCGCCTAAGGCTTTGAGTGATCTGATCGCACATGAATGGCCAGGGAACGTTCGTGAACTGCAGAATGCTATTGAGCGCGCTGTTGTTCTTAGTCGCAGCGACATTATTACCCCCAATGATCTGCCTCAAGAGGTGCGCGGCGGCAATGAAATTTGCCTGACCCTGCCGCAGACGGGGAGCAATCTGACCGATATCCTTGATGATCTTGAGCGTCAGTTGATTATTCAGACCTTGCGCAGGGAAGGGGCGTCTCAAACCCGCGCCGCAGAATCATTGGGAATAGCACGGACCACGCTACGCTACAAAATGGAGAAATACGGACTGATCGAACGGAATGAATGACAAGTTTCCGTCTGATTGCGGCTAAGAGACTCACTGATTGGCCTTTCTAACCACATCTGCTAGCAGTTTCAGGCGTCCTGAAATCTTATCCGAAATGGTACATTCTTTGCTCCATCCTTAATCGTTTTGTGTCTGTAAGAACTTTGAATGACAGGATTTAACTCTTTGCTGACTCTTCGGCTGCTCTCTCTTATATTTGTGCTGCTTCTTTGTGCCTGTACAGACATGGATCCAGACCGTCTTTACGCGGTTAAGTTGGACCATGCTCCAGACACGAAGGATTGGAATGCTGCGCTGCCGAAGACCGTGACGGTCAAGGGGGGACGTCTGAATAAGGTCGATCCTCTTCCTGAGATAGATAAAGATACTGTTCATACCTCAACGGCCAGCTGTCACCATGGTTCCAGCTTGCCTGACCCTATCGCTATCGATCTCCGGGCGTTTTACACTGAAAAAGATCTCTATCTGCGTTTAACTTGGGCTGATCCCTCACAAAACGACAATATGCGTGGTTGGAATTACGATGGAGAGATGTGGCGGAGTAGTGGGGATTTTGAAGATGGGATAGGAATCATCTGGGATACTGAGCGTAAATATCCTGAGTTTACCTGTGCTTATGCCTGCCATCTGGACGACTTTGGCGTGAGTGGACAGAGTTTTCGTGGTCATAATCGCATGAAGTTAGCGAAACAGGGTCCACAGCTCGATCTGTGGAACTGGAAGGCTGGTCGCACCGGACGCCTGTCGTTTGCCGATGACCGCTATGTCGATAAAGATGGGATGCATGGCGACCTGCCGGGTGAAATCTTTCACCCCAACTCCTTGCGCCAGGCGCGGCCAGAAGGGAAGGCCGAGGTCTTCGCTGAAGGAGATCGTCCGCTTTATGATTTTGACGGGAATGTGGTCGATGCCCAGATCCCGACAATCTTTTCGCGGGCTCCGGGCTATTTGACCGATCGTCCTTCGGGTGATCGAGCTGATGTTATCGCGCGATCCTTCTGGCGCAATGGACACTGGACCCTGATCTTACGGCGTGCGCTGAAAACTGGCTCGCCACGTGATGCACAGTTTTCTACAGGTGAAGCCGCTGCGATCAGTTTTGGAATTTCTCTGATGGACAACTCTTTATATGAACATTATGCTTCGACGGTTTCACAAACGTTGTTGTTACTACCCCCAGCTGGCAACGCTGCATTGGTGAAGTGAGGAAAAGATGAAGATAGGATTAACGGTTTTATCATTGCTGTTGTTGACCCTGTTCGGTTGCGATAATCAAACCGGACCTTCCAGCTCAACGAAAAGTGAGTTGGTTGTGGTTCAGGGTCAAGTCACCGCGCCATTAGAGAAGGCCTTTCTGTATATCTACAAAAAAGATATGGATCTCTACGGCCCGGCTTTCGCGGTATCAGATGAGACCGATCGAAATGGAAGCTTTGCGATCTCTCTGCCGGAAGGGGAATACGTCACTGTTGTGCGTAAGCGCGTCGATGGCGCAACGGTTGGTCCGGTCGTTGCGGGTGATAACCGTAGCGACTTTATCCCTCTGGTCGTTAAGAGCGGGATGGCTGAATTAGCTCTCAGCGCGCCGATCAAGGTTGGCGACAATCGTCGCTTGACTACGCAAGACGAGAAGACCAAAACTGGTTTCAGCGGACAGATCACTGATGCTGATGGTAATCCTGCAGAAGGTGTGAGAATTCAGGTTTATGATCACGTCCAGATGTCTGAGCGGCCTAAGTATGTTTCTGAAAAGACCGGTCCAGATGGTCGCTATCGGATGCTGTTGCCAACAGGGGGGACCTATTATATCGGTGCCCGAGACAATTTTGGCGGACCGCCAAAACTTGGCGACCTCTATGGCCGCTATGACCAGGGGACGATTGAACCTTCAGCGGTGGTTATTCGTAAAGATGAAATTCTCAAGGATGTCGATATCCGGGTAACAAAAATATGGTAAGGCTGCTGCTCTCATTTCTTCTGCTGTTGCTTGTCGGCTGCCAACAAACGAGTGAACCGATTTCGCTGGATGAACTTGCAGCATCAGCTCGGGGTGGAGAAGTCAGAGCTCTGGAACAGTTGGTTGGTCTGCTTGGCGAAAATGGAACCTTAACCAACGACCGTGTCTATGTTCTCTTGCTCGAATTAGGTGACGATGCGATACCGGTGCTACTGTCGGCGGTTAAGAGTGACGATCGGATCCAGCGTGAGTATGTGATTGCTGCCCTGAGTAACCTCAAGGCGCAGCCTGCTATCCCTGCAATCGCCGAGGTTCTCGCTGATCAGTCGCTGGGGCGGCGTTATATCGCAGCCTGGGCCCTTGGAGAGATTGGTACCGTTGCTGCGGTTAAGCCGTTGATCAATACGCTCGGTGATCAGGATGATGAGGTGCGTAAATTTGCCACGCGTTCACTGATCAAGCTGAATAGTTTGGCCGTTGTGCCGCTGATCAATTTTTTGAAACAGACCAAAAATCCACAATCTGTGGCTTCGGCCGTGCGTGCTCTGGGTGATATTGCCGATCCGCAGGCCTTTGAGGTTCTGCTCCAGCATCTAGATGGTCCCAGCCGTGCGGATGTCGTCACAGCACTGGGCAAACTCAAGGATACGCGGACTGTCGCTGCTCTGGTTTCTGTTTTACAGGATCAAGATTGGCAGGTTCGCATGAACGCCGCCACGGCACTTGGCCCGATCGGTAGTGAGAAACAGGCCGCAGCCCTTGAGGTGTTGCTGGAAGATGACGTCAATGTCGTTCGAGAATGGGCGGCACGTTCTCTCGAAACGATGACCGGCAGACGCTACACTTATCGCAATGAGGCGGGTGAATATGTCCAACCTTACAGTATTTATCACTAACAGCCTGGCCAGGATCGGAGATAGCGCGTGAAAGATCTGCTTCATCTGCCATTTCTAGGTGCCTTACTGCGTGGTCGCTGGTTCTGGCGCGTAACTCGGCTACTAGCCCTGGCGGTCACGCTGCTTGTTATCGTGAGTGGCTGGCACCATCATCTGATTCCGGGCGTCGCTACTCCTGATCCGCTGATGTACACCAGTTTCGCAACTTTCGGTCTCTGGGTCTTGTGGATCATGGGACTGGTTCTGTTAGCGCTTGTGGCCGGACGTTTCTGGTGCGCAGTCTGCCCCTTCGGTTGGCTGAATGGACTCTTGTCACGCTATGGCTTCAATCGACCGCTACCTGGCTGGCTGGGGGGGATGCTGCCGATAACCCTGCTGCTGATTGCTCTTCAGATCTCGGTTTATCTACTGGCAATTCATCGTTATCCGGACTATACCGCTCGACTGCTGGTTCTCCTGTTTGTTGCACTGATTATCAGTTCGGTTGTTTTTCGTAAGCGTGCTTTTTGCCAGATCTTCTGCCCAGCTGGTGCCATCCTCAAGTGCTATGCCCGGGTGGCTCCCTTCGAGCTTCGCGTACGCGATTCTGAAGTTTGTGCCGGTTGCAGCAGTGTGCAGTGTGTCTCGGAACAAAGTTTCTGGCAACGTTATGCCTTTGGTCCTGCAGTACTTCATTTGCAACGGCAACGTCCGGGTTGCCCGGTTGATATTCATCCACACCAGATTGATGATAACAGCGATTGCACCCTCTGCATGAATTGTGTTGAGAACTGCTGCAATGATAACCTGCGCCTCGGATTTCGTCCCTGGCTGGCGGAACTAAGCCATGCGGTTCTCGGCCGAGGGGAAGCTTTTCTGCTGCTGGTTTTAACCGGTATGGTCACGGCTAACTTCAGTAAGGTGAATGTCCCTCTACGTGAAATGTTGTTTGCGGCTCCAAAGAAAGCTGCGATTTTGCTGGGTTGGCAAGCCGATGGTTATTTTCTACTCTCGGCACTGTGGATTACCCTGTTACTCCCTTTGTTGCTCGCACTCCCCGGGATGATTCTTTACCGCCTGCGGTTTATGAAAGTCACGACGGTTATTGGCCCTGACGAGCCGGGGCAAGTGAGTGTAAAGCACTCACTCTTTGCAGGATTATCGGATCTGCTGTTGCCGACCATTCCGTTGTTGCTGGCTTCACACCTGATTCTTGCCGTGGTTAAGCTGAACGCAAAGCTTGGGTATTTGCCATTGGCCCTGAGTGATCTGAGCGGGGTTAAAAGTTATCTGGCTGTTCACCTGATGGGAACCCTGCCGCAACCCGGGGTGCTGGTTTCAATCGATCTGCTCAAGTGGCTGGTGATTGTTCTGCTGGTGATTGGCTATCTGCTGGCGATCTGGGCCGTAAAGAAGGTCGCTTCAGGCCGAGACGGGAAGAAATTCTATTTTTGGGGCACTCTGATTAATATCAGCCTGTTGGCCGGGCTCTATCTGGATACGGTGATTCGATGGTTGTTTCTGCGCTGAAAACGACGCTGCTAACCTTAAGTCTGCTCTTTATACTTCAGGTCACCGCCAGTTTGTCCTGTTTTGGGCCAAAACTTTTTATCGGTGTTGCACCAGACCTGGAGGGGGAGATGCGCTACCACCTGGTCTCGATCTACCTGCATGAAAAGACTGGCATCGACAGTGTTCGGGTTGAGTTGAAGCAGGGTCAGACGGCCATCGATGCAATCTCTGCTCAAGAGATCGATCTGGGCTTTGCGACCGTTGCTGAAACTTCGGGCGTTGCGGTTCTGGACCTGGGCGAGGGGCTCAAGCTTTATAGCGGTGAACGTCCTCTCAACGATTTACAATTTACCACCGTAGGGCGCGTATTTAAGAAATTGCAGAAGCGGATTGATCAAAACAATCTCGATCTTATCCGTCAGGGAATTAAGAATGGTGAGCTGCCCGCTGCTGCGGTGCGTGATTTCATGATGAAAAATGGGTGGATTTAATCTGATGTCTTGTTGTCGTCAAAAAATCGCAATGCTGTTTCTGCTGTTGTTTATAACAGGCTGCGCTCTGGTCCCTGTTGAGGATGGTCCTGCTTTGCAGATAGGGACAGTACAGAAACCCTATGAAGTCAGAGGGCTGCTACAGCAGGATTTGTATCTTGGAGGAGTGATCCGTATCACGGGGGATCTGTTTGTCCCCACTGGTCGCAGCCTTCAAATTGCGCCCGGCAGTCATGTCCTTGTGGTCGGTAATGACAGTACCAAAATTGACCCGGAGTACCTGGACAAAGGGACCGAAATTCTGGTCAAGGGTCGGTTGATTATCGCCGGAAAGAAGGGGTTGCCAGTCAAATTTTCGCTAGATGACTCGACACCACAGGGAGAGAACTGGACAGGGTTTGAGCTGGTAGCCGCAGAAGCTGCGATTTTCAACTATGTCGATATCCTTGGTGCTGAAATCGGTATTCTCAGCCTGGACAGTTCCCCACAATTAACCCAAGTCAATATCCTTGGCGCGCGTTACGGGATCTTGATGCAGGGTGGGGGAGAGCTTGTCTATCGAGGCGGCCGTATTAGCAGTGGGGATGCCGGCCTGCTCTGTTTTGATCACAGCGCCTTGTCTCTGGTCCAAATGAGCATCGTCGACAATCTGGAGGAGGGACTTTATCTGGCAAGCGGATGTTCCTTGCAACAGCAGGGGCTGCAGATCAATCGCAATGATCTGGGCGCCGTGGCGAGTGAATCATATCGAACTAGCCTTCAGGTCTCTTTAGGTGACAACCGCATCGACTTTAAGCCTCTTCCCGGAGATGCCATACAATGAGAACTCTGCTGATTCTCCTGTTAGTGTTCTTCCCGCTCTCGGCTGTTGCGCTTGAATATCACGGGGAGAGCACGATATACGAAGATACCATCTGGCAAGGCGAGGTTCTGATTGACGGAATCCTGACGATTGCTATGGGTGCTACCTTAGAGATTCGTCCCGGAACCAGAGTCAGCTTTGCCCGCATCGATCTCAACGGGGATGGAATTGGAGAGAGCGAGCTCTTTGCGCAGGGGCGTTTTATCGCCTTGGGCACGCAGGATAACCCGATTATTTTCACTTCGGCTGAAGCTAACCCCATGCCCGGTGACTGGGGTGCACTCAACATGATGGTGAGTGAAAATGGTGAGAATCTACTTGAACACTGTCTGGTTGAGTACGGCTATCGTGGCTTCCACTCACACTATTCTATCGCCCGTCTAAGCTCTTCAACCTTTCGATATAACCAGCGCGGTGCCCAGTTCCAGGAGTCGACAGTCTCAATCAGCGATTGCGATTTCAGCCATAACTTCAATGGCCTGCAGTTTCGCGATTCGAAGGTTGTGATTGAAAATAGCCGTATCATTGGCAACCTTTGGGGGATCAGGGCTGTATTCGTCGAGTTGCAGATGAGTGGTACCCGGGTAGAGGCTAATCGGATCAACGGGATCAGTCTGCGCGATTCCAAGGTTCAGCTGATAGACAATCAGGTCATTGACAATCGTCGTGGTATCTACCTGCAGCGCAGTGATGCAAAGATAACAGGCAACCGCATAAACCAAAACCGCGAACATGGCATCTATCTTGAAGATTCAATCGCCTCGGTACGGGGTAATCTGATTCGAAGTAATGGCCGCTCTGGATTAAAGGTCCTAGCTGCAGATGCGGTGATAGAAAAAAATCGCATCGAGAATAATTTTGAGTTCACAATTTATAATGCGGGGGATGACGATTTTCATGTCGGACCCAATTGGTATGGCAGCGTCTCAAAAAAGCCCGAACTGATGGATGGGCGCAGTCGCGAAGGACTGGGTCTGCTGCATGTTGCACCTTCACTTGTCCGTAAACCTGAGGTTAATGCGCTTTGAACTTTTTTCAAAATAGATATGCACTGATCATAATTCTACTACTGATTTCTCTCCTGACGGCATGTCAACCCGAGGGGACTCGGCAGAAAATGCGGATCGGGTACATGAATTGTAATAGTGAAGAAGAGACACTTAAGCGTTTTTATCCGCTGACAAGCTATCTGTCACAGAAGCTTGGTGTCGATTTTGAGCTGATGCCGGTTGATACCCAGGACTTTTCAGAACGCTTTGCCGCGGGTGAGTTTGAATTTACCCATACCAATTCGTTGGTCTACTTAATTATGCATGAGGAGAGTCAACTGCAACTACTGGCCACTGAGAAGCGAGGTCGTTACGGCAGCTATACCTCTGGATCAATTATTTCGCGCAAGGGGAGTGGTATTAAAACCCTGGCTGATCTTAAGGGGAAACGGATGGTCTTCGGTCCTCAGTTGGCTCCCAGTGGTTTTCTTGCCCAATATGACACCATGTTGCAGGGTGGTATCGATCCTGAGAAAGATATTGCTTATTACGCAATTCCAGCTGGTTCGTTCAAGCATGAAAAAGTTGTTTATGGTGTTTACTTCGGTCAATACGATGTTGGCACTGCGCCGTCGCTTGATCTGGAACTTATGACCGGCGCCGGCAAGATTACCGCTGACGATTTCAATATTGTCGCCGAGAGCCCGATTATTCCTTACTGCACTTTTGGTGCGAGTAAAGATCTTGATCCGACCTTGGTGGAGAATTTCCGTAAGGCTCTGGTGGAGTTGACTGAAAAAGATGTCGTCAGCTACCAGGGGGAAGAGCTTAAGGTTCTGGCCTCAGCCTGGATTGATGGCTACGAAACCCTTGAAGATTCTGATTACGATCTATTGCGTGCCATGGCAAAACGCGCCAACATGCCACCTTATCAGGAGTTTTAGATGGCGCGTCGTGATCGCTTCGACATTCTGACCGGTGGGGGGCTTCTGGTTTGTGTTCTGGCAGTTGTCTTCCTGCTGATGGTCGGGCAGGAGAAGAACACCTCCGCAGCAGCACTCGATAAAGCCATGGAGCAGCAGATAGCTTATCAGGCGCGGATTGAATTCCTACATAACCTTTATCAACCGGTCGAAGATTTGCGACTGGCCGGGCAGGCTTCTGAAGCACTGCTCAAACTTGATGAATTGGCACGACATTACCCCCAGGAGGCTCACGGTGAAATTTTGCAGGCGGAAATTCTGCTTGAGCGTGGGGCGATTAAAGAATCGATCGATCACTATGTGCGCGCGGTACGCTTGAATGGTGATTACGTCGACAAGGCGAGCCCACTGACAAGGCGCAGCGGAATTCAACAGCTTGTAGATCTACGGTTACCAGAGTTTGCAGCCCGTACGCGTAAGAATCCACAAAGTCTTGCGCTGCAGAACACCTTGACCGGCCTTTATTACCTTCAGAGCCGTTTATCTGGAGGCTGTGAATAATCCCAATGAATTGGCTTGATCGGCAAAATATATTGGTCGTTATGTCTGGCTTGAGCTTAGGAGTTCTTGGCGTCATGTTGGTTCTCTGGGGCAACCCTCAGAATTCTGGCATCTGCGTATCCTGCTTTCTGGAAAACTCTGCCGGAGCCCTTGGTCTGCACGATAATCCGCGGATGCAGTATCTGCGGCCCGAATTGGTTGGTTTTGTACTGGGCGCTGTAGTCGCAGCCTTTTTGGGCCGTGAGTTTAAGTCTCGCGGCGGCAGCGCACCATTGCCGCGGCTCTTTGCAGGCATCTTTCTTATTGTTGGGTGCGCCGTCTTTATCGGCTGCCCGATTAAAATGTTTTTTCGGTTTATGGCTGGCGACCTGACAACCTTAAGTGGAATTGCCGGCTTGGTTATCGGTGTTTGGTTAGGTCTCAAAGGGTTGGCCGCCGGAGTTCATATCGGTGGCAGCAAGCAGAAACCGGATGGTGCCGGGATCTGGGTGCCGCTCGGATTTTTGCTGTTGCTCGCATTTATCCTCTGGCCGCCTGGATTCATTCTGCAATCAACGCGTGGCAGTGCGGCCCAGTCGGCCCCGGTACTGATTGCTCTGGCTGTTGGACTGTTCCTTGGTGTCCTGGCGCAGCGTAGCCGTTTTTGTGTGACCGGATCGATCCGCGACGGCCTGCTGATGGGATACCGGGCGCCACTTTTCTGGGGCTTTTTGATTTTTTTGGTGAGTGGTCTTGTCACCAGCCTGGCGACCGGTCAGTTCCATCTTGGTTTTTACGGTCAACCGGGTGCACATCTGGATATGCTCTGGGGTTTTCTCGGCATGTTGCTCGTTGGTCTGATTTCTGTACTGCTTGGCGGCTGCCCGTTTCGCCAGTTGATCAAATCGGGTGAGGGCGATGCTGATGCCGGGTTGATCGTGATCGGTATGTTTATCGGTGCCGGATTGGTTCAGTCCTGGCAAATTGCCGGTACGACTGCCGGAGTTGGCCTGTACGGCAAGGTCGCGGTCATGGTCGGACTGATATTTGTGTTAGGAAACATGCTTTTTTATCGCGAGCGGATTGGTTAGTGGCCCGTGTGGTTAATCCTGACGTGTAATTCTGAGACATTTTGATTGCTGTCAAGGCGTATCGATGCAGACCTAGCCTGCGTTAAGTCAAAAAGATACAACGCTGGCAGCGAGCAAAAGGGCCAGAATTAAAGGATAGGATTAACTGTACGAGTCACTCAGGTTTGCTGATTCTGTTGAAAGGATATTTTTTGTGAAGAGATTGCATCGCAATCCCGATATCGTCTGGCGGGTTGAAAAACGCCGTCAGCAGGCGGTCATTGATCGTCTGGAAGCAGGGGAAAAAATTGATGATGAGGGAACAGTTATCCTGTTACTCTCCGGAATGATGCACCAGTTGAACCTGCTAGGTGGCATGATCTGGACGCTGTGTGATAGTAGCCGTGAAATTACACAGGTTGTCTCTGAGCTGAAGGAAGAATTTGATATTGATGAGGCAACTCTGTTGAATGATGTGCAGGAATTTGTCGATGATCTCCTTGAAAGGGGCTGGCTCAGCTATGACCAATCCACTAACTGAACAATTCTCCGCACCACTGACCTTTAACTGGACCCTCTCTTATAGCTGTAACTTCACTTGTAGCCATTGTTACAGTCGTGAGGAACAGTGTGATGAGCTTGAAACTGCTCAACAGAAACAGATCGTAGATCGTCTCGCTCAGCATCAAGTCCCCTTTATCAACTTTGGTGGTGGCGAGCCCCTGATGCGTCAGGATATCTTCGAAATTACTGATTATGCCCGCCAGCAGGGGCTGAATGTCTCGATGAACAGCAATGGCTGGTTGCTCGACAATGCCGCCGCCGAGAAGATCAAGGCCTCTGGCTTTCGCAGTGTCGGAATCAGTATTGATAGCGCAGAAGCCGCTTTGCATGATGATTTCCGTAACCGACCCGGTTCTTTTGTTAAGGCTGTTGCTGCGCTTGACGCACTGGCTGAGGCCGGAGTACGCAGCACTATGAGTTCGGTTATCTCTCGGATTAACTATAAAAGTTTTCGTGATTTACTCGATCTGGCTCGCGAGCACAAAGTATCTCAGGTCTATCTGCATAACTTCAAGTGTAGTGGCCGTGGTTTCAAAAATCGTGAGGATCTCGAT
>JAJRRT010000063.1 GCA_024279255.1 Deltaproteobacteria bacterium | reverse complement strand
GAACGTCAGTATCGGCGTTTGTTAGTATGGGCTTTGTTTCGGAGCCAGCCCACTCCGGCATGCCACCTTCGCTTCCAACCCCCGTCGAAACCTTGGCACCCCCATTAAAAAATGACAGATTCTTGTGTTCGGGATTGTTGTACGAAGTGTTTTTATTATCCCATGTTAGGAGGACATAGTTCAAGCAGTGTTTTAAATAGTTTCGAATATTAAATCAACTCAAGCCCAACCAGATTTCCGACTGGGCACTCACTAACGATTTACATCTTTTATCGCGCGAGCCATCTCACGATTAGCCTCTTTACTCTTGAGATCCTGACGTTTGTCATGCATTTTCTTACCGCGTCCAACGCCGATTTCAAGTTTGACCAGACTGTGCTTGAAATAGATTTTAGTCGGCAACAGGGTCAAACCCTTCTGTTCGGTGAGACGGATCAGCTTGTCGATCTCAAGATGGTGCAGCAACAACTTGCGACGGCGGGTCGGTTCATGGTTTTCACGATTGCCCTGTTCGTAGATGTTGATATTCATATTATCTATGAAGACCTCACCGTTGCGAATCCGGCAGAACGACTCCTTGATATTGACATGCCCGAGACGTAAAGACTTGACCTCGGTCCCCCGCAGCACCATGCCGGCTTCGAAGGTCTGCTCGATGAAGTAGTCGTGGTATGCCTTCTTGTTACTGGCAATAATCTTAATGCTCATGTTTCAGCAATTTCATTGGCTTGGGTGTCTGGTTCAGCTTGCAGCTCGATAATCTTCGGCATGAAGATCTCACGCTTTAAGGCCCGCGTTCCTACTCGGATAGAGAGGAAGGTCCCGACCATGAAAGCGACTCCGATCAATGCAGCAAGGAGTTGGGGATCAAGTGCAACATCAGTATTCTCTGCAACCATCTGCCCGACTATAGCGCCGATAAGTAACCCGATGACCGGTACTATGTAAAGCACAAAAGAGGACTGCAAAAAATGCTTGGTGCTGGTCACGACCTTGACCTTATCCCCCACCTCTGCACCGATCTGGTTGTAAGATTCTACCAGCATCGATTTACCATCATCACCTATCTGACAGGCTCCGGATGAGGGGCAGTGTTTACAGGCGCTCTGCTTCTGGCACATGACCACCGCAATCTGACGCCCTTTGAGCTCTACAATGGTTCCATATTCAACAATCACCAACGACTCCTTGCCGATCAGGGTTAGTCAGAAGTATAGGGAGTTTAATCGAAGTTGACAACTTGACCGTCAAGCACCAGGGTCTCAGGCCGCCGACCCTCGCCTTCACTGATCAAGGTTTCAAGCAACCCTTGAGACTCAATCTGTTCTTTGAGCGGTACGACCTGAAAGCTGGCTCGCAGGCCCGGCTTCAACGCCCCCAGTTCATGTTGAAGACCAAGGGCTGTTGCGCCACCGGCCGTGGCTAAAGCGAAGAGTTCCTGGGCGCTAAAGGTATCGCCGTAAGTTTTAGCTGCAAAGGCTAATTCATCCCACAATGAAAGGCTGCTATTACTGGCGAGACTATCGGTACCTAAGGCAAGCCTGATCCCGGCTTTTTTAAGCTTGGCAACGGGAGCGATACCGACCTGCAGACACGCATTGGAACGGGGGCAGAGGACCAATTGCGCCCCGGCCTCGGCGATCAGGTCGATCTCGGATTCATCCAGTTGAACACCGTGTACCAGCAGTTGATCTTTAAACAGACCCCCCCGTTCGACGAGGTATTCGATCGGGCGCATATGTCTGGCTTTGGGGCGATGTTGATGCCAATTGATAGCACTATAGAAATGTTCAGCCAATTCACCATCGGCGCTATTCAGGAAATCGACCTCGGCTGGTGACTCGGCAATATGGATTGCACTGCGCAGTTGCTTTTTACGCGCATGCTCAAAGAGCTGAGTCATATACTGGGGCCTGATGGTATATGGGCTGTGGGGGCTAAGACCAAATTCGAAATTCCCTGTCCCCTGCTCTTTCAGAACCCCGTTCAGCTTCTTGAATTGCTGCTGGGTCAGTGCTACATCCTGGCCAAGGGATTCCAGAAAGATACACCCTAAAAGCGGGGCGTCTGTAAAAGCGCTTCGCCCGTCGTACCAGGAGAGAATATCGCCAACCGCAGCGGTCCCCGATTCAAGACACATACGGATGCCGGTCCTGATCGCTGCGTCCATCGCTGCGACCGGATTACTCCGTTTAACAACAATGAGACGCAAAATCCAGTCGACAAAGCGACAGGATTCTGAGCCGACACCAGCGGCCGAAGCCCATTCGGGATAATGACTCAATTCGAGATGGGTATGGGCATTGACAAAGGCTGGCAGCAGCGCCGCGTCACCATGATCGATAACTGCGGCATCAGGCGCTGACCTCTTTACCTGGGTAACGGGCCCGACTTCAAGGATACGGCCCTGCTCTTCTAGTAAGGCCCCTGCTTCGAGCAAAGTATTTGAGCTAAGCAGATATTGTGCGGTATGGATATTAGCCATCTTCGTTCAATCTTCAGCGATCAGGTCAGTATCCGTTTGAGGAAGACTCAACTGTTTGATTTTTGAGAGTAACTGACAGATTTCGGGCTGCCCGGCCAGCTCGACCTGCTCCTTAAGCACCGACTGCAGTATTGCATCAGTGGTCAACGGGTTAGCCAGCACCACACGCAGTACGGTAATGACCTTGGTCCCATAATCCTTGGAGCGCAACCTTGTCCGCGAAACAAAAGTTTTGCCAGCTTCGCGCTGATCTTTCTGAATCAACCGGTTGATCTGATCGAGCAGAAGATTGGCCCGGCATTTTTGCTCCAGATTCATGGCGGCCATCAACCGGCGCACAGACTGAGGGGCATAGCGATAGGTCAGAATATTCAATTCGGGTTCGCTGGTCAGTTCAAAGTCTTCATGGTTCCTGAGCTGTTTGGCAAAATGACGCGCCCGCTCGATTCCTATATTTATCAATAGCTCGTACCCTTTACGGCCGATGATCGACAGCCCGGCATGCACCAGCATCGCCATGCCGGGCCGCGAGCCTTCGAGGGTATGGCTGCCGAGATCTTTTGAGCCAAGGCGCAGGATATATGCCGCATGATGTTCGATTGCCGAGAGTGCGGTCGGGTCTTTAAAAACCACCATCCCGGCTCCCATCGGCACATAGAGTTGCTTGTGGGCATCGAGGGTGACGGAGTCGGCACGTTCAATCCCACTCAACAGCGGCGCATAGCTCTTCGAGAAGAGGGTCGGTCCTCCCCAGGCGGCATCGACATGAAAATGGCAGTTGTACTCAGCAGCTATGTCTGCCATTGCGTTCAATGGATCGACATTGCCGGTTTCGGTGGTCCCGGCGATACCGACAATCGCCAGCGGTCGGATGTTGTTCGACTTCAGACGCTGCAGTTCCTGTCGTAACAGCTTCAGGTCGATGCGGTTATCACCATCAGTATTGATCTTAATCAGGTTGTCACGCCCTATGCCGAGCAGATCGGCGGCCTTGCCGAGCGAATAGTGGCCACGCCTTGAAACCAACACTGCCAGTCCATCAGTCTCCAGATGCTGAAGCGAGCGATGCAGACCTTCGGCGGCGATCCCCTTGAAGTTGCCATCAGGCGCAAATAGCTGATTGCGGGCAACCCAGAGGGCGGTGATATTGGCGATCGTTCCACCTGAGCAGAATGCTCCCAAAGCATGCTGACTGTTATGCACCCACTGAGGATAAAATCCGGCGTCGCTTCGATAAACCAGCCGGTGCAGCATGGCCAGTACCTGACGCTCCATCGGCGTGAACGCCTTGGATGTCTCGACTTTGACCAGGTTCTGATTGAGCGCTGTCATAAGTCGGGCGAGCGGAAGCATAAAATAGGGCAAGGCCGATGTCATATGACCAACGAACCCCGGAGCGGCAGTATGCACCGACTGGGCGACCAGCTTCTGTTTTACGAATTCGGTATATTCCGAGACAAAGGTCGGATCTTCGGGGATTTCAGGTGAAAGAAAATCGGCTTCGATATCCTCAATGGTCCGTTCCAGTGCGACGATATGGGTCCCCAGAAAACCGGCGACATCATCGCTAATCGCCTGATCGATAGTCCCCAGGGTCGAATCCGGGGCTTCAGGAACAGTAAAGATACGGTAGAGGTTCTCCAGATTGGCGCGGGCAGCTTCTTTTGATTTCGGCATAGTATCGCAGCTCTTTTTAGGGAAATCAGATCAAAAAGCAATTATCGATCAAACGGGTCTTACCAGCAAACACGGCCAGTAACAAAACGGAGTCAGCATCAACCTGGGTCTGTTCCTGCAAGCTGAACTGATGACAGATCTGCAAATAATCGATCCGCAATTCAGGGTGTGCCTCAATCAGATCACGCACTTCCTTGAGGATCGGTGCGGCGTCACGTGCCCCATCAGCGACGAGTTGCCGGGCGACAGCGAGGGAGTGAGAAAGCGATAATGCCTGCATCCGCTGTTCGACCGTCAGATATGTATTGCGCGAGCTTAAGGCCAGGCCATCGGCTTCACGCACAATCGACAGTCCAACGATTTTAAGTGGCATATTCTGGTCAACTACCATACGCCTGATGACGGCCAGTTGCTGAAAATCCTTATTACCGAAGAAGGCGATATCGGGCTGTACGATATTAAACAGCTTGGCGACTACTGTTGTCACCCCACGAAAATGACCAGGTCGGCTGGCGCCACAGAGCATATCTGTGATCCTTTCGACATCGACCCAGGTCGCAAAGCCGCGTGGATACATCTGCGCGGCAGTCGGGGCGAAGATGACATCAACCCCAGCCTGCTCGGCCAGTGCGCCGTCGGCCGCCAGATCGCGCGGGTAATCTTCATAGTCTTCACCAACCCCGAACTGAGCCGGGTTAACAAAGATAGAGAGGACCAGCAGGTCACCGTTTTTTCGCCCCTCATCCAATAATGAAAGGTGACCCTCGTGTAAAAACCCCATGGTCGGTACAAAGGCAATTCGTCGACCGGCGGCTTTCTGCTGCAGACTCCACTGCTGCATTTCAGATACTGAATTAATCGTAATCATAAAAAACCAACTTGAATCTGGAACTAGAGGCTGGAGGTGCGAAGCTGGAAAAATCAAAGCCCGTTCTCATCTCTCACTTCCCACTTCTCGCCTCTGTGTTTGATTATTTAAAACTGTGCTCGTCAGCAGGGAAAGTGCCGCTCTTTACCTCACCGATATAATCGCTAATCCCATCGCTGATGGTCTGACGCACATCGGCAAAGCGTTTAACAAATCGGGGTGAGTATTTATCGCAGAGGCCGAGGATATCGTGGATAACCAGCACTTGGCCATCGCAATCGGGACCAGCGCCAATGCCGATAGTCGGGATATTCAGGGCGGCACTGACCTCTGCCGCGAGGCTGGCTGGAATCCCTTCGATCACCACCGTAAAGGCCCCTGCTTCTTCAACGGCCTTGGCGTCGGCAAGGATCTGTCTGGCTTGCGCATCTTGCCGGCCCTGTACCTTGAATCCGCCCATGCGATGGATCGATTGCGGGGTCAGACCGATATGTGCCATCACTGGGATATCGATCGCCGTAATTGCAGCAATGGTTTCAGCGATATTCACTCCCCCTTCGAGCTTAACCGCCTGGGCACCAGCTTCTTTGATCAAACGGCCGGCATTGCGGCGTGCATCGCTCTGATCGACCTGATAGGACATGAAAGGCATATCGGCGACCACCAGAGCTTGCTCTGAAGCGCGCACCACTGGTTTGGTGTGATAGATCATCTCATCCATAGTCACCGGCAAGGTATTTTCATAACCGGAGAAGACCGAACTGACCGAATCACCCACCAGTATAATATCGATTCCAGCTTGGTCTATCAGCTGGGCAAAGGGGTAATCATAGGCGGTCAATACACTGATTTTCTCACCAGAGTTTTTCATCCCGGCAATATCAAGAATTGATTTTCTTTTTTTCACAACGGCTTTCCTATCTTAGCAAAAATGCCTTCCGAAAACGAAAGGCATAGTTACACACTGAAGGTAATCCTCCAGAGTCTGAGTGCTATCGCATTTCCGTCCCGGTCGCAAAGGATCCAGGCAGTATAAGTTTGTGTAATCAGGAATTTGTGGCTCCAGTACATTGTCCCGGGCCTCCTGACATGAGAGATTTCCATCCCTCTAAAAAAGCGTTCTACCCTATACCACAGCCATAAAACAGCTGTCGAACTATTTCTTTTTCACAATTTGCAGCCCATCCTTGTAGGCATCGGCATGCTTCTCACCGAGACTCCAGTATTGACGTATCCCACCCAAATACACAAGGGGGTCGAAGGCTTTTGTCTCTATCTCACCCTCGACCGAAAAGGCCGCTTCGGTCGCATGAATTTCGACAATTTCGCCCAACAACAAACGGTAGTCTCCCAGCTCAATTTCACGCACCAGTCGACACTCAAGATTCAAAGGGGACTCGACCAACATAGGGGTCGCGATCTGATCCGCAGGTTCAAGGGACAAAGAGGTCTGATCCAGCTTATTCTCATTGTGGCCTGAGCGGATCCCGCAATAGTCGGCCTCGAGCGCCAAACTGGACGGCACCATATTAACCACAAACTCAGATGTCTGCTTGATATTCTGGTAAGTCTTGCGATCTTTATTTAGTGAGACTGCGATAGTCGGTGGAGTCTTGCTGACGATACCTACCCAGGAGGCGGTCATCAGATTAACCTCACCAGTGCCAGACAGAGAACTGATGATCGTTGTCGGTTGCGGGAAAAAGGTGACGCAGGGCCCCAGGGTTCGTTTTTTCATATGACTCACTCCATACTATAAAAAGAGGGGCGGTTATGACTCCGCCCCTGCTCTATCCAGATTTTGTTATAACTGCATGTGTCAGTAAAATCAACTACCAAGCAATGCTTCAAGAGAACGCAGCAGGACAGTGTAGGGATGAAAATTAGTCACATCGTCACACGCGAGCTTCTCTCTTAGTTCGCGATAGTTACGATATCTCTGCTTCTCTTTGCGGAAGAAGGCGAGACTCTCTCCGTTGTTTTCCAGCGCTACCTTCTGCACAATACCGAACAACGCATTTCTCAAGCTGCCTAGTAGCGCCTCACGTGCGCTCCGATCCCAATTGTTGTGTACCGGCATGTTCTCAACGCCGCCAAGAACTTCATCTGCAGAGAGCTTTTCAAGAACCTCGATACTCAGACGCACCAAGGGGCCCATTTCGAGTTTAGTTTCATTAACCAGTCGCAGCAAAGGCAAGAAGTTCTTCAACTGTGGAAGAATTGCAAATCGCTCGGCCAGCACCATCGGCACTGACGCCGCGATTAATTCTTCCTTGCGCTGCTGACAGACTTTCCAAACGGGAGCAGAAAGTACCGTAGGCAGAACTTCGACATACTCTTCGAGCCAAAGATTCAAACGCTGCAAGTCTTTTGCATCTCTAAACAAGTTCAACTCATGGTTGAGAAGAAACAGACATGAATTAGCGAGGACCTGCTCCAGTTCGAACAGAAGCAGATATTGCTTCTGACTAGAGATTTTGTTATCGAGGAGAAAAACAGCCTGACGCATCTCCTCGGCTTTCAGCAGATGATCAAGCAGAAGATAGCTGTTAGCAACCTTGGCCTGTGAGGCCCCACTCAGGCGAGAGATTCTTTGGCAGAAGCTGCTACCTGCGCGATCGATCACGTGGTTTGTCATAACGGTCGCGGTAATCTCATCAGCCAATGGGTGTTTCTTGAGCATTTCAGGATAGCGCTTACGCGCCTGTTGTGGAAAATAACTATTCAGCAGATTCTGCGTTACCGGGCCTGCGGAGAGCCCATCATCGAGCAGACCGCGAAACAAGGCCATCTTGCTGTAGGCGAGCAATACTGAAAGTTCCGGGCGCAAAAGCCTGGGCGGTTGCCGTGCTGCAACCTCCTTACGCGAGGGCAAAAACTCATCACGTCGGTCGAGCAGGCCGGAGTTACTCAGGCGGTCCATTAATTCGAGATGAGGTTCCAGATCTGTCTGGCAACGTAATTCATCGAGTGAGATCGAAAGGGTCTGAGTATAATTATTTAACAGAACATCGTGACAGACGGTCTCTTCCATTTCAGCCAGGAGTTCATAACCCTCTTCGAGGGTCTTCATCTTGCGACTGTTACGCAGTACCTGCAGCAGAATCTTCAGATTTACTTCGTGGTCGGAACTATCGACCCCGGCTGAATTATCGACTGCATCGGTATTGATACGCCCACCAAGTGTAGAAAATTCAATACGCGCGCGTTGCGTGAGTCCTAAATTCCCGCCTTCACCGATGACTTTACAGCGTAGTTGATTCGCATCAACCCTGACACCGTCATTATTTCGATCCCCGGCATCGGAATCTGTTTCAGTCGAAGCCTTTACGTATGTACCGATACCGCCGTTCCACAACAGGTCGACATCTGCACATAACAGGCGTTGAATCAGCCCTGGGACGTCTATTGAGTTATTACGCACCCCTAGCCAGTGCTGTAACTGGGGCGAGAGCGGAATCTCTTTGAGTTCACGAGAAAAGATCCCACCGCCCTCAGAAATCAGTTCACGCTTATAGTCATCCCAGGAGGAACGTGGCAGATTAAAAAGTCGCTTGCGCTCCTTGAACGAGCTTGCAGGGTCAGGATCCGGGTCAAGAAAAATGTGACGATGGTCAAATGCGGCTTTCAAACAGATCTTTTTCGACAACAACATACCATTGCCGAAGACATCACCGCTCATATCACCGATACCGACAACCGTAAATTTTTGAGCCTGGGTATCATGCCCCATTTCCCGAAAATGACGCTTCACACCCTCCCAGGCGCCTCGGGCGGTAATACCGAGTTTTTTATGATCGTAACCGTGAGATCCGCCACTGGCAAAGGCGTCACCTAGCCAAAAACCGTAATCATTGCTGATAGCATTGGCGGTATCAGGAAGATGTGCCGTTCCCTTGTCTGCAGCAACCACCAGGTAGGGATCTTCTTCATCATAGGCGATAATTTGTGGGGCTCGTTCGATCCTTTTACCGGTCTGGTTGTCGGTCAGGTCGAGAAGCCCCATCATCAGATGCTGATAAGCATTTTTGACCAGCAGCAGCCCCTCTTCACGACTACTGAATTCGGTCTTGACGATGAACCCGCCCTTACTTCCGACAGGAACGATCACCGCATTCTTTGTCATCTGAGCTTTCATCAAACCCAATACTTCGGTGCGGAAATCATCGGGCCGATCTGACCAGCGGATACCGCCACGTGCGACCTTACCGCCGCGCAGATGAATTCCTTCCATGGTCGCAGAGTGTACGTAAACTTCGAACATAGGTCGCGGTGCAGGCATTTCGATCACACCGAGAGAGCTGATCTTGAAACTGATGAAATAATCGTCCATCTCGCGACGCATAAAGAAGCCGGTACGCACCGTTGAATCGATCAGGTT
Organism: Deltaproteobacteria bacterium; assembly: GCA_024279255.1. Taxonomy (GTDB): domain Bacteria; phylum Desulfobacterota; class Desulfuromonadia; order Desulfuromonadales; family Geopsychrobacteraceae; genus Geopsychrobacter. Next base: position 9,223 of record JAJRRT010000063.1, on the reverse strand, counting down.
AAAAATTGTGCGCAAGATCTGATCTTCATTACTCTCGGTAACCTTGGACAAAGCATCAACCAACGCCATCCGTACCGGTGAAAGGACCAGTTCTTCACGTGCCATCGGATCTTGCCACTCCGGACAAGGTTTGAAACGGCCCTCAAAATAGCGATACAGAAGCAGAGCGACCTGCGGGTTGTGGATTAATGCATAGGCGACGCGCTTTTTACTGAAGGTCGTACCGAGCTGAAAGAAATAATTACGATAAGCGCGGAAAACATCGATCTCCTGCCAGCTGAGACCGGTCAGAAGAAACAATCCATGCAAATAATCATTTTCGACCTGTCCTCTTTCCAGGGCATCCAGTGTTTCGAGGAGCGAAGATTTAAGCTGAGACATCGGCAAAGCATTTTCATTTTTGGCCGTAATGGCAAAGCTCTTGATGAAAACCCCATCATCTCCTGGACGCACCAGATAATCGACCTCTTCGATGACAGTCAATCCCATATTTTCAAGAAATGGCATCAGGTCATTGAGATAGCTGCGGGACTTCTTGTAATACTGCAGTCGGTAATAGCGCTCATCACCCTCGAATGGTCCCCAGAGATCAAAAAAAGCCTCTCCTTCGACGAGAACTCGCTCAATATTTCTTACATCGCGGACAGCGAAACGGGGGTGGAGCCTGGTCTTATATTCCTCATCAAAAGCCTTGCGATATCGGCGGTGAAGTTGCTGAGAGTCTTGCTTGGTATCACGCTCAAGTAGTTGTCGGAACTTACGATTCCAGGGAAGCGCCAATCGGGTCAACCCATGCTCCAACTGGATCATGTCGACACTCAGGTCATGTTGCAGGATTCGTAGACTGACGTGCACACTCAAGTAGTCAGTTGACAGATGGATGATATTACTGTCAACCGACTGGGCTTTGAAATAGCGTTTCAGGTAGTTTTCAATTCGTAACATCCCGGCGACTGAATAAAAACTGCGGGGCATAATCAACAAAAGTGTCAGCCCCGAACCAGACATATTGGGAGCAACTACAATTTTTACTCCTGATTGACGGTGCATCTGTACAAAAAAATTCACCATTCGCAGCAATTCAGCGTTACCCATCAAAAAGAGCTCTACCTTTGGGAAAGAATTTAGTATTTCGCGAATCTTCCGGTAATTGTGGCTGGCCGGGAGTATATGTAAGTCATTGAGAACCTTATCGATCCGTGCGTGCAACACCGGAATACTCAAAGCGGGCTCTTCAGATTCCTGCTGAGTATAAAACCCCCAAAAGCCTTGTTCAATAACCTCACCTGAAGGTTGGGACTCACGGATACCGAGATAGGTCAGACGTTCAAAATGGTGTATAGGGCTACGCAAGTTGCTCTTATCCAGAACAACTCGGCCCGGAGTTGTGGTTCGAGCCGAAAATACATCCTGATAGAGGTCTATGGCGTTAAGATTTTGCCCCAAAGGGTCATTAAATAGACTATCTTCACCATGTCTACTGTCAGCCACTTCAGATATCTGCCCCTCTTTTTCACTGAAACTGCGCGCGGCAATGGGTAAAAAATTGTCGGCGCAGAGCCAGCTAAAGAGGTCAGCGTAAGCTTCGAGGCCTTGTCCACGACTCAGGTCCAGCATTTTTTGCAATAAGAGTTGCCGTGAAGAAGAAATTTGCAGACAAGCGGTGTTGATCAACTCAACTGCAGCAAGCAGAGACTTCTTACCGGTCTTTGCGAAATGGTTTAATTCAATCCAGACAAAGGATTCACGATCCCCTTCCCCTTCCGCGTCGGAAATCGAAACAATTTCACCATTCTTGCGACTTACGGTGAGGATGGGATGACAAACAACCCGAAAATTAAATGCTTCACGATGAAGATATTCCTGAATGCTGGTAAAGATGTAGTTAGCATCTGGTGCATTACTGAAAAGAAAATATCGCCCCGCAATATCAAGAGGGAGCAGTTTCACCTGAATTGTTTTTTTTCGGTTTTTCAGGAAATGACTGACAGCCTCAAGGGTCTCAAACAGACTATCGGTACTCAATCCGCCACGCAGGGCATCTGGAACCTGCTGAAGAAGAATCTCGGCCAAGGGCTTGAGGTGAGGATTCTGGTACGGCGAAGACCGCTGATCAAGGAGACGAAGAAGCTCTGGAACTGGCAAAATCTTGCCTGAGTGACCATGAGGTACAAAATTGATCTTCATATGCTCTCCAACATGCAAGGAGGGAAGAAAATAACTTTGGACTTAATGATATCTGGCAGTTGTGGGGAGCGCAAGCATGGCGGGGAGATAAGGAGAACTTCACTTCAATATATAGAGTGCTTTTGTCAGACGGGAGAAGTCAGGCAGGTCGAGACTTTCACCACGACGAGAAGGGGCAATCTCAGCCGTTGCGAGGGAGTGATCAACGTGCTCGCGTGAAAAGCCCGCAGCCATCAGACTATTACGCAACTGCTTACGTCTCTGAGTGAAGGCCGCCTTGACCACCTTGGTAAAAAACAGGCGATCGACAGGATCGACCCTTGGTGCGGGCAATGGTGTGAACTTGAGGACTACGGAATCGACTTTAGGTGGCGGAGAAAAAGATTCCGGACCAACATCAACAACAGATTCAACCTCATACCAGAGTTGACAAAGAACTGAGAGGATACCGTAATCCTTACAGCCAGGTGCGGCACAAAGACGGTCACCAACCTCTTTCTGAAACATCAGAACCATGCTCGAGAAGAGTTCTCGATTCTCTAACAATAAGAAGACAACCTGACTGGATATATTATACGGCAGGTTGGCAACCAGATTATATGGTGGTGCGTTCAGGAGCTTCGGGATGTGCGCTTTGAGAATATCACCGCTGTGGATCATCAGCCGCGGGTTACTCCAATTTTCGAGTCGGGCAATCAGATCGCGATCGATCTCAAACACCTCAACCCTGGCTGCAACTTCCAGTAGCTTTTCGGTCAAGACACCAAGTCCTGGACCGATCTCTACGACTGAATCAGAGGAGCTGATATCTGCAGCTTGCATAATCCGATCGATCACATACTGGTCATTAAGAAAGTGCTGTCCGAATTTTTTCTTGGTGCGATAATCCATAAGTATTATTTCTTGAATCTGTCGCGCCGACGTGGCCACCGTTGAATCCGCCAGGTGCGCATTACAGGGACAAATCTAAGCGTAACTGTATAGCCAATGATGGCCGCAACAATCCCGAAGAGTAGACTTCCCAGAGACAGGGGAAGAACGACCTGCCAGCCAAAAAGTTGGAGAAAGTGATAGTTAAACTGGATCTGCATTGGAGGATGTGCCAATCCCATCAGAATCCGGCCAGTTTCATATTCGAGACCGTAGATAAATGGTGCGGTCAGCGGATTGGTGATCCAGACACCGATAAGAGCAGCCAGTTTATTTTCATTCAGGATGATTGCGGCAAAAAAAGCCAGGGCCATCTGCACGCCGAAGGTCGGAGACATCCCGATAAAAAAACCGAGTGCCACGCCGCGCGCAATCCGTTCGGGTGAGTCCTGTAGACGCAGCAGACGGATCAGGTTCAGTTTGAATTGTCTAAAGAATGACCAACGCCGCCACATGACGAACCCTCCAGATCGGGGCATTAAAATGAACCTGCAAACCGTTAATACTCACGAGGACAGGTTGAAATGACTGGCCGCGTCAACCAGAGGCCAGTTAGAGACGGCATTAAGGTCAGCCGCGCTACGTGCGCCACGCTGCAGATAATGATCCGCAGCGACAGCGAGCATAGCGGCATTATCACTGCAGAGTAACGGCGAAGGGAAATAAACGTCAAGCTGCTTACTTGCTCCTACACTCTGGAATTCACGACGGAGGCCGGAGTTACAAGCGACACCTCCAGCCACAACGATTCGTGACAAGTTTTGATCCTGGGCTGCTCGCAAGGTTTTTTGCATTAAAACATCTATCGCCGCCTCTTGAAATGCCGCAGAGATATCTGCCACGCGTTGGTCAGTCAGTTCCCCGGACAGCGACTCAATATAAGTCAGGACTGAGGTCTTCATACCACTGAAGCTGAAATCGAAATTCGGTTTTTTCAGCATCGGCCGAGGAAACCGCACACAGGAGGCATCCCCTTTCGTAGCGAGTCGATCGATAACCGGCCCTCCAGGGTATGGTAAACCCAGCATTTTTGCGACCTTATCAAATGCCTCACCGGCGGCATCATCAATGGTCCGACCAAGTAAAGTGTATTGCCCAATTCCATCGACACGGAACAGATGTGTGTGCCCTCCGGAAACAGCGAGGGCAAGGTATGGAAAAGCGACTTCTTGCTCCAGATGGATTGCAAGGATATGCCCTTCGATATGATGAACCCCGGCCAGAGGAATCTTGAGGGAAAAAGCAAGGGCTTTGGCATAGGAGACCCCGACCAGAAGAGCACCAATCAGTCCTGGCCCGCGAGTGACTGCGATCCCTTCAATCTGTTTCAGACTGACCCCGGCCTCTTCCAGACTGGCATCAACCAACGGACAGATTGCTTGTAAATGCTGACGAGAGGCAAGTTCAGGGACAACACCACCAAAACGTGCGTGGATATCTATTTGCGAAACAATCAGGTTCGAAAGTATTTCACGCCCGTCACGAACAACGGCAACTGCCGTTTCATCGCAGGAAGATTCAATTGTTAGCAGTAGCATAGATGAAGAACTTTCAAAAACGTGTGGAATAACTGCTTCATCAAAGCAGGTTTGCCGCGAGCTCGGCAAGCGGTGAACGCTCCCCTTTTGTCAGGGTCATATGTCCTGAAATATCTTGTCCCTTAAGACGTTCAACTGCATAAGTTAAACCATTACTTGAGGCGTCAACATAGGGATTGTCAATCTGATAGGGATCACCGGTCAGTACTATTTTCGTCCCTTCGCCAGCCCGGGTGATAATCGTTTTGATTTCGTGGGGCGTTAAATTCTGGGCCTCATCGACAATCAGATACTGACGTGGGATCGAACGTCCACGGATGTAAGTCAGGGGTTCAATCTCCATCAAACCAAGATCGATAAGCTCACGATAGCCACGCTTGCGCTTGCCACCCTCCTCGACGCTGGAGAGGAGCAACTCAACGTTGTCAAAAATCGGCTGCATCCAGGGAGCTAACTTCTCATCAATATCACCAGGGAGAAAACCGAGATCTCGCCCCATCGGGAAGACTGGACGTGATACCAATAAGCGGCTATATACTGACTCATCAGCGGTCTTTAACAGCCCGGCAGCGATCGCCAATAAAGTCTTGCCAGTACCGGCCTTACCAACCAGTGACACGACACGAATATCATCATTCAATAAAAGATCGAAGGCAAATTGCTGCTCACGATTTCGCGGATGAATACCCCAGATACCGTCTTTCGGCGAACGCAACAATGGTCGTAACTTCTGTTGAAGAGCATCGTAGCGGCCAATAGCAGAATGGGAGGGGTTGGCAGCGTCAATCAGGGTCACCCCTTGGTTTGCAACATAATCACCAATAAGCTCGAGTTCCCCATTTTCATAGAACTGATCAACCTGGTCACTGGTCACCTGCAGTTCAGAGGTCCCGGAGTAAAGGTCATCGATTGAGACTTTGTCCGATTCATAATCTTCCGCATAGAGATTAATGGTGTCAGCTTTAATACGCAGGTTGATATCTTTGGTGATCAGAATAATTGTATTTTCACTAGCGTCGACAAGTTCATTAGCCACGGCCAGAATTCGGTTATCGGCCTTCTCGTCCCGAAGTTCAGATGGCAGAAGCTTCATTGCTTCATCCCGGAAAATTGCAACCTTAAAAAGACCGCCGCTCTCAAGGGGTACACCGTCAACAAGCTTACCCTGTTTACGGAAACCATCGATAATGCGTGAGATCTGGCGTGCATTTCGACCGGTTTCACTCTGTTCTTTTTTGAATCGATCGATCTCTTCGATAACCGTTAACGGCAGGACAACCTCATTGTCCTCAAAGCGAAATATCGCCTGGGGATCGTGCAGTAGAACGTTGGTGTCGAGAACGTATGTTTTCATGGTTGACTCCCCGCCAGATTAAATCCTGCTCCTACAGGGGCAGAATACATTGCATGAGTAAATTGATGGTTAACGGTCAAATGACGTAATTTCGAGCCCTGAAGATGTTGCTAACACTTTAATATATACAGGCCTGTCACGATATTCACCCCTTAAGACGACCTCCCCTTCCATGTTGAGAGCGTTGAGCACTTCCTCGGGAGACTCCTCAATTTTATAGGTTCGGTAGATGCCCGACTGGCCCAACTCTTTACGCGTAACCGGCTTATCAGGGGGCAGCGAGCAGGCGAGCAAAAGACTCACTAGCAGAACCATCGTCAGAGATTGAAAAATACGCATAGCCTGTCTCCTTAGCTCAGAAAAATCGAGATTCTCTCAGGGGGCAACCTGAGCCTCACATATCGTCTTAAGTGCAAATATCAGCTTTTCGATCTCTTCGTCACGAGTAAAAATCCCTGGACTGACCCTGACCGTCCCCTGCGGGTAGGTTTTCAAGGTACGATGAGCATCTGGAGCACAGTGCAAGCCGACTCGCACTGAAATACCGAACTCCTGATCCAACCGAAAACCAATTTCAGCTGGATCAATATTGTCTACTGTAAAAGAGAGGGCATCACCTTGTCGGGAAATATGGTCAGCAACATACAGCTTGATCCCGGGTATCGATGCAAGTCCGTTAATGAGTTGCTGAAGTTGTCTCTCAACTCTTCCCCTCAACGAGCTAAGGCCTTCTGCCTGTATATATTCTACCGCTGCGGACAGTCCGGCAATTCCTGCAATATTCTGTGTGCCACTCTCCAGACGCTCTGGCATCATCTCCGGTTGCAGATCTGAATGGCTATTGCCACCGGTACCACCATAGATCAATGGCTCAAGCTGCAGATGCGGACGCACATAAAGCAGACCGGTCCCAGAGGGTCCAAGCAAATTTTTATGACCTGCGGCGGCGTAAAGGTCGATCATCTCAGCCTCAATTGCCAGCGGAAAAGTCCCTGCACTCTGGGATCCATCCAGCAAAAAGAGGATGCCATGTTCGCGGCAGAAAGCACCGAGTCCATGGATGTTCTGCAATTGGCCATTGACGTTTGAACAGTGATTCAGAACCAGCATGCGGGTCGGATGAGCCAGACATGCCTGACGCAATACCTGCTGATCGAGTAATCCCCCAGTATCGGCCTGAACTTTCTCGACCTGTACGCCGAGGTCAGCCAAACGACGCAATGGCCGGGTGACAGCATTATGTTCCATGCTGCTGGTAACAACCCGATCTCCTGGCTCAAGCAAACCAAAAAGCGCAGTATTGAGTGCTGTGGTCGCATTGAGCGTAAAAACAAAACAGCTGGAATCTGCAACAGTGAAAAAATCAGCTAAAGCTTCACGTGCTCTGAAGATCAGACGTTCAGCGGCCAGGCTCGTATTATAGCTGCCCCGACCGGCATTGCCGCCACTGCGCAGTGTTTTGAGCGTTTGCTGATAGACCGATTCAGGCTTGGGGTGACTGGTCGCTGCATTATCAAAATATATATGGTCTGTCATCGATTCAGAATGACTCATTATTTGCGCGGTCCGCTACAGAGCAAATCACGACGGGCATTATCTTGCCGACAACTTCGGGCCAAGCCGCGACAGCCCCCGAAACAGATCGGGTAATCACGGCATCCGGCACAATCTTCAGGTTCGCTGGCAACCTCGGTACGCACTAGATGACGGGCTGCGGAATCCCAGATAGAGATCAAGTCCTGCCGCAGCAGATTGCCAAGTGGTTGCGGCCATGAGGAACAGGGCCAGAGATCAGCATTTGCTGCGATATGGCCAAGGCTATTGCCAGCCTGACAGCCACCATATTCGCTACGCTCGCCTCCACCCTGTGGGAATATCAACTCCCAAAGGAACAGATCATGGATCTCTAATGCTGTTTTGTTCAACTTTAACGGCTGTCGTTCCAACTGTTTGGCCAACATCTCAAGATCATTGGCCTGTAATAATTTAGCCGTCTCAACCACCCCAGAATTAACAGTTATCTTGTGGTTTGGCAACTTAAAACGGGGAACATTCAGACGTTCGCAGAGTTCAAACAGCGGGAATAGATTCTGAAGTTGACCGGCAACGGGAACCCAGAGCAACGACGGATTCTCTCCCTGCGCGCGCAATCTCTCAAAAAAGGACTCAAGCCCCTCAAAACCCGCCGGCTTTTCCAACCAGCAACTGGCATCTACAAACAGGGGATAACGACGTTCGAGCTGTCTCAATTGAGCAAACTCGGCAGGGTTATCTCCCATGATAAGACTAACCTGACAACCCTCGGCAGAGAGTTGGTTCAAAACGTCCGGCAGGCCTGGATGTAGCAACGGCTGCTCATCAAGTAACAGGTAGAAGATTCCGGCATCAAGAAGCCGTTCTGAGACCTTTAGGAGTTCTGCGTTACTGAGTTTGCCCTGGCCAGACGGACAGAGGTCCCAAGTGATCCGCAGCGGAGCATCTAAATTATCGAGAGCCATAGACTATTTTTCTTTTCAGAGTCAGCTATAAAAAAGGGGAGCAGTGAACTGCTCCCCTTTTTTACAATCAGCAAGGATGAACGTTGGAAGAACCAACAACACGGGGCTTAGTGTACTTCTTCATGTTAACCTCCATTTCTCAGGGTTTATCAGTCGAGCACAACCTCGACCTGAATAGTAAGTTCTGGCTATTTCCAGCAGTGCGGATCAGGTTCACTCAAATCACCGGTCGTCGCAAAAGCGCGGGCAGTACAACCTCCGAGACAATCTTCATAGACGCCACAGCCCTGGCATTTCCCTTTGGCTTCCTTGTTGCGCATCTTGTTCAATATCGGGGAGTTGTACCATATCTCCTCAAAATCATCGTTCAGAATATTCCCGACCACCAGAGGAATAAAACCACAGGGGGTGATATCTCCGTTGGGGCGTAAATTGAGAGAGAGCTTGCCGCAGCTGCTACCTTTGACAAGAGGATTCTCTTCATAGCCGGGTAAAGAGGCAATCACCGGATCATCAAAAGAGATCAACAGATCCTTGGTCTCTTCTTTTACCTTTAAGGCAACAAGGTAGAATTCCTTCCACTCCTGCGGGCTCAGATCGAGATCCTCACGATTTTTGAAACCACGGCCACTACACTTGAAGTTATGCAGATAGACCTGAGATACTTTGTGCTCGCGAGCCAGATCGAGTAAATCACGAAAACTTTTATAGTTAAT
>JAJRRT010000062.1 GCA_024279255.1 Deltaproteobacteria bacterium | reverse complement strand
CCTAGCCAAGAGCAACCGCTGCTCAATCTTAAAGAAGATCGTGCTCTTGCCTGGTTGGGTGAGGGCGCTCAACCAACTGACACTGTTCGTCGTCTGTTGCGTGATGCCGGTGTCTGGGCCAAGTTCAAAGGCGGAGAATCTACACCAGCCTGAATCTGGTCCGAATCCGGGGCCACGGCCCCATCCACCCGGAGGATGACCCATGAAAGATCTGATCGAGTACATCGCCAAATCGTTGGTCGAAAAACCTGATGAGATCGAAATTACTGAGGAAATCGCTGAGGATGGCTCGATTCTGGTTAAGCTGGCCGCTGCCCAGGAGGATATGGGGCGGATCATCGGCAAGCAGGGTCGCAACGCCAAGGCGATGCGAACTCTCCTCAACGCCAAGGCGACCCGTGAAAGTAAACGGGCTTCGCTGCAGATCATGGAGTGATGCCGGTTGCATCTGATTGTGTGCCGGATCAAGGCTAGCAGTTGATGGCGATATCGGAAGACTTCCTGATAGAATCAGGGCAAATTGTGGGTACTCACGGTTTACGTGGAGACCTCAAGGTACGACCATTGTCGGGTGATCCTGCCCCCTTGTTGTCGGCGACTGATGTGTTTCTGCGCTTGCCTGATGGTCGACTTAAAAAAACAGAACCCTTGCGCCAGTCATTGCACAAGGGCATTGTTCTTATGCGTTTTGACGGTTTTGAGTCTTTGACAGCTGTAGAAGAGCTTAAGGGTTGTCGGATTTTGCTTGATCGGAATCTGCTTCCAGAGTTAGCTCCAGATGAGTTCTACTGGCATCAGATTGAAGGTGCCAAGGTGATTGATCGCGAGTATGGCGAACTTGGTCATTTGAAATCGATGTTTACCACTGCCGCTCATGATACCTGGGTTGTTGAGGGTTTGGCTGGTGAAGTTATGATTCCGGTGGTTGCTGCGTTTATTATCACCATCAGCGCTGAGCAGCAATTGATTGAGGTCGATTTGCCTACTGGACTGATCGGTGTCGCTAAGTGATCTTTGATGTATTAACTCTTTTTCCGGCGATGTTTGCTACGCCGATGGATGAGAGTATCCTGGGCCGTGCTATTCGCAGTCAGTTGATGGATCTGAATATCCATAATCTGCGTGATTGGGCAGAAGGGAAACACCTTCAAGTCGACGATTCGCCTTACGGTGGTGGCGACGGAATGGTGATGAAGCCAGAGCCTGTTGGCCGCGCTCTAGATACACTTAGGGAGGCCGCGCCGAATAGTCGGGTCTTGTTGATGACCCCTCAGGGTCAGCCTTTTGATCAGGGTCATGCCAAGCGATTGGCGCACGAAGAGGGTTTGATCTTTCTTTGCGGACGCTATGCTGGTTTTGATGAGCGGATTCGCCAGTCGATGGTTGATGAGGAGTTCTCGCTTGGTGACTTTGTTCTGACTGGCGGTGAGCTTCCCGCCATGGTGATGATCGATGCGATATCGCGGCACCTGCCGGGGGTGCTAGGTAATACCACTAGTGCCGAAACCGATTCCTTTGCGGATGGGCTTCTTGAGTTTCCGCAATACACTCGTCCCGCTGATTATCAGGGGATGAAAGTTCCAGATGTATTGCTATCGGGAGATCATGGCAAAATTGCTTGCTGGAGACGCGAGCAACAGTTAATTCGTACCCTGCAACGTCGACCTGACTTGTTGGAGACTGCTGAGCTGAGTGAGCAGGATATTGAGGTAATTGAACAACTGCGTAAATAAGTGCAGTGAATATAAATGGCGACCGAATATGTCGCTCAACTTATACCAAACGACTGAAAACAGATTTTTAACAAAATAGGTAACAGGGAGGAAGAAGGATGAACATCGTCGATCAACTCGAAATGGAACAGATGAAGAAGGATATCCCGATCTTTAAGGCTGGTGATACCTTGAAAGTGCACGTAAAAATTACTGAGGGTGATAAGCAGCGGATCCAGATTTATCAAGGGATGTGTATCAGGCGTCGCAATCGTGGCCTTGGGTCTTCTTATACCGTGCGTAAGATCTCCGGTAGTGTTGGTGTTGAGCGGGTGTTCCCACTTCACTCACCAAGCGTTGCCCAGATTGAGGTCGTTCGCTATGGTCGTGTGCGTCGCGCCAAGCTTTACTATCTGCGCAACCTGCGTGGTAAGGCGGCACGTATTCCTGAGAAACGTATGGTCTGATATTGTATTATTGATTACCATGAGCCCCGGCAATTGCCGGGGCTTTTTTGTATGGAGATTGTGATATCGTGGCTAACCTTGAGCTTTTCACTGAACAAGCCTTTTCGACCTTGCACTTTGAAAAACAGGCACAAGGGAAAGGTTTTTCTGCTGTCGTCGGAATTGATGAGGCTGGTCGCGGTCCGCTCGCCGGACCAGTGGTTGCGGCAGCCGTCATTTTGCCTGATAGCTTCCAGTTGGAAGGGTTGAACGATTCTAAAAAGTTGAGCGAAAAGAAACGCGAAGAGCTTTTTCCTTTGATTCGGCAGCAGGCACGAGCATACGGTATCGGTCTCGCGTCAGCTCAGGAGGTCGATCGATTGAATGTTCTGCAGGCGACGCTCTTGGCGATGCAGCGTGCTCTGAAAAAATTGCAGGGGGAGCCCGATTATCTGCTGATCGATGGGATTACCCCATTGCCGGTTGACTTGCCGCAGCTAACATTAAAAAAAGGCGATAGCCGTTCATTGTCAATTGCAGCGGCTTCGGTTTTAGCCAAGGTTGCACGTGATCGGCTTATGGTGGTGCTTGATCGACAGTATCCAGGCTACGGTTTCGCTGGACATAAAGGCTATGGGACTTTAGCGCATCGTCGGGCTATCGCTACCAAAGGTCCCGTTCTTCCCCATCGATTAACCTTCGCTGGGGTTAAGGAATTTGTGGAGGGGTAATGAGCCAGGCTAGACTCGATCTTGGTGCTTGGGGTGAAGATCAGGCTGTGTTCTATTTGCAGCGACAGGGTTTGAAGGTCATCGAGCGCAATTTCATGACGCCAGTTGGGGAGGTCGACATTATCTCTCGCACGAAAAAAGAACTGATATTTGTCGAAGTAAAGACCCGCCGCAGTAACGCTTATGGCACTCCGGCCGAAGCCGTCGGTTTACGTAAGCAACGCCAGATCATTCGTGCTGCGCAGTGGTATCTGGCAGAGACTAAAACCACTCTGCAGCCGCGCTTCGATGTGATCGCGGTCATGCCGGATTGTAATGGCTGTGCTCAGATTGAGCATCTGCCCGCGGCCTTTGATCTGTCGGGGTTTTAACGCTTCGACGCCGAACCTTTGTCTTTGCCCTTTGGTTTATCCGACGGCAATTGGCCATCGAATACCCTGATTTGTCCAAAACATATGAAATTGTGCCATAATCCTGAGAAATGATCGGGAGTAGCTGATGTCTATAAATTTGAAACAACTGGGAATGCTGCGCCTGGCGGTCGTTACGCCGGAGTTGAGGGTGGCAGATGTTGACTTTAATCTGGCCGAGATTAAGGCGACTGCACGAGAGGCAGGTCGACAAGGAGCGGCACTCTGCCTGTATCCTGAACTCAGTCTTACAGGTTATACCTGCGGAGATCTTTTCTTTCAGCCACTCCTTCAGCAACAGGTTACAGAGGCTCTGCTTGATCTTGTTCGTTTTAGTGCAGGGGAGAATACGCCGGTGCTGGTCGTTGGGGCACCTGTGGAGCAGGGTGGCCGTCTGTTCAACTGTGCGCTCTTTATCGCCGGTGGAGTCATCTGCGGCGCAGTCCCGAAAACCTTCCTCCCTAACAGCGGTGAATTTTACGAGCAACGCTGGTTCTCTTCGGCAACTGAACGTAATAGTGACCATCTATTGGTCGCTGGGGAGCCGATCCCCTTTGGTGAAGATTTGCTGTTTCAGGACCAATCTTTTACGGAGCTGCGGGTCGGCATAGAGCTGTGTGAAGATCTCTGGGCGGTCGAACCACCCAGCGGGTCTCAAGCTCTTGCGGGGGCGACTCTGTTACTTAACCTTTCTGCCAGCCCTGAGCTTCTTGGCAAGCGTAACTATCGTAGTCAATTGGTCTCTTCACAATCTGCTCGTTGTCTGGCTGCCTATGCCTATGCTTCAGCTGGCCCGAATGAGTCGAGTACTGACCTGGTTTTTTCCGGACATAGCCTGATTGCCGAATATGGTCAGGTACTGTCTGAAACCGATCGGTTCTGTTTCGACAGCCAGTTAGCTCTGGCAGATATCGACCTGCATCGCCTGATCGGTGAGCGACAGCGCAATAGCAGTTTTGCCAATGCAAGGCCGCAGCGCAGCTATCGGATCATTAATTTCTCCCAGACATCTTCTGAAGTCTGCCACTTACTACGCTCGGTGAGCCGAACGCCGTTCGTCCCGACGCTCGAGCTTGCACGATCCGAGCGCTGCCAGGAGATCTTTGCCTTGCAGACCAGTGGCTTAGCCAAGCGTTTGCGACATACCGGATGTGTTGATGTGGTCATTGGCCTCTCCGGCGGTCTCGATTCGACCCTCGCGTTGCTGGTTGCGATTCATGCTTTTGATCGGCTCGGCCTTGCACGCAAAGGGATTCACGCTCTGACCATGCCCGGATTTGGGACCAGTAACCGCACCAGATCCAACGCTGAAAAGCTTGCAGAACTTCTTGGTTGTTCGTTGCGTGTTGTGTCGATAGACGCAGCCGTGCGTCAGCACTTTGCCGATATCGGTCATGATGAGAAACAGCAGGATATCATTTACGAGAACTCTCAAGCCCGCGAACGAACCCAGATTTTGATGGATGTTGCTAATCAGGTTGGTGGGCTAGTGATCGGGACCGGAGACCTCTCTGAGTTGGCTCTTGGATGGTGCACCTATAACGGTGATCATATGTCGATGTACGCCGTTAACTGTGGGGTCCCTAAAACGTTGGTGCGCTACCTGGTAGACTGGTGTGCCGAGTATGAATTTGAGGGTGAAATTTCCAAGGTGTTAGCGGATGTTTGTGCGACACCGGTCAGCCCTGAATTGCTCCCTCCAGATGAAAATGGTGATATTGGTCAGATCACGGAAGAGGTGGTCGGACCCTATCTGCTGCATGATTTCTATCTCTATAATCTGGTGCGCTTACACTATCCACCTCAAAAGATTTTGCAACTGGCGGCACTGGCTTTTGACGGAGAATACCCTCTCGAAGAGCTCCGCAAGTGGCTCCTGCTCTTTTATCGTCGTTTTTTCAGCCAACAGTTCAAACGTTCTTGTTTGCCTGATGGCCCTAAGGTCGGAACCATTGCCTTGTCACCGCGAGGGGATTGGCGGATGCCGAGCGATGCCAGTGTTGCACTCTGGATCAAAGAGTTGGAGCAGCAGAATTGACTGGAACTCTTTACGTGGTCGCCACGCCGATCGGCAACCTTGAAGATATGAGCTATCGCGCAGTGCGGATTCTCTCTGAGGTTGCGCTGATCGCCGCCGAAGATACCCGTCATAGTCGTCGCTTGCTCGATCACTATGGTATTAAGTCCCGGCTGATCTCCTGTCATGAACATAATGAACACGCGCGCAGTCCCGAGCTGGTGGCCAGACTGCAAGCAGGTGATGATGTTGCTTTGATCAGTGACGCAGGAACCCCGGCAATTGCCGATCCCGGTTATCGATTAGTGCGTGCTTGCCGTATGGCCGGGGTAGAGGTTGCTTGCGTGCCCGGCTGTAACGCAATGATTGCCGCCCTGTCGATTAGCGGTCTGCCAACCGACAGCTTTCGCTTTGCCGGTTTTTTACCTTCGAAAAGGGGAGCGCGGCAAAAATTTATCGAACAGTTCGATTCGGCTGATCATACTCTGGTTTTTTATGAAACTCCGCATCGGTTGCGGGCTGCTCTCGATGATTTGCAGCAGATCTGTGGACCAGAGCGTGAAATCGCGATTGGTCGTGAGCTGACTAAAAAGCATGAGGAGCTGTTTCTGGGCCCGTTGGCCGCAGCGAGCGAATATTTTTCACAGAAGACGGTAAAAGGAGAGTTGGTGTTGATGTTGGCGGCGGGGGAGGTAGGGCTTCCGCAAGAGTCCGTTGAAGAAGCTCTGCAGCGGTTGCATGCTGAGGGAGGGTTGAGTTGGAAAGAGATTGTCAAGCGGGTTGCGAAAGAGCATGGATTGCCAGGCAGCGATGTTTACAGCTGTTCCCTCCCGTTGCGGAAGAAGAATTAATCTTTCAGGTGGCGCTAGAAAAGATTAGTCGCAGCTGTCACCTGGCAACGAGATCTCGACCAATAGTCCGCCAGTGGGCCGATTTATTGCGTTGATACTGCCACCGTGCAGGCGGACCGCCTGCTCAGCGATAGCCAGGCCAATGCCGGTGCCGCCGCTCTGGCGGTCACGTGCATCCGCTACCCGATAGAAAGGTTCGAATAATTTGCCTAGGGATTCATCCGGGACTCCCGGTCCCTGGTCGGCAATTCGGATCAGTACTCTGCCCGCCTCATCCCTTAGCTCGACGCTAACCAGTGTTCCATCCCCGGTGTATCTAATCCCGTTACGGATGACATTTTCAAATGCCCGTGCCAGCAGCACTTCGTCTCCGTAAATAGTCAAACGGTCTGGACCAGTGAAGGTTACCTTTTTATCGACGTTGTTTAATTCGTAGTCGGCATCCTGAACCAGTCGAGCAAGTAGCTCAAAAAGGTCGAACTCAGTGCGCTGCAGTTTATCGGTCGCATTTTCCAGACGGGTCAGGCTGAGCAACTGGCCGATCATGTCATTCATTCGCTCAGCTTCCAGTTCAATTCTGGCAAAGGATTTTTGTTGCACTTCACTGCTGCTGTTTTGTCGTGCCAGCTCCAGAGCCACTCCCAGACGTGCCAGTGGCGAACGTAGTTCGTGAGATATATCCCGCAACAGGCGCGTTTGACCGGCAACAAGCGTTTGAATTTTTGCGGCCATTTCATCGAAATCTTCCGCCAATCCAGCAATTTCATTTTTTCCTGTGACTTGGTCTCCAACCCGAGTTGATAAATCTCCGGCAGCAAACTGACGAGTTGCCTGTCGCAAGCGACGGATTGGCGATGTCAATGAACGGGCTAGCCAGAAGCATGCACCAGCAGAGACCAAAAGCAGAATCAGTAAGCGCCAACCAAGAAATCCGTGGGTCAATCCTTTGAAAATATGCTCCACCGGAGGTTGGTCTGGCAGGCCGAGGGCAACAACATAGTTCTTGCCCGCTCGGTTTTTAATCGGGCTGGCAAGCCAGTTACGCTGGCCCCTCATTGGGTAAACGACTTCGCCGCTGCGTAGTGCCCGTTGACTCATATGCTGCATAGGTCGCGGAACACGTTGGTGGGTCAGTGGACGACCATCTTCAGCAAAAAGGATAATGCGAATACCTGTATCGGCCATCAGTTTTTCGGAGAAGATGTCGAGCTCAGAGATTCCCTCCTCTTCAAAGACGTTGATGGCGCGATGACCATACTCAGCAATAGCGTGTTTAGCAAAACTCTGGTGAGCTAGCGGTGGAAACTCCTGATCGCGTAGATAGGTCAGAAAAACTCCAGCTGAGGTCACGATGATGATAGTCAGTAGGAAATAAAGGAAGATTTTGACAAACAGGCTATGCATCAGTTTGTACTTTCCGTTTGAGCATAGAGATAACCGATGCCGCGGATGGTCTTGATCCGTTCGGTTTTTTCGTATTGATGACCGAGTTTTTTGCGCAGAGCACTAATATGGACATCAATGCTGCGATCATAGGCTGATAAACGACGGCCGAGGGCTTTTGCGACCAGATCTTCGCGACTGATCACCTGACCCGCCTGTCGCAACAGCACTTCCAGCAGAGTAAATTCGACCGAAGTCAACTCGATCAGCATACCGTTTCGTTTAACACTACGGTTGAGGGTGCTGAGTACAATGTCGCCAACACTTACTTCTTTTGAGAAGAGATCCGTACTGGACTGTGGTGCCGAAGTTTCGGTCCGTCGTTGAATCGCCCGCACTCGTGCAACGAGTTCACGTGGATTAAACGGCTTCGGCAGATAATCATCTGCACCCAGTTCCAGCCCGACAATCCGGTCGATATCGTCGCCGCGAGCAGTCAGCATAATCACTGGCAACTTGCTGGTTTCACGGATCTTACGCAACACGTCAAATCCGTTCATCCCCGGAAGCATCACATCGAGGATCACCAGTGCGTATTCCTCTGTCAGTGCCTGCATTGCGCCTTGTTCACCATGATTAACGGTTTGGATTTCAAAACCCTCACTGCCCAGATAATCGCTCAGCAGTTCGCAGAGTTCGGTGTCGTCATCTATGATCAAAATTCGATTTAACATAATTTCTCCAGTTAGTTTTCTTATCATAACGAAAACCATTCTAGGGCGGTGTAAAGAAATGTAAACTCTGGAAAATGCAAAAGCCTATAAACTCAGGTTTTCCTGAGCTCAGTTCTGTGAATCTCTTTACACAACTTTGCACAAGAGGCACAGCTCTTAACCCTCGCTTAAGGTTCTTTTCTCTATAGTGGAAAAAACAAAGGGTAGACAAACCACTTACAGAAAAGAGGAGAATGACCATGAAAAAAAGAATTTTGGTTTCAACCCTGGTCCTTGGTGCACTACTTACCGGAAGCCTGGCTCTGGCAGGGGCAGGTGGTTGTGGCTCATGTGATAAAAGGGGCGACTGTGGCAGCCCCAGTCAAGGTCAGGGTGCTTTGAATTTTGAGCAACATGAGGACCGGATGGGCCATCGAATGGAGATGATGGCTACTCTCCTTGATCTTACCGAAGAGCAGAAAACTCAGTTAGAAGCGCTGATGACTCAGCAGTGGCAAGACAGACAACAGCTTCGTGAAAAGATGCGCGCCAGCCGTGATGCATTACGCGAAGTCGAAGCTGCCGATACTTTTAACGAAGCGGATTTTCTTGCCAAGGCAATCAAGCAAGCAGAATTGAAGACTGAAATGATGGTAGAGAGAGACAGAATGAAACAACAGGTTTATGCTCTTCTCACCCTGGAACAACAGGAGAAAGCTGACAAGCTCTCAGAGATGAAGGGTCATCGCGGAAAAGGTCGCCGTGGTGGATTCAAATTGATTTAAAAGTAAACCCTATCATTGATCGAATTCTGAAACCTGTGGGGTTCGATCAGTGATGGGGGGTCGTTGTTTGAAGTCGTTATCTTTCAGCGAATGCTGAAAGTCTCAAACTCTCCAATGAATTCCCGTGCCTCAACCAAAACCTGATCAACCCGGCCCCACTCAGGGCCGGAGCGACACCAGTCAACGGTCGCATTAACCGCCAGCTCTTCCCCTTCAATCACTGCCTCCACCCGGCCATCAGGCAGGTTGCGAACCCAGCCGGTGGCACCATTCTTTAGTGCGGTCTGCCGGGTGTAGTAACGGAAGCTGACACCCTGTACGCGGCCAGTAATCAACAGATATTGACGAATTAGAGGCATCTTCAATCTTCCTCAGATGTTTCCTTGATCATTTGTAGAAATTCTTCTTCTCCTAGAACCTTTACTCCGAGTTGTTCGGCCTTGGATAGCTTGCTGCCAGCGCCGGGTCCTGCGATCAGAAAATCGGTCTTCTTGCTCACCGAACCACTGGCGCGTCCACCCCGTATCTCCACCAGTTCTTCGCCTTCACTGCGGCTGAATTTTTCAAGCTTGCCGGTAAAGACAAAAACCTTACCCGCTAAAGCTGTTCCCTGTGGAGGAATACTGGTGTCTGGTTGAACTCCGGATTTTTCCAGTTGGTTAAGAACTGCGAGATTATGGTCATCGGCAAAAAAGGCAAGCAAACTATCTGCAACCTGTGGTCCGACCTCATGCGTTTCGATCAGTGTTTCACGACTCGCCTGTCGCAGTCCTTCGAGGCTACCAAAGCGTCGGCTCAAAATTTTTGCCAGATGAACTCCGATATGACGGATTCCCAGACCAAAAAGCAGTCGCTCGAGGGGCTGCGTGCGACTGGAATCGATGGCAGCCAGAAGCTTTTCGGCGAGGACATCACCCATCCGCTCGAGGCGGAAGAAATCTTCTTTGGTCAGACGGTAGAGGTCAGCCACGTTATGAACCAATCCAACCTTTAAGAGTTGTTCAACGAAGCGATCTCCAAGTCCCTCGATATCCATGGCACCGCGTGACGCGAAATGCTTGAGAGATTCCTTTAGCCGGGCAGGACAGGTTAGCCCCTGACAGCGGGGGACGACTTCGCCTGTGCCACGAGTGACTGGGGAGCTGCATGTCGGGCAGATAGTTGGTTCGGGGATGGGCTGCTCATCGCCACTGCGTTTTTCCAGAACAACTTTAACGATATCGGGGATGACGTCTCCTGCACGTTCGACAATGACTCGGTCGCCTATCCTGATACCAAGACGGTCAATTTCATCCCAGTTGTGTAAGCTGGCACTGGATACGGTGACACCGCTGACATTGACCGGGCGCAGGTTCGCGACCGGGGTTATGGCCCCGGTTCGTCCGACCTGAAAGCGCACCGACTCAAGCAGGGTTTCTGCCTGGCGTGGCGGGAACTTACAGGCAATTGCCCAGCGGGGAGTTCGACTCTTTTCACCGAGTTCTTGTTGTAGTGCGAAGCTGTTGACCTTGACTACCATCCCATCGATTTCGAACGGCAGGCTGTCACGTTTTGCAAGCATGTTGTGGTACTGCTCAAGAACCTCGTCAATATTTCTGGCCAGGGCGACAGTCTCCAGGTTGACTCGCAGGCCCCATTCACGCAACTTCTGTAGCATCTCGAGCTGACTTGTTGGAGGATTGACGGAGTGGATCTCGCCCAGGCCGTAGCAGCTGATCGTGAGCGGTCGGTTGGCCGTAATGCGTGGGTCGAGTTGACGTAGACTGCCAGCGGTTGCATTGCGTGGATTTGCGAAGGTTTTTTCTCCTTCATCGCGCCGTTGCTCGTTCAGTTGACGAAAAGGCGAAAGTTCCATGTAGACCTCACCACGCACTTCGAGCAATTGAGGTGCATCGGTTTGTAGCTGCAGAGGAATAGCGCCTATAGTGCGGGCATTGGCAGAGACATCTTCACCGACTTGACCGTCGCCGCGGGTCGAAGCGTGTTGGAGTTGACCCTGTTGGTAGACCAGTTCGACAGCAACTCCGTCGAGTTTCATTTCGCAGAGATACTCGATCGAATCATCACTGCCCAAAAAACGTTTGAGCCGGGCATCGAACTCACGCAGATCTTCTGTACTGAAAGCATTCTCCAGTGATAGCATCGGACGGTTGTGGGCGATCTGGCGAAAGCCCGATTCTGAATTGCTACCGACCCTTTGCGAGGGGGAATTTGGATTAACCAACTCGGGAAGATCCCGTTCAATCTCGAGTAACTGGCGCATTAACTGATCATATTCGGCATCACTGATCTGAGGCGCATTGAGGCTGTGATAGAGGTAGTTGTGATGATGCAACTGGAGGCAAAGTTCTGCGTGCTTCTTGAGGCTTTCTTTTGGGATTGTCATGGAGAGTCCTGCTTAAGGAAAGCGGTTGATCTTGTGCATTCCTGCCGCTTATACCATGGTCTATGTGTGTGCGGCAATTATCAGTTTAGGTCTTTAGGTTTCAACAGGTCTGTCGACAGACTTTTGCAACTGCTATACTATGTGCGCTGGCATATTTGTGTTGCTGTGTTTCGTTCAACTTGGAGTCATTGATGGCAGAGGAAAATTTATGGCGGTTGACAGTGTTGTTTCTGCTTCTGCTCCTGTCCGGTTTTTTTTCAGGTTCGGAGACCGCATTATTGGCTCTGGATAAATTACGGATAAAGTTTTTACAACAAAAAGGGCGGGCCGGGGCCGCTCAGTTGGCAGAGATGCTGGAGAGACCTGATCGACTCCTAGGTGGCATTCTGGTTGGCAATAATCTGGTTAATATTGCGGCTTCGGTTGTCGCGACCGGTTTTTTTGTCAGTCAATATGGCGAGCGTGGCGAGTTGATGACTATCCTGATCCTGACGCCGGTCCTCTTGATTGTTGCTGAAGTCTGCCCTAAGACCTACGCGGCTCAGCATCCTGAGAAAACCTCATTTTTTGTTTTACGTCCGATATTGCTGGTTCTATGGATTTTCGCTCCGCTTATTTATGTCGTTACCAAAATTTCTGGATTACTGACCGGTTTTTTCCATCGTGGTGAAGGCGAGGATTCCACTCTTTCTGAAGATGAGATTCGTGCCATTATCGAAGCAGGCGAAGTGAGCGGGGTGGTTGCAGCAGAGCAGCGGCGTATGTTGCATGGTGTCTTTGATTTGTCGGAGACGCGGGTCCGCGACGTCATGCTTCCGCGTACTGAGATTGTCGGTGTTGACGCTGAAAGCAGTTTTGATGAAATCCTTGAGATTTTGCGATCGGCTCGGCATTCACGCTTTCCGGTTTACAAGGAAAGCCTCGATAATATTGTTGGTGTCATTCATACAAAAGATATCCTTAGCTGTATCGGCAAGGAGGATGTTTTTTCTCTAAAAGAAATTTGTCGCAAGCCTTACTTTGTGCCGGAGTCGAACCGGATTGCTGTGTTGTTGCAGATTTTTCGGGAGCGTAAGGAGCATCTGGCGATTGTGGTCGATGAGTATGGTGGTGTCGAAGGTCTGGTTACATTGGAAGACGTGGTTGAGGAGATTGTTGGCGAGATTCATGACGAGCATGATATTGAAGAAGCAGATTTTAGCCCACTTGGGCCGAAGTGTTTTATGATTGATGGTGCCGTTTCTTTAAGGGCTTTGAATCGACGCTTTCACCTTAAGCTCCCCGAAGAACATGTCACGACTCTGGCAGGACTTTTGATGCAGAAAATGGGGAAAATTCCGGTTGAGGGTGATTTTTGCGAAATTGATGCTATCCGCTTTGGAGTCCGAGAGATGGATGACCGTCGAATCGAAGCTGTTGAGATGCGTTTGCCCTGATTTTCTAAAAGGTTAAGATCTTTTCCTGATTAATCTGATGTCATGAAGAATTGTTTTAAAGAGTCGCTCTTTTGCGTTACGCAGAGGGCGGCTTTTTCTTTTGTTTGGCCCGATTCCCCACCACAACAAACCCCGCGAAAAATCACAATTATTCTTGACAGCAAGTAGATCTCTAGGTATATTTTCCCCAAATCGTGTCTAACGGTGTTAAACGGTGACAGGGGAGCTATGTTCTACGGGGAATTCAACAATACTGTCGATTTAAAGGGACGGGCGAGTATTCCGGCACTATTTCGGGACTCTCTTCTGAACTCGACAGGCGATGAATCTCTTTTTGTCACCAAGTCTGACGGCGGTTTGGCCGCCTATCCTGCCTCTGCGTGGAAGAAAATCTGCGAAAATGTCATGTCTTTGCCCGCAGGTCCCAAGCGCACAGCAAACCTGCGCACCCGTATCGCTCCAGCCAGAGAATGTCGCTTTGACCGCCAGGGACGAATCCAGATTCCACAGTCTCTGCGTGAGTATGCAGCCTTGGAAAAAGACATTGTTGTTGTTGGTATGATCGAAAAAATTGAAATCTGGAATTTACAGCGCCATGTCGATGCTACAGGTGAGTCGGAGTCCCTGCTTCGCGAGGATGAGCAGGGTCAAGCCGATCTTGGTTTTTAACCGCTGTGGACTTGCTCTTTGAACATCAATCAGTTATGCCGCGTGAAGTTCTCGACCTGCTGCAGCCAAAGGCTGGTGGAGTCTACCTCGATGGAACTCTCGGCGGGGCGGGTCACTCTCGCCTTATTCTGGAGAAGGCCCCCGAGGCACGATTGATCGGGATTGATCGTGACTTATCAGCGCTTGCCAAGGCCGCGGAAGTCTTGTCTCCCTGGAAGGGTCGCTTCAGTCTGCATCACAAGACCTTTGATCAGGCTGCTGAGGTTCTGGCTGAGCTTGAGATTGACGGTCTGGATGGCATGCTGCTCGATCTGGGGGTCTCTTCGCATCAACTCGATACGGCCGAGCGCGGCTTTTCGTTTCGTTTTGATGCACCACTCGATATGCGGATGGATAGCAGTGTCGGGCAGACCGCAGGTGACCTGGTGAACGAACTGCCGGCAGAGGAGCTCATCAGGATATTTTTTCAGTATGGCGAAGAGCGTTACTCTAAACGTATCGTTCGGGCGATATTGAAACAGCGTGAGACCGCACCTTTTAGCCGCACTGGGGAATTAGCAGAACTCATTCGTAATACGATTCCGGGCAGCTATAAGCCTTCGAGGATCGATCCGGCAACAAGGGTTTTTCAGGCACTGCGGATTGCAGTCAACCAGGAGTTGGAGCAGGTTGAGAAAGGCGTTAGCCGTGGAATCAAACTGCTCAAACCAGGAGGGCGCCTGGTGGTCATCAGCTTTCATTCGCTGGAAGACCGGATCGTCAAACACATGTTTCGTGACCAGAGCAGGGGCTGTATCTGTCCGCCACGACTCCCTGTTTGTCGGTGCGAAAACAAGCCCGCCGTAAAAGTTTTGACCCGTAAGGGCTTGAAGCCGCAGGCGGACGAAATTGAAATGAATCCCCGTTCTCGTAGCGCAGTGCTGCGGGCTGTCAGTCGCCTGGATTGACGGCGGGAAATTGAGATCTACAGGAGGTGGCGATGTCTGAAGCCGTACAGCGTACAGTTATAAATATTAACGGTTTTGTGATGCATCGTCCGCGCTTGACCCCCGTCTTTATTGCCATTGTTCTGATGGCGGTCCTTTCACTCGTGTTTGTCTGGTCGCGCTTGCAGGCGATCAACCTTGAGTATGATATCTCCCGAATTGAAAGTCAGATTCGCTCCGTTAAAGAAGAGGTCAAGGGCCTTGAGCTCGAAGCAGCGCACCTGGGCAGTCTTCAGCGGATAGAGGGCCTGGCTCGTCAAAAACTGGGTTTGCGGCTACCAACCCCTGGCCAAATCATAAGGGTGGATTGATATGGCGCCGACTGAACGGAGCATGAAGTTACGCATCCGGGTAATCGGCGCAATATTTGTCGTGGTTTTTTTGATTATTGCTGCTCGTGCCAGCTATCTACAGTTGGTATTGGCCGACGACCTTAGCGCACGTGGAGATCAGCAGCATCAGCGTGTAGTCAAGTTAACGCCACAGCGTGGAGCCATCTATGATCGCAATGGCGAAGCATTGGCTTTAAGTCTTGAGGTGAAGTCACTTTACGCCAATCCAACTGAAATTCAGTCAGTGAATAAGGTCGCCGAGCGGTTGGCCAGAGTGCTGGATATTCCCGAAAAACGTCTGCGCGCCAAGTTGAGCAAGAGCAAGCGTTTCGTCTGGATCGAAAGGCGGCTTTCACCAGAGATCGCACAGCAGGTTGAAGGTCTCAAGCTGACGGGACTGCACTTTGTTCGTGAGCATAAGCGTTATTACCCCAGAGGGCAGGTTGCATCGCAAGTGGTTGGGTTTACCGGTCTTGATCCCAGGGGTCTTGAGGGGATCGAGCTCATATACGATGCAGAGCTACAGGGGGAAGGCGGACTGTTGATCTCTGAACGCGATGCCCGCGGGAGAGGGTTGGCAACTGCTGAACAGGATATCCGCGGTGGTGCTCCGGGTGGCAGCCTCTACCTGACGATCGATCGGACGCTGCAATATATCGCTGAAAAGGAGTTGGCTCGACAAGTCAAAGAGAGTAGCGCGGTTGGCGGTACCGTTGTCATGATCGAACCGGCGAGTGGGCGCGTGCTGGCAATGGCGAGTCAACCATCTTACAACCCTAACGCGACGAACCGTTATCAACCTGGAGACTGGCGAAATAGAACAGTTAGCGATTCCTTTGAACCAGGGTCTATTTTCAAACCTTTCCTGTTAGCAGGCATCTTGGAAGAGGGGTTACTCAGTCCTGAAAGTCAAGTTGACTGTGAAAACGGACGTTTTGAAGTTGGTGGCAAGGTGATCCGTGATCACAAAGGTTACGGGCGTCTGAATTTAAGTAAGATGCTGAAATACAGTTCGAATATCGGTTTTGCAAAATTAGGCAAGAAGTTGGAGCGGGAGCTCCTTTATCAATATTTAAGTAATTTTGGTTTCGGAGAAAAGACCGGGATTGACTTGCCTGGCGAAGAGAATGGACTGCTGCGCAAGCCGAATCGCTGGTTCGAAATTGATCTGGCAACCGCTTCGTTTGGGCAGGGAGTGAGTGTCACACCATTACAGATGGTCGCCGCTATGGGGGTTATTGCCAATGGTGGTTTGCTGATGGAGCCCTATCTGGTTGAGAGGATCGTTGATGGTCAGGGAGACCAGACTTATCGCCGCCAACCAAATGTTGTTCGCCGTGTCGTCTCCGAAAATACTGCAAAAACGGTTAGAGATATGATGGTCGGTGTTACGGAGTCGGGGGGGACAGGAACCCGGGGGGCAGTTGTCGGCTACAAGGTCGCGGGAAAAACTGGCACCGCGCAGAAAGTTGATCCAGTGACCGGTGGCTACTCAGTAGATAAGACTGTCTCGTCTTTCATTGGGATGGTCCCGGCAGAAAACCCGGCGATGTTGATGTTGGTGACGATCGACGAACCACAGGATCAGACCTATGGGGGATTGGTTGCTGCACCGGTGTTTAGTCGTATCGCTGAGGACTCGCTACGCTATCTCGATATCCCACATACTGAAATGGTCGCGAAACAGGCACTTCCAGAGCGACGCCTGAAAGGAAAGACTGCAAAGGGCAAGGCTAAAATTTCTGCGACAGTGGTTGCCGGAAAGACGAGCAGGATGCCTGATTTTGGCGGAATGAGCTACCGACAGGTTTTGGAGTCAATGAGTCGCAGTGGACTGAATATCAAGTTGACTGGTAGTGGAAAAGTGATAGAACAGTCGCCACGAGCGGGTGATGTGATTCGATACGGTGCAAAAATCTGGGTACGCTTTGGTGCCTGATATGGGGTCTTCTTTGGAAAAGAATTTCCAACTGAATGAGTTGATTTCAGGGCTTTCAGGGCTGCTGATGACCGGCGGGACGGCTGAGATAAGCGGTTTGGCTTGTGATTCGCGCAAGCTTGAAGAGGGTGACCTTTTCTTCGCCTTGCCGGGGGTTGACGTTGATGGCCAGGACTATATTCCTGCTGCGCTAGCAGCTGGAGCCTCTGCACTTGTTTTGAGTCGCATACCTGAGAAGGACTATGGCGTTCCAGTTGTCGTGGCTGAAAATGTAAGATTGGCTATGGCTAAAATTGCTCAACGTTTTTATGGCGATCCAACGGCAGATCTCCTGGTCTTTGGGGTCACTGGAACGAATGGTAAAACCACAACAACTTATCTACTTGAATCGATTCTGCAGGTCGCTGGCTATAAGCCTGCGATCTTCGGAACGGTCGATTATCGTTTTGCCGGAAAGAAGATCACCGCAACGCACACGACTCCAGAATCACTTGAGTTATTAAAGACAATCGCTGGCTTTCGGGATGCAGGAGCCGATGCTCTGGTGCTTGAGGTTTCATCTCATGCTTTGGAGCAATATCGCGTTGACGGCATCGTGTTTAACGTCGCCATCTTTACAAATTTGACCCCTGAGCATCTTGATTATCACGGGGACATGGATTCCTATTTTGCGAGTAAAGCCAGGCTGTTCGATCTGGTCCCCTCGCGAGCGTCTGTCATCAATCTGGACGACAGCTACGGGGTTTGGTTAAAAGAACAGCATCCCGATGCCGTTGGATTTTCTCGTAACAAGAAGACCGCCGTTGGTGTTGAAAAATTAATTTCAAGCGCAGAGGGACAACAGGGTGTTCTCTGTGTGGAAGGTACGTTCCTTGGGTTAAGGTCACCTCTGGTTGGTGATTTTAACGTAAGCAATATTCTCGGTGCTGTCGCGGCAGCATATTCTGCTGGAATTGATCTTGAACGTATCGGTCGCGGAATATCTGAAGCACCTCAGGTCCCAGGTCGACTTGAAAAAGTTGAAAATAATCAGGGTGTCCTGGCACTTGTTGATTACGCACATACCAGTGATGCATTGACTCAGGTATTGGTGGCATTGGCGGGAATTTCTGCCAATCGTCGGATTACCCTTGTCGGGTGCGGAGGTGATCGTGATCAGAAGAAGCGACCTCTGATGGCTGCAGCGGCTGTCAAGGCATCCAGTTTAACGGTGCTGACTTCAGACAACCCGAGAACTGAGGACCCATTGGCAATTCTTGAGCAGATGCGCCAGGGGGCTGTCGAGACAGGTGAACCTGAGCTAAGCATGGAACAAGCCCTTGCTGGTGCGTCTGGTTTTGTAGTTATTCCAGATCGGCGTAAGGCGATTATGCTTGCGACCAATCTTGCCACAACAGGCGATCTGCTGCTGGTTGCGGGCAAAGGACATGAGGACTATCAGGTTTTGGGAACAACGAAGGTGCATTTTGATGATCGTGAGGAACTACGCCGAGCTTTTAGTGAAACAAATAAGCTGAGGGGGAGTGATGAAATTTGATCTTGAAATGCTTGCGCGAATCACCGACTCAAAGTTGCCAGACTCTGGTAAAGGGGTTCAAATTACGGGGATCTCGACCGATAGTCGCAATATAAATCCCGGTGAGCTCTTTGTCCCCTTGCGTGGAGAGCGATTTGATGGACACGATTATATCATTCAAGCTGTCCGTAATGGTGCTGCCGCTTGTTTGAGTGAAGAGATCATAGCCGGCCTTGCCGTGCCAGTATTGTTGGTCAAGGACAGTTTGCACGCATTGGGTGATATCGCCAGCGCGGTGCGATTGCGCTTAAAGGGTCCTCTGATTGCGGTGACAGGTTCCGCAGGTAAGACCACGACCAAAGAGATGTTGGCAACAGTATTGGCACGGACCGGTGCCGGGCTGAAAACCTCTGGAAATTTCAACAATCTGATCGGTCTGCCATTGACCCTTTTCGGTCTGAAAGATGTGCATACCTGGGCAGTTCTGGAGATGGGCACAAGTGCTCTTGGCGAAATAGAACGATTGACCGAAATTGCTGCTCCCGATGTGGGAGTTATTACAAATGTTGGCCCGGCCCATCTTGAAACCCTGAAGGGGCTTGATGGTGTTTCTCGTGCCAAAGGAGAATTATTCGCCGGCTTAAAAGGTGGGACGGCGATTGTCAATCTTGACGATGAGCGGGTTGCATGTCTGCCGATAGCTAATGGCGTAAGGCGTGTAACCTATGGGCTGGATGAAAAGGCTGATGTCCGTGCACAACAGATTCGTAATGGTCGCAGTCAAATCAGTTTCAGCCTGCTATTACCAGACGGGAAACATCAGATCAATCTGCAAGCCCCGGGTCGACATAATGTTCACAATGCCTTAGCCGTTGCCGCTACTTGCTGGGTTCTCGGCGTTAAGGGCGCAGATATCTCACGAGGTTTGGCAGAATTTGTACCCGTTCCGGGACGAATGAATATCTTCCCTCTTCCTTGCGGTGGGGAACTGCTGGATGACAGCTACAATGCTAATCCGTTGTCCGTGGCTGCCGCCTTGGAGACCCTTGAGGGTAAGGGAGACAAAGGACGCCGGATTGCGGTGCTTGGTGACATGCTTGAGTTAGGAGATGAGGAGATCAAGTTTCATTTTGAAATTGGCCGCAAGGCAGCCAGGGCGACCGACTTGCTGGTTACCGTTGGTCCTTTGTCAAAGGAAATTGCCAGGGGCGCCCGTGATGCCGGACTAGGTGCTGAGATGATTCTCGAACTTGAGGACTGTGACGCGGCGATTGTGGCTGTTGCAGGGTTGCAGCGTCCTGGCGATCAGGTTCTGGTCAAAGGGTCACGTGGAATACGACTGGACCGTCTGGCATCGGCATTACGCCGGGCAGAAGATAGCCCCTTACAAGCACTGCAGGGAGGCTGATTAGATGCTATATCATCTTCTTTATCCACTCCATACCGAATACTCAGTCCTTTTTGTATTCAAGTACATCACCTTCAGGACAATCTACGCCACTATTACGGCGCTTTTGATTTCGTTTATCCTCGGTCCTTGGCTGATTGAGACCCTGAAAAAAATGCAGATTGGACAAACAATCCGCAAGGTCGGGCCAGAGTCTCACTTTGTGAAAGAGGGGACGCCGACCATGGGCGGCGCCTTGATTATATTGGCAATTCTGTTGCCGACCCTGATGTGGGCGGACCTGACGAACCGGTATATCTGGGTCGCTTTGCTGGTCACGGTCGGATATGGAGCGGTTGGATTCTGTGACGACTGGTTGAAGGTTGCTAAGAAAGACAGCGCCGGTGTCTCTGCCCGCAGCAAGATGTTCTGGCAATTGTTGATCGCTTTTGCTGCCGCCTTGTTGCTCTATCTGCATCCTGGGTTTGATACCACTCTCTCTCTTCCCTTCTTTAAGACAGTTAAACCTGACCTTGGTTGGGGATATATCCCATTTGCCATGCTGGTGATGGTAGGCGCGAGTAATGCTGTCAATTTGACCGACGGGCTTGATGGCCTGGCGATCGGTCCGGTGATTATTGCTGCCGCGACGTTCCTGTTGCTGGCTTATCTGGCAGGAAACGCCAGGTACTCAGCATACCTGCAAATCACCAGTGTGCAGGGAGCTGGTGAGTTGGCGATTCTTTGCGGCTCGATGGTTGGAGCCGGACTGGGATTCTTGTGGTTTAACACTTATCCCGCCCAGGTCTTTATGGGAGACGTTGGTAGTCTTTCGCTCGGTGGTGCACTTGGCGTTACTGCCGTGATTGCTAAACAGGAATTTCTGTTGGTCATTGTTGGCGGCATCTTTGTTGCCGAGGCACTTTCGGTCATCTTTCAGGTCATATCATTTCGATTCTGGGGGAAACGGATCTTCCGCATGGCACCGGTCCATCATCATTTTGAGCTCAAGGGCTGGGCAGAACCAAAGATCATTGTACGGTTCTGGATTATCAGCATCATTCTCGCATTGATCGGTCTCTCGACCTTGAAACTCAGGTGATTATGGATTATTTGCAGAAAAAAGTTGTTGTCATTGGTGCCGGCCTTTCAGGTCAGGCACTGGTGCGTTTTTTCTGTAGCAAGGGTGCCAAGGTCACTCTCTCTGACCGCAGAGAGGAAGCACAGCTTGAAGGTTTGGACGATCTTGCTGGTTGTGATTTGAACTTTGACCTCGGAGGGCATGATCTTGAGCTATTCAGGCAGGCTGACCTTATTGCAGTCAGCCCTGGAGTGCCTTTAAGTATCGAGCCGTTAGTTGAAGCACGTAAAAATGGAATTCCTTTGCTCGGCGAGATTGAAATCGCAATTCGTGAGCTGAGTGCTCCATTGATTGCGGTGACGGGAACAAACGGGAAATCGACGACAACCAGTCTCATTGGTGAAATGTTGAAAGGCTGGGGTCGCAATTGTTTTGTCGGAGGCAACCTGGGGACACCCCTCGTTAATGCCTGCGATGATGACTATGACAGCTTGGTTGTCGAGCTCTCTTCTTTTCAATTGGAGACTATTGAAAAATTTTCTCCCGATTTTGCACTGATGCTCAATCTCAGTGAAGACCACTTGGACCGTTATCCAGACTTTTCCAACTACCTGGCCGCCAAGGAAGCAATCTTCAGCAACATGGGCGCCGGACAATATGCCATCCTCAACGAATCTGATGGTCGCGTGCGCGAATTAGCAGTCCCGCTTGCTGTCAAGAAGATCTGGTTTTCGTCTTTACGTCTGCTGGATGAAGGGATGGGGCGGCGCGGCAACCAACTCGTTTGGCGTTGGCAGGGTGAAGAAGCCCGTTTTGATCTGACTCAATTGCAACTCAAGGGCGAACACAATATTGAAAATGTCATGGCTGCTCTGATTGCTCCACTGGTCATGGGGATGCCTGCTGACCGCGCATGGCAGAAAGTTTGTGAATTTAAAGGATTGAAGCACCGGATGCAGCTGGTTTCAAATTACAACAATGCGTTCTGGTTCAATGATTCAAAAGGAACAAATGTCGGCAGCGTGGTTAAAAGTCTGGCTGGATTGCAGGCCCCGGTCACGCTAATTGCCGGGGGGAAGGACAAGGGTGGTGATTATGCCCCGTTACGTGACCTGTTGAGACAGAAAGTAGCGCTGCTCATCTTGCTGGGTGAAGCAGCAGAGCATATGAACTCGGTTCTTGGTGATTGTTGTCCAACTCGTCTGGTTGCGAATATGTCCGAGGCCGTAGCCGTTGCTGCTCAGACGACAAGCGGTGGCGGTACGGTTATCCTGTCGCCGGCCTGCTCGAGTTTTGATATGTACTCTGACTATGGTCGACGAGGGGACGATTTTATAGCACAGGTCAAGAAATTGGAGGGTAGCGGATGACGTTGAACCGCAATTTCGATAGTACCCTGCTGCTTTTGACTGTGACCTTGACCTGTCTCGGAGTCGTAATGGTTTTCTCGTCATCTTGCATCATGGCGGGTGAAAAATATGGCGATGCATTCTTTTTTCTCAAGAAGCAGGCACAATTTGCACTGTTTGGCGCCATGTTGATGGTCCTTACAATGTATATCGATTATGAAATCTGGCGCAAAATGGCAATACCTCTGATGGTCCTTGCTATCTGTCTGCTCGGTCTGCTCTTTGTGCCGGGAATGGGTGTTAAGGCGGGTGGCGCGGCGCGCTGGTTACGCCTGCCCGGCGTTACCGTCCAGCCTGCAGAATTCGTCAAGCTTGGACTGGTTCTATACCTGGCAAGTTCGATGACGCGTAAGAAGGAAAAAATTCGTTCCTTCACCTTTGGCTTTCTTCCTTACGTTCTCGTTCTCGGATTGATCCTTGGGCTACTCTTGATGCAACCAGACCTTGGTAGTTCAATAATTATTTCAGGGGTGGCGATGGTAATGTTGTTGCTGGCGGGGGTGCGTTGGCGGTATGTCCTCCCGGCCGTTATTGCGGCGATGCCAGTCGTCTACTTTCTGATTATGAACGTTGATTATCGTCGCAGACGGATCTTGGCATTTTTAAATCCCTGGGAAGATCCATACGATACGGGATTTCAAATCATCCAGAGCATGATCGCATTCGGAAGCGGTGGGGCTCTTGGCAGAGGACTGGGAGTTAGCGAACAGAAACTTTTCTATTTGCCCGAAGCTCATACCGACTTCATCTTTTCTGTCATTGGCGAAGAGCTCGGATTGATTGGGGTTTTGGTGGTCAGCGGTCTTTTTTTGGTGCTGGTTTTGCGTGGGTTACGTATTGCATTACAGGCCGAGGAACCCTTCGCCCGGTATCTGGCTTTTGGCTTGACGCTCTTACTCGGACTCGAGGCTTTCGTAAATATGAGCGTCTGCATGGGGCTGTTGCCCACCAAGGGGCTGGCTCTGCCATTTATCAGCTACGGCGGAACCAGTTTGGTTGCCAGTTTGGTCGCCGTAGGAATATTGCTGAATATCTCAAGTCGCATTGAGGTGAAGCGATGAAGATGTTATTAGCCGGAGGCGGGACAGGAGGGCATCTTTTCCCTGCTGTCGCTATCGCCGAGCAGTTGCTCCGCCAAGACAGAAACGCCGAAGTTCGCTTTGTTGGTACGGCTAAAGGGTTGGAAGCTAAACTTTTGCCGAAACTGGGATTGGCCTTGGAGTTGATCGACATGGTGGGGCTGGTCGGGCGCGGGATAAGTGGTGCTTTGCAGTTAATACCAAAGCTGTTCTTGAGTTTAAGGCAATCACTGGAAATCGTGCGACGCTTCAATCCGGATATTGTCGTTGGCGTTGGTGGGTATTCCTCTTTTCCGGTGTTGGTTGCTGCGCGGTTAAAGGGAGTGCCGTTCATTATTCATGAACAGAATGCTAAGCCAGGATTGAGTAATCGTGTGTTGGCTCGCTTTGCACAACGTATCTGTCTTTCGATTCCCGGTAGTGGTGACCGTCTGCCTCAAGAGAAGCTGATCGTTACAGGGAACCCGTTACGTCAGGGGCTTACCAGCCTTGACTCACCACTTCCGAGCGCAGGAAATATTCTCGTTTTTGGTGGAAGTCGTGGAGCCCATGCAATCAATGAACTGGTGGTCGCTTGCATGCCATTGCTACGCAAGAACGGGATAGATGCCACTGTGATTCATCAAACCGGTGATGTTGATTTACAACATGTGACAGCGGCTTATCGTCAAGCAGGGGAGACAAGTGTTGAGGTTTTGCCCTTCATTGACGACATGGCGACTGCCTACAAAGGTGCGCAACTGGTGGTGTGTCGTGCCGGTGCGACGACAATTGCCGAGTTATGCGCCTGTGGCCGACCTGCATTGATGATTCCTTTCCCACATGCAGCAGCTGATCATCAGACGGCAAATGCTGACGCCATGGAAGCTGCTGGTGCTGCATTTAAAATAGTACAGACCGATTTAACCCCAGAAAAATTGGCAACGGTCATAAGCGAACTCTGGACAGATCAGGACCGTTTGCAGCAGATGGCTGCTGCTGCCAGATCTCTGGGTCAAAGGGATGCTGCCGAACGAGTTGTTGATGTCTGTCTTCAGGTTTTAAGCGAGGATTAAAGAGTGTACGGACGAATTCGCAAAATTCATTTTATCGGTATTGGTGGCATCGGCATGAGCGGGATTGCTGAGCTCCTACTGAACCAGGAATATAGGGTGTCAGGTTCTGACCTGCGTGAATCAGAGACGACCCGTCGTTTACGTGAGCTTGGTGGTGAAATTACGATTGGTCATTCTGAAGAAAATATTGAGGGTGCAGATGTTGTCGTGACATCGACGGCGGTCAAGGCAGATAACCCCGAGGTTGTTGCCGCACACCGAGATCATATTGCGGTTATTCCACGCGCTGAAATGCTGGCAGAATTGATGCGGATGAAATACGGCATTGCTGTTGCCGGAACCCACGGAAAGACGACAACTACCAGCATGATGGCGATTGTCCTGACCCATGCCGGTATTGATCCGACCGCAGTGATTGGCGGAAAGCTTGATGCGCTTGGGAGTAATGCCAAATTAGGACGCGGTAAGTTTCTGGTTGCTGAGGCAGATGAGTCAGATGGCAGCTTTATGCATCTTGCCCCAACGATTGCAGTGGTCACGAATATTGATGAGGATCATCTCGATTTTTATAGCGGGATCGAAGAAATTCGAGAAATTTTTGTCAACTTTATCAACAAAGTCCCCTTTTATGGTCGAGCGATCCTCTGCCTTGATGATCCGAATATTCAGGAGATCCTGCCACTGGTCAAGAAACGCTATCTGACATATGGGTTGAGCAGTCAGGCAGACTTTCATGCCACAGAGATCCGCATGCGTCAGGGGCGTACGAGCTTTTTGGCCCATTATCAGGGTCAAGAATTGGGTCGGATTTCATTCCGCATGCCAGGACGACACAATGTATTGAATGCACTGGCAGTACTCGCTGTAGCGATGGAGCTTGATGTCCCGTTTCGGACGATCGTCGGTGGCTTCCGTAATTTTGGTGGAGTACACCGCCGCTTCCAGGTGCGTGATGAAATCGCGGGTGTCATGATGGTCGATGATTACGGACATCATCCTGTGGAGATTCAGGCAACTTTGGCAGCGGCCAAATCGGGTTGGAAAAAACGCGTAGTTGCTGTTTTTCAGCCGCATCGCTACAGCCGCACCAAGGCACTTTTTGATGATTTTTTGACTGCATTTTACCAGGCAGACAAGCTGGTCGTTACTGATGTCTACGCCGCAGGAGAAGATTTCATCGAAGGGGCCGATGCTGATGCTCTGGCCGTTGGGGTCAGGGACCACGGTCATCGTGATGTCAGTTACTGTGCAACCTTGGAAGACGCCGCTGTTTTGCTTGAGACACAAGTTGAGCCAGGCGACATGGTGATCACTCTTGGCGCCGGGAATGTCAATCAGGTTATTGATCTACTATCTGAAAAGTTGAAAAAGAGAGGGTGATATGCAGGGACTGCTCGAAGATCTGAAAAATGGTTTTCGCGGAGAGATTCTGGAACAGGAGCCGCTGTCTGCGCATACCAGCTGGAAGCTGGGTGGACCAGCAGATATTTTCCTGTTGCCCCAGAATCGAGCTGACTTGCAGTACGCATTGCGTGTCATTCAGAAAAATCAACAGTCCTGGCTGGTGATCGGTAACGGCAGCAATTTGCTGGTTTCAGACTCTGGGTTCTCTGGTGTTGTTATTCAACTGGGGCAGTTGGCCAAAATAGAATTTCTGACCGGCGGGAAAGTTGAGGTTGAGTCAGGAGTTCAGTTGGGACATTTGATCAAGTTATGTTGTCGTAAGGGGTTTGGTGGGCTGGAAGAGCTGAGCGGGATCCCTGGAATGGTTGGTGGAGCGCTCCTGATGAATGCAGGTGCAATTGATACAGAGATCGCTAATTTTGTTAGTCAGGTCTATTTGACTGATGGTCAGGGCGAGTGGGCATTGCGACGCGAGCAAGTCGATTTTGAATATCGGCACTCGGGCCTCGATGATAAAGGCGTGATTACAAGGACCATGTTGCAACTGAATGAAGCCGATCCCAAAGAGTTGGAAGAACGCCGCTTAAAGATATTGGCCAGACGCAAAAAAATCCAGAACGTTTCTGGAGCTCATGCCGGGTCAGTATTTAAAAACCCTGCAGGGGAAAAGGCCTGGCAACTGATTGACAGAGCCGGGTTGCGTGGTCGCCGTATTGGTAAGGCTGAGGTTTCAACCGCACATTGCAACCATATCGTCAATATGGGTGGTGCCAGTTCAGTCGATGTGTTGGCGTTGATCGAAGAAGTGCAACAGGCTGTTTTACGAACCAGCGGGCGGAAACTTGAGCTGGAAGTTCGCTTGGTCGGTTGGAAGGACTAGGACCCATGATCGAAAAATCACAATTGAAAAAAAAGAAAATTGGTGTCCTTTATGGCGGCATGTCAGCCGAACGTGAAATTTCACTTAAAACCGGCGGCGCGGTGTTGAAGGCTTTAAAGGGCCTTGGATATACGGCGACAGGCATAGATGTGGGTGTCGATCTGCCAACGCAGCTTAAGGAAGCAGGAATCGAGCTGGCTTTTGTCGCGTTGCATGGCCGATTCGGTGAGGATGGTCGCGTACAGGGTTTACTTGAAATGCTCCAGATTCCTTACACCGGGAGCGGAGTGCTCTCTTCAAGCCTGACTATTGACAAGGTGGCAACCAAGCAGATGTTGCTTTATCACGAGCTACCGACACCAGGCTTTGAAGTTTTGAAAACTCAGGAACAGGCCGACAGGTTGCTAAAGAACTGCCGGCATTTCCCCCTGGTCGTTAAGCCCGCCCGCGAAGGGTCAACGATTGGAATCAGTATTGTCCAGAGCCTTGAGGCTTTGCGGCATGGAATAGATACGGCTGCGGCATTAGATGGAACGGTCTTGATCGAGGAGTTTATTGCTGGGTCTGAGTTGACGGTTTCTGTCTTGAATGGAGAAGCCTTGCCGATTATTCAGATTGTGCCGAAAAGTGGATTTTACGACTTCCACGCAAAGTATACTCTGGGCCAGACAGAATATTTGTTGCCGGCGCCGCTGGATGCCGCAGTCTATAACCAGATGCAACAGGCTGCGGTTGTCGCCTGTGATGTGCTCGGGTGTCGTGGTGCCGCGCGTGTCGATTTTATGCTCCGTGAAAAAGAATTTTACTGTCTGGAAGTCAACACCATTCCAGGGATGACCAAAACCAGCTTATTACCCATGGCTGCCAAGGCTGCGGGGCTGAATTTCGGAAACTTGGTCGAGAATATTCTTCTCGACGCTGATATTGATAAATAGGGACTATGCGCGATTACAAAGCCAACAGCAGCGGAAGTTTTCGAACTGGTAAACACCGGGTCAAAGCGAACCGCAAAAAACAGCAAAAGAAGCCGCTTAACCTTCGGAAGGTTTTGCATCGCTCCTTACGCGTTGCTGTGTTCGGTTTTACCGGTGCGCTGGTTGTTGTTGGCCTTGGCCTGCTGCTGCAATTGCTGGTGGCATCAGATCTGTTCCGTATCGACCAGGTCAGTATCGCAGGTGGTAGTCAGCTGAGGCAGGAGCAAATTTTAGCACTCTCCGACATCCAGGCAGGAATTAGTACTTTCACTCTTGATCTTGAACTGATCGGACGAAAGATCGCGGAGAACCCCTGGGTACGAAGTGCACGTGTCGAGCGAATATTTCCGCGCCAGATAAATATCGTAGTTGAAGAACGTGTGCCTGCGGCAATTATTAATCTCGGGTACCTCTATTATCTGGATCAAAATGGAGAAGTGTTCAAAGTCCTGGGTCGCGACGACAGCTTAAGCTTCCCAGTGGTGACCGGTTTTGATCGTAGCGACCTTTTGGACAGACCACAGTTGGGTCGTGAACGGTTAGCGAAGGTTGTTGGTTTGATCGAAAACCTGAAACACCGTGAAAAATTTAATTTGACGCAGGTGTCTGAGATTCATCAGGAAAAAAATGGCGGACTGACTCTATTTACCCTGATAGGCGGCGTTAAGGTTAAATTGGGGGAGGGGCAGTTGCTTGAAAAGCTGAATCGACTGGAACGAATTTATGCGCGGCTCAAACCGCGCCTCGAAATGCTCGATTATATTGATCTGAATGTTGATAAGCGAATAATTGTCAGAATTGAGAAGCAGGTCAAAACTGCTGCTAGCTGAGAGTCTAAGGGGGTGCTATGAGTAACAAACGTGAAGATTTGATTGTCGGTCTCGATATAGGGACCACAAAGATTTGCTGCATCGTCGGCAACATGACCGAAGATGGCCTCGAAATAGTCGGTATTGGGACCAGCCCATCCAAAGGATTGCGCAAGGGAGTGGTCATCAATATCGAAAGCACCGTAGCTGCCATCCAAAAAGCAGTGCGTGAAGCCGAATTGATGGCAGGCTGTGAGATCAAGACCATCTATGCTGGAATTGCCGGTGGTCATATCAAAGGGTTGAATTCTCAAGGGGTGATAGCGATTAAAAATCGCGAGGTTTCACCAGAGGATCTCACGCGGGTCATCGACGCTGCCAAAGCGATTGCTATTCCAATGGATCGTGAGGTTCTGCATATCTTGCCGCAGGAATTCATCATTGATGATCAGGATGGTATCCGAGAGCCTCTAGGCATGAGCGGGGTTCGTCTGGAAGCCAAGGTACATATCGTGACCGGGGCAGTCGCTAGTGCACAAAATATCGTGAAAAGCTGCAACCGTGCTGGCTGTGATGTCGCAGATATCGTGCTGGAACAGCTGGCTTCGAGCGAAGCGGTTCTTTCCGCAGATGAGAAGGAATTAGGCGTCGCGCTGGTCGATCTGGGTGGCGGTACCTCTGATATTGCCATCTTCTCTGAAGGTGCAATCAAACACACCTCGGTGTTGTCGATTGGCGGAGATCATCTGACCAACGATATCGCTGTAGGTCTGAGGACCCCGATGGCCGAAGCAGAGAAGATCAAGCAGGCCTATGGCTGTTGTCTGACTTCGATGGTTGGCAGGGATGAAACCATCGAGGTGCCATCGGTTGGTGGCCGCGAGGCTCGGGTTTTGTCGCGTCAGTTACTCGCCGAAATCCTCGAGCCGCGGGTCGAAGAGATTTTCACTCTGGTTAATCGCGAGATTATCAAAAGCGGTTACGAAGACTTGATTGCTTCTGGTGTCGTGATTACGGGGGGCTCTTCAATTCTCCCCGGAATGCCAGAACTGGCCGAACAGATTTTCAATCTGCCGGTTCGCCGTGGGCTACCACAGGATATTGGTGGCTTAATTGATGTTGTTAACTCACCTATCTATGCCACCGGTGTTGGTCTGGTGAAATACGGAAGTAAAAACCTGGATCGTCAACAGTTCAAAATTGGTCAAGACAATGTTTTTGA
The DNA here is from genome assembly GCA_024279255.1 of Deltaproteobacteria bacterium. Taxonomy (GTDB): domain Bacteria; phylum Desulfobacterota; class Desulfuromonadia; order Desulfuromonadales; family Geopsychrobacteraceae; genus Geopsychrobacter. The sequence continues at coordinate 16,580 of JAJRRT010000062.1, read as the reverse complement.
AAAAGTGATTTTGCGTATGAAGGAATGGTTTAACGAGTTTTTCTGAGTTATCTATCGGTGATTGTTCGAGTTCAAAACTGCCAGTGCTAACGCGGAGTGAAACACTGGCCATCTAACAAGAGGGAGTCTGCCATGCAAAACAACGAGGGTATCATGTTCCAATTTGAAGAGTCTTTGGATCAAGGCGCAAAGATTAAGGTTGTCGGAGTCGGGGGTGGGGGCGGAAATGCTGTCAATACCATGATTCGCAGCCAGGTCGAAGGAGTTGAGTTTATCTGCGCAAATACAGACGCGCAGGCCTTGCGCAGAAGTTCTGCCCCGATGAAGATTCAACTAGGTGGACAATTGACAAAAGGGCTGGGTGCCGGTGCTAATCCAGATATTGGTCGTCAGGCAGCAGAAGAAGACGCGAGCCGCCTTGAGGATCTTTTTGAAGGTGCTGATATGGTGTTCGTTGCTGCAGGTTTAGGTGGCGGAACCGGGACTGGCGCCGCTCCAGTTATCGCCCGAGCCGCCAAGGCTTCAGGGGCTCTGACAGTTGGGGTGGTGACCAAACCGTTTTCCCGTGAAGGGAAACAGCGGATGTTGCGCGCTAATGAAGGGGTTAAGGCCCTGGCAGAGGTGGTCGATTCGTTGGTGGTGATTCCCAATGATCGCCTGCTCGGTCTTGCAGGTAAAAACATGAGTATTCTTGATGCCTTTAAACCTGCCGATGATGTCTTGCGCCAGGCAGTTCAAGGGATTTCTGATCTCATTATTACTGAGGGTTTGATTAACGTCGACTTTGCCGATGTCCGTACGGTTATGAGTAATCGCGGTATGGCAATGATGGGTATCGGTGTTGCTGAAGGAGAACGTCGGGCTTTCGAAGCTGCTAATGCGGCGATCAGCAGTCCTCTACTCGAAGAGATCGACATCTCGGGAGCTATGGGTGTGCTGGTCAATATCTCGGGTTCAGCGAATATGACCATGGAGGAATTTGAAGAAGCTTCGACCATTATTCATGAAAAAGTACATGAAGATGCAAATATCATCGTTGGTCTGGTGATTGATGAAGATCTCGGCGACAAGATTAAAATTACTGCGATAGCAACCGGCTTTGGTGAAGATTTTAAAGGGAAGCGTCCGGTTACTGAAGAGATTACTCGCAATGCACAGGCGATGCTACGCAGTACCAAGGTCGATCTCGACGTACCGACCATCGTACGTAATCAGCAAAAGATACAACCACGGATGGCGACATCAAGCCGTGACCTGTTTGGTGATGACGAGCAGTTCGACATCCCGACATTTTTACGCAAACGTGTCGATTGAGATTACTGACCGTAATTTCAGATTACAAAAAAAGCTGTAGCCCCTGACTGTCAGGGCATATGGCCACTGATCTGCAGGCATTAATAATGTCTGGTAGGAACCTTGCGCCTTTTTTTAGTAGCTTTTGAATGATCTAGCAGTCTGTTGGATTTCCCAAGAACCGGCTGCTTGGGTTTCATTGTGATGCTGTGCCGGAACTCCGCCCGGCCGATGTACAGCGGTTCTGTACTTTGAATGCCAACCTCTGACGCCTCCCTCGTCTACAGGGGCCACCTAGTGTGGCCCCTTTTTTTATGTACGGTTGTGATACTGAAAACTTGTTTGTTTGCTCAAAGTGGACATAAACTTGGCTTTAAGATCAAGCAGCAGTAAAACCTGTAACGGTTGGGATTATATCTGCGTAATACTAAATACTTTAAAACTCGTTGTCGGTGATTCAGAATTTCAGTTTGTAGCTCACTAGCTAAGGGAGTGCTTTTGTCACGTAGATTATTGGAAAAACTAAGAAACCGCTATAATGATGAATCCGGATTGAATATCCCCGGAACCGGGACTCTGCGCATCGCTCTGGTTTATCCCAACGGCTATAACCAGGCGATGGCCAATCTCGGTTTCCAATCTGTCTATCAGCTATTTAACAATCATCCCGATTGCTGCTGTGAGCGTTTCTTCCTGCCTGACAAGGAGGATCTGCTTGAGCATGAAAAAAGTAACTTTCCGCTTTGTTCTATTGAAACAGGCACCCCACTTGCTGAATTTAATCTGATTGCTCTCTCAATCTCGTTCGAGAACGACTATCTCAACCTTCCGAAAATCTTTGAGCTTGGACAGGTGCCACTCTTCTCTGATCAACGAACCATGAGAGATCCTCTCGTCCTCTTTGGTGGAGTCTGTGCCTTTTTGAACCCCGAACCACTTGCTGAGATTGCAGATATTGTTGCGGTTGGTGAGGCCGAGCCGATACTCCCCGGATTTATCCCTGTACTTAAAGCATTTTTAGAGGCTCAAGATAACAATCTAGAAAGCTTCGCTAAACTTCCCGGTATTTATCAGCCCGCAAAGGAACATATTCAATATCTTGAGGATGGATGCATTGCGCAAACTTCAACATCCCCTGTATCCCGAGTCTATCTCGAAAATCTCGACGACTCAGCCAGTCGTTCTTTTATCTTGAACAAAGAGATCGAGTTTGGCGATATGGCTCTGACGGAAGTTATGCGTGGCTGCTCGCGTGGGTGTCGTTTCTGTGCCGCCGGATATATCTATCTGCCACCTCGAGAACGCAGCTTGGGTAATTTGTTAGAGCAGGTAGAAGATGGCCTCTGCCAGCGGGAAAGAATCGGCCTGGTCGGTGCTGCGGTGGCAGACCATACTCAGATCGCTGAACTGCAGAAGGAAATTATCACCCGGGGCGGAGAAGTCTCGGTTTCCAGTTTGCGCCTGGATGCCTTGACCACTGAAGAAGCGAGTCAGTTGCAGACCGCCGGACTGAAGACTGTTGCCATCGCACCTGAGGCTGGCAGCCAGCGCATGCGTGATCTGATTAACAAAAACCTGGATGAAGAGCAGATTTTACATGCCGTGCAGTTGTTGGCCGATGCGGGACTGATGAACATTAAACTCTATTTTTTGATCGGCTTGCCGACTGAAGACGATGAGGATATTGATGCCATTTTACAGTTGGCAGATAAGGTTCGTATGATCTGGCGCGAGGTCGGCCGTGTCCGTGGACGACTCGGTAATCTGACCTTAAGTGTTAACCCTTTTATTCCAAAACCCTTTACCCCATTTCAATGGGCTGGGATGGAGGGGGAGAAAAATTTAAAAAAGAAAATTCGCAAATTACAGGCAGGCGTGTCCCGCTTGCCGAATACCGAACTGATCAGTGAATCGATCCGTTCATCACAGCTTCAGGCTCTGCTGGCACGCGCCGATCGGCGTATTGGGCGCCTGTTGCCTGAAATCGCTGCTGGCGGAAATCTCGGCCAAATTCTGCGCCGTAACGATCTCAGCCTTGATTTCTACGTGACTCGCGAACGTGGTGAAACTGAAATCTTTCCTTGGGAAGTGATCGATCAGGGGAGTAGCCGCAGTTATTTATGGCAGGAATACCGCAAAGGGCTGACCGGAAATTTAACTCCGCGTTGTTTTGCTGATTGCAAGCGCTGCGGGATTTGCTAAATTTTTCGTTCCGTCGGGGAGATTCCGCTTGGGTCTCACCTGTTCGCGGCACTTAGCCTCGTCTGCCCGCCAACTGAAACATTGTCATCCCACCCAGCACCATCATAATTCCGACCAGGTGAAATCTCTGAAGTTCTTCTCCCAGAAAGAAAATAGCCATACCGGCGGCGAAGACCGGTATCAGGTTGATAAAGAGGCTGGCGCGGTTTGCACCGATGATTTCGATGCCGCGATTCCAGCATAGGTAGGCGATGATCGAAGGGAAGATGCCAACATAAAGAACCCCGGCCATAACGTTCAGGGTTGCTGAGGGTGGTCCTTTGATCATCAGTTCGATGAAAAAAGGAGGGATCAACATGAGGGTGCCAAGGCCGATAATCAGGGTCAGGAAGCTGAGGGGATGGATTTTTGGCCGGCGCGGCAGCAGGGTGGAGTAGAGCGCGTAGCAGAGGACTGCCACCAGCATCCATAAGTCGCCCGCAACCAGCTTGAGCGTGCCGATTGACAACAGCTTGCCCTGCAGGATGATCCAACTGGCTCCCAGTGAACAGAACAATACTCCACCCCCTTGCTGCAGACCAACTTTTTCGCGATTGATGAGATAACCGCAGAAGATGGTCGCCGCAGGCATCAGGGTTTGCATCAGGGCACAGTTAAGCGCAGTGGTGGTCTGAGTCGCAGTGTAGAGCAGACTGTTGAACATGGCGATGCCAAGCAGTGAATAGAGCCAGAGCATTGGCCAGTGACCGGGCAAATGGTGCCAGTCACGTTTGAGGTGCTGCCAGGTGAAGGGAGCAAGAAAGAGCAGGGCAGTCGCCCATCGCAAAAAGGATAGTGACAGCGGTGGAATTTGCTGCGCCAGTCCTCGCGCCAAGACCACGTTGCCAGCCCAGAATAGCGGCGGCAAGATCAGTAGCAGGTAGGGACCGATTCGTTTAGACTGTTTTAACGCTAGTGCCATCTTCATAGAGTTCCTGGTGACGTTTATGGTTTCAGTTCAGGGGATATTATCAGGCTCGCAAGGAAAAAGTCAGTAATGATTTCTGTTCGCGTCTTCCGTTCAAATCATCCTATATATGATTTTAAATATCAATTCAGCCGATTTGATTGACAAGGTCGTAATATCGCCGTATTTTCTACGATCACAGTAAAGATTTTCTTTGGTCGTTAACCGATTGAAAGGGAGGCTCTGCATGAGTGAGAACAATCGTCGTGATTTTCTGAAAAAGGCAACATTGGCAACAGCTGCTGTAGCAGCAGTTGGTACTGTCGGTGCTCCTGCAGTGCATGCTGCCGAAAAGAAATACAGATGGAAGATGGTCACAACCTGGCCGAAGAATTTTCCTGGTTTGGGGACAGGGGCTAACAACCTGGCAAAATACATCACCGAAATGTCAGGCGGACGACTAACGGTTAAGGTTTATGGGGCCGGTGAGCTGGTCCCGGCTTTTGAATGCTTTGATGCCGTCTCCCGCGGAACTGCCCAGATGGGTCATGGGGCAGCCTATTACTGGAAGGGTAAGTCTGCGGCCACACAATTTTTCGCGGCCGTTCCTTTTGGTCTGAATGCACAGGAAATGGGTGGCTGGATCTACCATGGTGGTGGCCAGGAACTGTGGGATGAACTCTATGCCGAATTTGGCCTGAAAGCCTTTGCTGCTGGAAATACCGGTGTTCAAATGGGCGGTTGGTTTAACAAAGAGATCAACTCGATCAGTGATTACAAAGGCCTTAAAATGCGCATGCCCGGTCTGGGCGGTGAAGTCCTAAAACGGGCCGGGGCAACACCTGTGTCGCTTCCCGGTGGTGAGATCTTTACGTCATTGCAGTCCGGAGCGATTGACGCGACTGAGTGGGTCGGCCCTTATAATGATTTGGCGTTCGGTTTTTACAAGGCCGCCAAATACTACTACTGGCCAGGCTGGCACGAGCCGGGAACAGTTCTGGAGTGCTTCGTAAACAAAAAAGCCTATGAAGGGCTACCAACGGATCTCAGAATGATTGTTGATCATGCCATGAAGGCGGCGTATCAGGATATGTTGGCTGAATTTACCGCCAAGAATAATTCAGCGCTGGTCCAACTGGTTGATAAACATGGTGTCAAATTGAAGCGGTTCTCTGATGACGTTTTAGCGAAAATGGGCAAATTCAGCCAGGAGGTCATTGAAGAAGTGGCGGCCAAAGATAAAATGTCTGGCAAGGTCTACAAATCTTTCAATGCGTTCCGTAAGCAATCTCTCAATTGGAACCAGATCGGTGAAGCTGGCTACAGCTTGGCACGGAGTTTAACTTTTAAATAGTCTGCAAGTACAAAACTCGGTGCAGATCAACTTATTTCGTGGTAACAAAGGGACATGTAGCTGTTACATGTCCCTTTGTTTTACTATCAATTGTATTGACTCTGTTCAATACGTTTAAGGGTAAAATTTATGCTTGAAAAAGTGGCCGATACAATTGACGGCATAAATGAATGGATCGGGAATTCAGTGGCATGGCTATCATTGATGATGGCCCTTGTGATGTTTCTGACGGTCATTTTGAGGTACGTGTTTGATATGGGTTGGATATGGCTTCAGGAATCGGTTAATTTCATGCATGGCGCTCTCTTCATGCTGGCCGCTGGATTTACCCTGAAACATGAACAGCATGTGCGAATCGATGTGCTCTACGAATCGATGTCTCCGAAGAAAAAAGCGTTGGTAAACCTGTTCGGGACCTTCTTCCTGCTTTTTCCAACCTGTTTTGCGGTTTTCTATTTTGCATTTCCTTATGTTCAAGATTCCTGGCAAGTTCTTGAGGGCTCCAGAGAAGCTGGTGGTTTGCCGGGTGTTTATTTGTTGAAAACCATCATTCTGATCTTTCCGGTTTTATTAGGCCTTCAAGGAGTCGCCAAGTCGCTACGAGCCATTCTCGTTTTGAGAAACGCAGACGGTTCCCAACCCACTACATCTGATTGAGTCTTATGCCATACGAAATTTATCCATTGCTCATGTTCGGACTCGCTATTGTTATCCTGCTTATGGGATACCCAGTTGCCTTCAGTCTGTCTGGTTCTGCGCTTGCTTTCGCGCTGTTTGGCTACTCTATGGATATGTTCGATCTGACTTTTTTAGGGGCCTATCCCGAACGTATTTTTGGAGTCATGGGCAATCAGACGCTGATCGCCATTCCATTGTTTATATTTATGGGCGTTATGCTTGAGCGATCAAAAATTTCCGAAGAGCTTCTCGATACTATGGGAATGCTGTTTGGGAAAGTTCGTGGTGGCATGGGGATATCGGTGTGCATTGTTGGTGCTCTGCTGGCTGCGTCAACAGGGATTGTCGGTGCGACGGTAGTCACAATGGGCTTAATCTCCTTGCCCGCCATGCTGAAATACAATTACTCCCCATCCCTTGCAGCGGGTATCGTGACTGCGTCAGGGACTTTGGGACAAATTATTCCGCCCAGTATTATTCTGATCATCCTGGGTGACGTAATCAGTTCGGCCCATCAGCAGGCACAATTAGCGATGGGTAACTATTCACCCACATCGATATCGGTAGGGGACCTGTTTGTCGGTGCTATCTTTCCTGGGTTAATTCTGGTTAGCCTCTATATTGTTTATATTGGAATTATTGCGGCTATAAATCCTGAAGCGGCTCCGGCGATCCCGCCCGAACGCCTGAAAGAACTTTCGATAGATGGTGTTTGGGTTCAAATTTTTAAAGTGCTGGTTCCTCCGTTGCTCCTGATCATTGGTGTCCTGGGCTCTATTTTGACGGGGATCGCAACTCCAACCGAGGCCGCTTCCGTTGGTTGTATCGGTGGTATGGTCCTCACCGCCTTGAAAAAACAATTGAACATGAAGATCCTCAAGGAGGTGATGCGCACCACCATGCAAGTCAACTGCATGGTATTTGTCATCCTTCTGGGGGCTAGTTTGTTTTCACTTGTTTTCCGAGGATTTGATGGAGATGAGGTTGTCCGTGAAATACTGACCAATTTGCCGGGAGGGATGGTCGGGGCTTTTTTTGCGGTCATGTTACTCATGTTCGTGATGGGGTTTTTCCTCGATTTCTTCGAAATAACCTTTGTTGTCGTGCCGATAGTGGGTCCGATTTTATTACAGATGGGCCTGGACCCGATCTGGTTGGGTGTCATGATCGCGTTAAATCTGCAAACCTCCTTCCTGACGCCCCCCTTTGGTTTTGCCCTGTTTTATCTTCGCGGAGTCGCACCACCAGAGGTCACAACCCTGCAGATTTACAAGGGCGTTATCCCTTTTATCGGCTTGCAGGTGGTCATGTTGGTTATTCTGTGGTTCTGGCCGGAACTCGCAACCTGGCTGCCGGGTGTCGTTTACGGGAAATAATCTCAATGTCGCTGTTGGGCGGGTGATTTAAGCAGGGGGGCTGGCTCCGAAAGGTGCTAGCCCTTTTGGGTCTGTACCATCGATTCTACCGGCTCACGGATGGATATCGGGGCCTGCAAACTCAATAGTCGCAGCGATTTGCTCATCAGATCTCTTTTGAGCTGATCATCGCTCTTCGCTTTTTCACGCAGACGTCTGATGGCTGAACTCTAAGCATAGATTGGTCATTTCGGACAATGCAGGATCAAGTTAATGGCGGTAATTCTACCCGCACTGAGCTGTCTTAGATAAGTAAATATGCTGTTGTGAAGTCTAGGGTTGAACAGAATTCAAGTATGTGCTACAAGTCTGCGTTTGCCGCTGAATTGGTTTGGCGGAGATATTTCTTCCTTGCTCCGGGCAGGACCGGGGCTACTAACCCAAGAGGAGACGCTCAAATGCGTAAGTACGAAAGCTTGTACATTATCCACCCTGAAGTTGTCGGTGATGAACTGACTGCGATGGTGGAGAGGTTCCAGACTATTCTCACTGATCAGAAAGCTGGAATTCTCAAGCTCGACAACTGGGGAACCCGTAAGCTGGCTTACCCAATCCAGAAACAGGAAAAGGGCTGCTATGTGCAGACCATCTTTGAAGCCGATGCTGATGTGATCGCTGAGTACGAGCGTCGCCTGCGTCTTGACGAAAAAGTTCTGCGTTTTATGACTCTTCGCTTCGAAGGCGAGCTGGTTGAAGCTCCTGCTGAAGAAGCTCCGGCTGCCGCTGAAGAAGCTCCGGCTGCCGCTGAAGAAGCTCCAGCTGCCGCTGAAGAAGCCCCGGCTGCCGCTGCAGTTGAGTCTGAAAAAACCGAAACCGCAGAATAAGCGTTTACCGCTTTAGAAGGAGAATCCTGTTATGGCTACACAATCTGCAAGTCGTCCATCTGCTCCCGCTCCTCGTCGTCGTTTCGGCCGTCGTAAAATCTGCCGTTTCTGTGCTGAGAAGAATCTGATTATCGACTACAAAGATATTGAAAGTTTGAAATCTTACCTTTCGGAGCGTGGCAAAATTGTACCGCGTCGCATCTCCGGAACCTGTGCTGCTCATCAGCGTCAGCTGGCTGAGTCGATCAAGAATGCTCGTCAGGTTGCGCTGCTCCCCTACACCGGGTCTCACGCGGTACGTTAAGCCGTCAAGGCAAAGGGGAAGCCCCATGAAAGGGGAAGCTGTACTTTACGGAATTGCTGGTGTCGGCCTGACGTTGCTCTTGTTCTTGAGCTCGCACTGGCTCGGCCCGGTTGGCGCGTTCACTAATATGCTGTCGGCCTTGCCGATTTGCTATCTGGTCATGCGTTTTGGTCTGACGACTGGCATCTATGCGGTGCTGGTGTCGGTAACATTACTCTCAGCGCTGATAGAGACTTCAGCTCTGACGAGTTATATGGGGCTTTTTATTGTCCCCTCGCTGCTGCTACCAAGTTTGTTGAAGCGTGGCCAGGTCTGGGATCGGGCTTTGTTGATCAGCGGTGGTGTTACCTTGCTGGTGGCTGGCACGTTGTTGATGTTTTACATCGCGCTCAGTGGGAAAGAGTTTAAGCTGCTGATTGATGGTTATCTGCAGGCCGAGATTAGTACGGCAATGCAGACCTATTCAGAGGCGGGTTTCAGCGAATCTCAAATCGACGACCTAAAGGATGTTGCAGTTCAGGTTGCTGATTTTATCCGTAAAACCTTCGTCGGCTTGTACGCTGGCGGAGTGATGGTGATCCATCTTGTGACCCTGCTTCTTTTGCAGCGTTTCAAGAAAAATCAGTATCAGATTGAGGGTGTTGAGTTTACTCAGTGGCGCTTGCCAGCCATGCTGATTTGGCTGTTGATTGCTGCTGGCTTTTCTTTACTGATACCTTTGCCGGCGTTAGCTCTGGTGGGCCGGAACCTGTTGGCGGTTTTATTGCCACTCTATTTTGTACAGGGGTTGGCAATCGTCTGTTGTTTTTTACAACGCAAGAGTTGGCCGCCAGCCTTAAAAGGCCTGATCTATTTTTTGGTCTTTTTGCTGAACCCGCTACCACTGGTGGTGACCGGTGTCGGAATTTTTGATCTTTGGATTGATTTCCGTCGGCCGCGTAAAAAAGATTTATAAACCGAATTAACATATGGAGGAATCGTCATGAATATCATTCTTAAAGAAAATGTCGATGGTCTTGGCATCATCGGCGAACAGGTGTCGGTAAAGCCCGGCTATGCACGTAACTTTCTGCTTCCAAAGGGACTGGCAATTGTTGCTGATATGCGCTCTGTTAAAGAGCTTGACCATCAGAAGCGTCAACTGACCCGCAAGCTGGAAAAAGCGACCAAGGATGCTGAAGTCATCAAGGCGCGTATCGAGAAAGTTGCCTGCGAGTTTATTCAGCGTGCTGGTGAAGATGGCAAGCTTTTCGGCTCTGTGACTTCAATGGATATCGAAGCCAAACTGGTCGATGCCGGTCTCGAGATCGATCGCAAGAAGATTCAGCTGACCGAACCGATCAAGGCACTTGGCGAGCATGAAGTTGCTGTCAAACTTGATGCTGGTGTCGTTGCTCAGATCAAAGTTGTTGTTAAGGCTCTCGCAGAAGAAGCGTAATTCTACTTCTTCAGCCACGAAGAATGAAAAGGGCGACAGGCTTTTAGTCTGTTCGCCCTTTTGCCTTTTATTCTCACGTTTTATCTTTTGCAGTTTCTTCCTTTTTGTTATGCTTGCAGGCCTATGAAAACCGAAATGAACTACACTGAAGAGACCGCAGGTCACCGCCTTCCACCGCAAAACCTCGAAGCTGAGATGTCGGTGTTGGGGGGAGTTCTTCTCGAAAATGATGCGCTGAACAGGGCTCTTGAGCATCTTGTTGCTGATGATTTCTATCGCCGCGGACATCAATTGATATTTGCTGCGATGATTGCGCTTTCAGAACGGAATGAACCCGCCGACCTGGTTACATTGTCTGCGCAACTCAGGTTGAAAGATGTCATGGAAGAGGCCGGAGGGAGCGGATATTTAGCGACCTTGGTCGATTATGTGCCGACGGCGGCCAATATTCAATATTACTGTAAGTTGGTTAAAGAAAAATCTATTGCGCGTAAGTTGATCAGTGTCTCAACTGATATTGCGACCAGTGGCTACGAAGGTGGCGACATGGAAGTGGTCCTTGATCGTGCCGAAAAAGCGATTTTTGAGATTGCCGAAAACCGCACTCGACCATCTTATTTTCCGGTCCGCGACATTCTCAAGGATACCTTCCGCAATATCGAAGAACTTTATGAGCGTAAAGAGTTGGTCACCGGGGTGCCGACCGGTTACACCGATCTCGACAAGATGACCGCAGGTTTGCAACCGGGGGATTTGTTGATTGTCGCTGGTCGACCTTCGATGGGCAAGACCGCTTTTGCTCTGAATCTGGTTGAATACGCGACCGCGCATTCTGAGAAGAAGGTTCCGGCCGTGGTTTTTTCGCTCGAGATGAGCAAGGAGCAGCTGGTGCAACGTCTGCTCTGCTCGGTGGCAAGAGTCGACGCGGGACGCCTGCGGACTGGTAATCTCGGCGAGTCGGATTGGCCGAAACTGACGATGGCCGCCGGACAGCTCACTGACACCCAACTCTTCATAGATGATACGCCTGCAATTTCGGTCCTTGAACTGCGTTCCAAGGCTCGTCGGTTGAAAGCTGAACATGGCCTGGGGTTGATTGTCATCGATTATCTGCAGTTGATGCGTGGCAGCAGTACTGAGAACCGTCAGCAGGAGATCTCTGAAATTTCCCGCTCGCTCAAGGCTCTGGCCAAAGAATTGAGTCTGCCAGTCGTCGCACTATCACAGCTGAATCGTTCCCTCGAGAGCCGCACCGACAAACGACCCATGATGTCTGACTTGCGAGAATCGGGCGCGATCGAGCAGGATGCTGACGTCATCATGTTCGTTTATCGGGAAGCGGTCTATTGCGAAGATTGTAAGAGCCGTGAGAAGACCTGTGATCAGGGGCATGAAATGGATGCCGAGGTTATCATCGGTAAACAACGTAACGGTGCAATCGGAACTGTACACCTGACTTTTCGTGGTGAATATACCCGCTTTGAAAATCAGGCAAAACGTACTGACGGTGGCTATTAACGTGAATCTTTCCTGTCTTTTCGTCAAAAGTCGAACTGTGTCTGACTCAGCAGGTGGCAGATGAACCGTACTAAAGCTTCTGTTTTTTCAGATTATCTTGTCTACCTGCCCTTGATGGGCCTCAATCTATTGTCACGTATTCTGCCATTGGTGCTTTGGTGCGAGTTGGGCCGTCTGTTTGGTGGTGTAATCTTTCTGCTGGGCGCACCGCTTAAACGGATTGCTGCTATCAATCTTAAATTTGCCTATGGTGATGAGTTTAATGACCCGCAGCGACTTGGCATCCTGCGTCGAAATTTTTTGCACTATGGGATTGGTGGGTTTGAGTGGATCAGCATGTTCCGTATGACGGAAACCCGCCGTCAGCAGATCTGCCAAAAGATTGTGATTGAAGGGCAGGAACATCTTGATGCTGCTCGACGGGACAAAAAAAAGATTATTCTACTCAGTGGTCACTTTGGTCTTTGGGAGTATGCAACGATAAAGTATGCCAGCGAGATCAATCCACTCTCTTTTATCGTACGGCGGCTCGAAAATCCATTAGTCGAGCAGGAACGCTGCTTTTATCATGAACGTTTCGGCGCGCGGATTCTGTACAAGGAGAACGGCCTGCGTGAAGCGATCCGTGGATTGAAGAATGGTGAAGATCTTCTTCTGCTTGCTGATCGTAAGGCTAACCTACGCGAAGGAATTCCTGCTCAATTCTTTAATCACAAAACGTCAACGTTACCGATCGCCGTCAGCCTGGCTCAGAAATATGACGCTGCCCTGGTTCCGATGTTTATTGTCCGGGGCGAAAAATGTGGTGAGCATAGATTGATCTTTGAGCCCGCGCTTAAAATTGATGATCTTCCTCTCGACGAGGCTGTGCAGGTCCAAAACGATTGTATTGAACAGCAAATCCGCCAAAACCCTGATATGTGGCTTTGGCTGCACCGCAAATGGAAGTGCTATCACCCGGAAATTTACCGGCGTTGAGTGCTTCAGCCTGTCTATTCCCTCCGTTTTACAATAATTCCTAGAGTATTAATCTTCTTGCGCAGCGTATTGCGGTTGATGCCAAGGATTTCGGCTGTGCGGACCTGGTTGGAGCGAGTTTGCTCCAAAATGATGTTGATCAGCGGTCGTTCAACCTGATGCAGGACCATTTCGTAGAGGTTGTCGAGCTCTTGCAAGTTCATTTGTGCAAGGCTGTTTTGTAGCTTACGTGCGACTAATACTTCCAGAGAATCTTCCCTGTTTTCCCGTTCGTCAGTAATGCCCATCTCAGGAAAGTCAGACGGCAACAGCACATGGTTTGGAGTGAGGAGGCTGGCGCGTTTGATCAGATTCTCCAGTTCGCGGATGTTTCCTGGCCAGCTGTGTTGTTTGAGTAGGGTGATGGCCTCCTTGCTCAACTCGCTGACGTTGACTCCCATCTCCTGTGTTGCACGGTGCAAAAAGAATTCAGCTAAATCTTCAATATCTTCAATGCGCTCACGCAGCGGTGGCAGGGAAATCGGGACCACGTTCAAACGGTAAAACAGATCCTCACGGAAGGTTTTGTCGTGTACCATCTCGTGCAGGTTTTGGTTGCTGGCGGCAATAATTCGGACATCAATTTGCAGCGTGCCACTACCGCCAGTCCGGGTGATCTCTTTCTCTTGCAGGACACGGAGCAGCTTGGCCTGCAGCTCTAAGGCCATATCGCCTATTTCGTCGAGAAAGAGTGTGCCGCCGTTGGCTTGTTCAAATTTACCAGCTTTACGCTCTGTCGCACCGGTAAACGCGCCCTTTTCGTGGCCAAAAAGTTCACTCTCAAGGAGTTCTCGTGGAATCGCAGCACAGTTTATAGCGATGAAGGGTTTTCCCAGGCGAGGACTGTTGTAATGGACAGCTCGGGCAATCAACTCCTTCCCTGTGCCGCTCTCACCTGTAACCAGCACGGTTACGTCTGAGGCGGCGACTCGGCCGACAATCTTGTAGACTTCCTGCATGGCCTGGCTGTTACCGATGATGGTGCGACCAAAACGATACTGGTCTTGAACTTCTTCACGAAGTTGACCGAGCTGGTCGGATACGGCCGCTGCTTTTTGGGCCTTAATAATAATGGCATCGAGAGCATCGAGATCAAAGGGCTTTGTCAGGTAGTCGTATGCACCATTCTTCATCGCCGCAATCGTATTTTCCATAGTTGACTCGGCAGTCATCACCACGACCAGGGTTTTCGGGCTCTCTTTCTGCAAAGTCTGCAGTAGTTCAATCCCTTGCAAACCGGGCATCTTTATATCGATGACAGCAAGGTCGTAATGATTTTTTCTTGAAAGCTGTCGAGCCTCGAGACCATCTTCGGCGAGATCGATGCTGAAACCCTGTTTTTTTAAAGATTTGGATAAGACCCAGCGGATGCTCTCTTCATCGTCGGCAACAAGAATGCGGCGAATTGACATTTTTTTCCCTTTGGGGGCAATGGGAGACGTTGCTGTCTCTATTGAATAATCAGTGTCTATGCAGGGGGAGTGAAACGATAAAAACACAACCACCTTCTTGACGATTTTTAACACTCAGCAGGCCATGATGATCACTAATGATCTTTTGGCAAGTGGCGAGTCCTAACCCGGTCCCGCCAGTTTTTGTCGTATAAAACGGAGTGAAGATTCGTTCATATTGCTCGGCTGGAATTCCAGGACCATTGTCTTCAATAATAATCTGGACCAGTGGGACTGCGCGTTCGCCCGGAGAACTCAGATGATAATCGGAGTCGATTCTGGTTGTAACGCATATTTCCCCATCCTGCCCTATAGCCTCACCGGCATTTTTAATCAGGTTTAAAAAGAGCTGAGTCAGCAGGTTCTGATCTCCGAGGATTGCAGGGATACTCGGATCAAGGCTGGTTTTAAACTTTGCATTTTTTTCAATAAAGGATTGCTTTTGTAGCAGAACAATTTCATTCAGGACTTTGCCGATATTGACTTCATTCCTGGCCACCGGTTTAGGTCTCGACAGGTCGAGTAACTCTTCGATGATATTATTGACGCGCTCGGTCTCACGAATCATCACCTGTGGATATTCTGCCAGTGGGCTTCCGGCCTCGAGTTCCATTTGTAATAGTTGTGCCGCTCCTTTGATACCACCAAGCGGGTTTTTGATCTCATGAGCGAGTCCAGCTGCCATGGTGCCAGCCATCGACAAACGATCGGCCCGACGGATTGCATCTTCCAGGGTACGAATCTGGGTTAGATCACGCATGATCAGAACCGCGCCCTTCTGATCGCCACTCGGGGTGAAGAGAGGCGAAACGGTGGCACTCACCGGCAATGTTTTTTTTGATCGCTGTAGTTCGACTGTTTCGTGGTCTGCGATCGATCTGCCTTCTGTCAGCGCTTTTTCTACCAGGCTGCACAGGACCTTTTGACGACCAAAACACTCCCTGAAGATTCTTCCCAGACACTGTTTTTCGCTCATTCCGGTTAGCGTTTGTGCGGCCGGATTGAAGAGGCTGATTCTCTCTTGCGGATCAAGAGCAATCACGGCCTCTCCGACATTCTCAACGATCAGTGCATAGAGTTGTTGGGAGTCAGGCATGGGTCTCATCCTGTAGCAAACTGAAAAAATCATCGCAATATTTTAAAAGTTCAGTCCAGATTGTCTGGCTCTGCAGTTGGCTGCGAAAGTGGCTGGCACCAGGTAAGCCACGAACATACCAACTAAGATGTTTGCGCATCTCAAGCAGGGCTTTATGCTCGCCAAACTGTACAGCGTGCCAGTGTAGATGCTGCTGTGCTGTCTGCCAGCGATCCGCCGGGCTCGGTTCTTCTGCTTTGTCCCCTTGAAGGATCGCGGCAGTCTGGCTGAAAATCCATGGGTTGCCGTAGCCGCCTCGAGCGATCATGACAGCGTCGCATCCTGTGGTCTTCATCATGCAAGCAGCATCTGCAGCAGTAAAGAGGTCACCGCTGCCGATAATTGGGATGTTGCTACTGGCTTTTAATTCTGTGATCTGCTGCCAGTCGGCTTTCCCACCAAAACCTTGGCTGCGGGTGCGAGGATGCAGACAGATCGCATCAACTCCTGCTGCACTCGCGATCTTGGCAACCTCGAGAAAATTGATGCTCGACTGATCCCAGCCCGATCGGATCTTGATCGTTAGGGGGCCGTTAAAGTTTGCGCGAACGGCCGTTATGATTCGCCCAACCTGTCGCGGGTCCTGAAGCAGTGCGCTGCCCGCACCGCTCCGTACGACCTTTTTTACCGGGCAGCCCATGTTGATATCGAGCAGGTCTGCGCGCTCAGCAACCATCGCAGTTGCCGCTGCCAGAACAGTCGGGTCGTCACCAAACAGCTGGATGCCGAGAGGTTTTTCTTCAGGGCATGTTTCCAGAAGTTCAAAGGTTTTTAGACCGTCGCGGATCAGGCCGTTTGCGCTGATCATTTCGGTGAAGACCAGAGACGCACCGAAAGACTTCATTATCTTGCGGAAGGGGAGGCTGGTGATCCCTGCCATTGGTGCCAGAATTAATGGGTTATCTAACTGTAGGGAACCAATTTTGAGTGGTTTTGATTGCATAATAATTAGGCATTTTAGCCTGTTGGGGCAGGAAATCAAGTTAAAAAGAGTTGTCTGTGGGT
>JAJRRT010000061.1 GCA_024279255.1 Deltaproteobacteria bacterium | reverse complement strand
GGAAATATATATTGCATTTCAACAGATTGCTGGTCTAACATGCGTGGCTGTTTTCAAGCCTTTCTATCACTTGGTTTCCAAGGAGTTTTTTACTGATGCTTCAACTGATTCGTACCAAACAAAAAACCTTCATCGTCAGGACCATTTTCTGGGTGATTATTGCAGCGTTTATCGGCACTGTTTTCCTGGTTTGGGGTCGCGGAGGCGATACCGGGCCAACTGGGGCCAATGCAGCACTCCAGGTCAATGATACTGAGATTGCCTATGAAGAGTACCAGAGTGCCTACAGTAACCTGTACAATCTCTATCAGGGTATCTACAAAGAAAGTTTCACTTCGCAGTTGGAGGCCCAACTTAACCTGCCCCAACAGGCGATTGATCAGCTAATCGGTCAAGCGCTAATGATGCAGGAAGCTGAGAAGCTGGGCTTTGACATTAGCCAGGATGAGCTCGTCGCTTCTATCGCCACCTATCCATCTTTTCAGGAGAATGGCAAATTCAGCCGTGATCGGTATATACAGGTCCTTAATTACGAGCGGATCTCCCCTGAGCAGTTTGAAGCCAGTCAGCGTCGCCAACTTCTAGTTGATAAATTGCGTGAACAATTACAACAAAATATCAGTGTTAGCGCTGAAGAGATTGAGGCCTCCTATCGGACCGAGAACGATAAGATCAACCTGAACTTTGTACGACTCATGCCTGCGAGTTTTGAAAACAAAGTCGTAGTAACTGACGAAGCCCTGCAAACCTTTTTCAGCGCACAACAGGAAAATTTCCGTCAGCCTGAAAGAATCTCGCTGCGTTATCTGCAGTTTGAGCCAGCACGTTACGAAAAAGAGGTCGTAAGCTTCAGCGACAATGAGCTTAATCGTTACTATCGACGCAACATCGATCTATTTGAGGTCAAAGAGCAAGCCAAGGCCTCACATATTCTAATCAAGGTCGACAAAGATGCTGATGACATTCAAAAAGAAGTTCGTCGCAGTCTGGCAGCCTCTATTCTTCAACAACTGAATGAAGGCGAGGATTTTGCTGTTCTGGCCCGTGCAAAATCTGATGATCCAGGAAGTGCTGCCATGGGTGGTGACTTGGGTTATTTTGGTCGGGGAGCCATGGTCGCACCTTTCGACAACGCCGTTTTTAGCATGAAGCCCGGCGAAATCAGTGACCTGGTAGAAACGGACTTTGGCTATCACATAATTAAACTGGAAGAATATATCGAACCGGGGGTCAAATCTCTGGCGGAAGCGCTTGATGGAGTCAAAACCGGACTTCGTGCTGAAAAAGCTCGCCAACTGGCCTATGAAAAAGCCATGGATGCCTACAACATCAACCGTAAGAGCGGCAATCTTGAAGCCGCCGCAAAAGCCAACGATCTCGGTATCAAGGAGACAGGCCTCTTCGACCGCACCGATGCTATTGATGGCATCGGTCGAGAAGCTGACGTTACCGCTGCTGCCTTCAGCCTGCAAGATGCAGAACTGGCACGCCCAGTCCAGACAACTCAGGGTGTTTTTCTTTTCAGCATAAAAGAGCGACAAAAGAGCACAATTCCTGAGCTAAAAGAAGTTCGTGCCGCCGTTGAAGCAGCTTATCGCAAGACTCAAGCCGTTGTCTTGGCAAAGGCCGCGGCCGACAAATTACTCGTAGCCGCGCTTGAAAAGAAAAGTCTCAATTCGGCCGCCAAAGCAAACAAAGTTCAAGTCGAAGAGACGGGGCTCTTCAGCAGCAGCTATGGTGCTTTCGTGCCAAGAATTGGCTCTGTGCAAGAACTTTCCGATGCTGCCTTCGCATTGACTACCGACAACCCGCTCGGACAGTCTGTCTTTGAACAAGGTGATGGCTATGTCCTCATCAGCCTGAAAAAGACAGAAAACGCAGATCTGGAAAAACTTGATATTGTCGAACGCAAAAAGATTGAAGATCGTCTGCTGGCCGAGAAAAAAGATTCCGCTATCAGCGATAAACTGAAGGAACTGCGTGATGTTTCAACGATCAGCATCGATCCTTCCCTCAGCAACGAAATCGCGCGGAGATAAGTCATGACAAAAATCGTAACCCAGACAAACTGTCCTGAGTTGAAGTTGGTCAATCAAGGTAAGGTTCGTGATATCTATGACCTCGGCGAACATCTTCTAATTGTCACCAGTGACCGTATTTCGGCATTTGACGTCATCATGGACGAGGGTATTCCGCAAAAAGGCTACGTGCTGACTCAGGTATCTAAGTTCTGGTTCGATATGATGGGGGATATCATCCCTAATCACCTGATCTCCACCGAAGTTGATGACTTCCCAGCGATAACCCATCAATATCGGGATCAGCTGGAAGGGCGGAGTATGCTGACAAAAAAAGCCTCACCGTTGCCGATCGAATGCATAGTTCGTGGCTACCTCTCAGGGAGTGGCTGGAAGGAATATCAGGAAAAAGGGTCTGTCTGTGGCATTAAGTTACCGGCTGGCTTGCTTGAAAGTGGCAAACTCGCTGAGCCGATCTTCACCCCTTCGACCAAGGCTGAGCTTGGTGAACATGATGAAAACATCTCTTTTGCACAGGCAGCTGAACTCTGTGGAACAGAGTTGACACAAAAGGTCAGTGATATCAGCATCCAGATCTATGAACGTGCGCGGGACTATGCTGCCAGCAAAGGAATTATTATTGCTGATACCAAGTTTGAATTTGGCATGTTCGGTGATCAACTCATCTGTATCGACGAGGCGACGACACCAGATTCTTCACGCTTTTGGCCAAGTGATCAATATGAAGCAGGCCGGGGCCAAGCAAGCTTCGACAAACAATTCCTACGTGATTACCTTGAAACTCTCGACTGGGGGAAAACGGCTCCGGCGCCTCAGCTTCCGAAAGAGATCGTACTGAAAACCAGTGAAAAATATCTTGAAGCGCTTAAACGCCTCACAAGCTGATCAATAATAACGGCGACTGTTCTTCTGATTCAGTCGCCGTTTGGTTATACTCCATACCTGAATCAACCCTGGAGAAGCTTTAATGCGTCTGTTTTGCATCCTCATCCTGTCACTGTGGCTATCAGCATGTGCTACCACGGCCCAGAAAAATGACATCTCCACTCAGCATCGTCAAGTTGCGCAGAAATTATTGGCGGGTCACGATACGATAGATGCAACCGAACAAATGCGTCTGGTGATGAGCGGTAACCCGAATATCGAGGATGCCTTACTTTATGCCGATCTACTCGAATCCCAGAACAATTACAATGGCGCTCTGAAAATCTACAAAAAAGCATATAAATATTCCGCAGACAAGGCGCAGAAACAAGCTTTAACCTACCGCCTGGCCTTACTTGAAGCGACCAACTTTGATAACCTGAAGGCAGCAAAAAAACTTGCTGAGCTTCTCTCCCCGCTCGACAGTCGTTACCTTGATCTTCAATCACTCCTGCTGTTCAAGCAGGGAGAGTTCAAACAGGCACTCGAAATGAGTCAACGCGCGCTGAGCACTGCTCAGAACAGCGAAGAGAAGGGCTGGGCCTATTTTCACATGTCCCAGATTTACTACGAACTACGACTCGAACGCGACACTTTCCGTTCACTCTTTGAGGCCACAAACAATGGCCGAGGCCATAGCCTGGTAGCACGCATTACAGATTACTGGGAATCTAAACGCCACGAACCTTTTCCAAAAGACTAAGGCCCGATAAACACCAGCACCACTGGTAAACACTGAACAACTGCTGAGGTTTCCATGTCCCCACGGGTAAAATACTGGTTCTTCTTATTTGCCATTGTACTGATTATCTTTACAGTCATCATTGCCAGTTTTACTGGATCATGGCACAGCCTATCCGCTGATGAAAAAATTTACGTCGAACATCTGAGTGACAAACTCATAGTCTTTCCGATTCTCGGCGCTGCGTTTCTTTGCCTGGTTATCGGCGGCATCGTCAGTCTGCTTTTCCATTACTATATTATTCCTATCCTGCAGATGGGCGAAGAGATCCGCCTCATTTCGACTGTCAATACAGACTATCGCGTGGTTCCTAAGGGGGCCAAGGAGTTGGTCCGTCTTGCCGAGGTCTTTAATGAATCTGCCGACACCTTCAGTCGACTGCAGAAGGACATTAACAAACATATCGCTCAATCAAAAGTACAGCTCAAGGAGGAGAAGAACCGACTGGCGGCGCTGATGTCAGAGATGCCGCATGCGGTCCTGGTATGTAATAGCGATGGCCAGATTTTGCTCTATAACTTCAAGGCCAGAACTCTCTTCACAACCTCAGAGAGCAACAACTACGAAGGTCAGCAACCACAGGGACTTATCGGACTCGGGCGCTCAGTTTTCAGCCTTCTCGACCGTGATCCTCTTGCCCACGCACTTGAGCTATTACATCGCGCCTTGTCTCGCGGCCAGTCTTCCCCGGTCAGCAGCTTTATGATGTCGATCCATGGCGGCGCCTACCTGCGGGTCAACATGGCTCCGGTTCTGGCGCTTAGAGATGGGGAGGAGCAGATGGGCGGTTTTGTTCTCACCCTTGAAGACATGACAGAACAGATTGCAGCCGATACGCGACGTGATTCGCTGATCCGCTCCCTGACTGACGATCTGCAGGGGACTCTGGACGAGATCAGGGATTCAATCACAGCGATTCTCGGCAACCCTGAGATGAAGCTGGAGCACCTGCAACAAAACCGAAAAACTATCGACCGCGCCTCACAGGGCCTTGAGAAGACCATCCAAATGGCTCGCAACAACTACATGACCCACCTGCGAGCCCAAAGCAAGGTCGAGGACATCCCCGGAGAAAGCATCCTTGAGGTCTTGGCCAAGAACATAACTGATCGTATCCAGTGCAAGGTCAGCTTTCAGAGTGAGTCCAACATCTGGCTGAAGCTTGACAGCTACTCCTTTGTTCAGACCCTCTCGCATCTGGCTGACATGCTCAACACGCATCACATGATCGATCATTTGCAATTCAAACTCACCACCGAAGATGATTATTACTCGCTATGGATCGAATGGTACCAGTCGGTTGATGACACTGTGCTTAACAATTGGCGCGACTCTCCCTTGATCAGCAATAGTCGTGGCGAAACCTTCAGTTTCGTAGATCTACTCGAGAAGATGTCCGGCAACATGCAGTATCTCACCACGGACGGAGGGAAAAGCTTCCTCGGCATGAAAATTAATTATGCCAAGCAGGATAGTGACCAGACCCTCCCAATCCATACCAACATCGAACATCGACCGATCTCATACGAGTTCGATCTCTTTGAGCGCCGCGGTAACGCCGAGATGGCCAAAACTCCGCTGCGCAAGCTGACATTTGTTGTCTTTGATACCGAAACCACCGGCCTGAACCCTTCTGAAGGCGATGAAATTATCCAATTGGGCGCAATACGCATCGTCAATGGTCAGATTCTGCACCACGAGACCATCGACCAGCTGATCGACCCCAAACGACATGTCCCCGAATCATCCGTAGCGATCCACGGTATCGACCCGGCGCTTTTGATCGGGCAGCCGACCATCGACCGGGTCCTGCCCCACTTCCACAACTTTGCCGATGGTGCTGTGCTGGTCGCTCACAATGCAGCATTCGACATGCGCTTTTTACAGTTGCAGGAGGAGAATACCGGCATTCAATTTGACAATCCCGTTCTCGACACCCTGCTCCTCTCTTCGATCACCCACCCCAACCTTAAAGGGCATGGACTAGAAGGGATTGCCGAACGCTTCAACATAACCATCGTTGGCCGGCACACAGCGCTGGGTGACTCTATCGTCACCGCAGAGGTTTTAAATAAATTGATTCCACTCCTTGAGGCTCAAGGGGTAGTGACCCTGGAAGATGCCCTGCTGGCATCGGAGAAATCGGCGTTCGCCAAGATTGCTTACTGACAAAAGGCAGAGATAGAAGACAAGAACAAACTGGGGATAAAACAAAGGGGCTGTGCAAAAACAATTACTTCAAAAAGCGTAATATTGATAACTTCTGTTTAATTTTAAGCCACAAGCCAGCCATCCGCCCGGCCTGCTGAGCCATACCAGCAACATTACGGCCCGAAATCAAGGCGATCAGAACAACCGCACCAACCAGCAAAAGTTCACCGGAACCAAAACCGAACATCAGATTGACATCCTGCTTCTCGCAGGGCCCTCAACGTAAAACAACACCAGCCTCCCCAGAGATGACACGACCAATTTCGCAAGCCAGAACATTTTGTTCCTTTAGTTGCTGTTCCAATTGAGGTAACAGTTTCTCCGAGACAGAGATCAACAACCCTCCTGAGGTTTGCGGATCACAGAGCAGGTCAAGTACAAAAGCATCAAGTGCTACGGCCTGAACGACCTTGGGAAGGTAATATTTGCGATTGCGATGTAAACCAGCAGAGAGCAAGCCAAGAGCCGCCATTTCAAAAACCTGAGGATAGATCGGCAGCACCCGGGTATCAATCTCAAAGCATACGCCGCTGGCAGAGGCCATCTCAAGGCTGTGCCCTAGGAGTCCAAAACCGGTCACATCAGTTGCCGCGCGGACACCAGTCGCCATACAGGCTGATGAAGCAGAGGCGTTCAAGGTTTTCATCCCTTCAATCGCCACTGCAATAATAGATTCATCAACAACCTCCCCTTTCAGCGCAGTTGCCAGAATCCCGCAGCCGAGTGGTTTGGTTAAGAGTAATCGATCACCAACACAGCAATTGACAGAGGTCATCATCTTGTCAATTTCGACAATACCGGTTACCGCCAGGCCATATTTGGGTTCTTCATCCTCCACCGAATGGCCGCCAGCGATAACAGCACCAGCTGCAACCACCCGTTCAGCACCCCCTTTAAGCACTTCGGCCAGGACATCTTCGCCGAGTCGCAGAGGAAAAGCGACCATACTCAGTGCCGTTAACGGCGTAGCACCGACAGCGTAAAGATCCGACAGTGCATTGGCCGCTGCAATCTGGCCAAAAACAAAGGGATCATCAACCACCGGAGTGAAGAAGTCGAGCGACTGCACCAGTGCCCTCTTCTCATCGATACGGAAAATTCCTGCATCGGCGAAGGGGATATCCTGCGAAAGCAGGCGGGGATCGTTAAATCGTGGAATCTGACCCAGCACCTGGGTCAGGGCCTCGGGGCCGATCTTGGCGGCTCAACCCGAGCTGCGTGAAAGACCGGTCAGGCGTACCCTGTTGGTGTCCATCTGTACTCCTTAAGCTTCTGATTATATAAGCAGACCGTATGCTGTCACAACGCTGCCCAACTGCCAAGCGGAATTTATCGAACAGGAAGGTTCCACGCCAAACGCACATCGCCTTGGCGCCGGGTATACTTGTGACTATCAAACTGTTCGAGAAGCGCCTGAGCCAACTTGCGACTGCAACCGATCAGGTCGCGATATCCTGCCAGGCTAAGACTGTCTTCATGCACAAAATAATCACAGAGCTTATCCAGGGCCGTCTCATAGGCTGATTTTGCCAGTAAACTTTCAGTACTCAAACGAATCAAATCACCTTGTCCGAGAAGATAAGTGATCAATGTCTCAACTGATGCAGTGGTGAGACCGAGGTCCTCGAGGGTTTGATTAAGGTTCGCCACCTGCAAACCTTGTTGCTCGAATTTCTGCAAAATTTGTTTCAACAATTCAGCCTGTTCAGTGGTGACCTGAGGCTGCCAGCCTGGAGGTGAGAACATCTCTGCCTTAACCTGAAGCCGTTCTGCAGTCAGCAGATTGTCGAGCAACAGATCAAAGCTCTTCAGAGCCAGAACTGAAGGTAATCCAACTTTTAAGGTCGCGCGCGCAATCCCTTGAGCCAGAGGGGTGAGAGTCAGCAGATCGACGCAACGCTCAACCAGCAGATCGAGCCAGGCACCATGCTGCCCAGCCAACAACCATTGCTCACCCAACCGGTGAAGCTCACCAGCGTTAGTCAAATCCTGCAGGTTCTGCTGCAATAATTCACGCGACAAACCTGTCAGTTTTTCAAGGTCGCGCAACCGCGCGGCTTGAAGCTGTTCAACAGCGTGCAGGACCGCACCACTGCTGCCACTTTCGAGCTGTTGCAGCCGCTTGAGCACTTCGGGCCGAAAGCGTTTATGCTTCGGCGGCTGCGCATCCAGGACACTACCGCCGCCAATGGTCGCCACCGGCGAATAACTGCGAATGACAAAAGGATCTCCCCGCCAAGCCGCCATAGGGCGATCCAGAACAATCTGCGCCAGAGTGCTGGCCCCGGGCTCAAGGCTGTCAGCTTCGAGCAAAACAACACGACCTACAGCACGCGCCGTTCCGAGATGAAAATGGACAGGGTCTCTAAATTTCAGCGGTCGGAGAGCTTCGGGCAAAAGCTGAAGACGAACATCTATCCGCTCTGTTGCAGCAAAGCGATGCGGGCTGGCGACCACCGCACCACTGGTAAACCAGCTACGCTCAGCACCAGCAAGATTGATCGCCAGTCGCTGTCCCGCTTCCGCCGCCTCAACCCTTTGCCCATGAACCTGCAATTCGCGAACTCGCGCCTGCTTACCGATTGGTAAAATATCGAGTCGGTCACCCGTTCTGACCGTTCCGGAGACCAATGTACCGGTCACCACGGTGCCAAACCCACTGATACTGAAGCTGCGGTCTACCGGTAAGCGCACTGGCCCATCGCTGTCACGTTCAGGCAATTGTGATATAGATTCAGTTAGCAAGTCCAGAAGCTGAGTCAGTCCGAGTTTCTGCCGTGCCGAAACCCGACAGCAAGGAGCAGTAGCAAGGAAAGTTCCAGCAACCTGCTCACGAATCTCCTCTTCAACAATATCGAGCCACTCCTCCTCAACCAGATCTATTTTATTCAGGACAAGAATGCCACGCTGGACATTAAGGAGTTGCAGAATCTGCAGGTGTTCCCGGGTCTGCGGCATGACCCCTTCGGCGGCATCAATGACCAACAGAACGAGATCGATACTTGCGGCGCCAGCCAACATCTGCGGGATGAATTTTTCATGACCTGGCACATCGACGACTCCGGCCAACCTGCCATCTGGTAAGTGCAGGGGTGCGAATCCGAGTTCGATAGAGATGCCACGTTCTTTTTCCTGCTGAAGACGGTCGGTATCGACCCCGGTCAGGGCCTGAATCAGGGAGGTTTTGCCATGATCGACATGGCCGGCCGTGCCAATAATCACTGGTCTGAGATTGGAAGAACTCATAGTTTTTAGTTTACAGTTCAGGTTGCAAGAGTGTTTTGAAAATTTCGACGATCAACTGATCATCGGAAGGGTCGACAGTCCGCAGGTTAAGCAGCAAGCGGTCCTCATGAATTCGTGCGACCAATGCTGGTTCATTACGACGCAATGCCGCTGACAATTGATCCAATGTCAAAGTTTCAGGTTGGAGCGCTATGACCGGTCCCGGCAACTCTGCGTCAGGCATCGCTCCGCCACCAACCATGGCAGCAGAAACACTTATTTCAACCTTGAGACCAGGCAAGTCCAACTGGCGCATTAACGCATGCGAACGCTCCTTCAACTCTTGTTGCGAAACGGCAAAATAAGCCATCAGGGGGACATGATTCTCCTTGCCGGTTAAATACAGACGTAATGTCGCCTCAAGAGCTGCCAGTGACAGTTTGTCGATCCGTAAGGCACGAGCCAGCGGATGGCTACGCAGCTTCTCAATCAGATCTTTGCGACCGAAAACCAAACCCGCCTGCGGGCCACCAAGCAATTTGTCGCCACTGCAGGTCAGCAGGTCGACTCCATTGGCAATAGCCTCTGAAATTGTCGGTTCTTCAGGAATGCTCGAACCTGGCAAGCGCCTGAGCAGACCACTACCGAGATCTTCGACCAAGGGCAAACCTGCCTCCCTCGCCAGAGAAACAAGCTCAGACGCCTCAATACTGCTGGTGAAGCCGACGATTTTGTAGTTACTGGTATGAACCTTTAACAAGAGCGCCGATTGATCATTGATAGCCCGCTGGTAGTCACGCAAATGAGTCCGGTTAGAGCTCCCCACTTCACGTAAAACAACCCCTCCAGCCTCCATGACCTCCGGAATTCTAAAGGAGCCACCGATCTCAACCAGCTCTCCACGCGAAACAATCGCTTCTTTCCCTTTAGCTAGAGCAGTCAACGCGAGTAACACCGCACCAGCATTGTTGTTGACGACCATTGCTGATTCAGCGCCACTCAGACGACACAGCAAATCTTCAACGTGGCTGTGACGCGACCCTCGGCGCCCGTTTGACAAATTAATCTCCAGATTACTGTAACCGCTGGCAACTCGTTGAATTTGTTCCAAAGCCTCTTTAGCTAAGGGTGCCCGCCCCAGATTGGTGTGGAGTAAAATGCCCGTCGCATTAATAACAGGCTTCAGAGAAGAAGATTGAAATTGATGAAGCTCAGACAGAACAGCCTGAGTAAGGATATCAATAGAAGGAACTACTGTAATTTCCTTCTTCAGCAGCCGTGAGCGTAATTCAGCAATTTGCAGATGAATTTCGTTCGTTATTAAATCAAGGGGCCAATCGTCTTGAGCAAGTCGCTGCACTGACAACAGAACCCGGTCGACTCCAGGCAATTTCCGCAGCAAATCCTGAATATCAGATCCCACGCTTCAGTCTCCATAGAAGAATATTTTGCTAATTCAAAATTATGGAGGGGATTCTAACATGCTCAATTAGAACAGGCTACGCGTTAATCAAGAAGCAGTAAGTTCTGTTGACGAGGGGAGTCTATTCCTTTGTCAATCAAAATGCTGTTGAAATGTATTGTTATTAGCGAATGTAGGCTTGAAATGTGATGACTCAGCGTAGCGAGCGACCAATGACATTCCAAGAGCCATCGCAAGAAGCAGTAGCAAGGTCGGTATAATATCGGCTACCAACCGGCGAATGACAGGCCGAAATCTACGCTGCTGACGAGTTTGAGCATGATCTACGCGACGAGTATCCATATAAATAGGCCTCCCTGCCACAAGATTCTTATCGGCAGATAAAACATTAGCTTTAGCTTATCTTGCGCCTTTCTTCAATTTCCTTAACGCAACGTTTCCTGTTGACACCTGCAAAGGCCTTTGTTATAAATCGCTCCACTTGTTTGGGGCTATAGCTCAGTTGGGAGAGCGCTTGAATGGCATTCAAGAGGTCCGCGGTTCGATCCCGCGTAGCTCCACCAAACGAATTCAAGGGGTTAACCAGCGATGGTTGACCCTTTTTTCATTTAAGGCCGCAAACGATGGCCCCAATATCATTTAGTCTTCCTCTCGAATCCTTCGATCCCCTGGTTTGTCATCAACAGTTCTTTCCTGAAGGACCTGGATTTCTTGAATCACTGAACCCCTTGGCCAAAACCGGACACTACAGCATTGTGCCACTGCGGGTGGTCGATTCCTGGCGTCTTATAGAGGGTCGTCTTCAACTTAAATCCGACAATCGAATCGACGAACTCGAAGGCGATCCCCAGACCTTACTATCGAATATTCTCAAGCAGCGGGCTGTCGAGCAACCGCCAGAGACCCCCTTCCCAGGTGGTTTTTTCGGTTTTTTCAGCTATGATTTCGCGCAACAGATTGAAAACCTGCCACAATCAGCGGCACGTGATTTACCTGTTCCACAATTGCAGCTCGACTGGGTCGACCTCACTGCCGTCTACGATCATCAGCAAAAAAAACTGACTCTTGCCAGCTTGGCTGCGGATACCGATCTGAAGTCCCTGACGCAACAAATTGTCAAAAGACAGCATGAAGAATTCCCCACAAGTCAATTAAACCTGCAGCAGGCTCTGCAGCCACTTATCGCACCAGAGTCATTCATGGCAATGGTTGAAAAGGCGCGTGAATACATAGCCGCTGGTGATATCTATCAGGCCAACCTCAGCTGTCGCTTTGATGGACTGCTACATGGGAGCTCAGCGGAACTCTATCGACGCCTGCGTCAGCTCAACCCGGCACCCTTTGCATGTCTGCTGCAATGGGATGATTTCGCCATCATCTCCAGCTCACCAGAAAGACTGGTTTCGTTGCGCGGCGATCTCGCTGAAGCCAGACCGATCGCAGGAACAAGGCCGAGGGGGATAGACGACACTGAAGATCTGCACCTGGCTGCTGAGCTGCTGGCCCATCCGAAGGAACGTGCCGAGCACATCATGCTCCTCGATCTGGTACGCAACGATCTCGGCAAGGTCTGCAAGGCCGGCAGCGTCAAAGTCGATGAGTTGATGGTGCTGGAACGTTATTCCCATGTGACCCACATTGTCTCCAATGTCTGCGGTCGTTTAAAAACCGATCAAACCCCTTTTGACCTACTACGCGCAACCTTTCCGGGGGGTACGATTACCGGAGTCCCGAAAAAACGCTGCATGGAAATTATCGATGAACTGGAACCTGTCGGTCGGGGCAGCTATACTGGCAGCGTCGGATATATTTCGGCTGGAGGAGAGATGGATCTGAATATTCTGATCCGCAGCTTTCAAAGGTTCGGAGACCATCTCAGTTATCAAGTCGGCGCAGGAATCGTGGCAGACTCAGACCCCGAAAGCGAATGGTTCGAATGCCTGGCCAAAGGCGAGGCGTTGAGAAAGGTTCTCAGTGATGTCGCAGATGCTGGTTAACTTTAATGGCCGCTTCATTCCTTATGAGGATGCCCGCCTGCCCCTTAACGACACCGGGCTACTCTACGGGGATACCCTGTTCGAAACCTTTCGCGCAGAAAAAAATCAAATCCTACTCCAAAATGAACACCTCGTCCGGCTCAGCTTATCAGCACAACTGCTAGGCTTCCCATATGATCGACCCCGAATCGAAACCGCCCTGTCCCAGATGGCAGCAGCCCTCAAGTCTGAGATCTCACGGCTACGACTCACCTTGGGACGCGGCACCTCACAAGGATTTAAATTAGCAAACGGATCTGACAGCTGGTTCGCACTAACCGCCGTCGCAACAATCCCACCAAACGATGATGACCGTAATATTGGAGCCGACTGTATCAGCGCCCCTAACCACCGCACCAACCCTCTCGACCATCTCCCTCAAATGAAGCGCGGCAACCACGCCGACTGTCTGTATGCTGCCGATTACGCCAGCAGACACAATGCACAAGAAGCACTTTTTCTTGAAAATAATCTTGTCATCGAGGGGAGCAGTAGTAACATTTTCGCGCTATTTGGCGAAACGCTCTTCACGCCACCAATTGATAAACTTGTTCTGGCGGGAATCACCAGAGGTCAGATCATCTCAACCGCTATCGAATTCGGCCTGCAGATTGCTGAAGAAGCCCTTCCTTTTGAAAAACTACTAAAAGCAGATGAAATCTGGCTGAGCAACGCAATGATCGAAATCCTGCCCGTTGCCAGCATCGACGGACAGGCGATCAAGCGCGGCAAACTCTGGCAGAAAATTCATCCACTATATAAACAACGAACCGAGACTTGAGACTTGACATCGGCGAACTTCTGCCTATAATCGAGCCTCGCATGCCGGAGTGGTGGAATTGGTAGACACGTCGGTCTCAAAAACCGATGGCTTCTGGCCGTGCCGGTTCGATTCCGGCCTTCGGTACCATCAATAAAAACAAGGGCTTAGCCAGAAATGGCCGAGCCCTTTGTTTTTGTGTTTTCCCTCCTTGGTACACTCATGGTACACTCAGCCACGAAAGACCAGCAAAACTAACCAGTAAGCACAACAGGGGGAGCTATGGCCGTTATCCAAGAACGCACGACCGCCGATGGCAAAATTAAGTACCGCGCACTGGTTAGGCTCAAAGGATATCCACCGCAGTCAGCGACCTTTGAACGCAAGTCAGATGCTAAAAAATGGATTCAGGATACTGAGTCTGACATCCGCAACAATCGACACTTCACCAAAGCAGAAGCCAAGAAACACACGATTTCAGATCTGATCGGCCGCTATGAAAAACTTGTCCTCTCGTTAAATCCAAAGAACCTGAAAAATCAGAAAACTCATTTCGTATGGTGGAAGAATCAAATCGGCTGTTACATGCTCTCCGATCTGAATCCCGCTATGGTTTCACAATGTCGGGATGATCTCTTGTCAGAAGAAATTTCAGCAGGCAGGAAACGCAGTCCGGGAACGGTAGCAAGATACATGACCAGCATGTCTCATGCGGTCAGTCTTGCAGTCAGAGAATGGGAATGGCTCGAGAGTAATCCGTTTAGCCGTGTAAGGAAGCCTACAGAGCCGAGGGGAAGGGTTCGCTTCTTAGACGAAGAGGAACGTGACAGGCTGCTTGCTGCCTGCCAGACAAGCAAAAGCAAGGCCCTCTACCCTATCGTCATACTCGCAATCTCCACCGGCATGAGACGGGGAGAAATACTCAACCTTAAATGGAAGGATATCGACCTTAGCCGGTCACGTCTGGTTCTACACGAAACCAAGAATAATGAACGACGGGCTGTGCCGATTGTTGGCTTGGCCCATCAAGTTTTATCCAAATTATCCAAGGTTCGCAGAATCGACAGTTTGCTCATTTTTCCCGGCAGCGATCCCGAGAAACCACTCGATATTCATACAGCATTTAACACGGCGGCCAAGAGTGCAAATATTATGGATTTCCACTTTCACGATCTACGGCATACCGCAGCATCATACCTAGCGATGAACGGTGCAACGCTAGCGGAGATAGCAGAAGTTTTGGGGCATAAAACATTGCAGATGGTTAAACGCTACGCTCACTTGTCGGATGCCCATACAACATCTGTAGTTGAGAGAATGAACAGTAAAATATTTGGGTGATGTATTATTTATCAGGATATTTTCTTAATGAAATGAAGGTACTTGCTGGTTGTGCCCGTCGCCTAGCACAACTGCTAAGTTTTGAAATACTACGTTACCCCCGATTAGATATTTAACCGGGGGTCTTTCGAGGTCTTTTTTTTGCAACTCGATACTGCTTATTTCTTGTGGAGCGATTTACCCTTTTGATTCATTTCTTATTTCAGCTTCCTGCATTTCTGTCTGAAAAGGGATATTTATTAGGGGGACTCCCATCCGCCCACAAATATTCTGCACATACTCACGCCAATATGGCCAAATATTATATGGAACGTTTAACTTAGCAAACAATTCTATTTCTTCATCTGGAAGTCTCTCATCACACAAAT
The DNA here is from genome assembly GCA_024279255.1 of Deltaproteobacteria bacterium. Classification (GTDB taxonomy): domain Bacteria; phylum Desulfobacterota; class Desulfuromonadia; order Desulfuromonadales; family Geopsychrobacteraceae; genus Geopsychrobacter. The sequence goes on along the minus strand of JAJRRT010000061.1, from coordinate 15,541 downwards.
AATGTGCTTCGAATTCCGCCGCAATTTCTATTTTGAGAAAACCTTCATCGTCTTCGTCTAGGTCTTGATCCGTATAACGTACTCCAAGGTCGTACCTAAAACGATACCTGACGGCTTTACCGTCTTCTCTTTCATCCATGGCAATAGCTAATAGTGCCTTGAGAGATTGTCGGGCACCTTCTATTTGACTGCCAAAACTGTACTCATCAAAAAGATAAAGGTCACTATTAACAAGAAAAACACCAACTGGTGACAAGCAGGAACCTGCATTATTTAATTTACTTTGTTTTTCTTCATGCGTAAGCATATTTTTCACCCTGAGGATCTTCACTTAAAGGAATTTTTTTGGATTTCCGTTTATTTATATACTTTCCAATATCAACAATAGTACTCATTGAATCTTCATTTTTCTGCCAAACATCATTCTTTCTATTGGAAGTTAATAGAACCCTTGCTTTACTGTAATTAACAATTTTCCTTGATGCCCTATCTACAAGTAAAACATCTGGCTCTACACCAACAGCAAAACAAATATCTGAGAAGGTTTTTAAGGTTAAATTTCTCTGTCCACTAAAAATGGCACTAATATGGGCGCGGCTTTTATCAAGTTTCCTGGCCAAATCTGCCTTTGTCATTGCAATATCATCCATGTGGACAAGAATGTCCTCAGTTGCATTAACAATTAGCTTTGCGGCTGCTTTACTTATTTCCAAATTATCAATTTTTATTTCTACCTGTTTTTCATTCATATATTCTCCAATTGTCACTCACTCTTCTTGTATCTTTCTTGTCTAGCTTTTGCCAATTTTTATAGACATAGTGGCTAATAAATAATGTGCTCGGATGCGATTTTGAAACCCAGAAGTAGGCGCGTATCGGAAGCCGCTTGATTGCTAAAAACTTGTTGCTGTCCGGCAACTTCCCTTCACTCGCCAAAGTATTCGACGACAAACGATCTCCCCGTGCATACCTCTCAAAGAATTGCTCGAGCATATCCCGATAAAGTTGTCGTTGATCAGAGTCTGCGTCAGGCATTTTCATCAATGCTTCATCTAGACTATCCTCTGCTCCAACGCACTTTCTAATATTTATTTTTTTACAAAAAACCAAACTTTCCCCGCTAGCACAAACATGTTGTTAACATATATATTGACAATATATCTTCTCTTGTTCGGAAGTCAACCCCATGAGGCACTCCTGCAAGACCATGAAATCATCTCATGAAAACCGAACCCCTTAGTTTCGTTGACAGACAAGAATCACTTTCCATCTAGCCATCAACCTTCACGGACCAAGGATTTTATTCCTCAAAATTCCTTCCAAAAAATGAAAGTTCTGACATTGCCATTTTGTTAGAAAGGCGTGTCTCAATAATTGTGTCAAATCAGTTTTCAGATAAATCTCACTTGTCTATGGAAATTTGAGATCGCAATCATGGTCGGCGAGTAACAGCTTTCTTCGCTCTGAGATGTGGCCAATCAGACGCAATAAAGGACATCTAGCAATTAATGTGTGGATTCTGGCGTTGCACCATATCCAAGACACACAAAAGGCCCACTCTGTTTTCAGGTTGGGCCTTTTGTTTAGGTCGATTGGTAGGCTGAGATGTTCCCGATACGGCACGGAAAGAAACCCCGTAATAGTCTATGATGTTATCTGACGCGCCCAGTTGGGCCCTTGCGTCGATATTTTTTGTCCCAATCGCGCGACAATTCACGGTTTATAAATTCACGGATTTTGCCTGGTTCGCGGGCCAGAATGTTTTTCTTTATCGTGTCGATTGTTGGCGCAAATAACATTCCCGGCCAAGGGCGCGAACATATATTTTCATACCTGTAGAATATTTCTTTTTCGTCAAGATCAACACCTAATGCGCTAACAAAGTAGTAACATTTCTCAGTATATTTCATTACGCATTCCCCTGATTTTCGGTCCATTCAAAAAACTTATTTTCATCAATTAAAACTCGTCTTCCAATTCGAAGAATACAGTGACTAAAACCGTTTGTTTTTTCGTAAAAAATAAGATGGCGCAGGCCGCCAATGGGGGGCCAACTGTGAAAATCATTCCATTTTGTGACCGGAATTAAACGTTTTTCTTGCCCTGTTTTTTCTGTGCTTTTTTGCATTTTTTTCTGCTCCTTTTTTGGGATTAAAGTTCGGTTCGAAATCCAAGTTTTTTACGCTCTTTTTCTGCCTCAAGAAATTTATGCACTGTCCTTTGATGTCTGGCTTTTTTATCGATTACTGATTGTGCAAATTCGTCTTTTGATTCTTGTGAAAAATTTATTTTGCGTAAGATTGTAGAAAGAGCATCCTCGATTTCTGCGGGCTCATAACTATCCAGTTCAAATCTGGACTGTCGTGCAGCAATAAGGGACCTCATATGTCCAATGGCTTGCGTAGTATTTTGGTCTATGTCGTATTGGATAGATTTGCTGCGAACTAATGGCTTGGGATTTTGTTTTCCACGAAAGCCGTTTTGCAAAGTTTTCCACCAGGGAAGAATTTTTCTTTGCGTATGATGTTTACCCGGAGTTTGGAATTTGAGCCATTTTTGAGTGCAATAGGCCCATATCTTGTCGTAGTGCAGAAAAAGATCATCAATTGTATTGATGGCTAATTGCCCCAGCATTTCTCGACGCAACTGATATTCAACCCTGATTACTTTTCTGCCTTCAGGAACTTCTGACAATCCCCAAATGTCATACATCCAGAACTTGTTCGATTGTTCCTGAATTTCAAGTGGCTTGTCGTAAAGGCGGGCAGAAATTGCACCTTTAGCAATGCTTATGCCGGTCAATTTACGGTGGGAAAAATGCGTAGCAATGTAGGTAGAGCGGGTTCTTGCGTAGTCAAGCAGGTTAGTGCCCCAAGAATCTTCAAGCATTAAAACATCGGCACACAAATCAACCCGGCTCGGCTTGATCAATATTTTAGTTCCACCCTGCGCGAGTAAAAGAAGAATGATATTTTGAAGCGCGCTTTCTGCACCCAAATGCCAAAGTGCCTCGGACCGAATTTCAGCTAAAATACTCGGTTTGCAATGCGGCTGACGCCATGCGCCAATCTTAAGGGTAAATTCCTTGTTCCCAATCAACCATTCATAGCCGTTGGTACCGTGAGACTTTACATTTACATTCCAGTGGTAATTTTTGCTGTCGCTAGGGATTTCAATCGGAACATCTTTGCGTGTTTCTTTCGCCTGGTCTTTTGCGCGAGTCAGAAGATCAAAAAAATCAGTATTTTTCCAATGCACATCAATTGCGAGATTTAAAGTATCGAAACCTGAAGCGAGAATCAGCGGTGAAGAAGATTCGTTTTTCACCTTTGAGGGGGGGCTGATAGTCGTCTGCCCCTTAAAGGCAGAACCAGAATGAGTCTTTTTGTGGTTGTGTGGTTTTGTTTTTTTGATCGTTGTCATCGGTGTTACCTCCTTGTTGAAGGCAACTTACATGACAAACTTCTGATTTGAAGGGACAGCAAAAAACTATTTACTGTCCCCCTGAGTGGTTATTTCCAAACCGGCATTTTCCGCTGAATTGCCTTTTTAAATGCCTCCGGACTTTCTGGCAGGTCAGTATCTATGTCATCGATTCCGTAGTCACGTGAAACCGCATCGAATAACTCTCGAATTTCAGGTTCATTAAGTCTTTTGCCGAAGGCTTCAGAGATAACGGCAATCATCGCAGCAAGACTGGTTTTTAGCAGCGGGAGAAGAGGCTTCTGGGGATGTTTTAGCTGAGCGGAGATTATCGCCTCATATTTTAGAGGATTCGTGGTTCTCAGGTTGTGGATGATTTTGGAAATTCTCAAATCCATAGCCACTGATGAATCAATTCGAAGGATCTTCTCAAGGCTATCCAGATTGCCTTGTCGAGCTTCGCGCAAAAATTGAATTGGAAATTTTCCGTAATAAAGCCAGCAAGGGATATAGGTTTTAAAAATAAAATAAACTATAGGATCAGCGAGTTTTTCAACCATTCGTTCTTCAGGGTTATGTTCATCAAAAAGCTCTTGTGGTGCCTCGTAAAAACTGATGTAGGCGTCATAGAAATTTGATTCATGTTTTTTGATGAAATGATCATCTAGATTTGCTTCAAAAACCTCCAAGGAGCAATTATCATCATCACCAAGCAAGGACTCTGGATTATCGAAAACAATTGATAATGAATCATTGAAGCCAGTGGGATCACTTAAAAACGTCAAGAAAGTAGATGTTATTTCCTTGTGTGCTTTATAAAATTTTAGCCAAATATCGATGGGAGGCTGAGGGAGTCTTTTATTTAACTTCTGGTCATCCCGAGCGAGCAGGAGAGCTTTATGGGCAAAGTCTGGCATCATGGCGAAGCTATGGCAGCTAACCGCTACAAATTTTGATTTGTCCGCAGCCCACTTTTTGAAATTATCAATTTTCATATAGATATATTTTGGAAAAGAACCGGATAGATGTTTTCAGGGTTAAGGGTTTGCACAACGGCCATACTCGATACTTAGATGACCATACCACTTCCCCTGATAGTGACCTATCATATCTGACAAAAGACAAAACCAAAAGATCATTCAATCTCATTAAGCCATTTAGATGTGTGTTTTGAGCCCAAAGAGAAACAGGGAGTCGTGCGCTTCATTCTGGCGCGCTCCCCTTCTCGCTGCGCTCATTTCCCTATGGACATACAGTTACGGGATTAAAGGATTGACGATTGATAATTAGAATGACAATAATAGAACACTTACAGGAAAGTGTTTGAGCTACTCACCCCCTCCGAGTGGTTCGCCTTTCACTGTGGTCTTAATTGGTGGGGGCACCGCTTGATTCCAAAGCCAGCGCCTGGCTGTCAATCCATAAACTGAAAACTAAATTTATCGAATGTATTTTGAACCCCGTGTTACTGAAACGGGTACTTAGAGGAGAACCAAATGCCAAACCCACAAGATGGTGGATTTTACGGTGTGATGTTGCCATGTGGTCAAGACGACTTTAAAGAATTTATTTCTAGTTTGCTTGGTAAACCGCAGGAAATAAAGAGGCTGTTGAAGGGCAAATTTGAGTTAAGCAAAGATGACCTTTTTAATACTTTTCATCTCGTTGACCAGAGGATTATTCAACAGAATGAAGCATCTCTTACGCAGTTTACTACGAAGATTTCCTATAATGACAATTCCTCAATACTTTTAAACTCCATAGATGATTTCATGGCCTACAATGAAGTAAGGCCATTAATGTCTGAGTCCATAGAGTTAACATGGATTTACTTGATAAAATTCAGAGATAAGAATATTCCTGAAAAGCAAACAATAAGTCTTACAATAAAGACACAACCTTCCGAAAAATATCATGACGTATTGGAAGATGAATTCATTTATAGAGCAAACTCTGTAAGTTCGCATGGCTCTGGTTTTTTGATAAGTATAGAACATACTGCAAGGTCTTGGGGTGTAGACATTGAGTCACTTTTGGTTGGACATATAAGAACTATTATAAAGAAGAAGACTAAAATTAATCGTTTCCTTGATCATTACGATAATACGATTGGTTTATTTGTAGGCATTTCTTTTTTCGCCCTTTGTATTTTTGGTATGATTAACTACTGGAATAATCATGTTAAACTATTAATGGCTAACTTTATTAAGATCTCCCAGAAGGAACATATTATTTTTAATATTATAAGCGATAAGATTGACTTTATATCAGAAATATTAACAGGTCAAACGTCTAATGGATTGGATCTTGTATTGTCAATTGTATTTTTCGCTTCAATTATACTATCTGTTGTAGTTGGAATAACCACATCAAGTTTATGCGAAAGCAAAAGTAGATCTTTTTTACTATTAACGCCAGAAACTATACAGTTTTCAGTAGACTACAAACAGAAAACAGAAAATAGAATTCCAAAGCTTATATTTTTTGTTGTTTCGTCACTGTCTATAGGTATTTTATCAAATTACATATCTAAATGGATATTGTGATAACCCAGTGCCCAGATTCAGCCACCTTGGGGTGCCATAGACGACTCGAACAGCACAATCCTTGGTACACTCTTGGTACACTAGGGTGCAAAAAATAGCAAAAATGAGCCACACGCCACAACAGTCACATCAAGACAACTACCTGTAATCATGACGTTATCGTGTTGTGGCTTTTTGTAACTTTTTGTTCAAAGCCGTCTCAAAAACCGATGGCTTCTGGCCGTGCCGGTTCGATTCCGGCCTTCGGTACCATCAATAAAAACAAGGGCTTAGCCAGAAATGGCCGGGCCCTTTGTTTTTGATATTTCCCTTCTTGGTACACTCAGTCACAAAAGATCAGTAAAAATCACCAGTAAGCGCAACAGGGGGAGCTATGGCCGTTATCCAAGAACGCACAACCGTCGATGACAAAATCAAGTACCGCGCGCTGATTCGCCTCAAGGGTTACCCAACCGCAATCTGCGACCCTTGAGCGCAAGACTGGATGATAAACAATGAATCAGGATACTGAGTCTGACATCCGAAACATCTGACACTTCACCAAAGCGGAAGCCAAGAAACATACGATTTCCGATCTGATTGACCGCTACGAAATACTTCGTTCTCTCTTTAAATCCCAAGAATCTTTGAAATCAAACAACTCATTTTGTGTGGTGGAAGAATCAAATTTACTGCTACATGCTCTCCGATCTAAGTCCCGCTTTGGTTTCACAATGTCGGGATGATCTTTTGTCTGAGGAAATTTCAACAGGCAAGAAGCGCAGACCAGATACTATCGCCAGGGACATGACCAAGATGTCTCATGCAGTCAATCTTACTGTCAGAGAGCGGGAGTGGTTGAAGAGCAACCCCATTTAGCCGTGTAAAAACACCTACCGGGTCTAGGGACCGAGTTCGGTTTCTGGATGACGATGAACGCGACGGACTTCTCGACTCCTGCCGAGCCAGCCCGAGCAAGGCACTTTATCAGATTGTCATACTCGCTATTTCAACAGGAATGGGACGGTGAGAAATCCTGAATCTTAAGTGGAAGGATATCGACCTGAGCCGATCACAACTGATGGACTACACGAAACCAAGAATGATGAACGTAGAGCGGTTCCGATTGTCGGGCTTGCTCAGCAGCCAAGAAGGCAAACATTGAGGACTTCCGCTTTCACGATTTATGACACACCGCAGCATCCTACCTGACAATGAACGGAGCAACACTGGCGGAGATCGCCGAAGTCTTGAGCACAAAATATTGCAGATGGTTAAACGTTATGCTCCCCTGTCGGAATCACACACGTCATCTATTGTCGAGCGGATGAACAACTAAATAGTTAGTAATGTCATTGCTGCAGACTGCGTAGAGATTATTCCTCGAAGATATAGGTGTAACGCGTATTGGGGGTCAGCCTGAAGCTACCCGTTGACAAATCGCCATCATCAAGACGAGCGTCCAACTGTTCCATGGTAGCGGTCCCTGCCGTAGCACCAAGAATAGCCACACCGGCATACGGGTAAGCATCCGGACCTTCCCAGTTGTAGTTTCCTCCTAAAGAGGTTGTATTCAACCACATCCCCCCCCCAATAATTTTCTCTAGTCCTGTACCGGGGGGAAGGACTATATGGCTATCATCTGGAAAGAAGCCGTGCTCCAAGTCATATGACATGAAAGCCGTCCTGAAATTCTTCAAGTCTGATGCAACTTTGACGACCCTAGCATTGGTTCTGTATTTGGAGAATTGCGGAACAGCGATTGCTGCCAGGATGCCAATAACAGCCACTACGATCAGTAGTTCGAGAAGGGTAAAGCCCTTTTGATTTTCAGAAAAAAATTGATTCATTTACATAGACCTAATAATTGGCTCTTGCAAGAGAGATTAGCGGGAATCTTCTTTGCCATAAAATGACCAAATGACACTTCCCCACCAAACATACGGCCCAAATCGACCCAGGCCCTAGGGACAAAGACATGTCAAACAAAATCGCATCTGGTCGTCACCTGAAGCCAACGCATTGTACCACCATTTATCATATTTTTATTGTGCAGCCCACTCAATAAATTTGTTCTCATCGATCAATACACACCGACCACAAGGCACCACACAGGAGTTATACCTGTTGGTATTTTCTTAGAAGATCAGGTGGAGCAAACCACCTATCGGTGGCCAATGTACCATAGAGGACGTAGTTGGGATATCCACTTTCTTTGATATTCTCTGCTTGCTAAAGAAGATGGATATGTAAAGAACGTCCCCAATCCCCAAAAAAGAAAAAGGCGGCAAATATTAACCTATATGCAGCCTTTTCTCATGAAATTTCCATATTTGTATCGATTTGTATCGATTTGTATGTTGACATGCAAATCCAACGCATTTAATGTGTTTTTCGTTAATACGTGTCTTTTTTTATAAATACCACATACTTACTTATCGCTGACAGAAAAATGGAGAGTCATTGAACTTTCCAGTCAAGACGTTCGGCACCAAAAATCATCACCAAAGCAGTTAACTTTCAACGTCGATATCGCTATACAAGCCTGTGCACATTTTTATCAATTTATTGGGTGGACAATGAAGAATATAAATAAAGAGTTCCCCTGCAAACCAAACAGTTTTTCACATTTTTTCATAACTATTTTTTTTATCAGTCTCTTATTTTTTGGTCTGTTGGCAACAGCATCCTTTGCTGCGAATAATCTCCATGATGCCGTCCAACAAGCCATTGTCAACAATCCTGAAGTTCTGGCTAAGTGGAATTCCTTAAATGCCGCTCGGTATGAAAAAAAAGCTGCCAAAGGAGCTAACTACCCACGCATCGATCTCAATGCACGCATCGGTTATAACCAGCAGGATAGCAACGTCCTTGGCGAAAGCACCTATAAACCGCGCGAAGCATCACTTCAATTGACACAACTCCTGTTCGACGGCTTTACAACACGCAACACCATCAAAAAATTCAATCGTCTGTCACTTGTTCGCTATTTTGAACTCCTTGAAATATCAGAATCGATCGCGCTTGAAACAACCAGAGCCTACCTCGACATTCTCAAATACCGTCAACTTCTGATATTGGCAACTGAGAATTATGTTCAACATCTTACGATTTATACTCAGGTTGAAGAGAGAGTAAAAGCTGGAGTTGGCCGCGGTGTCGACTTACAGCAAGCGACAGGCCGTTTGGCACTAGCACAATCGAACCGAATAATTGAAGCGACAAACCTGCATGATGTCAGCTCGCGTTACTTACGCATCGTTGGCGAAGCTCCTTCTGACGATCTTATCGATCCGGGCCAAATCGCTAGAGTCTTACCTGACAATATCCTCGATGCTCTTCGCGCTGCTTTTGCTTACAATCCAAGCTTCAGCGCTGCAATGGAAAATCTCAAAGCGACTGAGTTCGATCACAAATCTCGCAAAGGGAACTTATTTCCGCGTTTTGAGTTCCGAGCACGTGAAGACGTTGGTTTCGACCGTAGTAGCATCAGCGGCAGAAGTGACGAAAGCACAGTTGAAGTTGTGATGAATTATAATCTGTATCGAGGCGGAAGTGATTCCGCTACGATTCGACAATTCGCCAGTCGCCATGAAGTCGCCTTTGAGCAAAAAAACAAGGTTTGCCGTGACATTCGGCAAACCGTAGATATCGCCTACAATGATGTCCATCGCCTTGAGTTACAACTCGAGCAACTCGACCAACATCAGAAGTCCATTGCCAACGCGCGTGAAGCCTACCGCAACCAATTCGATATCGGCCAACGTTCCCTGCTCGATCTCCTGGACACCGAAAATGAATTTTTCCAGGCAAAACGGACTTATGCTGCAGCACTTTTTGACTATCAACTAGCCCGAGCCCGCACAGTCGCAGGCATGGGGAAATTACTTTCCACTCTGGACATTCAACAGGATGCCTTAGACCCAACCGCACCACTGGAGGGATTGAATCCCGAAACAATTGATCCTGATGCAATCTGCCCGCAATTGGGGATACCACTAACAGGACTCAAAGAACTCGTTTTCACACCACCTGCCATCATCAAATTGCCAAAGCCTGTTACAACAACCCTGCCGATAAAAAAAGCTATCCCCTTTAAAGAAGATATTTTTATCTACTTTGGCCGTTGGTCTACCGACCTCCTCCCTAAAGAACTTGCCAAACTTGATGAAATCGCAAGACAACTCAATGAACAACCTGAAACCTTGGCTTATTTAAGTGGTCATGCGAGCTCACGAGGAACAAAAGGGATAAATATTCGTTTGTCTCGTGATCGGGCACGTATAGTCCGTGATTATTTGATAGAAAAGCTTAATATTGATCCTTCAAGAATCAATATCACATGGTATAGTTCACGTAAGCCATTAACAGACAACACAACCGAAGAGGGGAAAAGCAAAAATCGGCGTGTCGTTGCGCACATTGTTACGGCTGAACAATACCAGCAAGAAAATAAATAATTCAGTTCAAAAAACTGACCGTTAATAAATCATTCACATGGCGAAATCAGGCGGGTAATTGCCGATGGACAAAAAACAGATCGACGCTCCGATCGATTCCCTGCTTGAATGCCTTCTGCTGCTTTTCAAACATCACGATGCCAACATTACCCGTGAAGCTGCTCTGGCAGGCTTGCCTTTGTCGGGACAAGGAATCACACCACAACTTGTCGAACGAATTGCTCGACGTGCTCATTTTGCCACCAATCTGGTTAGAACTACCCTCCCCCAGATAAACAGCAAACTCCTTCCGGCCATCCTGTTGCTTAAAGATAACCGTTCCTGCCTGCTGCACGCATTCAATGAGCAGGAAGGAACCTGCCTTGTCGCCTATCCGGAATTAGGTGACGTATGCGAAAACATATCACTTGCAGATCTGGCAACAGAGTTCCTTGGTCGGGCTATTTATTTGCGGCCACGCTACAGGTTTGACGCCCGCGGGGCTGAGGTCGGTCAAGCTAAGCACCGCCATTGGTTCTGGAGTGTTCTACAAGAAAATTTTCCACTCTATCGCGATGTCTTACTTGGAGCTTTTCTGGTCAGTCTGTTTGCTTTGGCTATGCCACTTTTCATCCGCAATGTTTACGATCGGGTGGTCCCCAACCAGGCGTTTGACACTCTTTGGGTCTTGGCCAGCGGTGTCACGATCGTCTTGATCGGTGATATTTTGCTGCGGACTATGCGTAGTTACTTTCTAGATCTCGCCAGCAAACGCGTTGACGTCAAACTTTCATCCTTCATTATGGAACGCGTCCTCGGCACACGTCTTGAGCACAAGCCGATCTCAGCCGGGTCTTTCGCTTCAAACCTGCGCTCGTTTGAAACTGTCCGTGACTTCATTACCTCGGCAACGGTTACGGCCTTTATCGACCTGCCATTTTCACTGGTCTTCCTTGCGGTCATCGGCCTTATCTCCTGGCAGTTGACTATCCCCATAGCCATTGGGCTATTAACGGTCGTCATCTCCGCCTTGATTGTACAGGGGAAAATGCATGAACTCACCGAACTCACCTACCGAGCTGGAGCCCAACGGAATGCGACTCTGATCGAAAGCCTGGTTGGACTGGAAACCCTCAAATCACTCGGGGCAGAGGGACGGATGCAGACAAAATGGGAGGCCAGCGTTACCTATCTGGCTCAAATTTCAAACCGTCTGCGCTTGCTCTCGACCGGAACCATGAACATGGCCGCCTGGGTCTCCCAAACAGTTAACGTTGTTCTCATCATCATTGGTGTTTATCTGATTGCCGATAATCAACTGACGATGGGAGGACTCATTGCCTGTACGATGCTCTCCTCACGGGCTATGGCTCCTATCAGTCAAGTTGCAGGGCTACTAACCCAATACCACCACGCAACAACTGCCTTTCGTTCGCTCAACGAAATTCTAGCCCACCCGATAGAGCGTCCTGAAGGAACAAATTTTATCTCCCGACCACAGTTTGACGGAGGAGTCGAATTCAAACATGTTGATTTTCTGTATCCCAATCAAGAAAGCACCGTACTACAAAACCTTGCCCTGTCAATCAAGCCGGGTGAGCACGTCGCAATCCTCGGGCGTATCGGCGCTGGCAAGTCGACTTTATTAAAAATGCTGCTTGGTCTCTACCAACCCTCAGGCGGTAGCATCGCCATTGATGGTATCGACATGCGTCAGATCGATCCGGCAGAACTACGTCGTGCGGTAGGCTACGTTTCACAAGATGTCACCCTGTTTTACGGGACGATGAAAGAGAATCTAACTATTGCCAACCCGCAGGCAAAAGATTCTAGCCTTATCGAAGCTGCACGCGCTGCTGGCCTTATTGATTTCATCAATTCTCACCCACAAGGGTTTGACATGCTGATTGGCGAGCGGGGAGAATCTCTCTCTGGAGGGCAACGTCAGAGTGTTGCCTTAGCCCGAGCGTTCATCAAAAACCCATCCATCCTGTTAATGGATGAACCGACCGGCGCCATGGACCACAGCAGTGAAGTGCATGTTAAAAATGAACTGCGTAAATTTGCTAAAAACAAAACCATGATCCTGATCAGCCACAGAACCTCCCTGCTAGAACTGGTTGAACGGATCATCGTCATGGACGGTGGCAAGATCGTGGCTGACGGCCCCAAAGAACAGGTCGTCGAAGCCTTACGTCAAGGCCGCATCGGGAAGGCTAACTAATGAGCCTACTTGAAAAAATACTCCGACACTTAATTCCGTTCAGCACAGAAGAGTCCGGCAATTGGAAGCTTGACGCCGATCTTGCGCGCCACGAACAAGAACCCTTACGCGCCCGTGCTCTGCTCTACTGGGCACTGATTATTATCATCATCCTGTGCGTCTGGTCTGCTTTCGCCACCCTAGAAGAAGTCACCCGCGGACAGGGACGAGTCATCACCTCACGTCAGGTCCAGATTATTCAGGCTGTTGATAGCGGTGTCGTCTCAGATCTGCTGGTTAACCAGGGGGATATTGTTGAAGCAGGCCAAGTTTTGGTCCGCATCGACCCAACCCGCTTTGTTTCAGCCTTACGTGAAAACCATTCCCAATCTTTGGCCCTACAGGCTAAGGCAGAACGCCTTAAGGCCCTCTCTGAAGGTCGCCCTTTTCTTGCCCCACCCGAGGTAAAAAAGGAAACTCCAGATATTGCAGAAAGAGAGCAGGTTCTTTATCTCTCCACCCAGGCTGAGCTTGATGCTCAACTGGCTATTGCTCGTCAACAACTAACCCAGCGCCAGGAAGAATCTAACGAGACGGCGACTCACCATGAGCAACTCAACCATCGCCTCAAGCTATCGACTCGTGAATTGGATGTTACCAAACCTTTGGTCAGCAGTGGCGCTGTTTCAGAAATAGAGATCCTCCGCCTAGAACGGGAAGTTATCAGCATACGTGGCGAACGCGACCAGATACTCTCCCAAATTGAAAGATTGCAATCGGCAGCCAATGAAGCCAAACGTAAAATACAGGAAGTAAAGCTCAACTTTGACAACAGAATTCGTCGTGAGCTTTCAGAGACCCTTGCCAAGCTGGCCAGCCTTTCAGAAGAAAAAATTGGACTAGCTGACCGCGTCAAACATGCCGATGTTGTTTCACCAGTCCGAGGGACCGTCAAGCGGCTATTGGTTAATACCGTCGGCGCCTTTGTCCAATCCGGCAAAGAAATCTTAGAAGTTGTCCCTCTGGATGACAGTTTAGTTCTCGAAGTTCGTATTAATCCCAAAGATATCGGTTTTTTACGCCCCGGACAGAAAGCTCAGGTTCGCTTCTCTGCATATGACTTTGCCATCTACGGCAGCCTTGAAGGAACGGTTGAACAGATTGGTGCTGACAGCGTAATCGATGAGCGCGGAGAGGCCTACTACCTGGCGCGCGTCCGTACTTTAAAACCAAATCTTGGGTTGAATATGCCTGTCATCCCTGGGATGGTTGCGACTGTCGACGTCATAACCGGGCAAAAAACTCTTCTTGCTTACCTCCTTAAGCCGATCCTGCGAGCCAGGTTTTCTGCTTTACGTGAACGATGAACCGTCCTCAGCTTTGTTTGTCAGACCGAGGCGACCAGTTACTTCGGTGGCAGGAATCTTTTCCTCAGGGCCGTATTATCGAGTGTTATCACCAACTCGACCAATATATGACATCTTCTACGATGGTCTGGTTGCATCTTGACTGCCTCACTCAAGAAAATTTGATCAGAATTTGCAATCAAATACCCATCTCTCACCCCACATGCAAACTGATCGCGATTACCTTCACTCCCGAATCCAGGATGGCCTTAGAGTGCCTCAAGCTTGGAATTTCCGGTTACTGTCATGCGCTTTCAGTTCCGTCCTTTTTTCGCCAAGTGGAACAAGTCGTCAGCACAGGTGGTTACTGGTTGGGCGAAGATCTTATGCAGCAGTTAATCGGAACTATCGATCATCATCTAAAACCAACTGAAATGGATGTCCCTAAAGATCCTCTGGAGCAACTCTCTTCGCGCGAACAAGAAGTGGCACTACAGGTTTGTCGGGGCGCCGCGAACAAAGAAATTGCTCAAAATCTTTTTATCAGCGAGCGCACAGTTAAAGCTCACCTCAGCTCCATCTTTCAAAAACTAGAGGTACGCGACCGTCTACAACTCGTCCTTCATCTTCAAAACCATTATTAAATCTCCTCCTCACCGCTAAAAATAGTACCTTAGTCCAGTTTAATCATTCGACAACCCCTGATATACTTCCGAAACTTAAAATATATGCCCAACTCTGCTCAAAGGAGCACTCAATGTCCCCTTCACAAGCCGTTGCAACCGTTGTCTCTATTATCGGTAAAGCATTTGTCCGCACCATAGATGGTGAAATTCATCTGCTCAAAGCCGGAGACTTGCTCCACGAAGGGGAACAAATTATCACCTCCGACAACAGTCATGTCCAACTCGACATGGGGAACAATGGTGAACTTGAAGTTGTAGCCAATCAAACTATCAATATCTCGAGTGAACTCTTTGAAGGGGGCTGGCCAGATCAAACCCAAGCTGCGCTAGAAGACGACACTCTTGATCGCGTCATCGAAGCATTAGAACAAGGTCGAGACATCGACACTTCAATTGAAGCACCATCTGCCGGGAGCGGAAGTAGCTCTAACGATGGCAACAGCTTTGTACGCCTGGAACGAATAGTTGAAGAAATTGATCCAGTAACTTTTAATTTTCCTGTTAGGGGTGGTGTTGAACTACCGGATTTTGATGGTTTTGCGGATTCGGACGCTATTATCGAGCCAGTTGAACTTACCCATACCGTCGATCTGACAGCGACGGCGACGATCTCGGTCGCCGACATCACCGCCGACGATATTGTCAACTCCATCGAGGACGATGCGCCGATCACCGTCTCGGGCACCGTCTCAGGCGATGCCGCCGCCGGCGATACGGTCAGCTTCTCCGTCAACGGCAACCCCTACTCAACGACCGTCAACCCGGACGGCACCACCTGGAGTGTCGCGGTCGCGGGCAGTGATCTGGCCGCGGATACCTCTTTTGATGCCACGGTCACGGGCAACGATGGCGCGGGCAATCCCTTCTCGGCAACAACAACTTCGACCCATACCGTCGATACTGGCGCGGCGGCCACCAT
>JAJRRT010000060.1 GCA_024279255.1 Deltaproteobacteria bacterium | reverse complement strand
ATTCCGCTGGGTGGTTACGTACAAATGCTTGGTGAAGGCGGTGGTGAACAGGGGGAAGATGCTGAGCTGACCGCTGCTGAACGCGAACGATCATTCTCTGATAAATCTGTTGCGCGACGACTGGCAATTGTTGCCGCTGGTCCGCTGATGAACCTTATGCTCCCTTTTTTGATATTACCGATCTCCTATATGGTCGGAGTGGAGCTTCCGGCTTATGTCGATCAGCCTGCCTGCGTTGGTTATGTGGTCCCGGGTTCAGAAGCAGCAAACGCTGGGTTTTCTGCGGGTGACTGCTTGCAGGCTCTCAATGGCGAGTCTTTAGCAGATTGGACAGATGCCAACAAAGCCCTTATCAATTATGCTGGAGAAGAACTGCACTTTACAGTTTTGAGGCAGACAGGTGCTGCTGAGGTTGTCTTGTCGGATGATAATGGCAGCCTGGAAGGCTTGCAAGCGATCGGACTGCTTCCTGTCCAATCAGCCATCATCGGGAGCCTGATGCCAGGGATGCCTGCCGCCGATGCCGGACTGCAAATAGGGGATCAGATCCTGCAAATCTCAGGAGTGTCGATCACTTCCTGGTACGATCTTAAACATCTGATTCAGCAGGCCGAGGGGAAGTCTGTCGAGTTGTTGGTGAAGCGTGCGGATTCTGAATTAACTCTGCCCCTGCAGCCCAAATTCCATGAGAGTGGGGCCTGGCTTATCGGGATCGGTCCGGAACAGGAAACAGTCCACAAAAAATTCGGACCGCTGGCAGCATTTCGAGAAGGGGCTGATCGCACCATTGAATTAATTGACCTGACTCTGGTTTTTGTCCAGAAGCTCTTCACCGGGAATGTCTCAGCCAAGAATATTGGTGGACCGATTACCGTTGTTCAGGTTGCCGGGCAGGCTGCACAGGCCAATTTGTCTGCTGTGTTGTCGGTCCTGGCTTTTATCTCAATTCAACTCGGGATCCTCAACCTCTTACCTATTCCGATTCTAGACGGCGGGCATATTCTTTTTTATACTTTTGAACTGGTATTTCGAAAGCCGTTGTCGATTCGAGCGCGTGAAATTTTGCAGCAGATTGGCCTGGCCTTATTACTCATGCTGATGGTTCTCGCTTTTTATAACGATCTTGCCCGAATTTTCTGGTCGAGCTGATTCTGATGAAAGTTCTCGCACTGGACACAGCTTCTTCGACGGGTAGCGTTGCACTGCTTGATGATCAAAAGATGGTGGCTGAGACCTTACTCAATATCAAAGCGGTCCATAGTGAGCGCTTGCTTGATCAGGTAGAGCAGGTGCTGCAGGCAGGTCAATTAACTCTGGCTGAGCTGGATTTAATTGCGGTCGTTCGTGGCCCTGGATCATTTACCGGTTTGCGCATCGGTTTGGCAACGGCGAAGGGCTTGGCACAGGCTGCAAATTTGCCGCTTATTGGCATCTCTTCTTTACAGTTGCTGGCCATGAATCTACCGCTTTGTTCTGTGCCGATTTGTGCGCTACTTGATGCGCGCAAAAAAGAGGTCTATACGGCACTCTATCAATGGGTCGATGGGATGCCCGTGGCGGCAGGGGCAGAGCAGGTTCTTCCCCCGGAAAAGGCTCTGCGCCAGATCGAGGGGGATGTTGCCTTGGTGGGGGATGCTGTTGAGCTTTATCGTCCTTTGATAGATGAAATACTTGGAACTCGTGCCCG
Organism: Deltaproteobacteria bacterium; assembly: GCA_024279255.1. Lineage (GTDB taxonomy): Bacteria > Desulfobacterota > Desulfuromonadia > Desulfuromonadales > Geopsychrobacteraceae > Geopsychrobacter. The sequence goes on along the minus strand of JAJRRT010000060.1, from coordinate 14,802 downwards.
ATTTCCTGCAGCCTGTCATCACCAGCCTCGTGCTTCGGCTGCTGCTGTTCTCGCCGTTCAACTGATTCAGCCAGACATGCAACTCGATGCCGCTTTATTGGCACCGGTCTATATCCGGCCCTCAGATGCTGAGTTGAAGCCACCAAAGGCGGGATGATTTATTGACAATCAATAACGTCTATGTTTTTCTTGTAGACATGTAGTAAAGACCTTCAAACCCGTGCGCGGAGGTGCAATATGGATTTTGATCAGAATGTTTTACGAACCCTTCTAGACACTAATTCCCGGTTTCGCATGCTCTACGAAGAACACTCTCTTTTTGAAAAACGTTTGGCCGAATTTGAAAAAAAAGGTTTCCTCTCTCCTCAGGAGGAAGTTGAAATTCTGAACGTCAAGAAGATGAAACTGGCAGGCAAGGATGAAATGGAACGACTTGTCGTAAGTACTGCCAGCTAGAGCTGTGAATGAACACCAATAACTTTTCATTGTGAAGGGTTTAGGCCAAAGGCTTAAACCCTTTGCTGTATATAATGGGCTGCATTCAGCAAATCTGTTTCGGTTTTAAATAGAAAATAGTCATTGTTTGCGATAGTGCTTTGCTGGCAGCCTGTCGGACTTTCCATGAACCGGCTGCAAATTCGTTCATTTGACCCAGATTCCCGCTTCTTTTTGCCCCATAGCTATGACTATGAGCCTGCAAATGAGCGAAAACCTGGACTCAAACGCTCAAATTTTCGCTTCGGTCCGGCAAGTCCGCCAGACTGCTAGTGACTTCTGTAATTTCTATACGGTTTTTATTTTGTTCGAGTGGATGTGGTGCGTCTGATTGCACGACTGACTGATTCATATTATATTCACTTTTTGTCGGGTAGCAGGTTGTGCTCGTTTGAATGTTTGGGAGCGAGTCCTTGTGTGTTTTGCAGGGCAGGGACTTCAGTGAGGAGACTTCGTTGAAACTGACCGGTTCACAGATCCTGTTGGAAAGTTTGCGCCTTGAGGGTGTAGAGACTGTTTTTGGCTACCCTGGTGGCGCAGTTATTAATATTTATGATGACCTGTACGATTCACCGATTAAGCATATTCTGGCTCGCCATGAACAGGCCGCTGTTCATGCTGCCGACGGTTATGCGCGCACGACGGGTGAGGTTGGGGTGGTCATAGCGACGAGTGGCCCTGGTGCAACGAATACTGTAACTGGTATCGCGACAGCCTATATGGACTCGATCCCGATGGTGATCATCACAGGCCAGGTGCCGACGGCGCTGATTGGCAATGACGCGTTTCAGGAAGCCGATATCTGCGGGATTACACGTCCCTGTACCAAACATAACTTTCTGGTTCAGGACCTTCGTGATCTGCCACGGATGATAAAAGAAGCTTTTTTTATTGCTCGAACCGGGCGCCCTGGTCCTGTGTTGATCGATCTGCCTAAGGATATTCAGGTCGCTTCGATGAAGTTCAGCTACCCTGATACAGTCAAGATGCGCGGCTACAAACCGACAGTTGATGGTGACGAGCGTCAGATTGGTAAAGCGGCGCAGATGATGCTCAAGGCGAAGCGCCCGGTTCTTTATGTCGGTGGTGGTGCCAGTCTTGCTAATGCCGATCCAGAACTTCTCAAGTTGGCGGAGTTACTTCAAGTTCCTGTGACCACGACTTTGATGGCAATGGCAGCTTTTCCTGGTGAGCACCCTCTGTCGCTAGGAATGCTTGGAATGCACGGCACCTACTTCGCTAACATGGCAGTCACTGAATGTGATCTGTTGGTGGCGATCGGAGCTCGCTTTGATGACCGGGTGACCGGCCGGATCGATGCTTTTGCCAAAAAAGCCAAAATTATTCAGTTTGATATCGATCCATCTTCAATACATAAGATTGTTCGGGTCGACCTTCCGGTGGTCGGTGATCTCAAAAGTGTCCTGACATCGCTACTTCGCCAGTTGGATGAGAAGCCTCAGGATATTTCGGTGCAAATAGAACAAACCTCAGCTTGGCGCAAAGAAATTTCTGGGTGGAAAGCCAAGCATCCGATGGGATATCAGGCATCGAAGTCAGTGATTAAACCACAATATGTCATCGAGAAGTTGAGTGAGTTGTCCAATCAGGATGCCATCATTACGACTGAGGTTGGACAGCATCAGATGTGGGCCGCGCAATTTTTTAAATTTCGACAAGCACGGACATTTTTGACTTCAGGCGGCCTTGGAACCATGGGGTATGGTTTGCCTGCAGCTCTTGGTGCTCAGGTCGCATTTCCAGAACGGCAAGTTATTGATATCTCAGGTGATGGATCTTTCCAGATGAACTCGCAGGAACTAGCGACTCTGGTTCAATATCGTTTGCCGGTGAAGATCGCCATTCTCAACAATAACTTTCTTGGTATGGTTCGTCAGTGGCAGCAACTTTTTTTCGATAAGCGTTATAGCCAGACCTGTATGGAGTTGCCGATCGATTTTGTTAAGCTGGCCGAAGCCTATGGTGCAACCGGTTTGCGTACCGACAAGGTTGATGATGTTGAGAATGTTATTAAGAAGGCTTTTGAGATTGATGGTCCGGTGTTGATGGAGTTTAAGGTCAGTCGGGAAGAGAATGTGATACCGATGGTTCCGGCTGGCAAGGGAATTCATGAAATGGTTCTGGCTTCTTGATCGGCCAGTCTGCTTTTTTATTGAGAATATGGAGAGATAGATGAAGCACACAATATCAGTGTTGGTTGAAAATGAGTTTGGCGTGCTTGCGCGAGTGGCAGGTCTTTTTTCAGGACGTGGTTTTAATATTGAGAGTCTTTCGGTCGCACCGACGCTTGAACCCGATACCTCCAGAATGACCATCGTCACCAGGGGGGATGACCGAGTCCTCGAACAGATCACCAAGCAGCTGAATAAATTGATCTCAACCATCAAGGTTGTCGATTTTACCGATGAGGAATTTGTTGAGCGCGAACTGGCATTGGTCAAGGTGACGGCCGAGTCTGATTCTCGTGCAGAAGTCCTGCGGATTGTTGATATCTTCCGCGCTAAAGTTGTTGATGTGACCCCGAAATCATACACCGTCGAAATAACCGGTGCGCCAGCTAAAATTGATGCGGTTCTTGTTCTCTTGACCCCGTTGGGGATCAAGGAGGTTGTCCGTTCTGGTCCCGTCGTGATCGGCCGTGGCTCGAAGGGGGTTGCTAGCTAGTTTCTCTCCGTCAGGGGTGCGGTGTGCTTCCACGCTTGCCGGATGTGCGCTCGCGGAGGATTGATCTTCGGTTGATGACAATCAGGGTGGCTTTCGTTTGCCAGAACTGGGCGATTGTGCTATAAAAATTAGTCTTTTTTGATCCTTGAAGAGGCAGTTAATATACTGTCTTTTCTTACTTTGTAGAGGCGTTTAAATCTCATGCGTAATGCCAATCAGCCTGTTGCCCAAGAGGGTTATCCCTTCATCGGACTCTTCGCATTTATCACTCTGATCTTTGCCCTTCTCGGGTGGGGTTTTTTCGCTGTAGTGCTGCTTGCGTTGACATTATTTACTGTTTATTTCTTCAGAAATCCTGACAGAGTTACGCCACCAGATGAAGATTTGGTCGTCGCTCCAGCTGATGGCGAAGTCATCTTTGTCGGTGAGGTCGAAGAAGATCGTTACTTTGATGAGCCGGTGAAAAAGATCAGTATTTTTATGTCGGTATTCAACGTTCATGTTAATCGTGTGCCACTCAACGGAAAAGTAATTGATATGTTTTATCGCCGAGGAGAGTTTTTTAATGCTTCGCTCGATAAAGCCAGTGATCAAAATGAGCAGGCAGGAATCCTGATGGAGGATGCCAAGGGGAGAAAGATTCTTTTCGTCCAGATTGCCGGATTGATTGCGCGACGCATCGTTACCTATCCAGTCGTTGGTGATTTACTGAAGGTTGGACAGCGCTACGGTTTGATCCGTTTCGGGTCCAGGGTTGATGTCTATCTGCCGCTGGACTGTGAACTTGAAGTGACACTGGGTGACAAGACTATTGCCGGTGAGTCGGTTCTCGGGAGATTGCATGACAACTGATGAGAGGCGGGCTGATAAAAAAGAACCACCTCATCGGGGCGTCTATCTGCTGCCCAACCTGATTACTGCAGGTAGTCTGTTTGCTGGCTTTTATGTCATTATCCTGTCCGCTGATGGCAATTTTGAACGCGCCGCTTGGTTTATTCTTGTATCGGGAATTCTAGATGGTCTCGATGGCAAGGTTGCGCGTCTCACCGGTACAACCAGTAAGTTTGGGGTTGAACTCGACTCCTTGGCGGATCTGGTTGCTTTTGGTGTCGCCCCAGGCGTACTGATGTACACTTGGGCTCTGCGTGGCTTTGGTAAGCTCGGTTGGTTGGCCGCTTTTCTGTTTGTTGTTGGTGGCGCCTTGCGATTGGCGCGCTTCAATATACAGGTCAATACGGTTGAATCAAAACGTTTCGTTGGTTTACCAATTCCAGCAGCTGCGGGGATAGTTGCAACCTGTGTTCTGCTCTTTTATGAACTTGGCGGTTCTGGCACCGTGCGTCAGGTTTCGATAATGCTACTGCTTTATGTGCTGGCCTTTTTGATGGTCAGCAATATCAGTTACTATAGCTTTAAGGATCCTGAATTATTTAAACGCCAGCCCTTCTTTTTTTTGGTGCTCGGTGTCGTATTGTTGATCGTTATTGTGGCCAAACCTGTTATCATGCTTTTCACTATCGGCTGTATCTACATGGTCTCCGGCCCACTCTGGACATTGAAGCGTAAGCGTAAAGACAAAGTCGTTGAAAGCATGGATCTGGTTGGTGACGAGGATCTGAAAATTTAAATTTTTTCCAGCTGTTTGAATTCGTCCCGCTTGAGCCTTAGGCCTTAGCGGGACTTTTTTGTTAAGCTTTGTTGTGTTGGATCTAAAATTTAGTTGTGTGTGGATTTTAAATGAGCTTGTTTCTTAAAACTTGACAGGCAGAAGCCTTTACTGTTGAATAATAAATCACATTTTCAAAATGGTGTTGAAGAGGAGTAGTAGACTCCACCTTTCGTTCGAGAGAGTCGACGGTTGCTGCAAGTCGGTACGAAAGAGGGTTGAACTCGCCTTGGAGCCGCAGGGATGAAGCCTTAATGGTCTAGTTTCTGACGTGAGCCAGCGTAAATGGCCAATTAAGGGTTTGCAGGAACTTATTCTTTGCAGGCTGAAACAGGGTGGTACCGCGAAGCTTCAAGCTCTCGCCCCTGCAAGGGGCGAGAGCTTTTTTTGTTGCTTGCATGTCCAGCTGGAAGGAGGTGGTTTCATGGAATCTGACCTAGGCGATCTAGAGATTGGACAATCTCGTGCACTCCAGATTGAAGCCGCTGATAGCTTGACGATTGTAACAAAACATTTAACCGACCGAGGTGAATGAAATGGCTAAACAAGAGAAAATCATTATTTTTGATACCACCCTGCGTGATGGTGAACAATCGCCTGGCGCTAGTATGAATATTGAAGAGAAGATGCGGATTGCGCATCAACTTGAACGACTGGATGTCGATGTTATTGAGGCTGGTTTTCCGATCGCTTCCGATGGTGACTTTGAAGCTGTTAAGAAAATCGCTCAGACCATCAAGGGACCGCAAATCGCCGGGTTATCTCGTGCTGGAGAGATGGATATTAATCGTGCCTGGGAGGCATTGAAGTACGCCGGTGAGCGTGGCCGGATCCATACTTTTATCGCTACCAGCGATATCCACATGAAATACAAATTAAAAATGAGTGAACAGCAGGTGCTTGACGCTGCAGTTAAAGCTGTAGAGCTGGCGTCCAGCTATACCCCGAATGTTGAATTTTCAGCCGAGGATGCAGTACGGACGCGTCTGCCATTTCTGGCCAAGGTTGTCGAAGCAGTCATTGCCTCCGGGGCAACCACGGTCAATATTCCCGATACCGTCGGCTACACGATTCCATCGGAGTATTTTGATATCATTGGCTACCTTAAGCAGAATGTCAGCAACATCGACAAGGCGATCATTTCGGTTCACTGTCATAATGATCTCGGTCTGGCTGTTGCTAATTCTCTGGCAGCTGTTCAGGCTGGCGCTCGTCAGGTCGAGTGTACGGTTAACGGTATTGGTGAGCGCGCTGGCAACTGCAGCCTCGAAGAGATTGTTATGGCTCTGCGTACCCGGCATGACATCCTGCATTACACCACCGGTGTCGCAACGCAACAGATCACGCCTTCTAGTAAGTTGCTCTCGACCATTACCGGAATTCAGGTGCAGCAAAATAAAGCAGTGGTTGGCGCAAACGCCTTTGCTCACGAGGCAGGGATTCATCAACACGGTATGATGATGGATGCATCAACCTACGAAATCATGACCCCCGAATCGGTCGGTCTCAATCAGAGCAAACTGGTTCTCGGTAAACACAGTGGGCGTCACGCCTTCAATGATCGGCTTAAGTCTCTCGGTTATGATTTGACTCGTGAAGAGAATGAGAAGGCCTTCGTGCGTTTCAAATCTCTGGCTGACAAGAAAAAAGAGATCTTCGATGAAGACCTCGATGCCATCGTCGCCGATGAAGTTTTACGTGTGCCTGAAACCTTCAAGCTGTTGCAGATGAATGTCAGCTGCGGTTCCTTCGCTGCGCCAACCGCAACCGTCGAAATGGAAATTTCCGGTAAGGTCAAGAAGACAGCTGTTCTTGGAGATGGGCCGGTGGATGCGACCTTCAAGGCGATCAAAAAGCTGACCAAGAGCCAGTCCAAACTTCTCAATTTTTCGGTGGGCGCGATTACCGGTGGAACCGATGCTCAGGGTGAGTGTACTGTACGCTTGGCTGATGAGGGGCGTGAAGTCCTCGGTGCCGGTGCACATCCAGATATTATTGTCGCCAGTGCTAAAGCCTATATCCATGCACTGAACAAGATCGCTGGCAAAGCGATCATCAGTCAGAAATCACCCGTATAAACGGGATATCAAAGGTTAAACAAGGAGTTTTTATGGGCAAGACCATTGCTGAAAAGATTTTTGCTGCTCATCTGCGCGATGAACCCTTTGAGGGGACCCGTGTGCTCAGCCTTGACCGCGTGCTTTGTCATGAGATTACCACTCCGGTGGCGATTGCCGATCTGGTGTGGCGCGAAAAGGATCGGGTCTTCGATCGTAACAAGATCAAAGCGGTGATTGATCACGTCACCCCGTCGAAGGATAGCAAGACCGCCCTTCAGGCCAAAATTCTGCGTGATTGGGCGCGTCGACATGAGATCCCTGATTTCTTCGACATCGGGCACAATGGTGTTTGTCACGCAATCTTTCCCGAGAAAGGTTATATCCGTCCCGGCTTCACCGTAATTATGGGCGACAGTCATACCTGTACTCACGGGGCTTTTGGCGCCTTTGCTGCTGGTGTCGGTACGACCGATCTCGAAGTCGGAATATTAAAAGGGGTCTGTGCCTTCCGCGAGCCAGCCACCATCCGCATCAATATCAATGGCAGCCTGTCTCAGGGGGTTGTTGCCAAGGATGTTATCCTGCATGTGATTGGGCAGCTTGGAGTGAACGGGGCCACTGACCGCATCCTTGAGTTCCGTGGACCAGTGGTGGACGCGATGAGCATGGAGGCACGTATGACTCTGTGTAACATGGCGATTGAAGCCGGTGGTACCTGCGGTGTCTGTATGCCAGATATGACTACAGTTGATTATCTCTGGCCCTTTATCGAAGAAGAGTTCGGCACCAAGGAGGCTGCACTTGCCGACTACAGCAAGTGGGTCTCTGACGCGGATGCCAGCTATGATCGAGTTCTCGATTTTGATGTCACGACCCTTGCCCCGCAGGTGACTTTTGACTTCAAACCTGACTGCGTTAAACCGGTCGCCGACATGGCCGGTACGCGCATTGATCAGGTTTATATCGGAACCTGTACCAATGGGCGGATCGAAGACCTGCGCGAAGCGGCTGCCGTACTTAAGGGGAAGAAGGTTGCAGACAGCGTCCGCGGCATTGTTTCGCCAGCAACGCCCAAGATCTTCAACGTTGCCCTCAAGGAGGGGATCATCGAGATCTTTATGGATGCAGGGTTTTGCGTGACCAACCCGACCTGCGGCGCTTGTCTGGGAATGAGCAACGGTGTTCTGGCCGAAGGTGAGGCCTGTGCTTCAACCAGTAATCGTAACTTTAACGGCCGCATGGGCAAGGGCGGGATGGTCCATCTGATGAGCCCCGCTACCGCTGCGGCATGCGCTATTACCGGTGTAATCACCGATGCACGGACCCTGTAGGTCGAGAAGGAGATTAGAAATATGAGCAGCAAGAAGATTTTTGGCGGCTCGGCGATCGTTCTCGACCGTGCCGATATCAATACCGATGAAATTATACCGGCCAAGTATCTGACCGAGGTCACCAAGGAGGCGCTGACGCCCTATATCCTTGAGGATCTCAAGCTTGACGGATTCGACGCAAAAGGCGAAAAACTCAAAAATGCATCCGTTGTCGTGACCCGCACCAACTTTGGCTGTGGCTCTTCACGCGAGCATGCGCCATGGGTGTTCGAGGTCAACGGTGTACATACTGTCATCGCTGAAAGCTATGCCCGGATCTTTCGGCAGAACATGTTTAATTGTGGAATGCTGGCGATAGAACTGCCGAAGGGTGATATTGATCAGATTGTCGCTCTGGATGCCGATGGTGTTATCAATATCGATATCGATGTCGATGCACAAAAGATTACCGCTACGGCAAACGGCAAGACCCTCGATTTCAGCTTTGAGGTCAGCCCGTTCGACAAAGCACTGGTTGCTGCTGGTGGTTGGGTAGAATTTGCAGATGCTCGTTATTAGGTAGTTGTATATGAAAATATATGAAATGACAGGGCATCTCTTGACGTAGAGGTGCCCTGACTGTTTTGGTACTTAAAGATGCGCAAACGAATTAAATTAATAGCGAATCCAGTTTCAGGAGGGGATTCGCGGACACGAATCGAAAAAGCTATCCTCTTCCTGGAAGAGGCTGAGGCTCAGGTTGATTTATATCTCACCACGCAGCGTGGTGATGCCAGTGTGGAGGCGGCAAGCCTGAATCCGGCAGATTATGATCTGGTCATTGCTGCCGGGGGGGATGGTACGCTCAATGAGGTTGCAAATGGCTTGGTCGGTCGTGGGATTCCATTAGCATTTATACCTCTTGGGACCGCGAATGTCATGGCTCATGAGATGGGACTTCCTGTGACGTTAGAGGGTGTCTGCCATGTTGCAATGTATGGTGACGTAAGACCGATAACTCTAGCCGAGATTGATGGTCGCTTCTTTCTGATGATGGCTGGTGTCGGTTTGGACGCCGCGGCAGTCCGCGCTGTCAGCAGTCGTTTGAAACGATACGCCGGCAAGTTTGCCTATCTGATCGCTGGGTTGCGAGCTCTGGTTACTTATCGCTCCGCTGCACTTCAGGTGCAGACAGCAGAGGGTGAGACTTTGCGGGCAAGCCATCTGATCATCAGCAATATCCAGATGTATGGCGGTCGCTTCTTGCTGGCACCAACTGCGGGGCTTGATCAGCCAGGGTTGATAGCCTGTCTGGTGGAAAAGCCTGGCAGGTTCGCGGTATTGGTCTTCTGGTTGCGGATTCTTCTGCGTGGCCATCTGATTGGTGATGTCTATCGGGTTAAATCTGCTGCGTTCAAGATCTCAGGGAGGGATGTTCCGGTGCAGATTGATGGTGACGATTATGGAGATACTCCATTAGAAATCCGTAGCCGGAGTGGGCTGTTGGAAATGGTTTTCCCAGCTTAAGTTCTTGTCTCGTCAAAGGCTTTTCTGGTTTGCGAGTAAAAAACAGGCCAAACAACTAAAAGCCCCTCAACCCGATTGGATTGAGAGGCTTTTAGTTGTTTGGGAGGGTGATTATCCCCCTACTCTTTGGCCACCCTGTCTTCCGCTGAAGTATTCTCATCGATCACTTTCAGCAGGTGGTCGAGTTGTTTGTATCCAGGAATAATTTGACCATTCGGCATAATCAGGGTCGGGGTGCTGCGAATACCTAATCCCGCTGCAATCTGCAAGGTCAGGTCAATTGACGCGTTCTTGCAGGTCGGAGGTGCGAGCTGCTTGCCGGAAAAAGCGGCATCAAGCAGTTCGAGAGATTTTTCGCAGAGGATTGTTTCTACCGCTTCGCGGGAGTTTTTCTTGATCGGCATCAGCTTGATAAGCCAGGCGACATCGGGACGGACCTCGATCGCTTTTTTGATCTCCTGGTGGAGCTTGCTACAGTAAGGGCAATGGGGGTCGGTAAAGACAACAACTTTGGTTTTTGCTTGCGGGTCACCAAGAAGCAGAGCGTCATCTAGGGGGATACTGGAGATGTCGACCGGGTTGAGTTCACGGTAGTGGCTTTCAGTCAGGTTTTTGCGGTTGGCTAGCTGAATGATGTTACCTGAGATCAGATAGGATTTGGAATAATCGAGATAGAGCGGCCAGGTTTTATCGTTCATCTTCATATCGACTCGCCACAAACCGGGGACTTCGGCGGGGGAGACACCAACCACTTCACCTTCAATCTGTTTGAGAGCTTCATTGGCCTCTGCTTTAGACAGGTCGTGGCAGTCGATGCAGCTACCAGTGCCACAGCCTTCTCCTTCTGCCATAAAGGCCGCAACCGGGGTTGCAATCAAAAGAGTGGCAATGATGATGAACAATGATTTCATAAGATTCTCCTGTTGAGTAGTTCAAAGTCGACCGGCATCTTAACAGCGACAACGGTTGCTGTACAGGGTGTGTTGAGACAAACCATGTTCTTCGGCTCTCGGGAGAAATGGTTTGACAATTATCAGTCCACTTTCTATAGTTGGGCCGCTCCAACTCCCGGTTTCATGGGGGTTTTTTTGTTTGATTGTACTTCAATTCGTTTTGATTCCGATTAAGAAAGAGAGTGACTGTCATGTCAGCAACGCACAAAATTGCAATCCTTCCTGGTGATGGTATCGGCCCCGAAGTGATGGCTGAAGCGCTGAAGGTTTTGGACGCGGTAGAAACTAAATTTGATGTTAAGTTTGAGCGTACTGAGGCGAACGTCGGTGGTATAGCCATCGATCGTGAGAATAAGGCGCTGCCCGAATCCACGATTGAAATTTGCAAGGCTTCGGAAGCAATTCTGTTCGGCAGTGTTGGTGGCCCCAAGTGGGAAACGTTGCCTCCTGATGAGCAGCCTGAGAGGGGTGCATTGTTGCCGCTGCGCAAGATCTTTGGTCTGTTCTGCAATCTGCGGCCGGCCATTATCTTTCCTGCGTTGACTGGTGCTTCGAGTTTGAAGGAATCGGTGATTGAGGGCGGTTTTGATATTCTTGTGGTGCGTGAGCTGACTGGCGGTATCTACTTTTCGCAACCTAAGGGAATTGAGGTTGAGAACGGTGAGCGTAAGGGCTTTGACACTATGCTCTATCGTGAAAGCGAGATTGTACGGATCGCCAAGGTTGCTTTTGAAACCGCTCGAAAGCGTGACAAGCGTGTCGTTTCGATTGATAAGGCGAATGTCCTGTCAACCTCGGTGCTCTGGCGTGAGGTTGTTGAGCAAGTGTCCAAGGATTACCCTGATGTTGAGCTGACCCATATGTATGTCGATAACGCTGCGATGCAATTGGTGAAATGGCCCAAGCAGTTCGATGTGATTCTGTGTGGGAATCTCTTCGGGGATATCCTTTCGGATGAAGCAGCGATGTTGACTGGCAGTCTCGGGATGTTGCCGAGCGCTTCTTTGGCTGAAGGTTCTTTTGGGATGTACGAGCCGTCTGGTGGTAGTGCCCCTGATATCGCAGGGCAGGGGATTGCTAACCCGATTGCACAAATCCTTTCGACCGCCATGATGTTGCGTTATTCCTTTGGTTTGGGAAGTGCTGCGGATGCGATTGAGGAGGCGGTCGAAAAGGTTTTGGAGGGAGGGTATCGTACTGGCGATATTTTCCAGAATATAGCGGGAGAAAAAAAGGTCAATACCGCAGAGATGGGAGATGCAATCGTCGCTGCTCTCTGATTAAATTATTTCTGTCACACATAGATTTCAATACCGTATCGCAACAGGATTTATAATTATGAAGGTAGCCCTCGTCGGTGCCACAGGCGTTGTTGGAGAGCAAATTCTTGAGCAGTTTATTAAGCGCAGCTTCCCGATCGGGAAGCTGCGTCTTTTTGCCTCAGATAATTCCGACGGTGAGCTTGTCGATTTTGATGGAGAACCACTGCCGGTTACTGCTTTAGGTGTGGATAGTTTTGCGGGGATCGATCTGGCGATTTTTGCAACGCCCTTAGAGGTTAGTCGTGATTGGTGCCCAATTGCCACAGCAGCTGGAGCCCTCTGTATCGATCTGTCGGCGAACAGTCGCCTGGATGATTCAGGCAGCTTGTTGGTCGCAGGTGTGAACGATGATCAGCTCAGCGGGGCAATGATCAGCGCCCCGGATAGTCTGACCGTTCAGCTTGCCTTGTTGTTGGGAGAATTACGGCAAGTGGCCGAGCTGAGTAGTATTTTGGTGACCTCGGTTGCTCCGGCTTCCGGGCTAGGTCGAAAAGGTCTTGCCGAATTGCAAGGTCAGGCTGGTGAGTTGCTCAACGGTCGACCCGTTGTAAGTAAGGTTTTCTCCTCTCAATTGGCTTTTAATTGTCTGCCTTCAGCGGATACTGATCATGAGAAAAAACTGGCGGATGAATTATGTCGGGTTCTTGATCTTGCGGATCTAGACGTCCACATTAATCGCTTGCAGCTTCCCGTTTTCTACGGTGAGGGCGCTTTTGTACGCGTCGAATTCACCACTGCGGTGAGCGTTGAGCAAGTCCGTACTGTCCTCGACGCTGCAGATTCACTTGATCTGCAGGAGCATGCGGATTTACCAGCGTTGATTGATGCTGTCGGTGAAGATGAGTTGCTTGTGCACCTTTGTGCGTCACCATCAGAAAAAACTGCGGTGTTTGATCTCTGGTATGCAGCGGATAATATTGGCCGTTGCGCGGCTGGAAATATTGTCCGCTTGTCCGAAATGTTGGCAGCACGGATAGGGGCGTAAGCACGAGGGTAGGTATGACTGGTCTGTTATCAGAAACAGATAGTGCTCATTTCAGGGATCGATTACTGTCTCGTCTCGACCCCCGTCTGAAACTGGTTCTATTGCTGTTACTGGTGATTACGATTTTTTCTGCCTCTGGTTTTGGCGTGCTGTTTTGTGTCGGCCTATTAGCGATAGGATTGTTGGCCTGGCAACCGTTGATCATGAAACAATTTTTACAGCGTCTTCTGTATCTTCGCTGGTTGCTTCTGTTTACTTTACTGCTTCATCTGTTCTTGACCCCCGGGCGCACCCTTTTTGGATTAAGGATGCTCTCTTATGATGGTCTTCTGCGTGGCGTGATGGTTGATTTGCAATTGTTACTGGCACTTTTTTTTACTCTTTGCTTCGCTCTGTTTACCGAGTCCGGAGCGGTAGCCTGGGCCACAACAAAACTCCTCAGTCCTCTAGGGCGATTGGGTTTTCCGGTTTGTGGGGCAGGGAGATTGCTGGTTATGGTTCTTCACTTTTTGCCGCAGGTTTTCCAACACGGAGCACCTTTGGTGCAAAAGAGTCACCTGCAAGGTGTGTCGGGTGTTACCGAACGGCTACGGCACCTGACAAGGTCAATCGGTGATTTGATTCTAGTTCTGGTTGAGCAGGCTGATTGTCTTGCGCTTGAAATAAGTAGCGGTATGGACCCACTGGTTCCAGAAACTAACGAATTTTGCTGGCGGCGAATCGATTCAATCTGTTTGGTCCTTGGTTTGCCTTTTATCCTTGTGTGCTGGAGCCTATAAGATGGCTGTCGTTGCACTCTGGATCGAATATGATGGTGGCTCCTATGTCGGTTGGCAGCGACAGAAGAACGGGATCAGCGTGCAGCAGCGGGTTGAAGAAGCTCTCGCTGAAGTTTGTGCAACGCCGGTGGTGGTTTATTCTTCAGGCAGAACCGATGCCGGAGTCCACGCCCGTGGAATGGTGGTTCATTTTAAGGTGGAGTCTCTCCTGCCGCTGAGCGCCTACCTCCATGGTGTCAATGACCACTTGCCGCAGGATATTGCGGTTGTCGATGCAAGGCGGGTTTCAGATCAGTTCCATGCCCGCTTCAGTGCCAAGGGGAAATGGTATCGATATAGCATTTATCTTGCGCCGGTCCGTTCACCGATCCATAAGCGTTATAGTTGGCAATTCAGAAAGCCATTGGATTTCTCTATGATGCGGCAAGCGGCACAGTTTTTTGTCGGCGAACATGATTTTGCGGCGTTTCGTGGTTCAGGATGTAGCGCCAAGACAACCATACGGCGAATAGATTCTATCGAGTTGATCGAAGATGGCAGACATCTGCATATCGATGTCCGGGGGAGTGGATTTTTACGGCATATGGTGCGCATGATGGTTGGAACTCTGGTGCAGATCGGAGTTGGAAAACGGAGAGTAAGTGAGGTCTCACGCCTGCTCACGCTGGGAATGGCTGATGATACTCGCTTGAAGGCACCTGCCCATGGCCTCTGTTTGAGGTATGTTGAGTACCCGTCTGAGCTTATCGATCTGCCTGAGCAGATTTTGTAGAAGAATTAGCAGGCCTTGAACCTGTCTCGTTTTGAAATTTCCGTGAATCTTGTTCACTTTTAAACCTGAAGGTTTGAGGTGAAAAAGGTCTTGACAATATGGGGTTAGTCAGCTAAGTTCTTCGCTTTGTGAGCCCCGCAACCCGTAGCAGATACAGTTTACTGGAGAGGAACGCGATGAGTACCGAAGTCGCTAAAGAGCAGGACATCGAAAGAGCTTGGTATGTGGTCGATCTTGAGGACAAGGTT
>JAJRRT010000059.1 GCA_024279255.1 Deltaproteobacteria bacterium | reverse complement strand
TAGGCCTCTGGAAACATAAGGCCGCAATCGATCAGCAGGATCTTCCCTTCTGTTTCAAGAGCCATCATGTTCAGGCCTATTTCACCCAGCCCTCCCAGGGGCATCAGACGTACGACTGATTCAGGTGACTGCGCCATCTATGCTCTCCTCGCCAATAGCGGCCGCCAACTTACTGCGGACCCGGTTCATTAACTCATCTATGTTTTTACTGTTTAAATCCGTGATCTCAATCGGTGGTAAAATCTGCAGTCGAATAGTGCCGGGATGAATCATCAACTCCTCCTTGGCCATCACTTGCCTGCTCCCGCTAATCGCCACAGGAACAATCGGCACCTGAGCCTTGAGTGCGATCAAAAAACCGCCCTTTTTAAACTCCTGAAGCCGCCCATCTTCACTCCGGGTCCCTTCAGGAAACACGACAACCGAAGTTCCGGCGCGAATCTTTTCAGCTGCGATACCTATACTCCTCATCGCCTTGCGTCGGTCACGGCGATCAATCGGAATGTAGCCGCTACGACGCATTGCCAAACCGAACAGAGGAATACGAAAGAGCTCTTCTTTGGCCATCCAGCGGAACTGAACGGGCAGACCTGCAAACAAACTATGGATATCGAAGTTACCCTGATGATTGCCAACAAAAATCACTGGCCTCCCTGAGCTTGGCAGGTGTTCGACACCCTCGACCTTGAGACGGACACCAGCCAGCCACAAAGTAACAACGCCCCAAATCCTGGCACTGTTATGCATATAATCGGAGCTTATCAGAGAAAATGGAGTGCCACAAATGGCGACCAGCGCAGTCCAGGGAAAGAAGCAAATATAAAAGAATATGGTGCGCAACACGCCGACTCTCCATCGCTTTATAAACTTGCTATACTACTGAAATTTAAGCATTTTAGTCAATAACTTTTCAACGTCAAAAATGTGTATCAATAACCTGATCGTATTAACCGGTTTACTCGTAAGGGGCCATCGGTTTGTACATCGTCAGATCATGTGAGACAGGAACAGGCTAAAAGCTAAGGGGCATCCTAATGACTCAAAAGAGTGCGCTATGAACATGCACAACTCAACAGGATCAGTCGTTCGAGAAATCTGTATTACGGATTTGTGTCGAAGTGAAGGGATCTATTTCTATCTGGTACTACGAAGAGAGTAAAGAGCTCTCGGATGCCGGAAAGCACCGTCTCGCTGTAGAAATCAAACCGCACCGCACGAATTATCTGCCCGATGCAGTTGCTATAACCTTGCTGACAAAGGGGGATGTCATGGCACGGACCAGCGCGCTATAGTTCAGCTGGAAAACAACTTCTGCGCCGACCGCCAGTTCAAAGCGATCAGACTCCAGAATGAGATGGTCACTGCTGGCCCCCATGACATCGATTCCGGGAGGGGCCTGCAGGCCATCCGGGTCAATATCTTGCCTTCCAATCGCCAGGATGGCTTGGGTGACCTGACCCCGGTCTGCAACGACCGCAGTCTCTCCGAAAGCATTTTGGGCGATTTGGCCCGATGGCAGAGTTGGTTTAATCTTCGCCTCGATCACTTCGGCAATCAATCTGATAGCATCGGTGTGCAATCCATCGAGCGGTTGCCGATGAAGGGTTTCACAGCCAAGTAGGATCGCTTCACCCAGGCGCAGATCGTTGATCCGGCCAATTCCAGCACCGCTCAACGCCCACTCCAGATTGGCAGAGTTCCCTCCCGAGACGATCTCTACCTTCAAGTCGAATGTTGTTTCGATCAGGTCAGCGAGCTCAGATAACAGCGCCATATTCTTGCCGTCTGGAGCTACCCCACTGCGACACGCGAGGTTGGTGCCGATCCCTTTAAACTGGATATTCGGCAATGTGAGTGTCTCTCGGACGCAGTCCATCAGGTCGTCTGGCATGATCCCTTCGCGGAGGTCTCCCAACTCAACCATAAGAATCACCCCGTGGATACAACCAGCTCTTTGCGCTGCGAGGGAGAGTTTCTTGATAACTTCGATTTCGGTATTGCAGCTGACATCGGCATGCTTGACGACCCGTTTCACCTGACTCAGCATCGGTGAGCGGATCAGGGTCAGCGCTGCAGGCAGCTGTGCAAGCTGCATCGCTTCAATATTTTCGAGGCGCGAGTCACCCAGTCTTTTTACCCCGGCCTCAAGCAAGGTAGCGGCAATCTCGACGGAGCCGAGAGCTGCCTTGGTCACGCCGGTCACCGAGATGCCACGCTTGCCCAAGCGTTCAACCAGGGTGCGGGCATTATGGCCTATTTTAGCGAGATTGATCTCGAGCCGCGGGGCGGCGGTCATGCGTTTACGGCCTGCTTCCCTTTAAGACCGGGGAAAGCAGTAAGCACCATTTCCACCAAACGCTCGGGCGAACGGGTCAGCGCATCGGTGACCGGGATGCCGAGTTCCTGCTCATACTTGGTGATGGCCGCACTGACCTCAATGTCGTTCATCTGCTCATGATTGATGGTCAGGCCGATGATTTTGGTATCAGCAAAGGTCTCGATCAGATTGATTTCGCTGGCCGGCGTCGGCATCGCCATTTTTTCAAAGTCGCAGCGCACACTGCGGCGTGGGGCATGCTGTAACACAACGCCGTTGGGACAACTGCCCCGGAGGATAAAGGACGTGGAGGAGAAGGCGGGATGACTCAGTGCGCCCTGTCCTTCGACAATGATGGCATCGGGATTTTCGTTTTCGAACGCCTGAACGACTGTCGCTTCCAATTCACCGGCGCAGAATTGCGAGGGTACGGCATCGAGTGCAACTCCGTAGCGCGCCCCTTGGATTAAACCAGTCTGGCCGGTACCGATCATTACCGTTTTTATGCCCGCTTTATTGAGGGCACTGGTGATTATGTTGGCGGTGGTGCGTTTGCCGATCGCGCAGTCGGTCCCGAGCACAGCGATAACCGGGCAGGTGACTTCGGCGATCCGGCCGCTGAACATGTGCAAATCCTTCTTTTCGCGGGGCTTGCGCACATCCAGAATCTCCACCTTGCAGGCGATACATGCGGCGGCAAAGACCGGATCGTCATTCAGGAATTCATGCAGGCCATTGACGATATTCATCCCGTGGCTCATCGCCTCAAGCACCAGACCACGCTCGTACTTCGAGAGCATGCCGCTTGATGGAGCCATGCCAAAGATGAAAAAATCCGGAATTGAACCGGCCTGTGCCAGTGCGTCAGCGAGGTCGCGACAGACGGGAATCGCGTTCGGTTTGTTATCGAGAACCATCCCGGTATCAAGACCAGCTTTTTGGCTGTCAATAACCGAAAGAATTTTGTATTTCTCTGAGCGTCTGATCAGGCCATTGGCGGTTTTGCCGTCAATATCACCAAAATTAGCTTCACAATAGACGATTGCGGTGGCGACGGTAGGTGAGGTTTCAACAGGTTGAAAAGTTACGGGCAGGGTGATTTTGTTCTTGGTTAAAACATTGGGAGCTTGGGGCACATTCAAGGCCACAACCGGCGGTACGACTAACATAGCGACACCTTTGAGTCTAAGTCTCAGAGGAGGCGACGGGATCGTGCCGACCAAAATTGGCCGATTGTCAACGAGTGGTCCCAACTAAGGTTGGATGCTGTGGAAATAAATTCCCACTGGGCGAGTTTAAGGGCTAAGCCTAACACACTTCGGCATATAATTGTTGATAAAGAAGCGAAAAATCGAAGGTTTAGGTGTTTAACCGGGAGCGTACGCCATAACGTGCCGCCTAAAGTCGTACCTGTGTAGAAAAGAAAAATATCGCAAGTTGCTGGATGGTATATCATGAACCTTGTCGGTTTTTGATGCGCGGCTTAAGCTTTTCGAAAAGGCCAGCACATTCCATCCCTCATATTCGCACCTCGCGTGGTTTTTTTCTCTTGCCGATACGGATTCCTCTATGAACTTCAATGTACTGACTGCTGAAATTTCCCATGAAACCAATTATTTCAGCCTGCACAAAACCGGCAAACAAGCCTTCATGGCTCGTTATGCCCTGCTGGGCGCGGCGGCTATCACAGAGCGTGGCGATGAGAATACGGAACTCGCCGGGTTCCTTGATGCCGGTCGTGCGCATGACTGGCGAATCACCCATGCCCTTAGTGCCGCTGCCGGGCCGAGCGGTAAAGTCAGGCGCAAGGCGTTTGACTGGCTCTGTGAGCCGATCCTTGCCAACCTAGAAAAATATCCCTTCGACGGACTGCTGCTCGGCCTGCATGGTGCGATGGGGCTCGATTTTCGTGAAGATGGTGAAGGCGAATTGCTGCGGCGCATCCGCAGCCTGGTCGGCAACGAAATGCCGATAGCCATCACTCTTGATCCCCATGCAAATGTAAGCAGGCGGATGTGTGAATTGGCGGATATTATTGTTTCGTTCAAAACCTACCCGCACATTGATATGCGTGACATCGGTCGCCAGGCTGGAGATATTCTCCAAAGAACCATGACCGGTGAAATCACGCCGCGCACCATACGCGTCAGCCGACCCATGCTTGAAGAAGTCAATGGTGGCCGCACCGACATCGGCCCAATGATAGAACGCATTGCCGCAGCGCGAACTTACGAGGAGCAGGCTGATGTCTTCGCTGTGAGCATCAATGCCGGGTTTGCCAGTGCCGATGTCAGGGAGGTTGGCCCAACGGTATTGGTGAGCGGACAGGGGGATTTTGCGGCGCACACTGCTTTCGCCGAAACGATCGCTGATGATATTTGGGAGCGCCGCTTTGAAGTGCTCAACGATTATCTCAGCGTTGACGAAACAGCAGCGATTGCCGCAACTTACGAGCCCGACAAGGGGCCACTGGTGATTGCCGATTACGCAGATAACCCTGGCGCTGGCGGCTATGGTGATTCAACCGAGCTGTTGCGCGCACTGCTCGATGCGGGCGTGAGCAATGCCTGTTTTGCCCCCATGGTGGATGGCACGATCATCCAGGCGCTGCAGACTGCGGTTGTTGGTCAACATATCAAAATAACCCTCGGTGGCAGGACCGACCCCGACTTTGGTGGTGGGCCACTTGCGGTGGAGGCCGAGCTTGTCTCTCTCAGTGACGGGCATTTCATTGGCGATGGTCAAATGATCCACGGGCTCCACGGCAGCTTCGGTCCCAGTGCCGTCATCCGTGTCGACGACATTGAGATATTGGTAGTCACCATCCCTCGGCAAATCCTCGATTTGCAGCAATTCAAAGCCTTTGGTATTGACCCGCGGAGCAAAGATGTCGTGGCACTCAAGTCGATGCAACACTTTCGTGCTGACTTCGAACCGATTGCGGGGAAAATAATCATCTGTGACAGCGGCGCACTTTGCACCACACGTTACGACCGGCTGCCATATCGCAACGTACCAAGGCCGATCTTCCC
>JAJRRT010000058.1 GCA_024279255.1 Deltaproteobacteria bacterium | reverse complement strand
GGCTGGCAGATAATTCTGACCTGACCCACTGACTTTTCTGCCACTTTCCACCCTCTTAAGTAAACTGAAGGAGTCTGCCTTGGATCTGGTACTTCAAGCTGGCCCGGTTGTTAAGCTGGTCCTGCTTATATTGCTCTACTTTTCCCTGGTTTCCTGGGGAATCATCTTTTACAAGTTTAAAACTATTCAGCAGGCTATCCGTGAGTCGGAGCGTTTTCTTGATTTTTTTTGGGAGAAAAAACGTTTCGATACCATCGGTCAGGGGATCAAGGATTTCACTCAAACTCCGCTGGCGATCCTCTTTCGTGAGGGTTATCACGAACTCTTGCAGCTTAAAAAACAGAGTCGCCCCGAAGAGGCTCGTGAGATGTCGGCCGACCTTGGTGGTCTCGGCAATGTGTCACGTGCCTTGCGGCGGGCGACGACTCAGGAGACCCAGCGCCTTGAAAAATACCTGACTTTTCTGGCGACGACCGGCTCGACTGCCCCCTTCATCGGTCTATTTGGAACCGTCTGGGGGATCATGGATGCCTTTCATGGTATCGGCCAGACCGGTAGTGCCTCGTTGGCGGTTGTTGCGCCGGGAATCTCTGAAGCGCTGGTGGCGACTGCAATCGGTCTTGCCGCCGCGATTCCTGCAGTTATGGGCTATAACCATTTTCTCAACAAAGTAAATGTGCTGGTTGGCGAGATGGATAACTTCAGTCAGGAGTTCCTCAATATCGTCGAGCGGATGGAGCGGAGTTAGACGATGGAAGTTGGACGTCCCGGCATAGGCCGTCGTAGTAATATGTCGCAGATCAATGTCACGCCCTTTGTCGATGTGATGTTGGTGCTGCTGATTATCTTTATGGTCACCGCCCCGATGCTCGACCAGGGGGTCACGGTCGACCTGCCGGAAGTCGCAGAAGCACCAAGCCTGCAATCCAAGGTCGAACCTTTGGTGATTACGGTCGAGAAGAACGGCGACCTGCTGATCGGCAAGGTTCGGATCAAAAAGGTCAGCAAGCTGGCGCCAGTCATTTTACAGGCCCTCAAAGGCAAGGAGAGCCGCGAGGTTTTTCTCGAAGCGGACAAAACGGTTCCTTATGGTCGTGTGGTTGAGGTGATGGCGGCGGTAAAAAAAGCCGGTATTGAACGCCTTGGGATGGTCACCCGCATGCCCGAGGAGTAGAGGGCTGCATGTCTGATTATTATCGACATCGCCTGCGTCAGTTACAGAAGCTGCTCGAACCTGGCCTGCGGCGGATGCTCTTCCTTTCTTTTCTTCTTCACTTGATCGTACCGGTGATCCTCTCCGGGATTCTGGAGACTACCCATCGGACGCCGAAAGTTCCGGTCTATCGAGTCAATCTGGTCAACAAGCCGGTTAAGGATCCACAAGCTGGTCGCCCCGATGCGGTACCGGTAAAAAAGAAGAAAAAGAAACCGGTTAAGAAGAAGGTCGCAGTCAAAAAAATTCCAACCAAAAAGAGCAAGGCGGTAAAAACCGCTCCCGTGAAAAAGAAAAGGGCTCCTGTCGTAAAAAAGAAGGTTCCGACCAAGAGCACCAAGCCGGACAAGACGGCTGAAACAGCACTGCAAAAACGTCTGGCTGAGATGCAGGCCCAAGCAAAACGTGATGCTGATATGGCAGCACTTCGCGCAAAACTTGCGGCTCAAAAGGCTGAGTTAGGTAAGCCCGATGTCAAAGCTCCTGTCGGTGAGCCCGATGGGACCGGAAAAGAGATCGGCATAAGTGATGTTCGCTATGTTGAGAATTTTATCAAGCAGAATTGGCGTCTTTCACAATACCAACTCCCTAATCTTGATCTTCAGGTTGAAGTAAGAGTCTATTATTCCAAAGATGGAAAGCAGGGCAAATGGGAGGTGGTGGAAAAATCTGGGAATGTGTTTTTTGATAATTCGGTGAAAAATGCCATTCTTCTTTCGAAAAACTTGGATTATTCCCTGCCAACAGCCGGAACCTTTGAAATTATCTTTAACCTCAAGGATTTACAAAAGCGATGAATAATTTATTGAGCTTATTGTTACTGGTTGCTCTGCTGCTTCCCCTGCCTGCTCAGGCGGTGCGGATTGAGATCAGCGCACCAGGAGAACAGACGATCCCGCTGGCATTGACTCGCTTTTTACCGATGGGTGGCAGTGCTACCGATTCGGCGACGAAAGTCGATGAGGTTTTGATTGCAGATCTCGATCTGTCGGGGCTCTTCGAGTTAGCGGACCGGGCAGCATTTCTGTCGGATGCGGAAGAACTCGGTCTACACAGCACCAAGGTGGATTTTGGTCAGTGGCGTTTGCTCGGGGTGGATGCGGTCGTTAAAGGTGGATACCATATCGATGGCGAAAAACTGGTTGTTGAGGCGCGGCTTTACGATGTTGTCTCACAGCGATTATTGACCGGCCGGCGCTATGTTGGAAAGGTTGGAGATGAACGGCGGATCGCCCACAGTTTTGCTGACCAGATTATGTTGGCTCTGACGGGCAAGATGGGACCTTTTAACAGTCGTCTGGCTTATATCTCGACGCGCAGTGGGCATAAAGAACTCTACCTGATGGAAGTCGATGGCCAAAACTCTCTCCGCCTGACCGACCACCGCTCAATCGTGCTTGATCCCGACTTTTCACCGTTGCGCAAAGAAATTATTTATACCTCCTACAAAAAGTCGAATCCAGATCTCTATCGCAAAGAGATATATACCGGCAGCGAAGCGCGAATCTCGCAGCGACCAGGGTTGAACACTGGAGGACGGTATCGTTCCGACGGTGGCGAACTGGTGGTAACTCTGTCGAAAGGAAACAATTCTGACATCTATCTGCTTGGGACTGACGGCACTATCCATAAGCGTCTGACCACGCACTGGGGGATTGATGTCGCACCGAGTTGGAGTCCAGATGGAGACAAGGTCGCATTTGTCTCGGACCGACGGGGTAACCCACAGATTTTTGTTGTGGATATCAATAGCCTCAAGGTCGAGCGGCTGACTTTTGAGGGAAAATACAATGCCACGCCAGACTGGAGCCCGACCGGAGAATGGATCGCCTTCACCCGTCGGACCGAAAATCAGTTCGATATTTTTCTGATCCGCCCCGATGGTAGCGGTGAACATCGTTTGACTTTTGCCCCTGGTACCAAAGAACATCCACGTTTCAGTCCTGACGGGCGCTTTCTGGTTTATTCTCTCGATTTCAAAAGAGAAAAATCTATTCATGTCATGCGAATTGATGGAACAGGTGATCGCCGGTTGTCGGCACCAGGAGGCAACGACACTCATCCCGCCTGGTCCGGCTATTGGCAGTAATCTCATCAGAAAAGTAGTTGTTTATACATGTCGTTAGGGACCCCGGAGAAGGAAAAGATCTATTTACTTAGCCTTTTGTTGTTTTTCCTTGCGCTTTTTGTATAATAGGGCGAATTATCTAGTAAACTATTGTCGCAACTGCGACACCCCATACGTTCGCATTTGCGAAAGGAGTGGCTGATCATGCAATTGAAAGCTGTTTTTAAATTGACTGTATTACTGGCGCTAGCATCATTGCTGACCGTCGGTTGTGCCAAGAAACCAAAAAATGATGAGTCGAGTCAGGTGACTCAAACTGAAATGCAACAGCAACAAGTTGCTGAGGTTAGCGAGCAGTCTGTCACCGAAACCGGAACCGGAACAAGTAGCAGTTCTGCACAGGACAGCATGGACAAGATGGTCTCTTCTCTGAAGCGAGTCGGCTTTGAATATGATCAGTATGTTCTGACTGCTGATGCGCGTGAGACCTTGAAGAATAATGCTATCTACCTGAAAGCCAAGGGTGTGCGCGTCCAGATTGAGGGCCATTGTGATGAGCGTGGTTCTGACGAATACAATCTGGCGTTGGGTGAGAATCGTGCACTGACTGTCAAAAGTTATCTGGTTTCGCTCGGTGTCCCTGCAGATCGCATGTCGATTATCAGCTACGGGGAAGAGATTCCATTGGTCATGGCGAATACTGAAGAAGCCTGGGCTCAGAATCGTCGCGCAGAGTTCAAAGAGCTCTATTAGTATTAGGTGAAAGCTTCAACAAAAAGGTCGCGCCATTTCTGGTGCGGCCTTTTTTTGATGGCGACGCAGGACGAAATTATTTTAAGACCGTCTTTTATAAGGGAGGACAATAGATGAAGCGGCTATTCGGTTTTATCTGTCTGCTTCTGCTGCTGGCTGGTTGTTTACCGCCAGCCCAGTCACAGATCAAGCTTGAAAACGATCTCGAGGAGATGAAGCGGCATCTTGCCCGGCTAGAACAGGGAAGCAATGATGGCGGCGGGCAGGCGCGACGTCAGCTCGAAACTTTGGGGGTGCAGGTTGCGGAGTTACATTCAGGGCTCAATACTTTACGGGTTGATTTTCAATCAATCAATGGACGACTTGATGATTTGGGACGTTCCAATCAGCAGGTGACTGCTGATATGTCTTTGGTAAAAGAAGACTTGTCGATGCAGGTTTCTGTTTTGGCGGAACGTTTAACGGCGCTCGATGAGAAAACAACCAAGGCCCTGTCAGCACCTGAGGTAAAACCTTCTGAAGTCAAGACGGTGTCTGATGTGAGCCCTGAAAAACACTATCAGCAAGCCCTGAAAAAAATTCTAGGAGGTAGCGATTTCGTCGCAGGTCGCACCGAGCTGGAGTCTTTTATCAAGGAGTATCCGCAGCACGAGCTCGCAGTCAATGCTCAGTATTGGGTTGGAGAGGCTTATTATGGCGAAAAAAAGTTTGAGAACGCCATTCTCAAATTTCAGGAGGTCATTCAAAAATATAGTGACCATCCTAAGGCCGCAGCGGCGTTATTAAAGCAGGGTAAGGCTTTTTCTGCGTTGGGTGATACCGCGAATGCCGTGACGACATGGAAACAGTTGATTAAGACTTTTCCTTTGTCACCGGAAGCAAAAAAGGCAAAGCAGCTTTTGAAGTAATTGTTTCAATTTCGACTAAAAAATAAAGGCCACCGTTCAAAATGAACGGTGGCCTTTATTTTTTAAAGAATCAGGGTTTCGATCTCCTTAAAACGTAGAGGCTTGACATTGTCCCAAACAACAATATATATATTTATCTGAATTATTGGTTTTTGCTTTTCGGGGTTCAACCCCGGGTGAGGAGAAGGTTAGCTATGACTGTAAATCGTTATCTGCGTTTGATTGCGGGATTCTTCATTATGTTGAGTGTTGTTCTGTCTCAGCTTCATTCCCCCAATTGGCTCTACTTTACTGCCTTTATCGGGCTTAATCTTTTTCAGAGTTCTTTTACGAACTGGTGTCCGATGATGACCATTCTACGCAAATTGGGAGTGGCTGACGCTTAAAGCTGTTTGAGTTGAGAGTGCAGCGTAATAAGCGGTTTGACCTTTTTCAGACGAGTCGCTTGGTTGTACATGATGAAATTGAATGGGGTTCAGTTTGCTTATTTGATAGTGAAGTTCCGCCCTATTTTTTGCAGCTGAGATGTTAGCTGTTCCAATTCAACGGTCTCTTCGGCGATAGAGGACGCTCGCGTAAGGTTCTTGTTGAGGCGATCCTCTGCATTATTGAAATGACCGATAAGGCGCTGTGAGGCCTCTTGTAAGAACTGATTGGTTTCGTTCATTATAATGACTTGTTCTTCGCGTTCGGCAAGTCCCCGATCAAGCTCACGGGTTGCACGGACCTGCTCTTCCATGCCCCGGGCCACCAGGTCAGAGGCGGACTTCATTTCAGTTACCCCGTCTTGAATGCGGTTGATGCCGGTGCGTTGTTCTCTCATCGCCCGAGCCACAGCACGAACCGAACGTAGACTGGTCCCCGCATCTTTTAGTAGATTTTGAGCCTCGCTGCCTTGACTGATTGTCAGACGATTAATCTCTTCTGTCGATGACGAGGCCAGAGCGACAGAGCGCATAATTTTCTGCAAAGCATCATCGGTGCTCAGTGAAAGAGCGCGCCCCTGAACGATCCGTTCGGCTGTAGTTTCAACGGCCTTAAGAGCGACATCCGTATCCTGGCGAATTGCCTGAATAATCATTTGAATGTCCTGGGCGCTAGAGGTGGTGCGGTCGGCAAGGTCTTTGATCTCTTCAGCAACCACGGCAAAGCTCTTTCCTTCATCGCCCGCTTTGGCCGCTATGATCGCGGCGTTAAAGGCAAGCAGCTCCGTATCGCTGACCAGATTCTTGATAACGCCGATAATTTTGCTGACCTGCCGGGCCTGTTTGGCCAGGCGTTCCATAGCTGTTGTTGCCTGGGCGCTGTTGGCGACAATCTGCTCAGTTTCACTAAGTGACTGTTGCATCATCTTCAAGCCCTCTTCGGCGTCCATCTTGACCTGCAGCACCGAATCATTACTCTGTGCTGCTCCCTTGCGAATCTGCTCGAAAGACTCACCGATGGTATCGAGAGAGTGTGCCGTTCCTTCGACCGACCGCGCAATCTCGTCTGCCTGATTGGCAACTTCGCGTACGCTTGCGGTCATCTCTTCAACGGATGTGGTGGTTTCAATAAACTTTACGGTCGAATGATCTATCGCCATCGCCATCTCTTCGAGTGAGGCAGATAACTGGCGAGAGAGAGCAGCTTCATCTTGAGATCGGTGGGAAAGCTGCCGCATCAATGTTTGAACATCTGACTGTTTGGTTTCAAGCATTTCGACATCTTTGCGGGTAATCATTGAGGCAGATAACCCATCTTTGGCACGATCAACCAGATAGAAGCTGGCTTGCGCCAGGCTACGGTAGTGGGGAATCAGGAGATCAGCAGTTTTAAGCATATTTTTAACTAGAGCTTGAGTCTGTTCTACCCCCTGCTCCATGGCGTTGGAAAGGTTCTCGAGAGTTTCACCATTGGTCTTGATCTCGCCAGTCAGAGGGAGCAGAAAGAGTAATTGCTGGCGCAACTGTTTCTTGAGTGAGCTGCGCACAAAGAGAAAGGAAGAGACGGCCATTATGTAGCCAAAAGAAATGGAGAGTAGGAAAAATGGGGCTTCAAGAGCCGCACTACCGACCAGTGTTTCTGCAATAAAAGGAAAAAAAACTCCAGCCAGAAGGCTTGTCAGATGGGTGAAAAAGAAGACTTTTTTCAGGTAGCTGATCTCGGTAGCTTTACTGAACCTCATAACAGCTCCTGTTACTAATTAGATGAGAAGTGTTTTTGTTGTAGATTTTTTCTTGAGCGTTTGGAGCGTTGTTCGTGCAGTTAATTCTAGCCATTATACTTGTAGTATTATCCCATTTTTGCCTGCATCAAACGCTTATCAACACAGGCCAGGCCTACATTGAAAAACAAAAATACCTCAGAGTTCTGCATCTCTAGCAATCCTACGGGACACTAGAAGGTAGAAAATGAGGAGAACAGCTTCAATTAACTATCACAAATAACCTCACTCAGCAAGCGCTACCCCCTTTCGTCTTGATGGTTGCTGAGCTATGATATTGCAGGTTTGTTACCGCGACAGTATTTAAAATGAGGACGAAATTAAAGATGAAAAAAATTAAGAGAATTATGCTTCTGGCTTTATTGATTGCAGTTGTCATTTTGCCGCCTTTTACCGTGCTTGCTTCAGACGAGGACGTGGCCCAGACTCTGCGACAGGATTTTCCGACCCTAAATTTTCAACAGGTAACGACAGGCCCGATTGATGGCGTGTATCAGGTGGTTGTAGACCAGAGCGAGATCCTCTATTACGTGCCGGCATCTGGTTATTTAATAACCGGTGAATTTTGGACCCGTGATTCACAAAATCTGACCCAGCAGGCCAAGGTTAGTCTGATGACAGCGAAGGCTGGTCTTTTCCCCCTCGATAAGGCAGTGGTTATTGGAGAAGGTCCACATCAGGTTATTGAAATTGTCGATCCGGATTGCCCTTATTGTCGTGAGGGCTCGGCTTTTTTCGCCGGTCGCAGCGATGTGACGCGCTATATTTATCTCTTTCCTCTCAGCATTCACCCTGAGGCTGAAGCCAAGGCGGCCTATATTCTTTCATCGAAAGAACCTGAAATTGCCTACGAAGAGGTGATGGGTGGTGCTTTCGACAAGCAGCCGCTGCCAGAGGTCAAGGATAATGGGCTGTTAGAGGAACATCAACGGCTTGGTCAGCAACTCGGGATTCACGGAACACCAAAGTACTGGGTAGATGGTCGCTTTGTCGCTGGATCGAGTCTGCAACTGATTGAACAAATGTTGGACGGCAAACAGAACTGATGACAAAACTTCTAAGCACAAGTGATGTTGAGTTACTGGCTCCGGCGGGTAGTCTTGAAGCTTTTTTTGCAGCGATGGGTGCTGGAGCGGATGCTGTCTATGTCGGACTTAAAGAGTTCTCCGCGCGCGCAAAAGCAAAAAATTTTTCGTTGCGCGAACTCGAACTCGTCTGTCGTTACGTTCGACGTGAAGGGCGACGCGTCTACGTCACTCTGAACACTCTGGTTAAAGAGCGCGAACTGCCCAAGCTGATCGAAACCCTGGGTGCACTCCAGCAGATGGGCGTTGATGGTCTGATCATTCAGGATCTGGGCATCTGGCAGTTGGTTAAAACGCATTTTCCTGCCCTTGAATTACACGCTTCGACCCAGATGACAGTGCACAATGCCGCCGGAGTCAAGATGCTCGAGCAAATGGGCTTTACTCGTGCGGTGCTGTCGCGCGAATTGACCATTGACGAGATTGCTGATATCCGCCGCCAGACGACGATTGAGCTTGAGCACTTTATTCATGGAGCTCTCTGCTTCTCCTTTTCCGGGCAGTGCTATTTCTCTTCGTTTCTCGGTGGGATGAGTGGCAATCGTGGTCGCTGTGCTCAGCCCTGTCGCCGTCAACACAAGCAACGTCAGCAAAAAGGTTACTACTTTTCGACGAACGATTTGTCAGCCATCGAACTGATCCCGCAACTTCTTGATGCGGGTGTCATGAGTCTCAAGATCGAAGGTCGGATGAAGAGTGCCGAATATGTTGAGAATGTCGTAGGCGCCTATCGACTGGTACTCGACGCGCCGCCAGCCCATCAAAAAGAAGCGGTCGATGAAGCCAAGCAGTTGCTTAAATCGAGCTTCGGACGTAAGCCGACCAAGGGGTTTCTCAGTGGAGAGCAACCTGAGGATATCGCCACTCCTTCGGTTAAGGGGGCGACCGGGCAGTATCTGGGTGAAGTCGAGCGAGTAACAGGGCGTGAAATCAGTTTTCGCAGTAGTGGCCCCTTGCATGTCGGTGATCGGTTGCGCATTCAGCCGCGTACTGATCGCGCCGGCACTGCATTTACTTTACGTAGTCTGCAGCTTGGGGCGCGAAAGGTTGCCAGTCTTGAGAAGGGTTTTGCCAGTGTTCCAACCCCCTTCAATGATCGTTTTTCGGTTGGTGACTCTGTTTTCAAAGTTTCCTCAAGTGAAGCCTTCAGCATGAGCGAGCAAGCGTGTCGCAAAAAATTGGAGCAGCTTCCGCCTCAGCATACGCCTCTCGACCTCGAGGTTGTGGTTGGCACAACTGAAATTAAACTGAAGGCCGAAAGTCGTGGGCAGGTTTGGCAGCTCAGCTATCCGATTGAGAGTTTTGTTGCCACTGAGCGAGGGCTGGATACGCAGTTGCTGCACAAGGTTTTCGTAGCGACCGATAAGGCGCCCTTTAGTCTGCGACGAATGGACGCAAAAGTTGCCGAGAATCTTTTCGTACCACCCAAGCGACTTAAGGAGATAAGGCGCCAGTTTTATACTGAGGTAACGCAAACCTGGCCTGAAGAGGAACGTGGACGACCTGCCGGAGTAGAAGCCGCTCATGCCGCGTTGCTTCCAGAGATACCGGTTCGTGGCAGAGGGAGCAAACTGCGCGTCCAGTTGCGTGATGCATCGGAGCAGCGCCTCTTGCAAGATGTAAATGTTGACCAGCTTCTTTTGGCGATCTCAAATTCCAACCTGCATGCTGCAGCGACGATGGGCAAACGAGCCGAGCAGATTGTCTGGGATATCCCCTTTGTGCTGCTTGGTAATGATTGGCGAGATATGCAGCAGATGGTGAAGCAGTTGTATAGGCTCGGATTCCGTCAGTTCCGCCTCAATAATCTGGGCGACTTTCTACTTTTTGAGAGACTCGAGGCTGTGGTTTTGTATAGCAGTTTCAGACTCTTCTCTTTGAATCACCAGGCTCTATTGGCCTGGCGTGATCTGGGGATCAGTGAGGCAGAACTTTATATCGAAGATGATCGTGAGAACTTGGCCAACCTTCTACTCCGTGATCCGGGTATTGGTTTGGCTTTGACGATCTATGCCAGTGTCCCGTTGCTGCGTTCAAGGATTGAGATCCGCCAGTTGAAAGGGAATGCGCCCGTTGTAAGCGACCGTGGCGACGCTTATCGGGTTCAACAACGGCAGGGAGTCACCAGCCTCGACAGTCTGACTGATTTCTCCTTTAGTGCAGATCAAGTAGAGCTTGAAAATTTTGGATGCCAACAGTTTATCGTCGACCTCTCGCATCTGAAAGCCTCATCGGCACGCGGCAAAGAAGTGCTGGAGGCCGTTCGACGTAAGGTCGATCCCTCCAATATCAGTAAATTTAACTATCGTAAAGGGATGGAATGACCAAGATAGTTGTGCTAGACGGGCATAGCGCGAACCCGGGTGATTTGAGCTGGGACGGACTTACCCTATTCGGTGATCTGAAGGTCTATCCACGGACCTCGGCAGAGGAGCTGATTTCGCGAGCACAGGGAGCCGAGTTGCTTGTCACTAATAAGGTTTTTTTACGCCAGGCAGAACTTGAACAACTCCCCAACTTACGCTATGTCGGAGTCCTGGCCACCGGATTCAATGTTGTCGACATTGATGCCTGCCATCAGCGACAGATAGCCGTGACGAATATCCCCGGATATAGTTCCCATTCGGTCTGTCAGATGACCTTTGCATTGATCCTGAGCTTAACCCATCAATTACTGCATCATAATGAGTTGGTCCGCAATCGCAACTGGAGTCAAAGCGCCGAACCCTGTCTGATCGATCGTCCGTTGATTGAACTGACAGGGTTAAGTCTAGGCTTGATTGGTTTTGGGCAGATTGCGCGTGAAGTTGCACAGGTTGCTCAGGCTTTTGGCATGCAGGTTCAGGTTTTCACGGTACATCCAGAAAAATACTCTGATGACTGGCCGCAGATCCGCTTTGTCGACCTCGACCAACTTGTCATGGGTAGCGATCTGGTTTCGTTACATTGTCCGCTCACTGCTCAGAATGTTAGAATGGTGGATGTAGGATTTCTCGCACGGATGAAAGCGGGAGCACTGTTGATCAATACCGCACGCGGTCTGCTGGTCGATGAAGACGCCGTTGCAGTCGCGCTGCACAATGGTTCACTTGCCGGGTATGCTGCCGATGTTGTAGCTGTTGAGCCGCCACCGGATGATCATCCTCTGCTTGATGCGCCGAATTGTCTGTTGACGCCACATATTGCCTGGGGCACTGGCGCAGCCCGTCAACGGCTGATTAATATTGCGGTTGAGAATCTGAAGTCTTTTGTTGAGGGTGGGCAGCTAAACCGGATCGTCTGAGCGGTTCATAGGTTCTTATCTTTGGTGCACTGGTGCTGTCATGCTGTCGGCACTGTATAGATATTTCTAATTGGTGTGTTAGTATGAAGCTGGTTTTTACAGGTTTATTGATGATTGTGATTCTTGGTGGCTGTGCTCAACAGGGACAACTCTCCCCCACTGAGATGATCGACAGAACAGGAATCAGTGGCCGGGTTACCGACCGTTTTGATCGAGGTGTCGCTGATGCTTGGGTTTATGCTTATCGTAACACCAGCAGCAGTTTACGTGGACCAGCAGATTTTGGAGTACGTACCGAGAGCAACGGCGATTATTTTCTCGACCTGGTTGAAGGCCCATACTATTTGATTGCGCGGTGGCGGCAAGGCGGTGGCGAGGCTGGACCTCCACGCGCCGGAGATGCCTGGGCGATGCAGGAAAAGAACCCGGTTCAGGTCGAGGCCGGGCAGGTTAGCCAGGCTGACTTTCGTTTGCAGGGCGTACAAGCGGGTCAACCCGTGTTGCTGCGGAGCGGAAGCCTCAGTCAGGGGAAAACCGGTTTCACCGGTCGGCTGGTCGATTTAAACGGGGAGCCTTTACCCGGTGCTTTTGCACTGGCATATAGTGATCTTGATTTTCGGCGCATGCCAGATTACACCTCGGCGGTGGTCAGTTCGGATGGTCGTTTTCAGCTTTACCTTCCCGGCGGTGCTCGGTATTGCCTGGCTGCCCGTACGCGGACTCGAGGTCAACCGGTCGCTGGTGAGCCTTACGGCTTGCTTGATGTTGGGGGTGATAGCTGTTTAGCAACAGTTGAAAATCGATTAATCGATGTTGGCAATATCCAATTGAGCCCATATCAACGTTAGGTCGCCTTGTGGCTGCGCCATTACTGCATTATTAGAAGGATTGTGTTGATGACCATGCAGAGTTTTAAAGTCTTTTTGAAATCCCGGATTTTTATTGCTGTCTTGCTGCTGATCCTGGCAGGAGCCACACAGGTATCTGCCGAACGTAGCTTTGATAGCAATCGAGCGCGCCTGCTTGGGCATATGATTCAGCAACAATTGAATCGGCATCACTATAGTGACAAGAAGTTTGATGACGAACTTTCAGCTTCTGCATATGAGCTATACCTCAAGCAACTCGACGGTCAAAAGCGTTTTCTGCTTCAAGCTGATATCAAAGCGATGTCGACGTCAGAGTTGCTGATTGATGATGCGATTCGAAGCGGCCGTCTTGATCTGCCGCAGCAAGGGGAGCAACTACTCAACAACCGCATTGAACAGGTCAAGAAAATTTGCACTGAGATTCTGGATAAGGATTTCAATTTAGATATTGTCGATGACTTTGAAACTGATCCTGAAAAGATCGACTATGCGAAGAATATCGTTGAGTTGAAGGAGCGATGGCGGCAGATTCTCAAATATCAGACGATCAATCGATATCTGGGACTGCTCGAAGATGAACTGAATACCACTGAGCCGGAAGCGTTGAGCAAAGTGAGCGCCGACATCAAAAAGCGTCTGTTGATAGAGGCGCGTGAAAAGGTGCTTAAAAGTCAGATCAGTAGTCTTGAGCGTATGTTGGATGAAACGACCCAGGATCACTACGATCGATATCTTAACGCGCTTGCCCGCGCCTTCGACCCGCACTCAAACTATCTGGCGCCGACCCGCAAAGAAGATTTTGATATCAGTATGAGTGGTTCCCTTGAGGGGATCGGCGCAACCTTGCGCGAAGAGGATGGCTACATCAAGGTCGTTCGTATTATCCCAGGCAGTGCAGCTTATAAGCAGGGCCACCTCGAGGCCGATGATATTATTTTGAAGGTTGGCGAGGGTGCTAAGGGTGAGCCGGTTGATATTACCGACACACGCATTCGTGATGCCGTAGCGTTGATTCGCGGTAAAAAAGGGACCGAGGTGCGTTTAACTGTTAAAAAGCCGGATGGTCGGCAACTGATCGTACCGATTGTCCGCGATATTGTCGAAATAAGTGAGTCTTTCGTTAAGGGTGAGACGATTCTTGATGAGACAAGTAAAAAACGTTTCGGTTATATCAAGGTCCCCTCCTTCTATCGTGATTACAGCGGCAAGACCAAACGGAATTGCACCGATGATATGCGGACAGAAATACGCAAACTGGTCGCTGAAAAGATCGATGGTCTGATTATCGATCTGCGTAACAATGGTGGTGGTTCTCTGGGCGATGCTGTTGATATGACTGGGCTTTTCATCGACGAGGGGCCAGTGGTGCAGGTCCGCAGCCGGGGAGGAAAGATTCGGGAACTGAGTGATGACGATGCCGGGGTTGAATATGCTGGTCCGGTACTGGTGCTGGTCAACCGTTTCAGTGCTTCAGCTTCCGAAATTTTTGCCGGTGCTCTGCAGGACTATAAACGAGCCCTGATCGTTGGTGATGAGCATACCCACGGTAAAGGGACGGTTCAGGCGATGCTCGATCTTGATCGTGCTGTGCGTTTACAGGGAATGGAAAAATATCTACCCCTCGGAGCGGTGAAAGTGACTATCCAGAAATTCTACCGAATCAGCGGAGAATCGACCCAGGAACGTGGAGTTATTCCAGATATTATCCTGCCTTCACGCTATGATGGATTGAAGAGTGGCGAGAAGTATTTGACGAACGCTCTGGTTTGGGACCATATCGCAAGTGCCGACTATGATTTATGGCAGGATCCACCGGTTCAAATTGAAAAAATACGGGCCGCAAGTGCAGCACGAGTCGCAGCTTCGGAAAAATTCAAGGATCTGATCGAGGTTGCTGTCAAGGCGAATGAGCGGCGTGAAAATAGCCGACAATCATTGCAGCTGGCTCAAATTATCAAGGAGCGAGAAGAGCTTCACCAACTTCAGGTCAACGAAACGCCATCACCTCATGGCGGCCTGGAACCGGAGAAAAAAGATAGCAAGGAGGAGCAGACTCTTAAGGAGAAGATCAAGGATGATCCCTATGTCCTTGAGGCGGAGCAACTTTTGCTGAAGCTTCAGCAAGAGTTGATCTCTTCGACTATAAAATGAAACAGAATGGGCTCCGGTAACGGAGCCCATTCTGTTTTTAAATTGCTCAAACTTAAGTAAAACGCAAGGGGTGGATATTCGTTCTTAAAGCTGGGATATCACGGCATCGTATGAGCCGTTAATTTCGGCAACCTTATCATTGGCGAACTTGATAAACTCAGGAGGTAAGCCCTTCCCTTCGATTTTGTCAGGATGGTACTCAGCGACTTTCAAGCGGTAGGCTTTTTTGATTTCAGCCTTAGTGGCTCCTTGCGACACTCCCAAAATCTTATAGTGTTTTGTCAGGCTCAGGCTTCCGGTTGCTGTGCCGGTATGCCTTTCACGCATCGATTGATAAACACTGTCGTGGAGTCGGAAAGCCTGCTTGGCCTCGAGAAGCATTTTTTCTTCCCCCGGGTGCAGCTGGCCATCGGCCATGGCGACTTCGAAAAGAAAGTTCATCATGAAGCTGCATAGTTGTGGCTCCTGGCCGAACAGATCACCAAATTGTTTGGCGTAGCTGGCGAAGCTTTCAGCGCTCTCTTTGGCTTGGTTGAAGATATTGATTGCGAACTTCTGCGTCTGGGCATCGAGCCCCAGGGCTTCTTTCGAAATGCGATGGATCGCGGCAATCTCATCTTCACATACTCGACCATCGGCTTTGGCCAGTTTGCCCACCATCGAAAAAGCAGCGGTGAAAAAGAGCGCCTGCTTACGCTGGGAATCTGAAAATCCGATGCGACTCCCTTGTTGAGAACTATTCCCACCCATATTTGCGCCGATTGCAGCACCGATCATTGCGCCGAAAGGACCAGCGATCATTGCACCAATTCCGCCGCCAATTATACCCGAAAGCCAACTCATTCTGATTTCTCCTTATTTCTGTTTATTTTATCCGAATACGTTTATAGCACGCGTGCCCAAGTAAAAAGAAGAGGGCTGGGGAGGCGTACTGCAAAAGATGTTGAGTGAAGTTTGAGATGGGTTGCTTATGCTTGCGTCAAGCACTACTCTTGAAGAAAAACATATAAAGAGGAGGTTGTTTTGCCGATTATTACACTTGAAGGGCCTAAAATTACAGATCTTGACAGGCGTCGCAAGCTTATTCGCGAGTTGACTGATGCGGCTGTTAAGGCTTATGGCCTGCCGCAGGAGAAGATCATAGTTATTCTGCATGAAAACAGTCGCGAGCAGGTTGGGGTCGGTGGAGAGCTATTGGCCGACAAGGACTGAGGTTACGGATCTAGTTTTCACCAACAGATAATAGGCGATGCAACATATCCACCTGCGGCATAGCTGCTTCAGCTTCGGCAGCGCGCTGCAGGGGAATTGCGTAGATAGCATCAAGCTCCAGCGGCCGCCCCTCAATCCGGTCGATCATCATACTCGGCTGGTAGCCGGTCATGGCGTCACTTATCTCGAGCATTCGCAAGATAAATGAGTCGGCATCGATCGGTGCTTTGATCTTCTGCTGGTTGGCTGCCGCAATCACTTCGCGCATCATGCTCGCCACGAGTTGACGGGTTGGTGGATGTTGTAGCAGGCCGGTAACCGTTTTCCCGGTCAGCGCACAAAGCCCGTTGAAGGGGATATTCCATACCAGCTTTTCCCAGCGGATGCAGGTTAAATCGTCGCTTGTTTCGCAAGGGACACCTGCCGCACAGAAAAGATCAGCAATTCGCTGGCCACGTTCAGTTATTTTCCCTGCAAGTTCTCCAAAATGGATGCGTCCTTCCCCCAAATGGTGGACTTCTCCTGGTTCGCCACGATTGCTGCACAAAAAGGCAACTCCCCCCAGCACTTGCTCAGCGTTGAAGGCCGTAGCCAGAAGGTCTTCAACGCCTAGCCCGTTCTGTAACGTCAAGATGGCTGTTTCGTGACCAGCTAATGGGCGAACAAGGTTAATAAGGTCCCGATTGCTGAAGGTTTTCAGGCCGATCAGGACGAGATCGACTTTGCCGATGTCTGTGGCGGATTTGTAGCATTTCACCTCAGGGAGAGTGAAGTTTCCGTTGATCGAACAGACCTTGAGTCCTTTTGAGTTGATCGCTTCAAAATCGCGCCGCAACAGAAAATGAACATCGTTTCCGGCGCGCTGAAGCATCGCTCCATAATAAAGCCCCAGGGCACCTGCTCCGATAATTCCTATCCGCATATCCAGCCCCTACATTTGTGGAATGTTGATAAAAGTTAGACAAGAAATCAGAAGTGATAATTCAGAGTAACCAGTGGTGTGTTCTTCAGCATGCCGATTTGTAGATTAAGTCGAGAGCGCATTTGTTCTTTATGCTTATGCTTGATGCGGACGTTGAATTTATGAGCGTTATTGACGGCATTGTAGATATTGCCACCGTACCAGCCGATCTCGAAAAAGAGTAAAATACCGCCAACTGCATAGTTTTCATTGTTGAAGGCCTCAATCGCTCCATATATGAAAGCACCGTTGAGTAGAAAAGAGAGCGCAGCCTGGCGCAGGCGGCCGGTGTAGATCTGGCCGGTTCCGGGGAGTATGGCCGATAAGCTGCCGGCAATAAACGGCGATTTTTGATGAAGGCTCTGGTATGACTCAAGGTCGTTCAGAAGTTGGTCTTTTTGATGTTGCGGTAGCAGGCTGAAGTGAGTGCGAGCTTTTTGTGGATTGTCCTGTTCCAGAAAGGTCCAGCCGATTCGAAAATTTGTGTAGTTGAGGGTATCGGCATCTGGTTGCGTTTTTGCCAATGAACGGTAACGGTCACGGGCCAGGCTGAAGTCGCCGCGCTCATAGGCGCTATTGGCATATATAAGCTGGCCCTTGGCAGCCTCGGGACTTTGTGGGTGAAGGAGTAACAGGTTTTCAAGGCTCGCGTCGGCTTGTTCCCAACGTTTACCCGAGAGGAGACTGGTCGAAATTGAAAGTCTGACTTGCGGAGCAAGTGGGGAATCAGGCTCAAGAAAGAGAAAGCGCTTATATTCTGTTATGGCACGGTAGTGGTCATTGTCGGCCGCAAGACTGTCGGCAAACTGAATCTGAGCAGGCAGATCTGTCGCTCTGAGAG
Organism: Deltaproteobacteria bacterium; assembly: GCA_024279255.1. Classification (GTDB taxonomy): domain Bacteria; phylum Desulfobacterota; class Desulfuromonadia; order Desulfuromonadales; family Geopsychrobacteraceae; genus Geopsychrobacter. Next base: position 22,702 of record JAJRRT010000058.1, on the reverse strand, counting down.
TCGTTGGGAGAAGCAGGAGAAAGAGCAGAAACAGATATCTCGTCATGGAAACTTTACTCCAGTGTTGATGATTCGAAATTTTGAGAAACAAAATATTATCATGAAATGAGATAACCTCGCATATAAAAAGCGTTTTATGGACTCACGTCCAGCCTCAAACCTTGACCATCTGCGGTTTTTATGATAGTTTAATGTATTCTGAAAAAGGAGAAAGCTATTGTTTAAAAAAGGGGATATGGCAGTTTACCCGACTCAAGGGGTTGGGGTGATCGAAAATATTGAGACACGCGAATTTTCTGGCCAGAGCCAGAGTTTTTACGTGTTACGCATCGTTGGTAGTGACATGACGATCATGGTCCCAACCAACAATGTTGCAAACGTTGGTATGCGAGGACTGATTGATCAGGAGAATATCCCTTCGATTTTTGAGGTACTCGGCGTTCCTGGTACGGGCGGAAAGATCGCATCCTGGAGTCGGCGTCAGCGTGAATATCAAGATAAACTCAAGTCCGGAGATCTCCACGAGGTTGCCTCGGTGCTGCGTGAGCTCTACTTGATCAGCGATAATAAAGACCTCTCTTACGGGGAAAAGAAAGTTTTGGAGCAGGCCCGTCGCCTGTTGGTGACCGAGGTGGCCCTGTCTCAAGGGTCCGAAGAAGAATCGGTTATCGATCAGCTGGAACAGATTTTTCACTGAGGCCGCTTTTATCGAGAGAAAGAAGACCGGGCAGCCATGCCTGGTCTTTCTTATTGGAGCGGCATAAGTGGGGACGAGAGATCGTTCCCTTTTTTGCGAGCAGACTATGAATACCACAGTCCTGATACCAGCCGCAGGTATGGGGCGCCGTATGGGTGCTACTGTCAATAAGCAATACCTGCAACTTGGCGATTGTTCAATCCTGGCGCGAACCCTCGAACTCTTTGAGCGACATCCGGCGATCAGTCGTATCATTCCTATTCTTCCTGCAGATGAAATCGAATATTTCAAGGAACAGGTTCTACCCGATTGTGGGTTGACCAAGCTGGATGCCATCGTGCCTGGGGGCAAGGAACGTCAGGATTCGGTACGCAATGGTCTACAGCAACTGCAACTCATTGGGACTCAGGCCGACTCTGTCGTTTTGGTTCATGATGGTGTGCGACCTTTGATCGAACCTGAGTTGATTTCGCAACTCATAGATATCGCCGTGCTCAAAGGAGCCGCCGTGGTCGGTGTGCCAGTCAAAGACACCATCAAAGAGGTTGAAGACGGATTGATCGTTGCGACCCCGGAGCGGAGCCGCCTCTGGCAGGTACAGACACCTCAGGCATTTCGTTTTGAATTGTTGTTTCGTGCGTATCAGAAGGCGGCTCAGGATAATTTCACTGGTACTGATGATGCTTCATTGGTCGAGCGGCTCGGTGCCCAGGTGGTGATGGTAGAAGGGGATTACCGAAATATCAAAATCACCACGCCCGAAGATCTCCTGATCGCAGAGGCGTTACTTGCCGGCAGTGGAGAATGCTGATGCGTATTGGTCACGGTTTTGATGTTCACAAGTTGGTTGAGGACCGGAAATTGATCTTAGGTGGCGTGACCATTCCTCATGATTTGGGATTGCTGGGGCATTCGGACGCCGATGTCTTACTGCACGCCATTTGTGATGCCATTCTCGGGGCTCTGTCTGCTGGAGATATTGGCAAGCATTTTCCAGATTCTGATCCCGCATTCAAGGGGATCGACAGTCGCAAATTGTTGCGGCATGTCATCAATCTGATGAAAGAACGAAACTATCGGCTTGGCAATCTTGATGCGACTGTCCTCTGTCAAAAACCAAAATTAGCTCCATATATCAAACAGATGTGCCAGAACCTTTCTGAGGATTGTCAGGTCGCACCTGATCAGATTAATGTTAAGGCAACCACCACCGAAACACTTGGTTTTGAAGGGCGCGGCGAGGGAATCTCTGCACACTCAGTTGTATTGTTGCTGAAGGATTAACTTCTTATCGCTCCGTTTGCCACCAGGTGGCCCGGATGAATGATGCGGGCACAGCAGAGGAATATTGATCAGAATGAGCCAGGAACCAACCAGTAATTTTATCCGAACCATTATCAACGAAGACCTTGAAGGCCGAAAGTGTGATCAGGTGATCACCCGCTTTCCACCAGAGCCGAATGGGTATCTGCATATCGGTCATGCCAAAAGCATTTGTCTGAATTTCGGACTGGCCTCTGAATATAATGGGCGCTGCAACCTGCGCTTTGACGATACCAATCCGACCAAAGAAGAGGATGAGTATGTCGAGGCGATCAAGGAGGACGTCAAGTGGCTCGGTTTTGATTGGGGTGAACAGCCGCTGTTCGCCTCTGATTATTTCGAGCAGTTGTATCAGTGGGCACTCAAGCTGATCGCTAAGGGTAAGGCTTACGTCGATAGCCAGAATGCTGAAGAGATGCGCGTCAATCGCGGTACTTTGACTCAGGCTGGAACCGCTAGTCCCTATCGAGAACGGAGCGTTGAAGAAAACCTGCAGCTGTTCGAAAAGATGAAGAACGGCGACTTCCCCGATGGAGCTCACATCTTGCGGGCGAAAATCGACATGGCTGCACCGAATATGAACCTGCGTGACCCGGCGATGTATCGGATCCTTCATGCCAGGCATCATCGTACCGGCGATACTTGGAAGATCTATCCGATGTACGATTTTGCCCATGGGCAGGAGGATTCGATTGAAGGGGTGACTCATTCGATCTGTACTCTGGAGTTTGAGGACCACCGCCCCTTGTACGAATGGTTCCTGAATGAGTTAGAGATTTTCACTCCAAAGCAGATTGAGTTTGCCCGCCTGAACCTCAGTTATACGGTGATGAGCAAGCGCAAGCTGCTGCAACTGGTTAACGAAAAGCATGTAGAAGGCTGGGATGATCCGCGTATGCCGACTGTCTCCGCAATGCGCCGCCGGGGTTATCCGGCCGCTGCCATCCGCAGCTTCTGTGAGCGGATTGGCGTTGGCCGTAACGCCAGCTGGATTGATCTGTCGGTGCTGGAAGATTGCGTGCGCGAACAGCTTAACGAAAGCGCCTTCCGCCGTCAGGCGGTGCTCGATCCGCTCAAGGTGACGATTACTAACTATCCGGACGATAAGGTTGAAGAGCTCGAAGCTCCGAATCATCCACAACAGCCGGAGTTGGGCACCCGTCGGGTGCCGTTTAGTAATGAACTTTGGGTTGACCGCGACGATTTTCTGGAAGAGCCACCGAAGAAGTTCTTCCGTTTAGGCCCTGGCCGTGAAGTGCGTTTGCGCAACGGTTACATCATCAAGTGTGATGAGATTATCAAAGACGCCAGCGGCGAAGTGGTTGAACTGAAATGTTCCGCTGATTTCGATACTCTCGGCCAGAACCCGGTCGGCCGCAAGGTCAAGGGGATTATCCATTGGGTTTCGGCGCGGCATGCGAGAAAAGTTCCGGTGCGGATTTATGACCGTCTGTTCAATCAGGAGAATCCCGACAAGGCAGAGAACTACCTGACTGCGATGAATCCTGACTCTCTGCAGCTGACCGAAGCCCTGGTGGAACCGAGTCTGCTCGAGGCCAAGGCCGGGGAGACCTTCCAGTTCGAGCGGGTCGGGTATTTTACTGTCGATACTAAGGATTCACAGGTGGGTCAACCGGTTTTTAACCGTACCGTGACATTACGCGATGCCTGGGCGAAATTGAAGAAATAGTCCAGAATTCAAATAGCCACCACCAAAATTAGGCGCTCTTAGGCGAGGCGCCAAGGGCACCAAGAAAACCGAAATCCTTGACAGAATAAAACAGATTCAGGCGTCTAAGGATTTCTTGGTGAACATTGTGTCTTTAGCGAACGAAGTAAGCGAGTGGCAAAAAATGATTTTCAGGAGTTTTTTATGAGTTTGCGTGTTTACAATACAATGAGCGGGAAAAAGGAAGAGTTTGTCCCGCTGGTTCCGGGTAAGGTCAGCATGTACGTCTGTGGAGTGACGGTCTACGACTACTGTCATATCGGGCATGCGCGCGCCAATATCGTCTTCGATATCATCTACCGCTATCTGCAGTTCGTCGGGTTCGATACGACCTATGTGCGTAATTATACCGATGTCGACGATAAGATCATCAAGCGCGCCAATGAGCGTGGGATCAGCAGCAAGGACCTGTCTGAGGAATTTATTCAGGCCTTTGATGAGGATATGGCGACTCTCGGGCTGGCTATTCCCACCCATCAGCCGAAGGCGACTGAGTATATTCCGCAGATCATCGAGATCTGTCAGAAGTTGATCGATAAGGGTCTCGCCTACGCATCTGGGGGAGATGTTTACTACCGCGTCGGCAAATTTAAAAATTATCTCAAACTGTCGAAGCGGAATATGGATGAAATGCAGGCCGGAGCGCGAATCGCACCCGGTGAGCAGAAAGAGGATCCGATGGATTTTGCGCTCTGGAAAGGCGCCAAGCCAGACGAGCCGAGTTGGGAATCGCCCTGGGGAGCAGGACGGCCTGGCTGGCATATTGAATGTTCGGCGATGAGTTCCTCTCTGCTGGGGGATACATTCGATATTCATGGTGGCGGACGTGATCTGATCTTCCCGCACCATGAGAACGAAATAGCCCAGTCGGAAGGCGCCAGCGGCAAACCATTCGTAAATTACTGGTTGCACAACGGATTCGTTAATATCAATCAGGAGAAGATGAGCAAGTCGCTCGGTAACTTCTTCACCATTCGCGATATCCTAAAGCGCTACAATCCAGAAGTGCTGCGTTTCTTCATCTTGAGCGCCCACTATCGTTCGCCGATCGATTTTTCCGATCAGAACCTGGTTGATGCCGAAGCAGGTCTCAGTCGTTTCTACGAAGCATTACAGGCCGGTGAGGAGGCGATTGAGGGTGCTGAGATGGGTGTTGCCGCCGAAGATGGAGCGAAGCTTGATGAGAGCTATCGCGCCGCCATGGATGATGATTTCAACAGCGCGCTGGCAATCGCTCACTTGTTCGAAGCGGTGCGGACCGTTAATCGCCTGATCGCGACCAAGAAGTTCCGTAAGAAAGTGGAACTGGTGGCGACCGTTGCTGATCTTCTACAGCGAGTTCGGAGCTTTGGTGAGGTCTTGGGAATTCTACAAGCAGATCCCTCAACCTGGTTGACTCAGCAAAGAATAGCCGGTTTGGCCGATCTGGAGATTGATGTCAGTGATATCGAGGCCGCGATTGTTGCCCGTCTGCAAGCTCGAAAAGATAAGGACTATGTCCGAGGCGATGAGATTCGTGACGAACTTGATGCACGAGGTATTTTACTACTGGATACGGCCAAAGGGACCAGCTGGAAACTTAAATAGTATTTAATATGGAATAAAGTATGCCATAATCTCCAATCAACTTTATCTGCACTGGAGGGCCTGATGAAAAAGCTGTGTATTGGTTTGATCTTGATTTTTGGAATGGTGATCGGTGTAGCAATTTCCTTTGCTGCTGATCAGCCGACAGCCGTCAGGATGGAGAACAAGCAGGGCGAGGTTTTTTTTCATCATGAGGAGCACCAGGTTGCAGTTAATGACTGCACTGACTGCCATCACATGGGAGTTGACGCCGGTGGATGCCGTGATTGTCATGGGGTTGATCGAGATGTGCCCCGCTTAAAGCACGCTTTTCATCGTCAGTGTCGCAACTGTCATATCAAGAATGGCGGCCCGACAGAGTGTGATACCTGCCACGATGTTAAGAAGAAGACAGGCTCTAAAAAATGATTCCAAAAAGCCGCCTCCTGCAAGAGGCGGCTTTTTTGTGAAGAGAAACACAAAGTAGGTCTAAGCAATTAGAATATGCCCCCCCCCCTCCGCCTTTATGTCTTTTCGCTTGCAAACTCGAATTCGCTAGTTGGTTTATAATGGCCAAAGGAGGCCTTGCAGGTCCTTCCTGCTTCGTCCTCCTTTGGTCATGAGTCGCGAAGGAGTCGTTTGAGATGGCAAAAAATCTGACTGAAAAAATAATAACGCAACATCTGGTTGAAGGTCGCATGGTCGCGGGCGAAGAGATAGGCATTCGGATCGATCATACCCTGCTGCAGGATGCCACCGGAACTATGGCGATGCTCGAATTTGAAACCTTGGGCCTCAAGCGGGTCAAGGTCGATTTGGCCGCCCAGTATGTCGATCATAATCTGCTGCAGACCGACTTTAAAAACGCCGATGATCACAAGTATCTGCGTAGCGCCTGCGCTCATTATGGGATTAACTACTCGGAGCCGGGTAACGGGATATCGCATATCGTCCACATGGAACGGTTCGGGCGCCCCGGTCTGACGCTACTCGGCGCCGATAGTCATACCCCCGGTGCTGCTGGGGTCTCGATGCTGGCCATCGGTGCCGGCGGGCTGGATGTTGCGCTGGCGATGGCCGGATACTCCTATCACTTCCCCTGTCCTAAAGTGCTCGGGGTCAGGCTGAGCGGGACCTTGCCCGACTGGGTCAGTGCCAAGGATCTGATTCTTGAAATGCTCAGGCGTTACGATGTCAAGGGTTGTCGCGGCAAGGTGGTCGAGTATTATGGTCCGGGGGTGAGGACTCTTACTGCGACCGATCGCATGACGATCGGCAACATGGGCACAGAATTGGGGGCGACCTCGACGGTTTTTCCCTCCGATGAACAGACGCGTAAATGGTTGCTGGCACAGGGGCGAGAGGCTGATTGGCAGGAGCTGGAGGCCGATGTCGGTTGTCACTATGACGAGCATGCCGAGCTCGATCTTGGCAGTCTCGAACCATTGATCGCTTGCCCGACTTCACCAGGTAATATCAAACGCATCAGTGAAGTGGCCGGCACCAAGGTTGACCAGGTGATAGTCGGCTCCAGCGTCAACGGCAGCTACCGCGATCTGATGATGACTGCGGGCATCGTCAAGGACAGACATGCCGCAGCCGAGCTGTCCTTTCATGTCAATCCCGGCAGTCGACAGGTGCTGGAGAATGTCGCCGAAAACAGTGGCGTCATGCCCTTGCTCTTGGCTGGAGCACGTATCCATCAGTCTGGCTGTCTGGGCTGCATCGGTATGGGGCAGGCTCCTGGAACCGATCAGGTCAGCCTGCGCACCTTCCCGCGCAACTTCCCTGGCCGCTCAGGAACCAAGGGGGATCAGGTCTACCTCTGTTCGCCTGAAACCGCAGCAGCATCCGCCTTAAAGGGTGTGATTACCGACCCACGCGAGCTCGCTGCCGAGATGGCCTGGCCCGAGGTTATCCCGCCAGACAAGTATATTGTGGATACCTCATCCCTTATTGCCCCGACTCCAGAATCCTTCGAGACCGAGGTGGTGCGCGGACCAAACATCAAGCCGTTCCCCGAGTTTGAGAGTCTGCCCAAGACCCTCAAGGCCAGGGTGGTATTGAAGGTTGAGGATAACATCTCGACCGACGGCATCATGCCGGCCGGGAGTAAGGTGTTGCCGTTACGCTCCAATATCGAAGCGATCAGTGAATTTGTTTTCTATCAGCTTGATCCGGAGTTTTCTCTGCGCTGTAAGGGGTTTGGTCAGGCGGTCGTGATTGGCGGCGACAACTATGGCCAGGGGTCGAGCCGCGAACATGCAGCACTGGCTCCGCGTTATCTCGGGGTGCGGGCCAAGATCGTCAAGAGTTTCGCACGAATCCATAAGGCCAACCTGTGTAACTTCGGGATTCTGCCGCTGACCTTCAAAAATCCGGCGGACTATGCCGCGATCAAAGCCGGGGACCCGTTGGTAATTCCCGATGTGCGCCAGCATCTGGAGGCTGGAGAGACAGAACTGAAGGTTAAAATCGGCGCGCGTGAAATCATTACCTTGCTGGAGGTCTCCAGCCGTCAGCGTCAGCACTTGATTGCCGGTGGAACCCTGAATCATGTGCGACAGATGCTCAAGGCCGAAAATAAAAAGCCGCCGCGCAAATCAGCGCGCGGCCGGAAAGCGCGGCCGAACAAGCATGATTCTGCCGCATAGAGTGATGAATACTTCAGATCATCGGGCCAGATTTAACGTGGTTCGGCTCTTCACATTCGCCAAAGGTCCAGCAGCGCATCTGTCCTTGGGTGGTGCGTGCCACCAGGTGCCCGGTCTGGCGGATACAACTGGTGACCATGCCGCGTTCGCCGCTGTCGGGGTGGCTGATAAAAGCATCCTGTCCAGAATCGGCGAGCTGACATATATGTTCGTATGATTCTTTTTTCATGACGGACTCCTTTCCATTGCTCTATAGTTCCAGTATAAGATATTTACTTAAGTGACGTGTGGCCTCAGAGGGGGCTGCCGTATTATTCATGAAGCGACGGAAAAGGGTGGGAAATGAAGGGTACAGCGACCGAAATTATCGCCAGTGGCTATAGCGGCGACAGCAGCAAGCTCGAACGTTATCATTCGATCAATCCGCCAGTCTATCATGCCTCAACGATTCTGTTCGAGGACTATGCCGAGCTCAAGGCCGTCGGCCAGGGACAGTATGAGGGTTTCACCTACGGCACAGATGGCAGCCCCACCCAGCACGCCTTTGAAAGAGCGATGACCGAACTTGAAGGAGGCTACTGGACAAGGGCCTTTCCATCGGGTTTGCTGGCGATTACCAGCACGCTACAGGCCTTTTTGCAACATGGTGATCATCTGCTGATCTGCAACAGTTGCTACGGGCCGGTACGTCGTTTTGCGCGTGACATGCTTGACAAGTTTGGTATCACGACCAGTTATTTCCCCGCCAATGTCGGTGCTGATATTGAGGATTACATCACCCCGCAGACCCGGTTTATCCTCCTTGAGTCACCCGGTTCCAACACCTTCGAGATCCAGGATGTTCCGGCAGTGGTCAAGGTGGCGCGCCAGCACGATATCCTTACTGCCATCGATAATACCTGGGCGACACCGCTTAATTTTCGTCCGCTTGAGCACGGGGTCGATATCTCGATCCATTCGGTGACCAAGTATATTTCGGGTCATTCCGATGTGCTGCTCGGCAGCGCAACCATCAATGAGGCCTGTTACAAGCCTTTTCATCGCATGTGCCGCGCGTTGGAGATTTTCGCGTCGCAGGATGCCTGCTACCTGGCGCTACGCGGGCTCAAGACTCTCAAGGTGCGCCTGAAGCAGCATGAGGCTTCAGCCCTGGAGCTTGCGGGCTGGCTGGAAGGGGAAGCGGCGGTCGAGGCGGTACTCCATCCGGCGTTAGTCAGTCACCCCGAGCATCACATCTGGCAGCGCGATTTCGACGGCGCCTCGGGGATCTTCTCCTTTGTCCTCAAGCCGGAATACGACGAGAGTGCAGTTGGCCGTTTTGTCGATAGTCTCGAGCACTTCGGCATCGGCTACAGCTGGGGCGGTTTCAAGAGCCTGGTCACCGCGGGCAAGTTTGCCCAGTCCGATATTTCGCGTTACAAGGATCGCTGGATGATCCGCCTGAATGTTGGACTTGAGGATGTGGCAGACTTGCAGGCGGATGTTCAGAAGGCGTTAGCGGTGCTTTAGAGGTCGTTGCCTCACATTCTGTATGTATTGAGGAGAAGCGACTCAGCCCTTAATATCCTGTTGAAAAGCAGGCTGCTCTAACTCGGGACTTCACCATGTACGTCAGAAGAGCATTTCGCCACGCTTGTTGATGATTCGGCCAGCATGCTGATTCCTGCACCAATCAACAGGGCGATGCTTGCCATGATGAGTGATCGGTCAAAGGAGCCTGTCAATTTTGCGATCAGTCCGCCGACTGAGGGGCCAAGGACCATGGCGATTCCAAACAGGATCGTGGCGAGGCCAATGATCTGATCCTTTTTAATCCCTGCCAGTTTAGCAATTCGACCGAGTACCAGCCCTGGAATCGCCAGAAAAGTACTGCCGAAAACCGCAGCGCCAACCAGAATTCCTGTTTGAGTTGCCCAGATAACAACAATAATATTTGCCAGAGCTTGCAAGATCAGCAGAAGGGTAACAGTCTTGGCTTCACCAAGGCGTGACGCAATGACTGGCCAGATCAAACAGGAGGGGATAACCATTGCTCCGACCAGAATCCAACCTATATGGGCGCGGCCATGCAGGCCGGGGAATTCCGAAAGCATCGCAACCATGAAGGTGCCGCCGATCGTGTAAGAAAAGCCATGCAGAAAATAGGCGGCGATCAGAAAAAAAGCTGCCCGTTTTGCGCCAGGGGCTGTCCAGGCCGCTTCTGTGGAGAGACTCTTTGGCTGTTTGTGGTTATAGGGCTTGAGTAAGAGGTGGCACGCTCCTCCTGCAAACAGCGCCGTCAGGGCGACAAAGATCCAGGCTCCTTGCCAGTCGGCGAATTTGCCGACTACCGGGACAACGAGCCCGATCAAGACAATCGCCAATCCGATTCCGGAATAGAGAGAGGCTGTCAGCCAGCCAGCTCCGTAGTCTAGAAAGATCCCTATAATTAGTGACAGCGTTGCGAGAAACACCATTGCTGATGAAAACCCGATACCGAACATGATAAAAGACCAGGACTCGAATACCTCACCGCTAGACATTGCCCCGGTTGTTAGCACAAGCAGGACCAAACCGCAGTTTAACATTTTTGAAGGTCCGAACCTTGCGAGAGTTTTCGTTACGATAACAGAGCCGGACAGGTAACCCAGGTACATCATTGAAGCCAGATAGCCTGCCATGTCGACGGCCAGTCCAGTTTGCTCCTGCATCAGGGGTAGCAGGGGCGTATAGGCAAAACGGCCCACTCCAAAAGCGAGAAACATCGCCAGTACGCCGCCAGTTACAGCGCGCAACGGAAAGCTTTTCTCTGATTCGATCATGTCACACATAGGTTCACCCTGATCCTTTCAAACTCTGGACCTCCATCGACCTGCGGTCCGATACTTGTAAACTAAGGCAGTTTTGCCTAGGATAACAGTTACAGTTTTTGGAAATTATCTACATAACAGTTGGGGCGTGATGAAGAATATTCAGGGGCAAGGCGGTGAGAGCTATAAGTATGAGGCGGTCATTCGCAATATTGGGGTCGCGATAGAGACGGGTGCACTGCTGCCGGGAGACCGGCTCCCCTCTTTGCGTGCCATGAGCAGGAAGAGTCGTATCAGCATCAGTACGGTGATGAAGGCTTATCTTGATCTTGAGGTGGAGGGTCGCATCGAAGCTCGGCCTCAATCCGGTTTCTACGTTTGTCATCGATTCAGGGATATCCCTGCACCCCGAGTTTCAAATCCTGAGCTACAGCCGACCCGTGTCAATTCGTTCGACTTCCATTTTAATGTGTTGAACGCCATGGCAGATACCAGCATTGTGCCTTTAGGTGCAGCGACCCCTTCGCCTGAACTGCTGCCAGTGGCCGAGCTGACCCGGTTGGCGCGACAGACCGCAAATTCGCACGAAAATGCCTATGGATATGAGGAGGTAGCCGGGAATAGAAAGCTGCGCGCCCAGATTGCCTTTCATATGCTGGAAGCAGGTATCAGTGCGCACATGGACGATATCATTATCACCCACGGTGGGACTGAAGCCCTCTACCTTGCGCTCTCCACCCTGGTTGGTCCCGGAGATACGGTGGCGGTCGAATCCCCCTGTTATTTCGGTTATCTGCAGATTCTGGAAACTCTTGGTGTCTATGCGCTGGAGATTCCGACCGACCCTGAAACCGGGGTGGATGTTGAGAAACTGAGTCAGGCCCTTGATGCCTATCCCGTTAAAGCCTGTATTCTGCAACCCAACTTTAACAATCCCTTCGGATGCCTGACCCCCGATGTGAAAAAACGGGAGTTGGCCGAGCTTTTCGCAGCGCGTAATGTTGTGCTGATTGAGGACGATATTGTCGGGGACCTTCCTTTTTCCGGGGTGCGTCCACGCGCGCTTAACTCATATGCCGCGATGAGGAATAGCATCTTCATTTCGTCATTTTCCAAGATGCTGGCTCCAGGGTTTCGGATCGGCTGGATCTATGCGAAGGATCATCGCGCGGCTCTGCTCAAGCGGAAGATGACGGTCTCGATGAATTCGAACCGTCCGGCTCAACTGACTCTGGCGGAGTATTTGGCTGCCGGAAGATATGCCAGGCACCTGAAAGGATATGCGGCTAAGTGTAAAAAACAGGTGGGTCAGATCTCATCTGCCGTGGCGCGGTTCTTCCCGGAACAGACCCGCTTGACCCGGCCAGAAGGAGGTTTTTTACTCTGGGCTGTTCTGCCTGAAGAGATAAATACTGATAGCCTTTATCACAGATCACTGGCCGAAGGGATTGGTATCGCGCCCGGATCATTATTTACATCGCAAAAACGCTATCGGAACTGTATCCGACTCTCCTGTGCGCACCCTTACACTGACAAGCTAGAAGCTGCGCTGAAAAGACTTGGCGAGCTTGCGCAAGAGCCTGGTTAAGAGACTGGCGTAAGTTTCAAACCGAGAGCTTGAAGCTTCACTTCCAATTCCTTGGCCTCACGAGACTTCTTGCCGCTTTTTGGATCAACCCAACCCCGCTCTGCCAACCAGGCTGCGGCCGCAGCATGGTCTTTGGCGATCAACATCCGCATCAATTCGACATCGGGGCCTGATAGTCGCATTGCGTTCAGGCGATAGTCTTTGAAGGCTTCCCAGGCCGCAGGAACCCAGCGTGCAACGATCTCTTCACCGATCAGGGTCGCGTATTGGCGGATTTCGGATTGGGCGTGGCTGTCCATGCGGAGCTGTAAAAAGTGCAACAGATTGTGCAGGTCGATCGCCCAGTAGGCCTCAGTGTAAGTCGAGAGGGGCAGGTCTTTGCGGGCCTGCTCACGGGCCACACCGCATTCGATGCGCGACTGGTAAAGATCTCTGGTGGTTTGATGGAAGCGCGCTTCTGATTCAGACAACTCAGTTCCTAGATCGGGATCAAGGAAGCCGTCACTGCCCTGCTTGTTGAGCGTTGTCTGCAGGCGCCAATCTCCGGGGAGGGTCGATTGTTGATCAGCGATCGCTTCAGAATAACGGGTACTGTACTCATTAACTGACGCTGTGCGGTGGCGGATCCACTGGCGCCAGCAATCCATCGGGACGCGAACGTGGAGTTTGATTTTGCACATCTCAAAAGGGGTGGTGTGAGCGTTGCGCAGCAGGTAGCGGATCAGGGCACGATCCTCATGGACCTGTTTGGTTCCCGCTCCATATGAAACCCGGGCGGCCTGGACAATAGCGGCATCATCGCCCATGTAGTCGACGACGCGGATGTGACCATGGTCAAGGACCGGAAAAGTCTTGCCCAAAATTTCATCTAAAGCCGGAACACTGGCAGGCTTTATCCGGTTGTCCGGCATATTGATTTCCTTTATCGTCGGATGTTTTTTTGAAGCAGAGATTGATTAAGGCGCTAGGCCTGAGAGACATGATCCTTCCCTTGCGCTTTGGCTTTGTACATCGCCTCGTCAGCGAGCCATACAAGGCGATCAAAGGATTGTACTTTTTTGTCGACGAAGGTCGCAACGCCAGAGCTGATAGTGACTTGCTCACCAGCTAGATCCTCAAAAATAAGCTCTCTTACCGTTGTGCTGAGTCGGGTTGCCACATCAAGCGCACCTTTAGCCGATGTGTTGGGCAGAATAACGGCAAACTCGTCTCCCCCATAGCGAGCAGGAAGGTCACTCTCTCTGGCGACTCTCTTCATGACGAGGCTAATTTTCTTAAGAACCTCGTCGCCATGAGTATGTCCGTAATTGTCATTGATCCGCTTAAAATCATCGATGTCGAAAAAGATCAGGGAGAGGGGTTCTCCATAGCGGGAGGCACGACTGAATTCTTCCTCCAGGCGGTCGTAGAAATGACGATGATTGTAGAGCTTTGTCAGTCCATCACGAATTGACATCTCTTCGAAATACTCTTGCGCTGTTTTCATTGAATCAAAAAGCATGGCATTTTCTAATGCGTTTGCTGAAATATTCGCTACCAACTGACAAACCTTGTAGATTCTGTTGGTGATACCGTCTTTTAATGGAGATGCTGTCCTGAGTAGAAAGGTCCCAATGATGCTCTCTTTTTTGATTATCGGAATGACAACTATGGAATTAAATGCAAGCTCCCCGATGTGACTCTTGACAGAATTCATCAAGGGATGATCTTTTATGTTGTTGATTATGACGGCATTCTTGGATTCAAGGGATTTACGAATTTCAGGATATTTGTATAGTTCGAGTCTTATCTCTTTATTCTCTTCTAAGTCGTTGCTGGCCTTGACAAAAAGGTCCCCCTTGCTGTTGACACTGACAATTGAACAGCGTGCAACATCGATGATTGTGGACATCTTTTCAACAATAGTTCGCAGAATTGTCATGGGGTTGCGTAGAGCAGAAATGTTCTCTGAAAGCTCTAAGAGTAACAGCAGATCCTTATGCTCCAGATCTGTATAATAATCTGTCGTTCTCAGGTGTGCATCTAGTCTTGCAACAACTTCGGGGACACACATCGGTTTTGTGATGTAGTCATCCGCACCGGCTTTTAGTCCAAGGACGATATCTTCTTTCTTTGAGAGTGAGGAGAATAAAACAACAGGAATTCTTCTGGTTTCCGGTTTTTGCTTAAGCACCATGCAGGCATCGATGCCACTTCTACCGGGCATGATTACATCAATAATAATCAGGTCCGGTTTATGTTTAAGCGCCAGCGATATGGCTTCATCGCCATTTTCTCCTTCCAGAATTTCGTAACGATCCTTTAGCGCCTCTCTCAGTAGGTCTCTAAAGAAGACTTCGTCATCTACAATAAGGATTTTTTTCTTTGAATTCATACGGATCCCATATTTATGGAAGAGAGTACAGTCGTGGAGAATTGGGATCTTGATGTCCCTATCGCCTCAGGCTAGATATAGTTTAATTAGCCATGCAAGTCAAAGTGGAAGCGCTCAAGCAGTCTGTCGGATTTGCAGCAGGGGCCTCTATTCAAGTCCGACGAAAAGCTTGATGTACTGCAGGCGCTCATAGTTTTCAGGGTGTTCACTTTGCGCCTGACTGAGACGGCCACGAAATTGTTCGATACTGGTGAAATCGTGGGTTTGCATCCAGTCTTCAAGCTCTTTGAGGATTCGGCCGATCTGATCGAAACCATTGATCATCAGCGTTGAGCAGACCTGGACGACGGTTGCCCCGGCAAGAAGTTGCTTGACAGCATCGCGGCCTTCATGGATGCCGGTAGATGCGGCAAGATCAGAGGCGACGCGATGGTAGAGCAGGGCGATCCAGCGCAGAGAATTGTTGATGTCACTAGGACCGGTTAAAGGGTTTCCACCGACCAGTTCAAGGTTATCGATGTCGATATCGAGTTGGTAATAGCGGTTGAAGAGGACCAGGGCGTCCGCTTTTCGCCAGACGATTTTACCCGTAGTCTCACCAGGCCCGCACCAGCCGACGGTGAACGGCGGCGCCTCGGCGCGATCATGGCCGAGATGATCGGCAATTTCACCAAATGAAGAGAAATAAGGCCCAATTTTCAGAGCGATCGGTATCTGAACTTGAGACTTTACTTCATATAAAATCTGGTAATAGCGCTCCTCTATAGCCCGTCCCTGCTGGCCACAACGCGTCGGCAGCAGACCGATATTCAGTTCGAGGGCCGCAGCACCGGCCGCCTCAATTTTTTTGGCGTAATCAACCCAATTGTTGTGGGAAAAGCAGTTTATGCTGGCGATGATCGGCATATCAACGGCATTTACCGAATCTTTAACCAAGGCTAAATACTCTTGCGGACCCAATGCCATACCGTACCCTTGCAGATACTCGGCGGCCTCAGTATGTCCGGCATAATCAGCGTGCTTACCCAGGCTGGCAGTTTCTGCGGCGATCTGTTCTTCAAAGAGTGACTTTAGAACAATTGCACCAGCTCCTGCTTCTGCGGCCTGTTTGACCCCATCCAGATTTCCGGTCAGACTGCTGCTGGCAACGACCAGTGGATTACGCAGTGTCAGGCCCATATATGTTGTGGATAGATCGGTCATGAGGATACCTCCTGATGGAATAACTGATTCGGTGTACAAGGCAACGCTTACATTCTAGCAGAATTGATGATCGCTTGGGAGAGATGAGCTGAGATCATGGGTAACTGACACGAGAGCCAGCGGCCTGCTAAGATTAAAGACCGCACCCTTTAGCCACGGGAGACCAGATGTCGATTGATAAATTAACAGTGTTGATTGTTGAAGATGATCCGAATACCGCCAATCTTGTTGCGACCTACCTGCAGCGTGAGGGCTTTAGAGTCCTGATCGAAACTGATGGTGCGCGCGGTTTGCAGGCGGCCCTTGAAAAGCGCCCTGGTCTGGTGATTCTTGATCTGATGCTGCCGCAGATCGATGGCCTTGAGATCTGTCGCCGTTTGCGGAGTGAATCGGATGTGCCGATTCTGATGCTGACCGCGCGCGAGGAGGAGATCGACCGGGTTCTCGGGTTTTCTCTGGGTGCAGATGATTACGTTGTCAAGCCGTTCAGCCCGCGTGAACTGGTCGAACGAGTCAAGGCAATTTTGCGGCGGGTGCGGTCGGTGCCTCTGAGCGACAGCCCGATTCTTCAGCATGGGGAATTGATCCTTGACCCGCAGAAACATAAGGTTTTCCTGCAGGGTGAAATGATCAACCTGACGAGCTCCGAGTATAAACTGCTGCAAACCCTGATGAAATCACCCGGACGAGTCTACAGTCGCAGCCAGCTGCTGAGCCATTTCTATGATCATGAAGAGGCGGTGGTTGAGCGGGTGATCGATGTCCATATCAACAAGTTGCGCCAGAAGATTGAGTCCGATCCCGGCCGACCGCTCTACATTGAGACAGTGCGTGGTTATGGCTATCGTTTCGCCGAACTGGATGTGGACGGGAAAGAATAACGATGAAAAAACACCTGTTGTGGAAACTGCTGCTTAACATCGTACCGATTATCGGGGTGACGATCCTGGTGATCTGGCTGGCGATCGACAAGTTGGCTGCGACCTATTTTATGCGCCTGATGGAAAATTACGCGATTAACCCCACCGAAAGCCATCAAATGTTCATCGAATCAGTCCACCGCTATCTGGTCTGGGCAGCTCTTGCAGCAATGGTGTTGGCGCTGTTGCTGAGCTACCTGATGACCAAAAGAGTTTTGCGGCCACTGTCGCAAATGACCCGGATCTCGCGAGAATTGGCGGCAGGCAATTTCAACAATCGGGTTGAGGTGGTTTCGCAAGACGAGGTCGGGGAGCTGGGGCTGGCCTTTAACAGTATGGCCGATAGTCTGGCGCGGCTCGAACAGCTGCGCAAGAGTATGGTTTCTGACCTGGCGCATGAGCTGCGTACACCCTTGACCAACCTGCGCGGTTATCTTGAAGGGTTGAGTGACGAGGTGGTCACGCCTTCGGTTGAGACTTTCCGCATGCTCGAAAACGAAATTCTGCGGTTGGTTCATCTGGTCGATGACCTGCAACAGCTGACCAAGGCGGATTCGGCCCAGGCCTTTTTACGCCGCCAGGAGTTGTCATGCACAACCCTGAGTGGGCAGCTGAGAGCCCTGTTTGAACGACGTTTTGCCAGCAAGGGGATAGATCTGCGGATTTTGATCGAGCCTCCCGCACTGATGATTAACGCCGATCTCGACAAACTGTTGCAAGCCCTGCGCAATCTGCTCGAAAACGCCTGGCGCTACACCCCGATCGGGGGTGAGGTGGTTATCGCGGCGACAGAAGATGGTGAAGAGATTGAGATTTCAGTCGAAAACAGCGGTGAGGGGATCTCAGCGGCCGACCTCCCCTTTATTTTTGAACGATTCTTTCGCGCCGACCGCTCCCGTTCGCGCACGCATGGTGGTGCTGGTATCGGGCTGTCGATTGTCAAGCAGCTGGTCGAGGCACACGGCGGGCAGGTCGGAGCCGAAAGCGCAGCAGGCATTACCCGGATCTGGTTGCGATTTCCGTCTAATTTCTAATTTCAGCCTGAAAACATTTTAGGTCCTGAAAAACAGTTACAGCACCCCTTAAATCTTGATCCAATCTTTATAAAGCCTTTACGCCCCCTTGATTTATGCTTGCTAGACTCAGCATTGTAGAGAGAGGAGGTTCAGATGAAATACCCGATATATTTTCTAATCCTGATCGTGACGATCTTTTCGGCCGGTTTCTCTGTGGCGCTTGAAACTGAAAAAGCGCAGGTCACCTTTGCCGTTCACTGATATGACGTCGGCAAAGCTGCTCTGGATGGGCGGCCAGGGATCTCTGAGGTTGAAAAAGGCTGGCAGAACTTCATGGAAGTGAATCGAGTTGTTTTTGATCCGCACCAGGTCAGCGTTGAGCAGATCAAAACCTGGTTGAAGCAGGCTGGCACCTATCGCAAGACATTGAAATCGTCAGTTGCAGAATAAAGGAGCACTCTGATGGAGAGACGACAATTTATAAATTTGCTGCCAGTCGCCTTGGGCCTGGTTTGGATCGGTTCCGGTCGTCAGGCTAAAGCGCTGGTGACCGACATGGCGACAATGAAGCAGGTCAGGGTCTATTCGGTTGAAAAAGGGACCTACGTTCTGAGCGACATCGTCGTTAAGAGTGATGAAGAATGGCGCAAACAGCTGACTCCGGCTCAGTATCATGTGTTGCGTGAACAGGGCACAGAGCGTGCATATACCGGCATCTACCATGATCATAAGGAGCATGGTGTCTATCGCTGCGCGGCTTGCGAGCTTGATCTCTACCTGTCAGAGACCAAGTACGATTCACAGTCGGGATGGCCAAGCTACTATGAAGCAGTCGCTCCCGAAAATATCATCATCCGCAAAGATCGCAGCTTTTTCATGGTCCGTAATGAACTGGCCTGTAGCCGCTGTCAATCACATCTGGGGCATGTGTTTGGAGATGGCCCCAAGCCGACCGGCAAGCGCCACTGTATCAATTCGGCTGCGCTGACTTTTGTTAAAGCTTAAAGAGCCTGGGCCGACAGGCTGCTAGTTTTTTCTTGTTTTGATTCAATCAAGTCAGGGCATCACCAGCGGATATTCGTTGAGAGCAGCATACTGCTCACGCAGTTCCAGAATATGTTCGCCCCAATACTGGGGGGTGCCGAACCAGGGGAAGTAGCGTAGAAATGCGGGGTCATCCTGGCGGCGGGCAAGCCAGGCGGCGTAATGAAGGATACGCAGGGTACGCAGGGGTTCGATCAACTGCAGCTCTTGTGGGTTGAAGTCGGCAAAGGTCTGATAGCCCTCAAGTAGCGGTTTGAGTTGCTGTTGTTGCTGGGTTGCATCCCCTGACAAGAACATCCAGAGGTCTTGAATCGCATAACTCATGCGAGAATCGTCGAAATCGACCAGGTAGTAGAGGTTTTCACGACAGAGAAAGTTGCCGACATGACAATCACCATGCACGCGCAGGGGTGACGCAGAGATCAGTGCAAAGCGTTGCTCGAGTACTGGTAGCAAGTCGCGAGTCAGACTCTGGTACGACTCCAGGTAGACCTCCGGAATCAAGCCTGATCCCAGCATAAAATCGACCGAACTCTGACCGAAAGAGCTGACATCCAGTGTCGGGCGATGTTGATAGGCCTGACGGCGACCGACATTGTGTAGACGAGACACCAGGCGGCCGAGGGCCTTGAGGGTGTCTGGTTGCGAAAATTCTGGCGCATGTCCCCCTTGAAGGGTGAAAACCGTAAAGATAAATCCTTTGAAGCGATGCAGGCTTTGGCCATTCACTTTCAGCGGTGCGAGAACCGGTAACTCCTCTTCTTCGAGTTCCCGACAAAAATCATGCTCTTCCTGAAGTTGTTCGATGCTCCAGCGTTCGGGACGGTAGAATTTAACGATCAGGGGCTCCTGATCTTCAATGCCGACCCGGTAGACCCGGTTTTCGTAGCTGTTCAGCGGAAAAATCCGGCAGTCGCACTGAAAGCCAAGGCTTTCAACCGCATCCATGATCAGGTCGGGGTTGAGTATGTCGAAAGGGTGGCTCATAGCTTTGCCTGTCTTTTACGGTTAGCTGCAGGAATTATTGTCATTGTTGTTTAATTCCTTGTTCATACCACTTCCAGTGTACTCGAAGCAGTAACATTATTGTTTTACACCTTTTTCGGTCGATACAGACAGATCGCGTTATCGAAAAATACTCTTCTCGCCAACTCTTCACCGATCGCGTCAATAATCATAAAATAGTCATCATCAGAGTAGGGCTTTGGGGCTCTTGTCGAGGGGAGGTCGGTGCCGAAGACCAGCGCGGCCGGATTAATGGCAACTATTGCCTTGATGGCCTTCTTAATATCAAAATCGACCCGGCCGAATCCGGTAGCCTTAACATGTACCCCCTTTTCAACCAGCGCCAGAAGGGCGGGAAGGCCGGCACTTGATAAGCCCAAGTGGTCAATGCTGACTGCAGGGAGCGAGATAAGGGTCTGATGCAGAGCAGGCAGGTCTTTTGAATCCACATACAATTCGGTGTGCCAACCAACCGTTTCGTGAACACGCCTGGCGAATCGCTCAAGGTGTTCTATCTCTTCAGAACCACCCCGTTTCAAATTGAAGCGAACCGCCCTGACTCCCGCTTCGTTCAGGCTAATAAGTTCGCGGTCAGAAACGGATACCGGCAGCTGAGTCACACCAACAAAACTGGGGCCGAGCTCCTTAAGAGCTGCAAGCAGGTAGGTCTGATCAAAGACCTGGAAGGAACCTGAGACAATCGCCCCACCGATAATGTTATAGCTGTTGGTGCGGGTCAGGTAGTCGCCTGCAGAGAAATTGTCGGGCAGATACCCCTGGTTTGGAACCAGCGGAAACCCCTTGTCGATAATGTGGAAATGACTGTCAAACAGTCTGTACTTATTTAATTCCGTCATTTTAAAATCCCTGGATTTGTCGAACCCATTATTTTTTAGTCAGAGAGCAGCTGTTTGCTTCCTGATATAGTCAATAGCTACATTGGTGATATATGTTCTTATGTCTCCATAGATTGAATGATTGCCATAGCCTTCATTCACAAGTTTATCGAGAGCTGACTCCTTTGACCATCCTTGCTCATTGACAGCGTTCCGCGGCGCAACAGTGGGCCGATCTGCCCCGAGAGTGGTAAGCGACGCACCGTTTATGATCGGCAACCGTAGCGGTCATTTGAGCATTTGTCGGTCTGATCGTTCAAGGTTTATTTTCGCTATGCGCCGCGCCGGGTTAATGTCCAGAGTATGACGCCATGCTCTAGTACTGAGCACAGCCTTGCGGGGAATGGAACTGGTTCTTGTATATAAACTTCCGCCAGTTATGACTCAAGCTCAATCGACTGGTTGGTTTTGGCATTGACCGACAGTCTTCTCGATGATCTGAAAATTGAAAAGGACCAAATGTGAGACGGCCCAACCTTTTTGAAGCAGGTTGGGCCGTTTGGTCTTCTTGAAATCATACAATACGAGATCCTACGTTTATAAAATCCAGGGCAGTTTTTGATCAGATCTGATTCTCTCCTCTTTCCATTGCAGAAGAAGGAGAGATGTCTGTCGCTCAGCTCGTAGGAAGCACAATTGTAAAAGTCGTCCCCTCATCAAGAGTACTCTCAACGGATATGTTCCCGTTGTGTCTCTGCACGATATCATAAGAGATGCTTAGACCAAGTCCAGTCCCTTGGCCGGGATCTTTCGTGGTATAAAAGGGTTCAAATATACGTGTAAGACTCTCCTTCTTAATTCCCCTCCCGGTATCAGAAATTCGGATAAACACATGGTTATCCTCGAGCCAGGTTTTGATGCCGACCTCTCCCTTCTCTTCAATCGCATGGCCGGCGTTAACCAAAAGATTCATAAAAACCTGGTTTAGCTCCCCTGCATTGCACTCAATCATCGGGATGTCGCCGTACTCTGTCAGAATGTTAGCCTTGTACTTCAGCTCAGAGAGGATCATCTTCAGAGTGCTGTCAAGGCAATCATTCATGCAGGCATGTTTAACTTCATGGTCTTCAGTTCTGGAGAAGGATTTCAGATTTTTAACAATGACTGATACCCGTTCTACACCATCTCTGGATTCACTAATCAATTCAGGCATATCTTCAAGAATAGGTTTGATCTTAAATTCCTTGCGCAGAGCAGAGAGCTTTTCATTGAAATCGGACCCCAACTCCACTTCGTTCCAGAGAGAATCCAACCGTTTATTGAAATTCTGTAGTCGAGACGCATATTTATCAAGCGAGGCGAGATTGCTCGTGACAAAGCCGATCGGATTATTGATTTCATGGGCCACGCCAGCAGCAAGTTGACCAATAGATGCCATCTTTTCACGATGCAGCATCTGGGCTTGTGCCCCTTTCAGCTCTTCTGTCAGGCGACGCGTTTCTATCAGAGCCTCACTGGTTTTGAGTTCTGCTTGTTTACGAACCTCGACTTCGTAAGTGAGGTCATCACGCGAAGTCATGGTATCCTCCAGCCGACTGATCATATGGCTTATACTGGAACTTAACATGCCGAGTTCATCGTTTGATCCATGCTTTGGAGCGGGCCGGAACCCTCCCTCACTAATATCACTGGCCCATTGAGCCAAGGTTACGATTGGTTGCGAGATCTTGTGTCCGAGGATGAATGCTCCGATTGCCATGCACAGCAAAAAGGCCAAGCCTATCGTCAAAAACTGACGGTGGGTCGTCGAGGCCATGTTCATCAGTTCATTCATATTATGACGTAAAATGATGAACCAGCCCTCCCCCGTGTTGCCCATGATATGGTCTATTGATTTATAGCTGCCGCCAAAACCGAATTGATTCGACCCCTTGGTCATCGCTATAGGGATAAGGACT
>JAJRRT010000057.1 GCA_024279255.1 Deltaproteobacteria bacterium | reverse complement strand
TCTCCTGGGCATCGAAGCCCTCCGACATCAGTTCGGCAATCAGCTCTTGTTCACTGATCGCTGCACCATTAGCACCCAGAACATATTTGGCAATGAGATTGACGATTGCCAGAACTCGCTCGCGCAAGTAGACCTCCAGATTGACTTAAAGTGACACTGAAACGAGCGATAACAGGCAGTTCCGAGGAATCTGAATTGAACTATCGGCTGCGAATATAACGTCCGCCAGGCAGTGTTTGAACTCCACCCCGGAGCTCTAGGTCGAGTAAAATAGCGGAAACCTCCATGGGAGTCAAGCTGCAGGCACGGCCGAGATCGTCGGCATGTTGCGGTTCGAAGCTAAGCGTTTGATAAAGGGTACGTGTGCTACCATCCAGATCTGTAATAAATAAGTCTTCAGCTTTTTTGGCACTGGCTGTCGGGAGATCTGGCCATAGTGCCTGAAGGATATCTTCTGCTTCGGTGACGACTTGGGCTCCGGCTTTGATGAGGCTATTGGTTCCGTAGCTGGTAGAATTCTTCACCGCACCCGGGACGGCAAAGAGTTCACGCCCCTGTTCCAGGGCAAAATCTCCAGTTATCAGAGAACCGCTCTTGTCGGCTGCTTCAACAATTAAAACCCCATGTGAGAGTCCGCTGATGATTCGATTGCGGCCTGGGAAATGGCCTGCTAAGGGCTGAACACCTGGAGGGAATTCAGAGATAATTGCATTTTCCTCAAGGATTTGATCAAAAATTTGCTGGTTCTCCGGCGGGTAAACCTGATCAATTCCGCACCCAAGGACTGCGATGGTGTGACCTTCAGCGCTAAGCGCGCCTCGGTGTGCGGCGGTATCTATTCCACGGGCAAGACCACTGACAACACAAACGCCCCGTTTTGCCAATTTACAGGAAATCTCTTTAGTCAAAAGTAAGCCGCTGGCTGTTGCACGACGTGAACCGACAATCGCAAAACAATCCTTTTTTGGCAATAAACCGCGCAAGTAGAGGAGTGCCGGTGGATCGTGGATATGACGTAGAGGCTCAGGATATCTTTCATCCCAGAATGAGATTAGACTGGCCGAACATTTATCAAGAGCCGTAAATCCTTGGGCCAAGCCAGGTGAGTCCAGAGCCAATATCGAATTTGCTTGTCGGTGGCTGAGCTGAGCCATTCGCACAAGGTCTTCTGGCGGAGCAGTTAGCGCGGTGGTGAAGTTGCCGAAAGTTTTTTTTAGTTTGAACAGAGTTGTGCGACCAACACCTGGTGACATATGCAGCCTAAACAGGCTCGCTTGTTCCTGGTCCATCTTCCCCCTCCTCTTGGATATAAATTTGTTTGGAAAGCAAAAAGGGATGGGCGATTCAGGCCCATCCCTTTTTCATTCTATCGGCTGCAGATTTTTTATTCGGTAGCGGCCATGACCTGATCACCGGAGTGTATCTCAGACGTGCTTTTGAAGATCAGAGCAGCAGCCGTTTGATTACGTGCCTTAACGACGACAGCCGCACCCAATAGATCATCGGGGAGTTGAAGCTGCTGTTTATTCTTGCCAGCCAGCTCGGTGGCTTGTCTTGGTCGTGAAATGTAGAGGATATTTCCAACTTGCAACCCATGATTCAGGCCAAGGTCAATGTAAATTATATCATTCTGGCCCTGCGTTATCTTACCCTGCCGTCCTGAGATGATATATCCAGATAACACGCCGTTGGCTTTTTTGAGTTCGATCTCGTTTGTGGGGGCAACATATTCAAACACCTCTGCACCGCGTTCGATTTCCCGGTAAACATCGCCGATTTTTCCAACGACAGTGCGACCATTGATCGCAGTGATCTGAACAAAGCCGAGTTCAAACATCATAGTGCCGAGCTTTATTTTTGTCTGCGGGTGAGAGACTAGCGGGCCACGTCCATAGAGACTGTAGGTGTCACCAATCTCGACCTGATCCAGATTCTCCATATTCAGAAAAACCAGATCGTTTTTGGTCAGTAGGGCTCGGGCATCGACTGAGTCGACGAGTCTGCCAAGTTCGTTTTCATCGGTTTTGATGAAACTGTCACCGTTACTAGACGCCTTGAACAGGTTTACTGTTTTTAGCGGTTCTGGAGCAACAGCGGGCTCTTCAGTGGTCGGAGTTGGTAGCGGTTCTTCGGCGACGACTGGGGTGGGTTGCTCCGCCACTGGCTCTGGCTTTACTTCCGGCGCAACCGAGTATTCTGGGATCAGTTCGATTCGACCATTGTACAGTCTGATATTTTTCCCGGGATAAATAAGGTGTGGATTGGTGATACTGGGATTATTGGCCCATAGACTTGGCCAGTAATGCGGATCCTTGATGAACCTCTCTGAAATCCCCCACAGAGTGTCCCCCTGTTTGATCGTGTAAGTGCGAGTCTCAGTGGCAGCCGCCGACAATGAAGGCAGACTGACAAGCAACAGGAGCAGCAGCGATAGCCATACGCGGATCTGTTTATTCATGGTTTCCTCTGTGTGCCAAGTAGATAGTTTCCAGTTAAGGAAGCTAATCAAAGACCCCCCGGAGTTTCCGAATGGCCAGCAGATAATATTTATCTCTGTCAGCGGGGCTCTGTGCTCCGCATGAGGCGCTTTAGTTCCGGGCTTTCAGGGTAGTTGTCGTTCAGCATCTGCAACATTGCGATAGCGTTGTTTTGGGCATCAGATTCACGGTAATAGTTTATCAGTCGAGCCATCGCTGCCGGGGCTTTATTCTGTTGTTTCGGGTTGTCAATAATGTTGAGCAGAGCGGTTTCCGCTTGTTTAGTTTTTTGTTGCGCCAGTAAGGCCTCGGCCATCCAATAATTGGCATTGCCTGAATATTGGTGATCGGGAAAACGTTGAATAAAGTCTTTGAACCCGCTCTCGGCCTCCGCCATTTGACCCGTAGCAATCGCAGCAAAGGCTTCGAGGTAGACTCCTGCCGCTTCAGATATTGCGGCACTTTCTGCAGCGGAAGGTGGGAGCGGCAGAGGTTGTATATCAATTTCTTTTGTTTGTGTTAGTCGCTCTGCCTCATCAATCGGCACGTTTGTGATGAGTCCTGTGTCGAGTGGCGGAGTTGATAGCCTGTTGAGTTGAAGTTGCAGTTGCGCCAGTTGTTGGGCCTGTTGCTGCTGGATTTGAAGCAGTTCATCGATCCGTTGTTGCAATCCATTTGGAGCCTGAGGTGCGGCACAGCCTGTCATCAGCAGTGTCAATGCCACAAGCAGGAGCAGGTTTCTTGGAGCGCAAAGGGTTTTGTTAAGTCGCTTCATCTCAGTTCCATAGGGTTTGGTTAATCTGTAAAAATTATAGGGTTATTAAGAGGTTGTCAAGTATTTCGCGCTCTAAACGGTACAGCTTCAGTTGATAACTATGCTACTCTTATCTCCTTAAATCAGAAGACAAAGGATCTCGAGTCATGTGTAAAAATGATAAAAGTCTTGAACTGCTGGTTCCGGCAGGCGATCTAGATAAGTTAAAAACAGCCGTTCGTTTCGGTGCAGATGCCGTTTATCTAGCTGGTGAAAATTTTGGACTGCGTGCGCGAGCTGGTAATTTTAACATTGATCAGTTACGAGAAGCCCGACGTTTAACTGCCGAGTCAGGGGTTAAGGTTTACCTGACACTGAATGCCAGCTTGCGTGCTGGTGAGTTTAATGCTCTCGAGAGTCTGTTGGAAGAATTGAAGCCCCTCAATCTTGACGCTTATATAGTTGCGGACGCCGGAGTGTTTGCGACTGTACGTCAGGTTGATCCGCAGCGAGCACTACATATGTCGACTCAAGCGAACACCTGTAATCCTGCCGCAGGTGGTTTTTGGCGTCAGGCCGGAGCCAATCGCATTAATTTAGCCCGTGAACTGACATTGGAAAATATCTCCGGATTTCAATCGGTGCCGGACCTTGAACTGGAAGCCTTTGTTCATGGTGCCATGTGTGTCGCGTATTCTGGGCGTTGTCTGATCTCAACCGCACTTGTCGGTCGGAGTGCCAATCGTGGAGATTGTGCTCAGCCTTGTCGCTGGAATTATAGCCTTATCGAAGAGAAGCGCCCCGGACAGCCGATGGCAGTTGAAGAGGATGAGCGTGGAACTTATCTTTTTAATAGTCGCGACCTTTGTTTGATCGAGCATCTTGGTGCTCTGGCTGATGCCGGGGTCAGTAGTTTTAAGGTCGAGGGGAGAATGAAGGGGATTTACTATGTCGCGGTCGTTACCGACGTCTATCGGCAAGCACTTGACCGGTTAATTGCTGGTGATCGCCTGATCGATCCGCGCTGGCAACAAGAGCTGGATAGTGTCAGTCATCGGCCCTATGACACCGGCTTTCTATTCGGTAATGATGATGCAAAAATACAAGCAGACGATACCAATTATCTGCGCAGTCATGATTTTGTGGGTTTGGTTTGTCGTGATAAAAGTGGTCTTTATGTAGAGGGCCGCAACCGATTTTTCTCTGGTGAAGAGTTAGAGCTTATTGGTCCACAGATGAAAAGAGCGATGATTTCTATCGCGGGATTACGTGATTTGGAAGGTCTGGAACTAAATGCTGCCCACCCGAATTACAAGGTGCGGATTAATGATCTCCCTGAATGGGTTGACGCTGGAGATATGTTGCGTCGGAAAATGGCTTGAGTAAAGAATGATGCGATGAGCAGCCTATCGGGCTTTTCATGAACCGGCCGCAAACGCTCAAATTTTTGCTTCGGTCCGGCAAGTCCGACAGACTACCAAGTCTTCGCGAAAAAAAAAGGCGCCCCAGCCAGGAGGGATGCTGGGTGCGCCGAATGTTGTTGCCTTGCTGAAAGATTACCAAAACGGTTATTGTTTGGCAAGTTTTTTTCTGATCTTTTTTGTCTGGTTTGTAAGTTGTTGAAATATGTATGGTTAAAATGTTGTTGGTAGTTTTTTTAACGACTGAAATTGGTTGTTTTTATCAGTAGTTAATTGGAACTTCCCTTGAATACCAGTGAAGGTGATGAAGGGTCGCAGATGGCGAGCCGCAAAACGGAGCTGTTGACCATTGTCAGCCCTCACACTGATATTGCAAGCTGCTCCCTGGTAATAGCGCTCTATCTCCTTGCTGCTGAGTTGCAGGCTAAAGCGATAACGGTGTGATTCCGACATGTTTCTCCTCCGGGAGAATAAAGGAGTTTTGATGATTTATAAAGTTGTTGAAGCCAGTGAGGTCACTGATGAAAGCCTTGAGGCGATATTGAATCAGTGGACGAAAAAGGGCTGGCATTTCGATTCATTACAGTTTGCCATGCGCGAGGGCAACCGTCGTCCGGGGATGGCGTTTGTCTTTTTTACCCGGGAAGATCAAGTGGCAACGGATCCCTGATCAGTATCTCAAACCGCTTTTTTTACGGACTTTCTGCATTGTTTTAAATGCAATCCGACGGGCTTTCTCGGCACCGGCGGCGAGGGTTTCACGCAGGCTGTCCGGGTTGGCAAGCAACTCTTCGCGTTTGTCGCGGAAAGGCGCAAAGAAGTCGCGAATCGTTTCGAACAGCTCCTGCTTGACATCCCCGTAGCGTAGGCCCGGAGTGAGATAGCGCTGCCGCAAATTCTCTCGGTCTGCTGCATCAAGAAATAAACTGTAAATTTGAAAAATGTTGCAGTTGTCAGGGTTTTTCGCTTCTTCAACCGGTGTCGGGTCGGTCACAATTCGCATCACCTGCTTGCGTAACGCTTTATCGTCTTGAAAAAGATCAATGGTGTTGCCGTAGCTCTTACTCATCTTACGCCCGTCCAGCCCAGGCACTGTGGCGACATCGTCATCGATTTCAGGTTCTGGGATGGTGAATACCTCACCATATTCGTTGTTAAACTTGACAGCGATATCCCGCGCTACTTCCAGATGCTGCTTCTGATCCTTACCGACCGGCACCTTTTCACTTTGAAACATCAGGATGTCGGCCGCCATCAGCACCGGATAGGCAAAAAGTCCATGATTCGGTTTCCCCCCTTGGGTCACTTTGTCCTTGTAGCTGTGACATCTCTCCAGTAGCCCCATCGGCGTAAAGTTCGACAGCATCCAAGTCAGCTCCTGCACTTCAGGCCGGTCCGATTGCACCCAGAAGACACTCTTCTCAGGGTCGAGCCCCAATGCCAGAAAGCTGGCCGCAGCTTCCAAAGTCCCTTTGGCTAAGGCTTTGCCATCGCTCAGAGAGGTTTGGGCATGGTAGTTGGCAATAAAACAGAAGAGTTCTTCCTGTTCCTGATGGGCAATCATTTTCTGCATCATTCCGAAATAGTTACCGAGATGCAGGGCTCCAGAAGGCTGGATGCCGGACAGTACGCGCATGAGAGTCTCCAGTGTTGGGCTGTTGTGTGTCTCCGCTGGCGAATCTAGCAGATGCAGGAATTGAGCGTCAACTTCAGAAAAATCAATAGATCGATTTGACCTTCCTGGTATCTGAGCTATCTTTAATAATTGGGGGACTTGGAGGGTTGTGCTTATGTTCAGAGATAGTAAACTCAGTCGTATTTTTTTCATGTCTATTCTGTTGGCAGTGTCGTTACCCCTGTTGAATATTCTATGGATCTATCCGAAGTTTAATGAAGTCGTGGTCAGCAATATGGAGAACGTAGCTGTCCGCCTTGCTGTCCATATTCAGGGAAATCTTGGCGATGGGTGGGATGATTTTATTCGTGGGGAAGGTCGGGACCTTACGGCAGAGTTTCCGACGTTGCTCAAGGATTTTGATTTTTTAAAAATGAAGATCTTCTCTGCTTCAGGAATGACGGTTTATTCATCTGACAGCGCTGACATCGGAACGTTGAACACGAAACCCTACTTTAACGGAACGGTTGCTCAGGGCAATATTTTTTCAAAGGTTGTTAAGAAGAGGACGCAATCTCTCGAAGGGCAGCTTTATGATGCTGATGTTGTTGAAATTTATGTTCCTGTCATCCGTAATAAACAATTCGCCGGGGCCTTTGAGCTCTATTATGATATTTCGGTACCGTTAGACTCTTTGGATCGAACGTTCTGGTATTCTTCGATACTCCCTTTTATGGTGACGTCGATTTTAGTGCTTTTTATGGTGGTTGTTCTGAAGGGTCTGGATCGTAGTTTATTGGAAAAGCAAAAGATTGAATCTGATCTGAAGGAGTCGCTCAGCTCAGCCCAGCAGCTTGCCGACAAACTTAAAACTAAGAATCTGGAGCTTGATCAGAAACATGAACAATTGAAACTGGCTCAGGCCCAGATGCTGCAACGTGAAAAGATGGCATCTATCGGGCAGTTATCTGCAGGGGTTGCTCACGAGATTAACAACCCGATGGGCTTTATTACCAGTAATCTTGGGACTCTGCGCAAGTATCTTCAGAAAATGATCATATATCTGAATTATCAGGAAGAGAATCTGGCCAATAAACTGTCAGTTGGTGATCAAGAATTACTTGCAGTTGAAAGAAAAAAGGTCAAGTTAGACCTTTTACTCGAGGACATCCCCGACTTGCTGGAAGAGTCTCTTGATGGTGCCGATCGCGTTAAAACGATTGTCCAAAATCTGAAATCATTTTCCCATGTGGGTGAGGCTGAACTGAAACCGAGTAATTTAAATGATTGTCTCGATACCACCTTGAATATGATTTGGAATGAGCTGAAATATAAAGTGACTCTACATAAAGATTATGGAGACCTCCCGAATATTGAGTGCTATCCACAGCAACTGAATCAGGTTTTTATGAACCTTCTGGTGAATTCATCACATGCTATCGAAAAAGAGGGGACTGTTAAGATCAAGACCTGGAGTGATTCCGAATGGGCCTATGTTGAAATTGCAGACGATGGTTGTGGCATCCCCGCGGAAATCCAATCACGTATATTTGAGCCATTTTTTACAACCAAAGATGTTGGTACGGGAACCGGGCTAGGAATGAGTATCTCCTATGAAATAATTACCGGGCATGGTGGAGACATTCACTTGCAGAGTGCGCCAGGTGAGGGCACGACCTTTACCATCAAGCTGCCGATTGTACGAAAAGAGGTTGCTGTCTAGATTGAGTATTTGGCATCTTTTTTTGGACCGTAACCTGATCCCCACAATCACTTGCTATTCTTATCGACAAATATATTTTCCTCTGCTGTCATTTCGTTATACCTTTCCCCTGATTCTTGACCAATCGACTCTGGCCAGCTAAGTTGGCAATCCGAACCTTAATTCAACATACCAAATAGTGAGGAGACAGGGATGAAGCGACTTATTTTAATATGTGGTGTGCTGCTATGTGCTCTTAGTGTCAATGCTGCAGAATACAGTGTTTCTTTTAACCAGATTGTCGAACACCCCGCACTCGATTCTTTGCGGCAGGGTGTCAAGGACGAACTGCGTTCGCAGGGGCTTGCAGTCAAATACAATGACCATATTGCTCAGGGAAATATTGCAACCGCAAACTTGATTGCCAAGCAAATCCTTGGCGAGAATCCTGACGTTGTCGTGGGTATTGCGACCCCGACAGCTCAGGCTTGCGCTCAGGTTATTCGCACGATTCCGGTTGTCTTTGCCGCTGTAACAGACCCCGTTGGTGCTGGGCTGGTCTCCTCACTGAAGAAGCCTGGTGGCCTGATTACCGGCACTTCTGATATGAGCCCGATAGATCGCCAGCTCGAACTGATCTTGCAGTTTCTACCGCAGCTGAAAACTTTGGGTGTCATCTATAATTCAGGTGAGGCGAATTCTGTGACCTTGGTCAAGGTCCTTAAGGAAGAGGCGCAAAAGCGTGGAGTCTCAATAGAAGAGGCAACGGTCAGTAACTCTGCCGGAGTCTCTCAGGCGGCCAAGAGTCTGGTGGGTCGTAGTGAAGCGGTCTATATCCCCACAGATAACACGGTGGTTTCAGCGTTTGAGGCAATTGCACAGGTCGGGTACCAGACAAAGCTTCCGATTTTTGCTGCTGATACAGATTCGGTCAAGCGTGGCGCGATTGCGGCCTTGGCTGTTGATTATTACAAGATGGGCCGTCAGACTGGAGAGATGGTTGCACGGATTTTAGCTGGTGCCAACCCTGGCGACATGCCGGTTGAAACCTTGCGTGAATTTCAAATCCACCTCAACCCGGGATCAGCAGCTAAGATGGGGTTGAAGATTCCAGAAACGCTGCTGAAAAAAGCTGACCATATTATCGAATGATTTATCAAGCCAAGGTTCTTATCAGTGCTTAAGCCATACTCAGGATGACATATTACGCTTTTATGGGTGCTCTGGAACAGGGCTTCGCCTACGGTTTTCTCGTGCTTGGTGTCTACCTGACCTTTCGCGTTCTTGATTTCCCCGACCTGACCGTCGACGGCAGCTTGCCGCTCGGAGCTGCTGTTTCGGCGGTGGCGATTACTGCCGGAATCGATCCCTATGTATCATTGTTGTTAGCGATGATCGCCGGATTCATTGCCGGAGCAGTGACTGGTATCCTCAATACGCGTTTCGGTATCCTGCACCTGCTCGCCTCGATTCTGACCATGATCGCGCTCTACTCGATTAACCTGCGAGTGATGGGGCGCCCGAACATGACCCTGCTCGGCAAATCTACAGTCCTTGATCCGCTAATCAACTCTGGAATCGGGGTGTTCAATGCGGCGCCGTTCCTTTTCGGGTTGCTCAGCATTTTAGGCTTGCTGGCTCTACTCTGGCTGCTGCGAACCGCCTTTGGTCTGACGATGCAGGCAACCGGCGCCAATCCCCAGATGATTACCAGCCAGGGTGTCAACACCAGTCGGGTGATCATTCTCACGGTTGGCCTGTCGAACAGTTTTGCGGCCTTAAGCGGTGCGTTGCTTTGTCAGAGTCAGGGGGCTGCGGATGTGAATATGGGGGTGGGTACTATCGTGGCCGGGTTGGCATCGGTGATTGTTGGTGAAACCCTCTTTGGTTGTCGTTCGATCGGACGGGCACTGCTGGCCGCTCTTCTCGGTTCTGTGGTCTATCGATTGGCGATTGCGCTGGCGCTCAGTTTCAAGCTGGGGCAATTCTCTATTACCCCGAGTGATCTGAATCTTCTTACTGCACTTCTGGTCGTGGCTGCCTTGACCCTGCCGCGTTTGCGCAGAAAGGTGTGGCGCCGATGATTGAAATTGCGGATCTGGTCAAAACCTTTCATCATGGCAGCGTTAACGAAGTATTGGCTCTTGCGGGGATCGACCTGAAAGTTAAAAAGGGCGATTTTATCACGGTTATCGGCTCAAACGGGGCCGGTAAAAGCACTCTGCTCAATTGCCTGGCGGGGAGTTACGGTATTGATAGCGGCCATATCCGTATCGGGGAACAGGACTTGAGTCATTGGCCTGAGCATCGTCGTGCGGCTCTGATCAGTCGGGTTTTCCAGGATCCGTTGCTAGGGACCTGTGCGCCGCTGTCGATTGAGCAGAATCTGGCTATGGCCAATCGGCGTGGCCGTATTCATGGCTTGGGCAAGGGAGTACGCCGGGCTGATCGCGAATTGTTTCGCCGTCAGTTGAAACAATTGGGTTTGGGTCTTGAGGATCGACTGCGTGATCCGGTTGGACTTCTTTCTGGCGGACAACGTCAGGCTCTCACCTTGTTGATGGCGACTCTGATTCGTCCTCAGGTGCTGTTGCTTGATGAACATACCGCAGCACTCGATCCAAAAACGGCCCAGCAGGTGCTGGCATTAACTGTCCAATTAGTTGCCGAAAATCATCTAACAGCATTGATGGTGACGCACAATATGCGCCAGGCCCTGCAATTGGGCAATCGACTGATTATGCTTCATGGAGGGCGGATTATATTGGATGTGGGGCAGGCTGAAAAGGCTGAGATGAGGATCGAGGATCTGCTGCAAAAGTTCTACAGTGTGCGGGGTGAAGAGTTCGTGTCAGACCGTATGATGCTGGTTTGACACGAACTCTACGTCAGGGTTCTAGACCTTTTGATCCGGTTGGGCACTCATCATGCTGGCAAAGGAGAGGAGTTGCTGTAGATCCATACCGCTCTCCTTGAGGATGCCAAGCATCACCGGAAGCAGCTGCATCATGAAACCTGGTTCTTTGATCACTTCTTTCGCCAGTAACGGCAGAGTGTCGAGGATAAAGGTCTGTTTCTCTTCTTTGCTCAAATTGAGCAGTGCATTTTTGATCTCTTCAGTTGTCATCAAAGTTTCCTTATGTTTTCAAAGAGTGATTTTGTTCTTTGTCTATTCTAAGCAAATGCCAGCTTGAACACTTCAGGGTAGGTTTTGACAAAGTGGACTTCGATCCCTTCACGTAGATACTCAGGGAGATCATCGTAATCTGTACGATTCTCTGCCGGGAAAATCAAAATTTTCAAACCTGCCCGCCGTGCCGCGATGGTTTTTTCCTTAACGCCGCCAATAGGCAACACCCGGCCAGTGAGACTGAGTTCCCCGGTCATGCCGAGATTGCGAATGGTCGGTCTATTCTGAATCATCGACAGTAACGCTGTGGTCATGGTGATTCCTGCCGATGGTCCGTCTTTAGGTGTCGCCCCGTCCGGGACATGTAGATGCACAAAGTTTGTATCAAAATATTCAGCACTGATTTTATATTGTTTGAGATGGCCCATCACGTAGCTATAGGCGATTTCCGCACTTTCGATCATCACTTTGCCAAGTTGGCCGGTCTGTTTGAATCCTTTGGTTTTACTCGGCACTGCAGTCGCTTCGATCTGTAGTGTGGCGCCTCCCATTCGTGTCCAGGCTAGCCCGGTCACGACACCAGGAGCCACTTCGAAGAGTTCCTCACCACTGAAAACTGGTTTGCCAAGGAATTTTTCGACATCTTGTACGCCGATCGCAATCTTATCCTCCCGCCCTTCCGCAAACTCCATAGCGGCTTTGCGCATAATACGTTTGATGCGATTTTCCAATCCGCGCACACCGGCTTCGCGTGCATAACGGTCAATGATACGGACCAGGGCGGTCTTGCGGATACTAATCTGTCCACGTTTAAGACCATGATTTTTGAGCGCCTTTGGGATCAAATAGCGGCGGGCGATTTCGAGTTTTTCCTCGAGGATATAGCCTGAAAGCCGGATGACCTCCATTCTGTCGAGTAACGGCGCCGGGATGGTATCAAGCTGATTGGCGGTCGCAACAAAGACTACGTTCGACAGGTCGAAAGGGACATCCAGGTAGTGGTCGCGGAAGCTGTCATTTTGCTCGGGATCGAGCACCTCAAGCAGCGCTGACGCAGGATCTCCCTGGAAGCTGGCTCCGATCTTGTCGATCTCATCAAGCATTAAGACTGGGTTCGAAGTCCCGGCACTCTTCATCGCTTGAATCGCCTTGCCTGGCATCGCGCCGATATAGGTGCGGCGGTGGCCTTTGATTTCGGCTTCGTCGCGCATCCCACCGACTGAAAAACGGTAGAATTTACGTTTGAGGGCTGACGCAATCGATTGGCCAACAGAGGTTTTTCCAACTCCCGGAGGGCCGACCAGGCAGAGGATCGAACCGGAGATGTCGCCTTTCATTTTACCTACGGCAATAAATTCAAGGATTCGTTCCTTGACGTCATCCAGCCCGTAGTGGTCACGATTGAGAACTCGACGGGCGCGATCAAGGTCATAGGCGTCCTTGCTGAATTTGCCCCAGGGGAGTACCGTCAGCCAATCAAGATAGTTGCGACTCACGTTATATTCAGGTGATGAGGGTTCGATGAGTTGTAGCTTTTCGATCTCTTCATCAACCGCTTTCTGAGCTTCTTCATTAAGAGTTAATTTTTTAAGACGTGCCTGAAACTTCTCGATTTCTGAGACCTTTCCCTCTTTTTCGAGACCAAGCTCCTTCTTGATCGCCTTAAATTGTTCGCGCAGAAAAAATTCACGTTGCTGAGCTGAGATCTTTTCTTCAATTTGCTGACTGATCCGCGTTTGTAGGCGGGAAACCTCCAACTCTTTTTTTAGTAAAACAAGAACCTTGTCGATACGTTCATGAAGATTAAAGGTCTCAAGGACCTCTTGAAGTTCAAATCCATCGGCGTTGGTCAAGTTGGCGGCAAAGTCTGCCAGACGTGCCGGATCATCCATGCTTGAGCGACCAAGGAACAGCTTGATCTCTTCGGAATAGAGCGGGTTGATCTGCACAAGTTCTTTCAGGGTGGCGATGATTGCCATCGAGTAAGCCTTGAGTTCGGCGTTGTCAACATCTGCTTCCGGACTCGGGTAGTCAACTTCAGCATAGATGATCCCTTTGCGCTCAGTGACTTGCTCAATAACGAAACGTTCAAGGCTGTTGACCAGAACGTGAGCACTCTCTTCTTCGGCATGGATCAATTTGAGAATTTTTGCAGCGACTCCGACTTTGTGCAAATTGCCAGGAGCATCATCTTCATCGAGTTCTTCGACCATCACCAGTCCAATGGTCTGCGATGGAGAATCCATCGCTTGCTGGATAGTTTCGACCCGCTCCCGGCCATTGACAGTCAGTGGGATGATGACCCCCGGAAAGGCAGGCCGTGGTCGCAACGGGACAATCGGTAGCGTTCCCGGAAGAGTGTCACGCGCCAGCACCAACCCATCATCGGGAATAGCTGTAACATCAGTATCCGTTTCAATTTCAATTTCGTATTCGATCGATTCATCGTGATCTTCGAAATTATCGTGCATAGTCGATTAGCTCCGTTTCGTTCGTGCGGTCGGACAGCGCAGGCCAGAGCGCAAAAGAACGGCCAATTTGGGCGAAGTTAGTTGATTGTATCAGGCATGTCAACTTGGCTCGACCCACATTACTGCTTGGCTTTGTTTAGTGTTCAATCTTGATGTCCGTTGAAGCATAAAAAGTGACGTCGAGCTTGTCAATTCATGATGTCATCAATTCAGTATTTTTCTGAAATGATAGGCCATGTATTTTCATATGTATGTGCTCACGCAAATTGTTTTCATCATTTATTGACGGGATATATTGCGGTGGGTTGTTGCAATGTATGGCTAGGAATGTATAATTAATTCTCGCCAATTCGCTGGAAACACAAGTCAATCTGATGTATTTTTATAACGCCGTTATTTTGAGGGAGACTGTTGTTGCCTTGTCTATTTCCAGCTTCTCCCCTTGTATACAAAAAAGACAAATCTTTTAGATAGTAGCCTGCCTCCTCAGGCAGGGTTCTGCTCTTCGCCTCCCTTGATTGGTGAGGCCTTAGGAGGTCTGCGCATGATAGTTGCCGGTCTGCTTGCTCCGCGACGGTTCCTTTGTCTACTTCTTGCCCTGCTGTTTTTGTTACCGGCGGGGACCTTTGCCATGAGTTCAGAGGTTGAGCTTGAGACCATGGTCCGTAGCTTTGAGAGAACGATCCCTGTTGAGGGTGACACGCGCGTTTTGCCAGGCTATGGCTATCTGAAGTTAGGTTTGAAGGATCTTACATCAACAGGTATTAGTTTTCATGGCTATGGTTGGGGACGATACGATCTGGCAGACAGTAAGTTTTATGACAGCAAGTCTGAAGGTGAATTGGTCTACGGTTATTTCGAGTACCGCAAACATTTTAGTACTCTGCGCGCCCGTTTAGGTCGACAACATGTGTTTGAGGGTGTTGCTAATGAGACAATTGACGGTCTTTGGGCCTCTGGGCATACTTCACCAACGGTTTCACTCTCTGGGTACGCAGGTCAACCGGTAGGGCTTACTTCGACCAACGGACGTGGTGGCGATCTTATTTTTGGAGGTCGTGCCGCTTACCATGGCAACGAAAAATATGATGTCGGTGTCTCGGTTAAATTTTCCAACAATGATGGCGATACTGCTGATCGTATGGTTGGTGTTGATCTTTCCTGGGCTCTACCAAAGGATATGACCCTTTTCGGATTTTCAAAATTTAATGCCGAGGAATCCGGCTTTGCCGAGCATTCTTGGGAATTGCGCATCCCCACCGAAGAATTCAGTTTTAAACCCTACTTTCGATATTTTGACTACGATAGTTATTTCGGAACTGGTGACAAGGCTGCGCTCCCCTTCCGTAACCTGGCAAATAGTGGAGAATCGGTTGGGATCCTCGGTCTGGATAGCTTCTGGCGTAAATCCGAAACATTGAATCTGGGTGCCAAACTTAAGTATTACAGTTATGACCAAAATGATACTTCGCAATTTCTCTCAGCGCTAGTGGATGTGATTGGTGAAGAACATACTCGAACCGGCGGCGAATTGGGTTATATGCGCGGGGAAGCTGCAAACAATAACTATCTGATGTTGCGTCTTTATACCTATCAGGATCAACTCCCCGAAAAGTACTGGATTACATTCGTTTCGGCCGATCTTCTTTATGCTCTCTACGATAAAGAAATTTTCAACAAAGACAGCTCGTTGTTCATTTCGATTGGTGCTGGCAAGCATTTCCTCGGTGATGCTCTGGATATGAAGCTTTCAGCTGATTACAGTGTTGATCCATATTACACATCTGATCTGAAGGGGATGCTTTCCGCCACTTACTATTTCGGCAGGGGGCGTTAAATGAAAATGCTAAATTGTGGAGAGAAATCGATGCTGAAGAACTTTCGTTTATTGATGCTGCTTGCCATCTTGTTTCTCCTGGCAGCCTGTGCGCTGGATAAAGGTGGTTATATGCCGCCAGAGCAGCACCCGGTTGATGCTGAATTGCCACCTCAACCACCAATTTGTATCGATTGTCACGAAGCACGTGATGAGAATTTCAATTTTGCTCAGTTTAATCATACGGTCTATTTCGGCGAAGATCATCGTCAGCCAGCCTATCGACAGACTCAGGTCTGCAGTATGTGCCACACACGTAGTTTCTGTAATGATTGCCACGCAACTCGCATCGAATTGAAACCGAGTGTTAAAGATCCTACTGAAACTTACCGGCGTATGCCACATCGGGGAGATTACTTAAGTCGTCACAGGATTGACGCGCGGGTTGATCCGACCTCTTGTTTCCGCTGTCATGGCAACCCGAAAACAGCTCAAACCTGCGTACCCTGTCACGGGTAATAAGGGAGACACTGTATGATACGCTATTTAATTTATTCATCGATGTTGTTGTTTCTGACTCTGTCTGTCTTCGGTTGCTCCAGCAGCAATTCAGATGCTCCTGCTTTAGGTAGCAACCCCACGACAACGGCCGCTCATGTCGCTGACTGGATTGCGTTACACGGAGCACAGGCCACCGCTGACCTGCGCGGATGTCAGGGCTGTCATGGTTTTGATTTCACCGGTAGCGGGGATGCGATCAGTTGTTTTGAGTGTCACTCCTCTGGACCTCCATTTGTAGGAGCCCACCCGGCGTCCTGGAATGCTGATCCGTTGAACAGCCATCAGGATAATTTTTCCGGGGTCTTAAGCGACCCTATCGGCTGGACCACCTGCTCTAATGCTGCCTGCCATGGCACTGACTTACAAGGGGGTAAAAGCGCTCCTAGTTGTCTCGACAACACTGCCAGTTGTCATGCCACAAGTACAAATGGCGGTTGGCCGAATGCACCACATGTAATGCCATACACGAGCCCGATACACGGCCTGGCAGCGAAAGATTCCACTGGTAACGGATTGAATATGGGCAACTACTGCCTGCTCTGCCATGGGAGCCCGAGTAACACTTTTGATGGTGGTTTTGTTACTTCGATTATGGGCGTTACGGGTACAAATTGTTCTGCCAGCGCCTGTCACCCTGATGCCACGGCACACCCGGCCAACTGGATTCCGGCCAACAATTCGATTTTCCATAGTGATGGCAGCCTGACCACAGCGACCGAGACTCAGGCCTGTGCTCTTTGCCATAATATTTCGGCTGCGACACCTGCAGGTCCAATGGCAACCGCACCCAGCTGTTTTTCAACGACATTTCAGACTCAGGCCTGCCATGCAACTGGGCCAGGCAGTGCGCCGCACGCAGTTCCCTATACCGATC
Source organism: Deltaproteobacteria bacterium (assembly GCA_024279255.1). Taxonomy (GTDB): domain Bacteria; phylum Desulfobacterota; class Desulfuromonadia; order Desulfuromonadales; family Geopsychrobacteraceae; genus Geopsychrobacter. The sequence continues at coordinate 15,977 of JAJRRT010000057.1, read as the reverse complement.
CGGACATGCATGGTCCTGCTGCCAAGGCAGATCTGGTGTACTGCCAGGCATGTCACGCGACAACCGGGACATCGACTGCTGTTGGCGCAGCAGGGAGTAACCCAAGGTTTAATGTCCGCAAAGGGAATTTGTTAACAGGATGTGAAAGCGTCAGTTGCCATGCGGCGAACACGGCTCACCCGACCGGCACAGATCGCTGGACGTTCAACAGGGATACGAGCAACCCGACCCGCAGGACCCACTTTGCTGCCGGGTTAGACAGCGGGGGGGCACGAGATCTCGCTGCCTGTTCAATGTGTCACGATGCGACCAGCAACGCGTCCGATAATACTGGATCAGCAGCAGCTTGCACAACTTGCCACCAGAGTCTGGCTGTTTCTGGTCCATCGGTCGGAGTTAAATGTAACTACTGCCACCAGTCGCCACCGGATGGCGCTAATGATTTAACAGTGGTTACGGTTTCACCGGGGAGCGCTAGCGTGACCCATACCATCGGTGGAACCGACGTCAGTTCAGTTCCCCTGCATGAAGATTGTTCTCTCTGTCATGGTGCCAGCCAGAACGGCTCAACCGGATTACTGGTGGCCAAGGGTAGTTATGATTTGACCCTGAGCAATGCCAGTGCAGCGTATCAGGGCGGTGATCACCTGGATGGTAATATTGAGATGAACGGTCCGGTCGGGACGGGGGCGGGTTATAATCCGACGACCTTCAGTTGTACCCAGACCTGCCATGGCACCGAAGTTGGCCACCTTCTGTCTGACTCCGGTCTGCCTGTTGAAAATAGTGCGTATGGAGCTGGTGCCTGCGACAGTTGTCACGGTTATCCGCCCGATGCTAGTGGAGGGACCAACCATCTGGCCGCTAATCGTGATCGTGCCGGTGGTGGATCCACGTCGACGGACGCTAATTTTTTCGCTGCGCACGGAGTTTGCTCAACCTGTCATGGTCTTCAGGGAGACACGACTCCGCCAATAGTTGCTGATAATTTCGGCACACCGGTCGACATTTCCGGCAGTGGTGGTGATGCCTATGACATCGCCTCAATGCACAATCAGAGCCTGACCCTCAATGTTGTTCAGATGAACGGCCAAGGGGGAGCTAATTTCCCGCCAGACGATGCCAATGCGGCCTATAATGGAACAACTAACGGCTGCGCAGCCGCTTGTCATGCTGCCGACTGGACCTTCGTTACGGTGCAAACGAACACCTTGGATTTACGTGAATTTGGCTCCGGAAACTGTAACGCATGTCACGGCTACCCACCAACACAGGGAGCTCACGTTCGCCATGCGGGAGGCTCTGCAAATTACTCTTACGACTGCCAGGTTTGCCACCCGAGCTCGACTGCACCAACTCATAATGAGAGCGGTATAGCGCCGGGCGGTACGCTTGATCCGGCGAACGTTCAGGTTACACTGCCAGGATTCGGTAACATTCCATCAGGTGGAACATTTGATTCGACGGCAAAAACCTGTGCGGCGACTTACTGTCACGGTGCTGCAACGCCAGTTTGGACAAGTGGTGTTAGCCAAGCGCTCTGTGGCAGCTGCCATGGTATTGATACGGAAGGTCGACCGGCGACTCCGGGCGCTGGAGGTACTCACTTTGGAACCGGTCATGCCGCCGAAAACTGTGATGCCTGTCATACCCATAATAACGATGAAGCATCACCGACAGAGCATGCTAATGGCCCTCTGAATGCTAATTCTGCAGCTTTAGTCTCTACCGCAGGCTTGAAGATCTCAGGCTTCACCCCTGGCACCACTACGATTGGGACAGAAGCTGGTCAATATAATTATTCAGACAGTAGCTGCACCACGACATGCCATGGCATCGGGACCTGGGGTGGAGGTGGCGCTTGCGATGCATGTCACGATGGGGACAACGTTGGTGCGCCGGCTGCTGCGCCTAAGGTTGCATTCTCTGGCGGGGTTACTGCAGGGAAAAGTACCGGTTACGGTTCACACCTGGAATTGACTGCGGGTGAAGCCTTGAGCGGTGTGACAGACTGGTCCGCGCGTTGTATGGGTTGTCATCCTGGACATGCTGTGCTTGATGCAAACAAACAGGTCCTTATTCCATTACCTCTGGCCTCGTGGAATTCCCGTGACGACGGCAGTGGTACCACTTTAAATATGCAGAACCAGCTTGGTATCGATTATGCTCTCAGCTCTGGAGCGCACGGGGGAATTACGCTTGGGGGCACTGCAACAACTTCTTCGTTTGCAAGTGGGGGGACACCGACCGAGGCCGAGATCTGTTGGGGTTGTCATGGTGCAGGCGCAAGCAACGATACTGTCAACGAGTGGGGCTATAATATTGATACCAACGGCGTCAGTTTTCCGGTCGTAGATATCGCACTCGATTCGACGCCGACAGGTGCTTCTACGACACCAGGTTCCTATAACTATGGCTGGCTCTATTCGGATAACGGGTGGGTAAATTCAACCACCGACTGGACGGGCTCTGATGGTTTGGGCGCCTATCGCCGAGATGCTTATCAACATGCAGCACGAGGATCAGGAAATGAAGCCCTCAGTCGTCAGATTGCCTCGACTCACTCGGTAAATTTCACTGCGAGTAAACAGGATTCGAGTGTTGCCAGCAATGCTGTAGGGGGAACTGTAACCCACTCGTCGCTTGAAAATCGAGCTGACCTGCGTTGTTCTTATTGCCACGACGTTCACGATATGAACAAGGCGACGGCAGATTCCAGTAGCGGAAGGCCCTTCCTGAGAGGGACTTGGACAGGGAACCCATACCCACCTGATGTGCCACCGCTGTCATCTGACTCTTACGGCAATAGCAATAAATTTGTGTCCAATGGCAAAACCTTCTCTGCAGGCACGCCGCGACTATTCTCGTCTTCGGCCGCTTCAAAAGAGAAAGGTGGCTATTTCGTTGATGCCAATAGCGGACGACCAACGACAAATGCCAGCTATGATACTCTCTCTGAGACCGCGGGGCTCTGTACCCTTTGCCACGGTACAAATGTAGACACCATGGATTATTACACCGGGGACTCCCTCTGGCGGACTGATGTTGTGTTGGCCAATGGCAACGGTCACGCAAATTCCACGCTTGGTGGTTCAGGCGCTGCTGACACAACCCATGCTCGAAATATCTTCGATGCAAGGCGTGGTGGAAGCGTACAGGTCATGGCCAACCAGGTCGCGATACCTGTTGCCGAAAGGTATGGTGAAACCAGATACCAAAATGTCGCCCCATTCCGTTCGCCAATGAATAAAGCTCATAAAACAGCTAGTCCTACGGGCCCATCGAATACAGGCTGGTACGGGGGAACAGACAATACCCAAACAGCGGGTACGCAATATTCAACCTGGTACAGCACCAGCGGTATCGGAAATGATAATTCAGGCAGCGGCCGTGCTCACAGTTTTACCTGCTCCAAGTGCCATAGCCCACATGCAACAGGACTTCCTGCCCTTTTGCTGACGAACTGTCTGGATAAATCCCTTGCGTCATGGAGCGCAGAGGGCGGCAGAGTCACACCATCGACCAATCAATCAAATAACTGCCATCGTAAGGAAGGTACAAACAGTGGTTGGAACCGTTTAGGCACAAGTCAATAAAGACTACTTATAAAGGAGACGGATCATGAAAAAGTACATGAAGCCAAGGGTAGTCGGCAGCAGCAACGTTCATCCTTGCTGACAAGCTGATAAAAAGGGCCGGGGTTTCCCGGCCCTTTTTATGTCTGATCGCTGTGAAAAGTTTCTATGTAAAAGGGAGATAGAGACAGCGTGAACAATGATTGTGAGGTCAATTTCAGTAGGTGGCTTTGTGTCGAGGCCGCTATTTTGTTTTGTTATCTGAGTTACGTTGTTTGAGCTCTTCAGGAATTGTCGGATAGAAGAATTTGGACCAGGATTTGTTTTGGAGCTGAGTATAGATTTGTTTCGCCTCTGTATTGCGTTTGAGGCTGATCAACAGATCGGCTTTTTGGAGTAGGATGAATGGATTCTGTGGGTAGGCCTTTGCCGCTTTGTCGAGAAAGATAAGGGTCTGATCATGCCAGCCTTCTTTCTTCCCGCTTTCAGCAAGAGCCAGATATTCCTCGGCATAACCCGGGTCGAGAGCTACGGCCTTATCGAGTTGGACAAACGCCGCCTGATTGTCGCCCGCCTGTACCAACAGTTGGTAGGTATCAAATTGTACCGTAGGGTCATTTGGGAATTTCGTTGCGTTTAATTGAATTAATTTTCGTGCTTTGCTCTCCTGAAAGAAATTCTGATTGAACATTGCCTCTTTACGGTTTTTCCAACTGACTGGCATTTTGTCATCGAGCAGCGCCGGGTTCGTCAATAGACGCGCCAGATCCGCGATCAGAAAACGGGTTGCCAGAGAATAGTTACCGCCTTCGGTTGATGTTGAGAGTGTTACCCCCAGAGTATTCCATTGACTGTCGCGTAACAGCTCGACTGTTTCTTGTAAAAGATCATAGGCTGGGGTGCTGATTTCATTGATGTAGAGGCCCCTGAAATAGCCGAGGTCAATATGGAGTAGGGCAGGGCGGTCGATCTCGGGCAGGAAAGCTAGTGGGTGAATAATTCGCAGAGGGACTCCCTGGACATCACCCTCAATCACACCTTCTTCGATAATCTTTAATTTATCTGCTTCGGCTGTGTTAAGAAAACCGGCTGTGGTCATCTGTGTCCGAAAATCATCTATGCTGATATCGGTTAGTTTTTGACGGAATGGGAAGTACCAGATTATTTCTGAAAAATATTGTTGTGACAAAGCCGCATTCAGAGTCTGCATTGGTAGTAATAAAGGGTCGCAACGTTGAATACTGGCATGACGATAAAAATCGTCAGCAGTTCCTTCTTCCATCAGATTGTTAATGCGCGTCTGAAGCTGGGGCGGGATTTGTTGTAAGAATGGATGTTCAGAAAATAAGATCAGGGCAGGCTTTTGTTGCTTGTACTTGCGCCAGATTTGTGGTGCCTGTGAGGGGAGTTCAAAGCGGTTTGGAACTATACTCTCTTGCATGATTCGCGTGACTGTTTCAGATTTTATTGCTGGAGCTTGTCCTTGAGGAGTCTCTGCTGCGGTGGCAAAATTCGCAGTTAAGAGAGTGATCAGAAGCAGAATGAAAATCGGCATTATGTTCCCTCTTTCAGAATTAGAAGATGAGCAGCCTACTCTGACTGTTGGTCTGCTGCGAAGAGGAGCGTGATTGGCGTTTGCTTTGTTATCCTAGTTCAGTCGCAGGTTCGACAGCGACCCACGCAGACTGATTTGGTAGCTGCCGTCTGCTTGAGGCTTTTTCAGTAAACTTAATAGATCCTTGAGTGCGGGATCAAGTGCGCTTTTGGGAGTCAAGACCAGATTGAGGTTCAATCTACTGTTTGCGGCCACACGACCAAGGCGCAGGTTGCCGCTTCCTTTGAGGTCAAAAGCTGGCCCAGTGGATATCAGGTTGCTGATCTGGATCAGGGGGCCCTTGGCCTCGGCGGTGCAACTTAAGCGTCCGAGAGGTAGAAAGTCGCTGCTACTGCCAATAATTTGCATACCTTTAACGCGGAGTGAGTCTAGTTCGAGCTGCAAGCGGCTTTGGTTTTTTCCCGCCAATGGCAGAGTGCCATCAAATTCGGCTTTTTCCAGAACACCATCCAGTGATAGCGGGAGTTGTGACCCTAGGGGTTCATCAATCAACAGTTTGTGAAAAGTCATTTGAACTTTTCCATCGCGGTAAGCTGATCCGCTGATCTCGCCCTGAAAGATATTCAATCCAAAGTTAAGTCCCGGGTTGCTGCCGAATAAACTCAACCAGAGTGGGCGCAAATCAACTTCTTGAAGTTGGAAAGGTGGGTGCAGGATCTTGGAATGGCTGATTTCCAGTTGGGTCGCGCCAAGTCCGAAAGGGAAAAGTAGTTTTGGGCCTTCAATCTGAAGCAGGATCCCCTGTTGATTAGCCAATTGTTCGAGCCGCTTGGCGAAAGGATTCAGTGGAAAAAATAGGACCAAAGCCAGGAGGAAACAAAGGAAAAAGCTGGCAAGGCAGAGCAGCACAGGGTGCTTGGATAGCTTTCCGAAGCGGCTTGGTAGGCTTGAATTCATAACCCTGTCTCCCTGAACCGGCTCAGGGTTATAGATGTATCAAGTTGCTCAGGATTGTCGAACCGTGTACGAATCCGTAATTGCGAAACTTTTAGGATCTGATCACTCTGGTCGAATTGATAAAGAAGTTCAACCAGTTGATGCAGTTGGAGTTTTTCAAGTTTGATCTCAACCCCTTCTTCAGTCAGACCGTCTCGAATTTTATCTGGTTGGGGACGGACATAGCTCAATTGGCTTCGTGCCGATATCTGTTCGGTAGCATCTTCGACTGAGGAAATCAGGTTCTGTTGGGTCGTTCCTGTACTTAGCCCTTTGATTTGCAATTCAAGCTTAAGATAGTCCTGAAGCGAATTGTTGAATTGTCTCAGCTCATTGCGCGTGGATTCAATCTTACGATCTAACCGATTCAGTCTGTGCTGATGGCTTGTGTATATCCAGACTATGCTGAGTAGAAACAGAATCAACACGACTGCTATCAGGGGTTTTAGATGCTTCTCTTGTTCAAAGCCACCCATCTATTCGCCTTTTGTCTTTAATAGTTGTATTTGCAGTTGAAAATCGACTCGGCTGCCATCGATGGCCTGTTTGCTGTCGAGAATTCGGACTTCTTTAAATAGGATTTCTTGCTGCAGGCTCGCAAGTATACGGCTCACTGCATCAAAACTTTCTGTGCTACCAGAGAGTCTCAAGCCTTCGTCGTTCTGCACGTATTCGCGGATATCCAGCTTTAACCCAGCATCAATCTTCTTCGAAACTGCCAGGAGAACCTGCAGTGCTTCGGGGGTGTCAGTGCCGAATTGTGCTACTTTTGTTTGTAACGCTTTTAGTTTCGACCGGAGTTGCAAGGGGGCCGCTACACGGAGTTTTTCGCCGGGAAACTGTTTCTGATAACGGGACGTCATCTGCATCTGGATTTTTTTTAGCTCTGTTGTGCGTTGCTGATATTGTAGATAGCCACTACCACTGACAATCAGCAGGGACAGAAGGAGCAACCCTGATGCCAGCCATGCCCGAAGTTTAAGAGCCTGCCAGTCATTTTTTAATTTGTAGAGGCCGGAGCGCAGATTCAGGTTGCTGGAATTTGCCTTTGCTGCCGCAAGGGCGAGACATGCAACACTTGTTAGTTCGTCAGGGACTTGAAAGTTTTCAGTATCAAGCTGAACCGGTTCTACCTCGAACCCTGCCTGTTCGAGACTGTTCGCTAAAGGACCGACAGAAGTTATCCCAAGTAAGCGAATCCTGAGGAGAGGGGCGTCTCCACCTCGGGACAGCATTAATGCTTGCAGCACGACATCATTATCCGTCATATCTGATGTTCGCGGCAGGATCCGCAGATCGGTTACTGCGCCTTCTGTTATGCGCGTAAGCGTGATTTCATTTTCATCGAAACAGAGGAATAGGCTATCGACTGGATATTCGAGTCCAGAAGCATAACAGAAGGGAGAGAGCCCAATATATCCGAGAGGTTCGCGGTTGTCGTCAAACTGACTGAGCAGATCTTTAATCTGCTCAGTTAAAACTGCGACTGTAAGGACTTTGCCTGTGTCTTGAATTTCATGGAACACGCTTCGATTATCGAGGTTCTCCGGGATTTGGCAAGTAATTTCCGGAAGCACAGCGGCAGCAATCTTACGTGGTTCGCTAAATGGAAACTCTAGCCAGCGCAGTAGAGAATCTTGTGCTGGGAGTGCGCAGGCCAGTCTGTCGGTCATCTGCAAGGGCTCAAATACTTCCCCCAGCTGGTCGGCCAGAGTTTGCTCAGGGTCACGTACAAAAGTCCCTGTTTTGAGCAGGGTCGCTTCAGTGGAATCACCCGATGCAACAGCAAATGACCACTGTTCAGGGGCTGGTTTTATGGCGATGTGTCTTTGGCGCATCTTTGTTAGTCCACCTTCTGCCAGAGGAGTTTGTCACCAGTTTTATTGACGATGGCCTGCATTCGGCGCGCTCCATCATTAACCTGACCTTGACTGCTGATTAGATAGTAGGAGCTCACGACTCCCAGATCAACGTTTCGATTCAGCGCGCTAAATGTTTCTACACCAAGAGCTTCTCGCAAGTCTTCAAGCCGTTTGAATGGCCCCTCTTTCCGTTTGCTAAGAAGGTCTTCAATTGCGGAAACTGTTTCAATATCCCAACTGCGTAATACCTCGGGGGTGGCAGTATTTATGTTAAGTACTCCGCTCCCGAAACTGCTCACAAATGGGCTAAGTCGCGTATATGTTTCTGCATCGAACCCACGTATCAGGTATAGATCTTCTATGCTGCGCAACGGCCCGTCTGTGGCCTCATAGGGCGGATTCATTGCGAGATAGTCTGCATCTTCGGCTCCTGCCGCGCCGGTTTCTTGATCTGGGTCGAGCCAGTCGACCAATGCATCAGCAAGAGCCTCTGGATTGTCCAGCGCCAGTTCTTCGCAAAGCCTTACAAAACGATCGCGGTAGAGGATATTGGCATTCCCCTCCTGATCGACCAAAAGATTCAATTGCAGCCGGCCGTCAAGGTCATCAATTGTGACACTGACCGTCCCTTCTGCAAGGGGGTAGTCCTGCACGCCAACTGACCAGAGTTCCGCAGAATCATTTTTTGCATCATAACTGTTCCGATCGGTCTGTAGTATCATCCTCCCGGCAGTAATGCCGCCACGGGACAGATATTCGGCGCGCGTCGTGTCGCGAAATGTTTCAGTTAGTCGCAGGTCAACCAGAGTTGAAAAGGCAAAATCACTTAACAGTGCGCTCAGGAGAGCCACGACGACCAGTACCAAAAGCAGAACCATGCCTTTTTCGTTGCCCGTTTTCATGGGTTTTTCCGGTTCTGCGGCAGGTCAAAAGTGCTCAGCAGGGGAGGCATGCCCTCAGTATCTTGCAGGGTCAGTTCGGCTCGGACCAAAAGCGGGAGATTGTTGTTTTGACTATCCCAACTTTCACGCCAGTTCTGGCCGTTGAAAAAACTGAAGGTCAAGTTATCCAATCCTTGCGCAAGCCTTTCTTCGTTATTCGCCGTCGTCTCATTAAGCCCTTTTTCTGCCCGCCAAAGTGTCGTACGGTTATCTGTGTCAGGCCCGAGCCTGTAGCGGACCTGACGCATGCCGGGTTGCGGACCTCCGGCTGAATTGGTCAGCAACTCAATGTAGGGTTCGCCCAGACTGTTCACCCCTCCTTTTAAAGACGGGTGAGTCTTCTGGTCGCCAAGGTAAAGCCCGAGCAGTTCGCGATCCAGTCGTGCAATTAATACTCGGCCGAGGTGCAGTGCGGCACCCTGTTTTTCAACCTTCTCTTTTGCCTCACTGGTTGTTGAAAACACTCCGTAGATACTCGTTAACAGCAGACTGGCCAAGGCGATTGCCACCAGAACTTCGAGCAGGGTGAAGCCGTTATCCCTTCTCATTGTTGACCCTCTTTTATAAATGAGGTCAGAGTCACGAGTTCGTTGTTCTTTTCATCTCCCCAGATCACACTTAAGTCTATCTGTGCAATCCCGCTTATCGGAGTTGGGGTGGTGATACTGCGCCAATGGAATTGCTGGTTAGGTTTCGTGAAATCACCTTTGCCCTGATCCAAAGTTGAATTGATATTGTTCTCAATTTCGGCCATTTTCTGTTTGGCCAGAAGGGTGGCGCGTGTCATCTGTTGCAACCTGCTGTTGACCAGAATGCTACGCTGTACCAGTCCAAGCATGACGACCAGGGCAATCCCAACAATCGACAGGGCGATCATGACTTCGAGCAGTGTGAACCCACTATTTGAAAAAGTGCGTCCTGTTCTCATCTGAAATCCCGATAGCCGTCGTATATCTCAGTCAACCCTGTTAGTGGAACCAATCGCAGGGTCATTTTGTTCTCTTTATCATCTTGCAGGTGAATGATGGTCTCTTCCATCCATCCTCCGGGAAGGAGCGCAGTTGTGACCTCACCCTTTGTCTGTTCACCGCGATGCGGCTGGTAGATATTGACAAAATGAACACCTGAACTAAGCTTTTTTTTCGAACCAACCCCCTGTAGCGGTTTCAGCTCACCTGTGGAGTTGATGTTGGTGGCCCGATATGAGTTATCCTCTAATTCGAAGGTTAAACGATGCTCCAGACCGGTCATCGCGGCTTCGTTGTAGAGGTATTTGACCGTCCCCGCTAAACGGCGGGCACTCGAATCCAGGTGGTTAGATTCAAAACCACTGATCAGCGGCATGCTCAGGCTGGCCATGAAACCTAAAAGCAAGACCACCAGTGCAAGTTCGATCAGGGTATATCCTGATTGGCCGAGGGCTCGTTGATTGAGGAGCGGGTTCATGTTAGGCCTGTCCGAATCCTATTCAATCTCCCAGCTATTGATATCTGCGTCATCACCTTCGCCACCTGATGCTCCGTCTGGACCATAAGACATAATATCGTAATCGTCATGAATCCCGGGGGAGAGATAGATATAGGGGTTGTCCCAGGGATCCATCGGGATTTTTTTCATGTAGCCTTTATCACGATAGTGTTTGGGTATTTTGCCATTTCGTGGTTTTTCAACCAGCGCAACGAGTCCTTGCTCTGTCGTTGGGAAAAAGCCATTGTCGAGTTTGAAACTGGCTAATGCTTGTTCAAACCCTCTTATCTGAACTTCGACCTTGGTGCGCCGGGCCTTCTCAGGTTCTCCGAGCAGGCGAGGGACGACGATTCCGGCCAGGATACCGAGGATAACGACGACGACGAGGATCTCTATCAGGGTGAACCCACGTTGGTTATTGGTCAGGGTTTCTTGTTTCGACATACTTGCTCCTTGAATATTCCATTTTAGTTTTTTTTATGCCTCACGCTCTCATCCCAAACTCTGACTCGCCTGAAATATTGGTAGCAGAATCGCCAGAACGATGAAGCCGACCGAGACGCCCATAAATAAAATCATAACCGGTTCGAGAAGTGCGAGTAATCGGTTTATCGACATCTCAATCTGTTGGTCACTGGTGTCAGCTACCCGTTTAAGCATCTGCTCCAGTTCACCACTTTTTTCACCGACGGCAATCATCTGTATCAACATCACCGGGAAGATCTGCTCTTTTTGCAAGGGTGCGGCCAGCGATGCACCCTCGCGAACCTGATTGCCTGCGCGTTCGATTGCCTGTTGCAAAATCAAATTGTCAAGTAGTTTACCGGTAATCTCCAGTGCCCGTAGCAATGGTTGTCCGGCGCCCAGCAGGGTTGCCATCGTTCGACTGAAGCGACTGGTTGCTATCAGAAGGTTAAGCCGACCAATCAACGGTAGCTTGAGACGCCACCGATCAATAGCCAGACGTCCCTGTTCTTTGTTCGCCCAGCGCCTTGTAAGAAGCAGGGCTACAATGAGTGAGCTGAAAATCAGCCAACTGTAGTTGTGTAAAATGTTGCTGGCACCAATGAGTAGCTGCGTTGGTAGTGGCAGAACCTGATCTAGTTCAACCAGCATTCGTGTCACCTTCGGCAATACGAAGCCGACGAGAAAAAGAAGAACACCGCCGCCAACGAGCGCCATCAAAAGAGGGTAAGCGAGTGCGGCAGTAATTCGACTGCGTAAGCGTGCTTGTTCCTCGAGAAGATCGGCAAGATCGGCGAGTGCTTCGTCAAGGGTGCCGCTGTTCTCCCCAACCTCGACCATGCTGATATAGATGGTTGGGAAGATAGTGCCTTCATTTCCCAGGGCCAGATGGAAGGCTTCTCCCTGCACTACGGCCTCACGGACGCGGTTTAAGGTTGCTGTTAACTGTGGACGTTCAAGCTGACAGGCGACCGTATTGAGGGTTTCGTCGAGTGCTAGTCCTGCACTGAGCAAGGTTGCCAGTTGTCGCGTGGCAGTGGCAAGGTCTTCAAGCGGTATCTGGGGGCTGCGCCAGCCAGTGAATAAACGACTCTTGGGGCGGCTACCTGCGGCAATAACCTCAGTGGCGAATATCCCCTGTTGGCGCAAGCTGGCCATCACTGCACGTTGTCCGCTCCCTTCACAGTTGCCGCTGATCTTGCGGCCGGAGCTATCGAAGCCACTGTAATCAAAGAGTGCCATAGGTCAGACTTTCATCAGCTGTCGATTCGAGTGACACGAAGGACCTCTTCGAGCGAGGTTTCTCCTGCCTGAGCTTTTTTTAAGCCATCCTGCCGCAAGCTGAGCATGCCAGCTTTTTGCGCTGCGTGACGGATACTGCTCGCATCGGCTCCGGCCATCAAGAGCTCACGAATCTCGTCTGTTAAGTGTAACAGTTCGTATATCCCGGTTCGTCCGCGATACCCAATCTGCTGACAGGCATCACAACCACTGCTGCGGAAGAATTTCAGATCAATCTGATCAGGCACAAAACCTTCGAAGTGACGAATCATCTCTTCACTTGGTGTATAGCTGCTACGGCAGTCGGGGCAGAGTTTACGCACAAGGCGTTGCGCCAGAATACCGGTCACCGCTGAAGAGACCAGAAAAGGTTCGATTTTCATATCAAGTAGTCGGGTCAGTGCTCCGGCAGAATCATTGGTATGCAGGGTTGAAAAGACCATGTGCCCGGTCAATGCGGACTGAACGGCGATCTCAGCGGTTTCGCTATCACGGATCTCACCGACCATGATGATGTCAGGATCCTGCCGCAGGATCGAACGTAAACCAGCAGCAAAGGTCAGATTGATCTTTGAATTGACCTGAATCTGACCGACTCCTGAGAGCTGATATTCGATCGGGTCTTCGACCGTAATGATATTTTTGGAGCGATCGTTCAGACGGCTGAGTGCGGCATAGAGCGTTGTGGTCTTTCCCGATCCGGTCGGGCCCGTAACGAGAAAAATACCATGCGGCTGTCGGATAAGTTGATCAACCTGTTGTTGCAGTTGTTCGTCGAGACCGATCTGTGCCAGATCAATAACGTTGGAACTCTTTTCGAGAAGACGTAGAACCAGCCTTTCGCCAAACGCAGTCGGGAGCGAGGATACGCGAATGTCGACATCCCGGCCGGCAATTCGGACCCGAAAGCGCCCATCCTGAGGGAGGCGTTTTTCGGCGATATTGAGTCCAGATAGAATTTTGATCCGGGATATGATTGCAGCTCGCGCTTTTTGTGGAGGGCGGAGAATCTCGTAAAGCACTCCGTCGATCCGGTAGCGGATGATCATTTCAGTTTCGAACGGTTCCAGGTGGATGTCACTGGCGCGTTCGCGACTGGCACGTGCAATTAGACCGTTGACAAAGCGGATAATGGGAGCTTCATCACTGCTGTCCAATAAATCGGTCGGACCCAGAGTTGCAGCCAGGTCGTTGTCATCGCTATCAAGGTCTGGAGCAAAGCTGGCGGAATCCCCTGCTTGTTCAGCATAAGCGTGATTGATTGCCCGCAAAACCTCTTCTTCGGGGGCGAGACAAATCTCGATTCTGCATCCGGTTAAGGCTGCCAGGTCGTTGATGGGGGTGCTATTGGTCGGATCGATCATGACCAGCTGCAGTGTTGTGTCCGAGAGATGAAGAGGGAAGATGCATTGTTCACGGACATACTCAAGAGGCAGACGAGCAAGAAGTTCGCTCGTTCCAGAGCCGGTGGGGATACTCGTTAGATAAGTGAGATCAAACTGCTTTGCCAGGGCGCTGATCAAAGCGCTGGCGCTGAGACCGTAGTGGTTCAGTAGAATCTGGCCAAGAAGTTGCGGTTCCTGCTGCTGGCGCTGCAGGGCGTCTTCAATGATCTGCGTGGGGAGTATGGAGTCCTGCTGCAGGATCTCCCCCAGTTTCAACCAGTTACTCATTCTCGGCGGGGTTCTCCTCGATAGTTTCTACTGGATCAAGGTCGAATATCAGGGCATTTTTGTTGATCGATTTCTTCAGCTCTTCGGTCTGGAACCCCTGGCCGGTAAAGCGCGCCCGACGGGTAATCTCGGCCATTTCACTGGCGTTGTGGATCACTCGTGGGGTGATGAAAACCAGCAGGTTGGTTTTTGAGGTCGTAGATCCTTTTGAGCGAAAGAGTCGGCCGAGCAGGGGGATGTCGCCCAGCAGCGGAACCTTCGATTCAGTTTTCTGGACGTTGGTGCCGATCAGTCCCCCCAGTACGACGGTCTTGCCGTCTTCGGCCAATACCGTGTTGCGTATCTGACGCTTGGTGAAGGTGGGGCCTACCTCATCAATATTACCAACCTGGGTACCTGCAATATCGGTGATCTCCTGAAAAACAGTGAGACGCACCAGATTTCCTTCGGTGACCTGCGGTGTAAAACGGAGGGTCAGGGCGACGTCCTTGCGCTCGATCGCAACACTGGTCGCCAGACCGGTACTGCCAGTGTCCGTCAGGCGGCTGGTGATGATCGGTACGTTAGCACCAACGATGATTTCGGCCTCTTCATTGTCCGAGGTCAACAGGCGTGGAGCTGAGAGAATATTGATGTCAGAGCTGGTCTGCGACAGTTGGATCAGGGCCGAGAGCGCCGGCACAGTAATCGTGTTGCCGTCAGGGCCGATAGTGGATATCGGGCTGAAGAGACCCCCGAGCATCAGACCCTGCACCGTTTGGGTCAGCAGGCTTGGTACCGTACTGCCGTCTGCTGGCGCGAAGTCGCTTAGCCCGACCGAGCCGGTGTTGAGGTTGCTGGTACCAAGAACCACGCTATCTCCGCCGACGTCGACTCCGCCCTGAAGTGAAATGCCGATCTCACGCGTGGCATCCATCGAGAGTTCTAAAATCAGCGCTTCGACATAGACCTGGTTACGTCTGATATCGAGCTTCTCTATCACCTGTTTGAGAAGGGTAAAATCTTCTGGTCCGGCGCTGATCAAAAGTGAATTGGTTGGTTTGTCGGCAGTGATGGTAACTGGTCCTGTCGTCGCAGACTTTAGTTTATTGTTGGCAGCAGGAGCCCCCTTTGAGTTGACCATGATCTCGTTCAGTGTTTTGGCCAACGTCTCGGCTGCGGCATTCTTTAGGTAGTAGACATTGATGTTGGAACGGCTCTGCTCACTGGGAGTGTCCAGAGTTGTTATCAGACGTCGTATGAGTTGCAGCTCATCATCTGAGGCGATTGCAAGCAGGGTGTTCGTCCGTGGATAGGCAATGACCTGACCTGGCTGGTTGACGGAAGCTCTCGCCGTTCTCTTCCTGTTTGGATTTGTCTGTTTATTCATCAGCGAATTGGCAATGTTGGCGATCTCTTCAGCATTGGCTTGTTTCAAAGTGAAGATTTCGAGCCGATCTAACGCTGATGGCAAGTCAAGTTTCTTGATTATTTCGACAAGTCGGTCAATGTTCTCTGCGCTGTCGGTCAAAATCAGCGTGTTGGTTGGGGCATAAACAGTCAAATTGCTGGTTTTAGGAATCAACGGGAGCAGTACGCTGCTTGAAATGACCTGAGCGTCTGCGTAGTTCAGGTGAATCAGACGGGTAATATAGCTCGCGCCCTGTTGGGTATCTGAAACCGGCAGGTTATTTTGTTTGGCGTTTTGTAGAGGTACAATCTTGTTGACCTTACCGCTTTGAATCAGCGTGAACCCTTTGACATTCAGGACCGTCATAAACAGTTGGTATGCTTCATCCTCATTCATTGTATCAGGTGAAATGATTGTTACTTTGCCACGCACCCGTTCATCGTAAATAAAATTACGGCCGGTCATTTCCGAAAATATTTTGATCAGATCGGTTAACTCAACTTCTTTGAAATCGAGAGAGATGTCATTTTGGGCCTGTTCTGATTTTGCCAGACAGCTGTCAGGTGCTGCCATCACGCAGAGCGAAAGAGCCAGGGTCAGCAGGACTAATGCTTTGTGAAAATAATTCAATGTCATCTAATCTCATAAGCAAAGGTCATGGCTTTGCCCCTCCGTTCAAGGCCGATACTGATCTGTTTTGCCTGACGCAGTTGGCCAAAGATTTGTAGTGCTTTTTCTGGCGAATTCAGTGAGACGCCGTTGACTTCACGGA
>JAJRRT010000056.1 GCA_024279255.1 Deltaproteobacteria bacterium | reverse complement strand
GTGAAAGGGCGATGTCCTGGGCCAGGCTAGACGATAGGGACTTAAAACTTCAAGTGCCCTGCGAGAATTGTACTCGCATTTGACGCTATTAAAAATGGTGAGCCGGGGGGGGATCGAACCCACGACCATCTGATTAAAAGTCAGATGCTCTACCAACTGAGCTACCGGCTCGTGCAGCGGAGCAATCTGGCTCGCGTTACGGAGTGTCTTTATACGCGATGATCCTGAGGGCGTCAACACTTTTTTACGTTTTTTTTTACCCCCTGAAAATACCCTTACATGCAGGCTGATGGCAGACAATCAACCAAACGGATTGCTACGCAACATGGTCTCATCGCGACGTGGGCCGACCGAAACCAAAACAACCGGCACTCCAGACCATGCCTCGATCTGCTTTACATAGTCGATCGCCTGTTGTGGCAGATTCTCAAAGCTCTTAACTTCGTTAATCGAGGTCTGCCAGCCTGCTACATCCTCAAGAACCGGAGTACACTGTTGCAGCACGTCCAGATCGCTCGGGAAATTTGTCAGCAATTGATCACCGTAACGATAAGCAGTACAAACCTTAATCGTTTCAAGATCGTTCAGAACATCCATTTTGGTCAAAGCGAGGCCTGTCAAACCATTCACCCGCACAGCTTCGCGCAAGGCGACGATATCCAGCCAACCGCAGCGACGTGGGCGGCCAGTGGTTGCTCCAAATTCATGACCAGCCGCACGCAATTCGTCACCCATCTCATCGAGCAGTTCAGTGGGGAAAGGTCCTTCGCCGACACGAGTGACATAGGCTTTGGTGATGCCGATGACCTGGTCGATCTTTGTCGGGCCAACACCGCTACCGGTGCATGCGCCACCAGACACTGTCGAAGATGAAGTGACATAGGGATAGGTGCCATGGTCGATATCGAGCATGCTCCCCTGCGCCCCTTCGAACAAAATATTCTTACCATCCTGAATCGCGGCATCAAGGTCGACCGAAGCATTTCCCAGGTAGCAACGGAGCTTCTCAGCATAGCCCTGATACTCATCGAAAATCTCATCTTCGCTCAAAGGAGGCTGACCCAGATATTTTTCAAGATAAAAGTTCTTCTCAGGCAGAGCCTCTTTCAAACGTCGCCGGAAGGTTTCAGGCTTGAGCAGATCTGCAAAGCGGATACCACGCCGACCAACCTTATCTTCGTAAGTCGGGCCGATGCCGCGACCGGTCGTGCCGATCTTGCGATCACTGCTACGTCCCTCACGGGCTTTATCGATAGCAACATGGTAAGGCATAATCAGGTTGACGGCACCATCAACCATCAGCTGGCTGTCATCCTTCAGATAACCTTTCGACTTCAGCCCTTCGATCTCCTCCAGAAAAACTTTTGGATCGAGAACCACGCCGTTGCCGATGACGCAACGCTTGCCTTCATGCAGAATCCCTGAGGGGATCAGATGAAGTACTGTTTTTTCGTTACCTACAACCAGGGTATGTCCGGCATTGTTACCGCCCTGGAAACGCACCACCTGATCGGCATCTGCGGTATAGATATCAACAACTTTCCCCTTGCCTTCGTCGCCCCACTGGGCACCGATAATCACGACATTGGCCATAGTGTTCTCTTTATCTCCTTGCGGCTGCCCCTTAAATACGGTGGCAGTTCTTTATATTACAGCTCTTTACCTTGCAGAAGCTCTGTAAGGGTCAATGAATCTTCTTGTTTTGTTCCCGGATCGATCAGACGTAGTGTTCCTTCCCCTTGAGGAACAACCAGCAACCGACGATAGTTCATCAGCTGGGCATAAGCGAGGGCATCGTCGATTGAGCGGTCAAGCATGTCACGTGCGGCACTGAATCCCGCTTCACGCAGTTGCGGTGCCAATTGCTGAGCACGCACAACGGCGCCTTTGCAGGCGTAGACCAACAGGTCAGTCTTCGGCTTAACCTGATCTTCCAGCGCCCGGTCGAGGGCAAACAGTAAATTGAGCAGATCGAAGGTGAAACCGGTTGCTGGCGCGGGGCTGCCATAGTTGGCCATCAATTCGTCGTAGCGTCCGCCGCTACAGACCGCCTGACCGTAACCTTGCAAAAAGCCCTGAAAGGTGATCCCGGTATGATAATCGAGACCACGCAACTCACCAAGATCGAAAGTAACGTACTCAGAAATGCCATGTTGATCGAGCAACGTAAGAACCTGAGTTAAGTTATCAAGGGCCTGTTGAGAACGTTGATTCTTGACCAGCTTTGCGGCTCTCTTCAGCACTTCGCGACCACCAAAAAGACGCGGCAGCGCCAGCACCTCTTCCCGCGCGGCTTCATCAATTTGACCTTCGTCGAGCAACGCTTTGAGCTCAGTACTGTCTTTGCGTCCGATGGCACCGGCCACCCGACGGGCCAGATCAGCCGACAGTGACAGGCGATCCATCACCCCACGAAAAAATTCGACCTGTCCAATATCGAGAGTGAAATCCTTAGCACCACTGCGCCTCAGACATTCGATCGCCATAGCGATCATCTCGGCATCAGCCTCGGGCTGACCGAGACCGATCAGTTCGACACCCGTTTGAAAAATTTCGCGATTTTTACCCGCCTGCTGCTCTGTGTGGCGCAACACCTTGCCTGTGTAACAGAGCCGTAAGGGGAGCGGAAGTGCACGCATCCTAGTTGCGGCGATCCGAGCAATCTGCGGGGTGATATCAGGCGGAAATGCTAACAGCCGTCCACTCTGACGGTCATCAAAGCGAAAAGCCCGAGCATGCAGATCGCCACCAAGTCCCTTTTCAAGCAAATCGAAAAATTCGAGCTGCGGTGTGATTACCGGACGAAATCCCCAGTCATCCATCACCTGTCTCAGTTGTTGTTGCAGGTATTCGACCTTGGCTGCTTTCAAAGGCAGAAAATCGCGCACCCCTTTTGGAAGGGCAGATTCGGGCAAAGCATCAGAATTTGTCATAAATATCCACATCTATCAGCTGGCCGATGCCAGCAAAAAAATCTTAATTTTCGCTACTGTTCCAGTTCGTCGCCAGCGGGAGATTGACCGGACAGGCAAAGATAACGCCATCGGCTTCCGCAATCCGCTGCAGAACCTCAGGAACTATCGAACTGTCGATCCCGAACAACGAAATAGCAGTCCCCTCAACTCGACGGCGGGACAAATTGAGAGTCGCAATGTTCACTTCGGCTTCAGCCAGAACGGTACTGATCCGGGCAATCACACCAGGGCGGTCTTCATTATGTAACACCAGCAGGTTTCCTTCTGGAATCGCCTCAACCAAATAGTCATCAATTCGCACCAGACGGTAATCATTCTGCCCGATAAGCGCACCACTGAGGCTGTGACTCCCCTGATCACCCTCGATCCGAACATGGATTGAGCTGGTAAACTCGTCGCTGGAATAGACCCGCGTCTCGCGAACCTTGATTCCATGCTCACGCGCCAGATGCGGTGCATTCACATCATTGACCTGCTCACCAAGCACCGGCCGTAACAGTCCCTTTAAAAAAACCGCAGTCAACAATTCAAGGGTATAAGTGGCCACCGTACCGGTATATTCTATTGAAATCTCTTTAAATCGGCCGCTCCGATACTGGGACAAGAAAAGACCCATCCGCTCGGCCAGCTCAAAACAGGGACGTAGCGTCTTTAGCAGATCGGCGTTGACCGAGGGGACATTCAACGCGTTAGTGATCAGATCTCGTTGCAGAAAGTCGAGCACCTGTCTGGCAATCTGTACCGCAATATTAATCTGGGCATCGGCACTGGCAGCGCGTAAATGCGGCGTCGCAATGACCTGATCAAACTGCAGCAAGGGGTGATCGGCGGCAGGGGGTTCTCTGGTAAAAACATCGAGAGCCGCACCGGCAACCTGACCACTCTGGAGGGCCGCGACCAGAGCCTCTTCGTCGATCAGTCCACCCTGAGCACAATTGATGATACGGCAACCGGGTTTGATCTGCGCTAACAGGTCAGCGTCAACAAATCCTCTTGTCTCGGGATTCAGTGGAAGATGCAGAGAGATAAAATCAGAATTCCGGAGCAGTTCTGGCAGTTCAACCTGCTCACCGCCCAATTGTTGAATCGCGTCTGTCGTCAGATAAGGATCGCAAACCAGAACTTGCATTTTAAGCGCCAGCGCCCGTTCGATAACCAAACGGCCGATCTTGCCCGCTCCGATCACTCCAAGGTTCTTACCCGACAGCTCGACCCCGAGGTAGCTATCCTTCTGCCATTCACCGCGCCGCAAGGCAGCACAGGCCTGAGGAATATGACGAGCTAAAGCCATCAGCATCGCAATAGTGTGTTCGGCGCTGGTAATACTGCTACCGAAGGGGGTATTCATCACCACCACACCACAGCGGTTTGCGGCATCAAGATCGACGTTTTCCGCTCCGATCCCCGCACGTCCGACAACTCGTAACGATTTAGCTTTTTCAAAGACCCCGGCAGTGAGGCGTGTTCCACTACGAACCACCAGTGCATCGACATCGACCACGGCACCAAGCAGCTCCTGCTCGCTCAACTCGGGCCGGTAATCGAGTTCAATCCCATCTGCCGCTATAAAGATATCGAGCCCTGCCTGAGACAGTCGATCTGCAACCAGAATTTTCATCCCTCAAGCTCCCACCAAAACTCGTAAATCGGCCATTTGACCGAAGGTCGCAATCTAGCAATAGTGCCTGATGATGTCAAGTTGAGCAGGACCGGGACGCGGCAATTCTTATTAGCAAACCATCGATCATCAAATCAGCATTTACTCCAGTAACACATCAACTCCCTGAATAGAAATTGTCATTTCCATACATTATTTTTACATATTTTCACACTAGACCATTGTCCTTATGAATTAAGAGCGATAAAGTAATCATTCACTCCGAGACATATCTCGGCGAGCTATCAATCCATTACCATTGATAAAGAGGCTGTGATGACTGGTAAGGAACGGCTACTACGGGCCCTTGAAAAACGCGGAGTTCGGCACATTTTTGGTTATACCGGAGGTGCAATCATGCCGGTATTCGACTGCATGGACAAACTGGGGATTTTCAAGTTTGTCATGTCCCGACATGAACAAGGTGCCACCTTCATGGCCCAAGGTGTTTCACGCGCCTCTCTTTCGACGGACGATCCGCAAGTCGGGGTCTGCATGGCGACTTCGGGACCAGGTGCGATGAACCTGACCACCGGTATTGCCGATGCCCACATGGATTCGGTACCAATGCTCGCAATCACTGGTCAGGTCGCCACCGGAGTCATCGCCACGGACGCCTTCCAGGAGAGCGATGTGGTCGGCGTCATGATGCCGATCTGCAAGCAGACCTACATGCCGCTGGAAGCCGATGAGATCGAAAAAACGGTTCATGAAGCTTTCTATGTTGCAACGACTGGACGCCCTGGCCCTGTGTTACTCGATATCCCGAAAGATATTCTGAACCAGCAAGTCAGCAAGGATTACAAGTTTTCCCTGGAAAATTTACGCCCGAACCTGCCTGGCTTCTTCTACCACCCGACTCCGGCACGTGCGCCAGTGAAAAAGGCGCTTGAGTTGATCAACCGCAGCGAACGTCCGGTAATCTTCTGTGGCCACGGGGTTATCAGTAGCAACGCTGGAAAACTCTTACAGGCATTGGCCGAGAAAGCTAAAATCCCGGTCGCCTTCACCCTGCATGGGCTCTCCGCAATGCCAGCAGACCACCCCTTAAGTTTAGGCATGATGGGGATGCACGGCACAGTTGAAGCCAACCGCGCAATCAGCGAAGCCGATCTGCTGATCTCTTTCGGTATGCGTTTTGATGACCGGGTGACGGGCAAACTGAATGAATATGCCCAAAAAGCCGACGTGATCCACGTTGAAATTGATCCCTCTGAAATCGATAAAAATGTAGCGACAACAGTCGCCATCAATGCCGATGTCTACCGTACTCTGCACGTGCTGGTCGGAGATCCAATGCTCACAGCCAAACCACGACGTCGTTGGCATGCACGGATTGATGAGTTCCGTCAGGTGATGGCAGATGACCTGCGCACGGAGATTAAAGGGGGCCTCGGCGACGAGGGTAAACTTCTGATGAAGACGATTGTCAGTCAACTCTCTGACATGACACAGGGACAGGATATCATCGTACCCGATGTCGGGCAGCACCAGATGATGGCGGCACGTTTCTACAACTATCAGACACCTAACAGTTGGTTTGCCTCAGGTGGTGCTGGCACTATGGGGGCCTCGCTCCCGATGGCAATCGGCGTCAAACTGGTGCGACCTGATGAACGGGTCTGGTCGATCAGTGGTGATGGCGGATTCCAGATGAATATGCAGGAACTCGGCACAATCATGGAGCATAAGATCGACGTTAAAATTATGATCTTCAACAACGGCTACCTTGGTATGGTCCGCCAGTGGCAGACCCTGTTTTTTGATGGTCGCTACGCTGGCACCCCCATGCTGAGCCCCGACTACGGTCAGATCGCCTCAGCTTATGGCATCCCCTATCGTAAAATCCAAACCCTCGAACAGATCGCACCAGCCATTAAGGAGGCGATCGACCTCAAGGGGGCCATTATCCTTGAATTTATCTGTGATCCGTCTGAAATTATTCTGCCGATGATCCCTGCGGGGGGCGGTTTTGACGACATGATCGTCAAACGACCGATGCCTCAGAAAAAAGGAGGCAAAAAATGAAACGACGTGCGATTCTTGCTTATCTGCTCGATCACCCGGGTGTATTGCAGAAGGTTTCTATGCTGATCCGGAAAAAGATGTACAACGTCGACACCCTGACCGTCTGTAAATCACGCAAACCGGGAATCAGTCGCATGACAATTACCCTGCGCGAAGACGACGAAGCCAGGGTCAGTCAGGTGATCCACCAGCTTGAGAAGTTCACCGAGGTCATCTCCGCCAAGGAACTCGATACCGAGCACAGCTACTGGCGCGAAGCGGCAATTATCAAAATAGAGATTGACAGCGCCCAACTTGAGGCGCTGCGCTCTGAGTACAAATTCGAGATTCTCGACTACAAAAACCACGATACCCACATTATCCAGATTGCCGGGTCAACACGAAAAATCGATGCCTTTGTCGCCCAACTTGGCGAAGAACACATTGTCGAGATTTCTCGCACCGGAGTGGCCGCACTAGAAAAATAAATACATTTTTTTTGCAAAAACGCAAAAAACCGGGCCTATTCAAGGTCCGGCTTTTTTATTCTAGAAATGACAGACAGCACTATCCTGACGGATCAAAAGTGCCCACATGCAAGGTACCCGCAGCCTGAAGAGTAAGGCGTAGCACTAGCTATGTTGCAACGACGCAAGGGTAACGCCGCAGATGGACAGTTTTCATCCGGCTCAGCATTGGCCCTTCAGGTACTCCACTAACAACCTCACCCCCACTCCGGTACCACCTTTGGGTGACCCGGGAGTATTTTTATCGGCCCAGGCAGTCCCTGCAATATCGAGATGTGCCCAGGTATAATCTTCTGCAAACTGTTTGAGGAAGGCTGCAGCCGTGATAGTCCCCGCTTGCCGCCCACCGCTATTCTTGATATCGCCAAAATCGCCCTTGATCTGTGCGTCATACTCTTCCCACAAAGGTAACTGCCAGAGGCGATCTCCACAGCGCTCACCCGTCTTAATCAATTCGCGAATCAGCCCTTCGTGGTTCCCGAGGACGGCACTGGCATGATTCCCGAGGGTGACAATACAAGCGCCGGTCAAGGTTGCCAGATCGATGACCACTCGTGGGTTGTATTGTCCGACCCAGGTCAAAGCATCGGCCAAGATAAGACGTCCCTCTGCATCTGTGTTGAGGACTTCAATCGTCTTGCCCGACAGCGAAGTCAGAACATCCCCCGGCCGATAGGCGGTGCCAGAAAGAAGATTCTCAACAGCAGGGACGACTGCGACCAGATTGACGGGCAACTTCAGCTCCGCCACGGCCTGTATCGCACCTAAAACTGCGGCACCACCAGCCATATCCATCTTCATTTCTTCCATCTTATCCGCCGGTTTCAACGAAATTCCACCGGCATCAAAGACCACCCCCTTACCGACCAGAGCAACAGGTCGTTCGTCTTTTGTGCCGCCATGATATTCAAGAACGATCAAATAAGGGTCACGCACGCTTCCTTGAGCAACACCCAACAATGCGCCAAATCCCTGCTTTTCCAGTTCAGCTCGTGGCAGTAGAGCACAATGCAGTCCCTGATCTTTTGCAATCTGCTGCGCTGTGTCAGCAAGAAGCTGCGGGGACTTGTAATTCCCCGGCAGATTAACCAGATCACGCGCTCGACAGATACCGCGACAAATGGCCTCAGCCTCACGGACCGCTTCTTCAGCGGCGACCTTATCCCGTGACGAACCAATCAATAATGACGCAGCCTGCAGAGGAACTACAGCATCGGCAGTTTTTTCACGGTAGGTATCGAAACGGTAGCCTGCGAGTAATAACCCCTCGGAGATTGCTTCGATCCCCGCCATTTCGGCGCCCTTACTGAAATGTAATAAATTCGTATCGATAAGACAGCGAGCAATTCGTCTTTCGGTCAGGTAGGCCGCAACCTGACTGCTAAAATTACGCAGTCCGATGGCATTGGTCTGTCGCTTTGATCCGAGGCCGACCAACAAAAATCGTTCACAGCCTCCCTCACCAGCGTGCAGCAGTAATGCTTCCCCTTTTTTGCCACTAAACTCTTTATTTCGAAATGCTTTCTTCAGTCGCCCCTGAAGTAATGCATCAAGTTCAGAGAAAGAATTTCTCAAACGCCCTTCATAGGCTGGCAACACCAGACAGGCTGTCTTTTGCTTTAATGGATTTCCAACTTTAATGGAGATTTTTGTCACAAGGACCCCCTGAGGTTCAGTTAGATGTTAAATCAGACTATCGCTTTTATAATTCTGGCCCAGCCCAACGTCGTTGATTGAAGTTTAACGCATTTTTGACAAACTGATCAGTGCGGCTACAATTGATATCATTTTCAATATAAGCTACCCCTGTTTTCATAGTTTTAAGGAGGTTTCACCATGCGCCCATTACTGTTCTGTTGTCTGGTTTCTCTGCTGCTGCTTCCGGCTTGCGCACCAAATATACAAACAACCGCCACCGGTGGTCAGGTGATCGAAACAATGATCGATGGTCATGGCCATACTGGTATCAGCGGCAAGATCCTGCTCAAGACCTATGGTGCCCCCTTGGCGGGAGCCTATGTCAACATCTACCCGAATGCCATCTCAAATTTACTTGGACCTTCAGAATTCCTGTCCGCTCCGACTGGAGAAGATGGAACTTACAGTATTGACCTGCAACCAGGCAATTACTATGTCGTGGCTCGTAAACGCTCCAGTGGGCTCCCCAATGGGCCACTAACGACTGGTGACTACTTCTCTGACCATCAGCGAATCCTTGCCCGCGTCGCCGAAGGTAAACTAACCCAAGTCAATTTACAGATGATCCAGATGAAAGCGCCAATGTTCTTCAAGAAAGATCTTTCCGATACAAAAACCGATACCGGAATCCGTGGGGTTCTTATCGACAAGCAAGGCAAGCCTGTTCCCGGTGGCTTCGCCATCGCCTATAGCGACAAGAATCTGCAGCGTCTGCCAGATTTTGCCTCGACCCTGACCAACCAGAAGGGAGAATTCACTCTCTACCTGCCAAAAGGTGGGAGCTACTACCTGGCAGCACGAATTCACGCCTGGGACATGCCGCGCGAAGGAGAACTCTACGGCAAACATGGTGGGGAAAATCCACTGGAGATGAAGATTGCAGACAAGAGCTTCGTCGAAGGAATCATAATCGAGATGGCCCCATTCAGCGGAACTTATAAAGAGATGAAGAATCAGCGGCCATTTTGAACAAACGAGACGAGAGATGTGAGTCGGGAAGCGTGGTTTGAAATCTGTAGATCCTGATTTTTCTCGCCTCTCGTTTCTCGCCTCTCAAGCACTATAGCCCCGAACTGGTCAGCGAATCTGTAATCGCCTTCTCCTTCATGCGCAACGCCATCCTCTGACGGATCAACGTCGGGATTTCAACATGCATGCATCCCGCGCAACTGTACAATTTGCATGCCTGCATCCTTTGCAAAGCGTTAGCACCGGCACTCGGGAGCCAACGAACATCCTCCGGCATCAGGTAGTTGCGCTCTTCCCCCCTGATCAAATTTTTGAGCTCTCGGCGAGGATCGAAAATTCGGCCCTGAAGGCTCAGTTCCTCCTGCATTTCCAGGTGATAACCTTGATGACTGTCGGCACAAAATTGCACCACAATTTCGGGTGAAAGCTCACGAATCATTTCCAGCCCTTGACGCAATCGACCGTCAGGGTCGAGCTGAACCTGCTTACCGACAACCTCTAGAGCGCCCATATTTTGCGGATCAGGATATGGTGGCAGACCACCGAGTCCGACAATCACCCGCCGGTCATCGGGACTGGTCCCCACATAACCATGAACATCAACGATTAAGACTGGAGCTGGCCCTGAAAAAAGCTTGATGAATTCACAGAGCCTCTCCTCCTGCTTATAGCAGTACGGATGGCCACTGGCATCGACGTATGGATAAATGACATCAATATTGCTGGGGTTAAGAGGAACCCCCCAAGCTTTCAGTTTATGCAGGTTCTGGTCGGCCAGAGGTTCGCGACCTGAAAAGCCGAGGTTGATAATTGCCCCGCGCGCACGACCTTCACGTAGAAAATAGAGGGCGACTTAAGGGTATGGGGATCGTATGGGCCATGACTGACGGTTAACATTGGCAGTTCTAAGTCAGGGCAGTCTGCCTGTATCAGCAGACTCCCTCCCGCATCATCGGCGATATAACGACTACTGAAACCGACTAACAGGCCAGGGCAAGGTGTCCAGTCGCAGGTTTCCACAGGCAGTCCACCAAAAATTCTCGTCAACACCTGCTCACGCCAACTCGGCACAAAACGGATAGTTCGTTCCGGCAACCGATAATAAACATAGTAACGTTTTTTATCGAGGTAGACCCGTACTTGAAGTTCAATCAGCAACTGTCGATTATAATTATTCTGGGTGGTATGCAGCAGTCGTTCGGTCAGATCTACCATGCCGTCGAAGGCGTCTTCCGGTAATTCAACCAGTTCAACCCGCTTAAGGCCACGATAATCCTCCCCGCCGATCTCGACCTCAAGCCGGTTGAGATGACGTTCGAAGGGTGCGGCAGCGTCGACGGTAAAATCGCTAATAAAAAGTGGCGAGATTGTTTTTTTAGGGTGATTTTCTACAGTCATAACAGACAGGATAACCTGCTAGGAACCTGTCCGACAATAGGGCCGAAGCGAAAATCCAGAAGTTTGAGGTCAGATTTTAGTTCGTTTGCGGGCTCATAGCCGTAGCTATGAGGCAAAAAGGAGCTGAGATATGGACCAAACTGCTGAATTTGTAGCCGGTTCTGAATTGTCGGACAGGCTCCTAAAAGGCCCATCGCAAGAGTGGTCGAATTTCAATTCTGCAGAAGCTCGGAAATTGCCCTCTTGAGATCGGTCACTCCGTCATCAAGGTTGTCAACTCGAATTTCAATCCGGCGCGTCGGAAGAGTATGCAGGTAAAGCGGGTCGTAGTAGTCGACCATCAACTTCCGTGTCAGTTCTTCCCACTTTTTTTCATGCAAAAGCTTTAACAGATCGGTAACAGCAGAATTTCCAAGCCGCTCTTTCAGCGCACGCAAAGGCGGTTCGAATGCTGCCGTAAGATCATCGCGCGCGGGATAATCATCAAGAATCACGCGCACTCTATAATCGAGTGAAGCATCAACCCAAAGACTTGACTGCTCCTGCAGCGCCTTATAAAAACGGGGGGGAACGACCAACCTGCCTATATGCCGGCTCTCCCCCTCAGTCAGTAAGTAATCAGCACCACGCGTCTCTTCTAATCGGTCCCAGAGCTGAGCCTCAAACATCTTCTGTCCAGATTGCTCTCCCAAACCCAGACCGCCAAAAGCGCTGCCGCGATGATTAGCCAATCCTTCAAGATCGATAACCGGATAATTTTCAGCCGCCAGGCGATGAAGCAAAAGTGTCTTGCCAACACCGGTCAGACCACGCACCACCAGAACCTTGCCGAAATCGGTCTGTTCAAAATAATCGATCACCATACGGCGAAAAGCCTTATGCCCGCCACTCAACTGACGCGCAGGAATCCCGCCCAAATTGAGAAAAGAGGTCATCGCCAGAGACCGCATCCCTCCCCGCCAGCAAAAAATTACGGCCGGAGGAGAGTCTGGATGACGTGCGTTCTCAATCTTCCAAAGCATTTCTGGAATTTTGGGAGCAACAATCTCAATCCCGCGCCTGCGGGCATCACGTCGCCCCACCTGTTTATACAGAGTCCCGATCTCTGCTCGCTCCACATCATCTAAAACCGGGACGTTGATCGCACCGGGGATGGTCGCTTCGGCAAATTCAGCAGGTGAGCGCACGTCAACTAGCAAGGCGCCACGCTGACGAAGTTTCAGGGCTTGATCGAGATCAATAACATCTTGCAAAGAGAATCCCTTCAGCGCTATATGGTTTAGGGTAAAATTCAAGGTCGAGGGCGTACAGGAGCCGTTTTTAGCACTTACACCCTCATGCCGACAAGGGTGAATCGGTAAGAAAGCATGCTTTTTCATACAATTCTAAATTAAGTGGTTGACCTGCGTCAGGCAATCGGGTAGTTTCCGTCACGTTGTCGCGGGATGGAGCAGTCTGGTAGCTCGTCGGGCTCATAACCCGAAGGTCGGAGGTTCAAATCCTCCTCCCGCAACCAAAAAAATCAAGGGAATCCGTTTTGCGGGTTCCCTTTTTAATTTCTGCAATCCTGACTGCCTTTACGACTCATCACTCAAAACTACAGTATTATTTTCTTTTCTGATTTCCCCTTTGATCACATGGAGATTTGCACATTATCCATGTATCTGCTAATTTTCTTCAAATCGTCGGTAAAGCTGTCCGTTGCCCATTGACAGGATCAGATCATGAATGAGCCAACCTTTATTGCTGAAAACCGCTACAAGCAAGCCGCTGAACTTGGAAAAACTGATGCACAGTACAGCTACGGTCGTATGTGCGAGCTCGGTGACGGTGCCCCGCAGGATTACTCTGAAGCCGCTCGCTGGTACCAGTTAGCTGCGGAACAGAATCACATCCAAGCGCAGCTGGCACTCGGTTTTCTCTATGAGCAGGGGCAAGGCGTCGAGCAGAATGATGCCGAGGCGGTCAACTGGTACCGACGTGCGGCGGACAGAGGCGATGCTGACGCCCAGTACAATCTCGGTGTGATGCTCGCGTTTGGACAAGGGGTTAAGGAGGACTACTCTCAGGCTCTCATCTGGTGCCAAAAAGCGGCAGACCAAAACCACATCGAAGCGCAATACACCCTGGGCCTGATGTATGCCAACGGTGAAGGTATCGAACAAGATTTTGAGCAGGCGGTTCATTGGTACCGTAAGGCAGCCCAGGCCGGTAATTCTGATGGCCAGTATAATCTGGGCATCATGTATGCGTTCGGCCAAGGGGTCGACCAGGATAACACTCAAGCATTCAAATGGTGCCAGATGGCCGCCGAGCAGGGACATGTCGATGCCCAGCACAACCTGGGATTCATGTACGCTCGTGGAGAAGGAGTCAAGGCCGACTCCTTTGAAGCAGTTAAATGGTACCGTCTTGCTGCTGAGCAGGGCGATCTTGATGCCCAGTACAATCTGGGCAGCATGTACATCAAGGGGGAGAATATTCCCCAGGACTACACCGAAGCACGCAAGTGGTGGACCCTTGCGGCAGAACAGGGGAATGCTGCGGCTCAATACAACCTTGGAGTCATCTATGTCTTCGGCTATGGTGTCGAAAAGAGTGATGCCGAAGCGGTGAAATGGTGGAACAAAGCGGTTGAGCAGGGCTACACCGATGCCCAGTACAACCTAGGTGGGATGTATGCCCTCGGCCGAGGAGTGGACAAAGACTACATCGTCGCCCACGTCTGGCTGAGTTTACCTGCCGAACAAGGGCACGAAGATGCCCAGCGGGTCCTGAAAAACCTCGAAAACAAGATGACCCCGGATCAAATCAATACAGCCAAAGCTGACGCACAACGGGTCTGCGAAAGACTGGAAAAAAATATCGGCTAAACGAGTCAACATAATCGACAAAAAAGGCCGCCCCCCTAAGGAGCGGCCTTTTCTATCTATAATTTGCCTCTTGTCAAATACAAAACAGGCTAATCATCAATTAAAAAACGATCCATCATCCCAACCAGTTTGGGAATTTCCGGTTTGGTCGCATAGCCATCAGCCCCGACCGAATCACACTTGGCCGCCATCTGCTCATTGATCAGCGACGAAAACAGGACCACAATCACATCCTTGAGCACGGGATCTTCCTTTATCTTCTTGCACAGTGTCAAACCATCCATCCTGGGCATCTCGATATCTGAAATCAACAGATCCAGTCGACCTCGAATCCCCTCTCCAGTGACCTCGAGTTCCTTTTTTTGAGAGATTATCTCATTGTAGCAACTCTCACCATCAGCGAAACTGTGCAGATCACTATAACCTGCTGTTTTTAATATTTTTTCTATACCAACGCGTATCAGTGATGAGTCTTCTGCCAAAAAAATCCGCATCTGCTGACGATGTTTACCAATATCCTGTTTCTTCTCATCAGTCTCAAACTCAGCATCATAATCAAGGGCCGCTTCAGGATCGAACTCTGCAATAATATGTTCCAGGTCAACGATCAGAATCTCACGTTGTTCGATATTGATGCTGCCCGTGAACCGTGGACTATACTGGCCAATAAACTTGGCCAGCGGCTGAACTTCACTCCAGGTGATCCGGTGAATCTGGTTCACACCATCGACCTTGAACCCGTTGATACGCCCGTTAAATTCACAGACCAGGGTCACTTCGCGCACCTCTCCTTCGCAGGAATTATAACGCTGTGCAAGATGTTGCTTCAAATCTATCAGCGGAATCGTACTGCCACGTAACAACAGCGTACCGAGAACAGAATCATGAGTCTCCGGGATTTTTGTCACCTGCTCGGCATTAAAAGGGATAATCTCTTTGAGCTTTTGCACGTTGATACCGAACGACTGTCCACCAAGATAGAATTCGATAATTTCCATCTCGTTCGTACCACTTTCAAGAAGAATTTCATGCTTTTGTATATTCTCCATCCCATGACTCCTGTTTGGCTTAAACCTGAAATCTTTATTGACCAACTCTAACCTGAGTTTCGCAAGATGCAAGCATTCAAGAGTTTTATTAGTTTTTCAAAAGAGATCACAATCGGGAGGAGAGACTGACGATTTAAAAAAAGACAAGTAGAACAACGGATGAAAGCTGAAACAAGTGAAAGAAATCATGGCAGGATTCTGTGGCTGCGCCCTTATCAAAAGACTTGAGAATCTTCTTATAAACTA
This sequence comes from Deltaproteobacteria bacterium, assembly GCA_024279255.1. Taxonomy (GTDB): domain Bacteria; phylum Desulfobacterota; class Desulfuromonadia; order Desulfuromonadales; family Geopsychrobacteraceae; genus Geopsychrobacter. Next base: position 63,048 of record JAJRRT010000056.1, on the reverse strand, counting down.
GATTACGCCACAGATTTTATCTGAGGAAGGATCTATCAGAATAAACTCTATTTGCTAGAAAAACTGCGTACTCCGCAGGGAGCACTAGATAATCGTGATCTGTTGCCCACCAAACTCAACAACTTGACCCGGACGGATCTTACAACGCTTGCGTAACTCCACCTGTCCCTCAACAGAGACGCGTCCTTCGGAAATCGCCATTTTAGCACTACCGCCACTTGAGCACAGCCCAAGCAACTTCAACAAACTACACAGCTCGACAAATTCGCGACCATTTAAATCAAACTCTTCCACGACTATTCCTCTTCGCATTTTCCGGACAGCTTATTTTTTTGGGTTTCTATTCTTACGCGGTTGAGATTTCACTACAGTCTTCTTGTGTGCCACCCAGACCGCATGTCGATAGCCGCCTTTTCCGGGCCTTTCACAGCGCAGGCTAAACCCACCAGAAACGAGCCGCTCTTCAAAACCGGCATCGGGATTTTCACCCCATACCGCAAAGGTGCCGCCAGGCTTGAGCGCTGAGCGCGTGCGTTCAATGGCATGGCTGCCATAGATCGGATCTTTGCGCCGATCGGTCTGAGGATGGGGGCCGCGATAAAGGTCGAGAATGATCGAATCGAACTCAGCGCTGAGCGACGTACGGATCAAATCAGACACATCAGCGATTTCAACGGTGACGCGCGGATCACTGACGGCCCCGTTGGTCAGACCAGCAAGTGGACCAAGGCACCATTCTGCGACCTTGGGATTGAGTTCAGCGACGACTACTTCTGCCTCCTCGGGCAGAGCATCAAGCACTGCTCGCAGGGTAATTCCCATCCCCAGGCCACCAACCAGAACTCGCGGTCCTGAGTGTGTTTTTAGCCCGCAGCAGCCCAACTCACCGAGTGCAATTTCGGAACGTTGCGCCTTGCTGTTCATCAGCACCTGATTGCCAAGCGAGATAATAAAATCCCGCGCTCCGCGCTGGCGCAGTTCAAGGATTCCCTCATCATCGGTGATGAATCGGTCGAGCGTCTTCCAGGGCAATGCCATGGGGATTCCTCGCAGAGACAGGAAAGAAATGGAAAACAGAAAGGAGCTGCATCAAGAGTTGTTCATGTAACGGCTAAAAAAATCCCTTTATTCCGGAACCTCGTCCTTCTCCTCAAAACCAACCGCACACTCGAAACTTGAGGGGACCGTGCGAGCCGTCGTCAAACTGACATCGAGGTGATCTTTACTCCATTCGCGACGGAACAGATCTTCATAGTGTCCAGGCTTTGCCAATATTTCAGTGAACATTTCATGCAGAGTTTTGCCAAAGTGATTGGCTAAGACTTCTACCCAGTTTTCAACGTCAATTCTGGCGACAACATTTTTTCGTTTACTGATTCGACAATAACCCTGTCGAGCTAGAGATTCACCGGTAATAACCATAGATTTCTTGGCCACAGCTTGGATTCCTTTCGGCCATATGGGTCTTAACTGACTAAACAGCCTTTCCCAGGTTACGCCCGCTACGCATTCATGCGTCCCGCCCTCCCGCTGACTTAGATTTATGAATTAATCGGTCTGTATATAAGTCAGATCGGCTTCTCTGTCAATTCAACTGGTTCAACTGAGTCCAGAACCTTCTCAATTTGACCTTAGTCGCTAATCTTTGTAGTATACCCGCTTATAGGCGACGCCCTGCCCGGGAGTTCCGTCCTTGCCCCGCAAGAGGATCGTCAAGAACTTCGCCCTGTGTGATGCTTCAGAGATCTTCTTTTCTATCAGAGTAGCGCCTGGTTCGTGCAGTTCCTGCTGAACCGGGTTGCGGGTCGCTCTGTCCTTTAAAAAATCAAATAACAAATTATTATTAGGGACGCTGCGAGTCGCGGTCAACCACTCTTTCCTCCTCTGCTTTCGGCTGTGGGCTTCAGTGTCGTTACAGACAATATCGACACCTGCCCAGCTTCCCATCATTGCAAAGCTAACACCTTGAACTATAAGGATAAATATATGAGTAATCACGTCAAAATTTCGGTCAGAAACCTATTCAAAATTTTCGGACCACACCCGAAAAATGCACTGCGGTTGCTTAAGCAGGGCCTGAATAAAGAAGAAATTTTTAAAAAAACCGAGACGACCGTTGGCGTTCAGGACGCCAGTTTCGATATATATACCGGCGAAATTTTCGTCATCATGGGACTCTCCGGATCCGGAAAATCAACCATGGTGCGGATGCTCAACCGACTGATCGAACCGACCACGGGACAGGTTCTTATCGATGGTGAAGATATCGTCAGCATGAACAATGATCAGCTGGTCAAAATGCGCCGTGAAAAAATGAGTATGGTCTTTCAATCTTTTGCCCTGATGCCGCACATGACCGTATTACAGAACGCTGCTTTTGGCCTGGAGATGGACGGCATCGACAAACCAAGCCGTGAAGCACGTGCTCTGCAGGCATTGGAACAGGTCGGTCTGGAATCCAGAGCGGAGAGTATGCCGTCAGAACTGTCCGGCGGTATGCAGCAGCGGGTCGGACTGGCACGAGGACTGGCCGTTGATCCCGATATTCTATTGATGGATGAAGCCTTCTCAGCGCTTGATCCATTGATTCGAACCGAAATGCAGGACGAACTTCTCAAACTGCAATCCAAGGCGAAACGGACGATCGTCTTTATCTCCCATGATCTTGACGAAGCGATGCGGATCGGTGACCGAATTGCGATCATGGAAGGGGGAAGTGTCGTCCAGGTCGGCACACCGGAAGAAATTCTACAAAACCCCGCCGACGATTATGTGCGCGCTTTCTTTCGCGGTGTCGATCCGACCAATATTTTGACCGCAGGTGATATTGCAGTCGACTCACAGGTCACCATTATTGTCACCGATGGCAAAAGCCCCCGTGCAGCACTGCAACGCTTGATCAAAAATGATCGTGATTACGGCTATGTGATCGACAGCACCCGTAAATTTCAAGGGATAGTCTCAACCGATTCGCTACGCGAACTGATCGATCGCCCTGAATACCCGCAAGAGATCAGCAACGCGTATCTTCCCAACATAGTCCCGGCCCACACAAACGATTCGATGCAGGACATTCTGCCTGAAGTCGCAAGCAATCCCTGGCCACTACCGATCCTTGACAGTGCGGGTGGATATCTCGGAGCCGTATCCAAAAATCTGTTCCTGCGCACCCTGCATCGCAGTGAATCAGAAGAACCAGATGAATCAATTGAAATGACTGTCTGATTACCATAATGGAGACAAGACTGAGCAATGCGAATATTTAATTTTGAAGAACAGTTGATACCACTAGATGAATGGGTCCAGACCGCCGTCGATTGGCTGGTCATGAATTATCGTGAATATTTTCAGATCATCAAAGCACCGGTTCAAATCAGCCTAGAAGCTCTAGAGTGGCTGTTTGCGACCCTGCCACCCTTTGTTGTGATCTTGCTGTTTGCCCTGGCGGCCTGGCGCTTCGCCGGTAAACGCGTGACGATTTTCAGCATTTTGACTTTCGTACTCATCGGTTATCTCGGTCTTTGGGAAGACACCATGACCACCCTGTCGATGGTGATCTGTTCGGTGCTCTTTTGCGCGGCGACCGGCATTCCCCTTGGGATATTAGCTGGCCGCAGCAAACGTTTCGAAACCTTCCTGCGGCCCTTTCTTGATGCCATGCAAACTACCCCGGCATTTGTCTACCTGGTACCGGTGGTCATGTTGTTCAGTATCGGCACCGTCTCCGGCATTCTAGCAACCATCGTCTTTGCCCTGCCACCGATTGTTCGTTTGACAAATCTCGGGATCCGTCAGGTTCATCCTGAATTGATCGAAGCGGCAACGGCCTTCGGTGCAACACCCTGGCAGGTGCTACGTAAGGTTCAAATCCCCCTCGCCATGCCCTCGATCATGGCCGGGCTCAACCAGACAATCATGATGGCCCTGTCGATGGTGGTCATCGCCGCACTCATTGGTGCGGGCGGATTAGGAAATCCTGTGGTACAAGGATTGAACACTTTAGAGATCGGGCTGGCGACTATTGGGGGCCTCTCCATCGTCCTGCTGGCAATGGTTCTCGATCGCATCACCCAAGGAATTGCACAAAAGTAGTTTTTTAGTTCTATTCACACATTAATCTGATCAAAAGGAGAAAAGTATGAAACGTGTTTTGCTTACCCTGCTACTGCTGTCTCTATGTTTACCCGCTTTTGCGGACCAACAGAAACCTGGCAAGGGGATCAAGGTTCAGCCCGGCCGGGCCACTTGGAACACCGGCTACTTTCAAGAAGCTCTGGTTCGTGCTGGTCTCAAAGAGCTCGGCTACAATGCGAAAAAACCGAAAGAGTTATCCAACCCACTCTTTTACCAGGCACTCGCCTTAGGTGATCTCGATTACTGGACCAACGGCTGGTTCCCGGTCCATAACGGACAGGTACCGAAAAACTTTGATGAAAAAGGCGAGAAGATTGGTTACGTCGTCAAAGCTGGTGGCTTGCAGGGGTATCTGGTCTCGAAGAAAGAAGTCGAAAAATTCAACATCAAATCACTCGCCGACTTCAAACGTCCAGAAGTCAAAGCGGCCTTCGATGCCAACGGCGACGGCAAGGCCGACCTGACTGCCTGCCCTGCCGGCTGGGGATGTGAGGCCACGATCGCCCACCACATGAAGGCCTATGGTCTTGAGGATGACATCAACCTGATAAAGGCTGCTTACTCTGCGAGCATGGCCGATGCCCTGGCTCGTTACAAATCCGGCCAACCTGCTTTCTTCTACACCTGGGCACCAAACTGGACCATCTTTAAATTTAAACCAGGTCAGGACGTGCTCTGGATGAACGTACCTGAGATCAAGCCGACTGAAGCACAAAAAGACTCAGTTGACCGCTTGACTGTCCCTGGGGTTGAGGGAGCAGTCAGCGATCCGGTCAAGCTCGGTTTTGTGGTCGCCGACATTCGGATCGTCGCCAACAAGAAATTCCTTGCCAAGAACCCGGCGGCTAAAGAATTCTTCAAGCTCTTCACCCTGCCGCTCGGTGATATCAATGAGCAGAACACCAAGATGCAAAATGGCGAGAAATCAACGAAAGATATTGATCGTCACGTCAAAGAGTGGATCAAGAAGAACCAGAAGACCTGGGACAGCTGGCTAGATTCGGCACGCAAAGCTGCGCTCTAAAAATCAGGATCAGCCCGGCCGGCGTGAAACCCCTCCGGCCGGGCTTACACCAACTTCAGGGATAGACACGAGGAATAATCACTATTCCTCACAATCAAGACTGATCGACAAGGCGACACCCTATCTGAGTGTTCCGTCCTTGCCCCGCAAGGAGATCGTTAAGAACTTCACCCCGCGTGATGCTTCGCAGATCCTCTTTTCTTATAGAGTTGCGCTTGGTTCGAACCTACCGGTTGAACCGAGTCGCGGGTCGCTCTGTTCCAAAACAACCGAATAGTAACAATTTTCAGGACGCGGCTGATGGCCAGTGCTCCACCCCCTCCGTGCACCTTTACGCCTGACGGCCGAAGTGTATATCTGACAGCCCTCAGCATTCAGCCCTCCTGATTTCGTCGACTCTCAAACTCCGCAGAATCGATATAACCTTAATAAAGGAGAAAAGCATGCCTGCTAAATGGCAAAAGCAGATGCAAAACCAGGTCAACACTCTCGAAAAACTTTCAACCTACATTAATGTCTCTGACGACGAAAAAGAGGCAATTCAGTCTTTGGACACCAAATGGGGAACGACACCCTATTTTGCCTCATTAATGGATAAAGACGATCCAACATGCCCGATCAGGATGCAGGTCATCCCTTCAATGCAGGAGAAGGTCAATAAATTCGGGATGAAAGACTACCTGCTCTTCAAGGAAAATCGTAAGACAGAAGAGGTCCGTCCCGACAGTATTGCTCGTCAGTACACCGACCGGATCGCCTTTACCGTCATCCAGGATTGCGGAATCTACTGCCGGCACTGTTTCCGCAAGGAGTTGGTTGTAGATCAGGATCTGCAGTTGCGTTTCGATGTTGAAGAAGGCCTGGCCTGGATTGGCGAGCACGACGAGATTCGTGACGTGCTGATCACCGGCGGAGACCCTTTGCTGCTCTCGGATGAAAAGCTGAAGTATCTGATCGACAGCCTGCGCGCGATCCCTCACGTTGAGATGATCCGCATCGGCTCACGCCTGCCGATCGTTCTCCCACAACGGATCACCGAAGGTTTAAAAAAAGCGATCGGCGGCTTTCACAGGGTGCCGGTCTGGATCAATACTCAGTGCAACCACCCGAAAGAGATTACCCCCGAAACCGAAAAAGCCGTATATGAGTTGATGAGTTGTGGAGTCAATGTCGGCAACCAGGCTGTACTCTTAAAAGGGATCAACGATGATGTGCCGACCTTCAAAGAGCTACACCAGAAACTGCTGCGCACCCGGATTCGCCCCTACTATGTTTTCTATTGCGAACCGGCCCCGGGGATCGATCATTTCCGTACACCGGTTGAAAAAGGTGCCGAACTGATCCGTGACGCACTGCGGGGTCACACCACCGGGATGGCGCAACCGATGTACGTGCTGGCGACCAATATCGGCAAAATCCCGCTGATGCCGGACTACTACATTGATGACAAGAATGACACTGAGTACACACTGAAAAACTACAAGGGCGAGACAACCCGGATTCCGAACATCTGAGAGAATTACGACCACTGGGCTCTACCGGGCCGAAGAATTACCCCATCAGAAAATTCTTCGGCCCGGCACATATAATCGACAAAACAAAAGTGGGGGTTTGATCAAAATCAGGGTTTCCCTGTTCCCAGTACAACCAGGTCCTTATCCCGCAGATTCGTTAGAATCGAGTCTCCATCCGACGCAACCCGAAATTCACCAAACTTGGCCTTTCTATAATCTTTAGCATGCCCTTCTTGAAAGAAGAAGGCGTTGGTCGCGAACTTTGAACGACCATCGCGAATACGATAACGCATCAAAACTTCATCATCAGTCAGGGCTGAATCCTCAGCAAAACGACTGAATGTTGCTCGATTTTGTTCATCGATGGTCAGAACCAGATAACCATCCTCCAGGGTTTTGAGATCATTCTGCTGAAAAGCCTGGTTGGCAACTTCAAAGCGCAGTGCCATGTAATCGCCCTGCATCAGTGAGCGAGGGTCGACCGGCGCCAGTGCTAACAACACCAACCGACCATCGTTTATCAGCTGTTCACGTTGATAGATATTGAAGTTGACCGCAATCAGCACGACCAGGGTTGTGAGAATCAGAATGATTTTACGCATCGGCTTGTCCTCCGCCAACAGATGGAAAAAATCTGGACGGCCAGAATCTATTTATCAGCAATCGACAAACAAGCAGCAGAGTACCGAGTCCGAACAACAACATCGATTTCATCAACAAAGTCGATTGCATCGTGTAATAGTAATTGGATAAAAACCCACCCATGGCCAACAGACCAAGCCCGATCATCACCCGACCGCAAACGGCAAAGCCAACGACCAAAACCAGTAAAGCTGGTGCGATTCCCGGTGCGACGACAGATGCTGCCATAGTCAGAGTTGCGCCAGCAAGAACAGTGATCCCGGTTCGGCTGGTCGCTGCTATATCCATGCGCTTAAGGAGGATGAAGGCCACCGCAAGAAAAGTTACTGCAACCAGAACCAGACCCAACCAGGGCGAATAGATTTCAATCCAGTTCGCAGCATGTCGTGATCGATGCCACCAGAGCCCGCGACCCCAGAGAATGTTTACCCGGTAGAGCAGCAGTGACAGAGCCAGACCATAGCCAACCGGTCGACAGAGCGCGCTGAATCTGACCAGGCGAGTCTCCTGCAGCCAGATCCAGGCAAATGCTGCCGCAGTAACGGCGGGTGCAATTCCAAAGACACCGAGGCTATTCAAAGACAAAGAGAGCGCGAGCAGTGCCGCCATACTGGACATGACACGATAAATAAAGTTCGGCATCAGTACAGTCAAAATCACTTCGACGACAAACGCGGCTCCAAACAAAGTTGACTCTTTACCGCCAAACAAGTCACCCAATCCAAAGATCAGCAACATCTGTCCGGCCAGACCAACCGCCAGTCCAAACTGGGTGATAAAGGCTGTCTCCCGCTTGGACCTGAAAAGTGCAAATGCACCACCGCTGACGCAAACGCCAACAACCAGGGAAGCCAGAGCACTCTTCATCACAAACGCAAACCCGACGCCAACAAAACCGAGCAAAAACAGTGAGCCGATCCAGCCCGCGAATCCGAGCATCACACGAATGTACCAGGGGGAGTCAATCTCATTGACGAGAGGAAGCTCCCCCTCAACCAGTCCAGCGGCTTGCAGCTTTTGCCACAATGCATGACGGGCAAGAGCCTTCATGATGTCTCCTCCTGGGCCAGAGCTTTCAGCCAGTAGCCACCAGCCGCCGACATGCCGATCACCGCCAGGCCAAGAAACAACAAACCGCCAGCGCTAAAATTGTTTGAACTCATCATCCTTGCCAGACCGGTTGTGGCAACAATGATGATGCTCAAGACCCCACCTGCCAGCACAAAGATATCCTGAAACTTATATCGATAGACAGCATAGGCCGCTGCAAGCCAGACAAAGTAAACGAGTGGCCCGGCAATCCCGAATGAACGGAATTCGATAATCGACCATACCGCCAGGGTTGTAATTAAACTGCCACTGGCAACGGCCAACACCCGTAGAGGCCAACGTTCGCTCAAACAAACGACTCCACGCTGGACAGCAAACTCCCAGAAACAGAGAATGACGGTATTAAAGATAAAGAAAGTCCAGAGTAAGGTCTCGGAATCGAACAGCAAGTCGAAAAAACCGAAGAAACGCGGAAAGGTTTGAAAGTAGAGCAGCATGGAGAGATTAACCAGCCCGACCCAAAACAGCAGCAAACCACCAAAACGAGCGATGACAACCCAGGGAAGAATCATCAGCGCCCAGCTTGCAAAGAGTTGCCAGGGATCGGCCCCGGTCTGATAAGTCTGACCCACCAGCGCCAGCAGTGCACCGATCAGCAGGGTTGCAGAGAACAGGGCCGCCTTACTCGACAGTCGATCCAGCCCAAGTTTCCAGCAGCTGCCGACCGCGATCAGGATCAAGATTTCAACCAGTCCAAATTTGGCGTAGCGCCCCATCTCCTGCCAGTTATAAGCGAAAAAAAAGATCACGCCGACCGCCATGAAGATGGAGCCGAGCCACAACATCAGGTGATCGAAAAAGCTGCGCCAGTCGGTCGGAGCGGGATCCGCTTCCGTCAATTTCAGAGCCTCACAGAGCGAGCCTTCACTGAGTTGACCATGCTCGGCCCAATCCAGAATCTGTTTGCGGGGGGATCTCATCAGTTCTCCTTCGCCAGGTCGTTGCCAGATTTTTATTGCGCTCTTAAATTCCGCACGCGTTCCACCACCGGGGGGTGCGAATAGTAGAAGCGCGCATAGCTGGGGTGAGGATGCAGGTTCGCGAGATTCTCTGTACTCATCTTGACCAGAGCCGTCGCCAGATCTTCGGGGTTGCCATGCAGATCACAGGCAAAATGGTCAGCCTCATATTCATCCCTGCGCGACAGAATACTGAACAAGGGCGTAAGTGGAAAAGTCAGGATGCCGGAGAGGAACAAAAGAATCACCAACCGCGCATAAAAGCTGGCTTCGTCCATGCCAACAAGCATCGGCAACCCCTGCCAGCCGATGAGGGTATGCGCCAGCCAGCAATAAAAAAGCGCGATTCCGGCCATCATGATCATCCGTTTCAAAATATGTTTCTTCTTCATGTGCCCCAGTTCGTGGGCCAACACCGCCAGGATCTCTTCTTTGGAGAGTTGTTCCAGCAAGGTATCGAAGAGCACAACCCGCTTCTGCTTGCCGATCCCGGTAAAATAAGCATTGGAGTGACCGCTGCGTTTAGAGGCATCCACCTGCAGAACCTTGCTCACCGATAGTCCCGCCTTGCCCATCATTTCACGGATATTCTCTTCGAGGCCTTCTACCTTCAGGGGTGCGAACTTGAAAAAAAGTGGCTCGATAACATAGGGCGAGAGGACCATCATCAAGAGGCTGAACCCGACCATCAGCACCCAGACCCAGAGCCACCAGTTTTCAGGGGCCGTCTGAATAAGCCAGAAAGCGGCTGAAGCAAGCAAAGTAAAGAACAGGCTGGAAAGCAACAGCGACTTAAGCTGATCAGCCCCCCAGAGCCTGAAGCTCATATTGTTGAAGCCGAAGCGGGTCTCGATCCTGAAATGATTATAGAGATCGAAGGGCAGATCGATCAGCGTCTTCGCCAGTGACAAGAGTAGAAAAAAAACGAGCCCAGCGGTAATAAACTGAAGAGCATAGCCGGCCAGCCAGCCGTCATACCAGACCATAAGTCCACCGCAGACAAAGGCCAGTGTCAAGGCGCTGTCGAAGAGGCTCTGCACCAGAGAAACCTGCCCCTTGGCCAGTGTATAATCGGAAGATTTTGCCAGAGTCTCGGGATCGATAGCCCCCTCAAATTCCGGAGGGATCTGATGCCCATACTGTTTGAGATGACGGTTATTCAGAAAGTGAAGTCTGCAACCAAAAGCGAGCACGGCCAGATAGAGACAAACGATAAATACTGTCATGGAAGAGCCTGTTGATGAATGGTTTTCTGACAGCCTGTCGGACTATCAGGACTGAAGCGAAAATTTGAGCGTTTGAGATCAGATTTTCGCTCGTTTGAGAGTAATAGCCATAGCTATTGATCGATAACGAGTTGAAATATGGGCCAAACAAACGAACTTTCAGCCAGTTTATTGATAGTCCGATAGGCTGCTAGGATTATACAGAAATCTTCGTCAGCGCCAAGGCCACATTTTCCCTGGGAGCCTGTCGGACGATACGAGTCGAAGTAAAATTTGGATATTCAAGGTCAACAGGCTCCCAGGCATTGAGACTTAACAGCAGACTATCAATTGTGTTAATTTATATCAAATTGCTACAGAGGAGCCGGTTTTCTGCCGCGCGACCGCAAGCCGGCATAAAACCCCACGAGGCACGTTAATGGAGATCGCTCAACTCACTGAACTGGCCGATGAGCTTAATTACATCCAGGCAAAAATAAGTAAATACCTGAAAAACAATCAATATGTCTATCTCCGCGTATTCGACAGTTGGCAAGAGAGCTACAACTCCGTAGCCAGCAAGCTCAATGCGGATAAAACCGTGACGGTCCCCACCTTTAAACTGGGCCCCTTCGATTATTCACCATCGGGAAAATCGATCAAAAAGACGAGTGTTGAAAAATTCGTCAAGACCATCAATCACCAGATCGACCGTCTGGAAGATAAGGTTGAAGCCTTTAATAAAGCAACCGAAGAGAAGCTGATCGCGGCGCGGCATCTTGAGAAGTTTTTTGAACACGACGCTGACGGAGTGTCGATCAGGCCGTTGCAATCAGCCAACCGAATCCTCGTTTCAATCCCCACCGGAGACGCAGGTCAGGAACTCTTCAAAAAAGGGATTCAGCCCGCTCTGGAAGCACAGAGACTCTCCTTTTTCAAAGCGGACCAAGCACTGCTTGACGACCTTGCTCTTTGTGAACTCTGCCAAGAACTGTACGCCTGCCGATTGGCGATCTTCAACCTGTCCGATCAAGATCCGAACGTCATGCTCGCCCTTGGGCTGGCCTACGGAATCGGTAAGCCTGTCATCATTCTTCAACAACAGCCTGAGGTCACCCTCGGCACAATGAACAACAACGGCCATATCCTTTATACCACCGTGAAGGACCTCAATGCCTCCCTCACAGCAATGCTGCGGCAACACCCTGCATGTTGAACAACAACCTATCCCCTGCCATTCCCAACCGCAACACCCGGATATTTGTTAGAATAACCACTGATTGTCGGTCACACCCCACACCAGGCAGGAGAAGATGCAATGACAACGAAACAAGCCAAGTTCTGTAGAGAATCTCGTGCCATAAAAGCCGCGATGGTTCTCCCTCCGGATATCAACAATTACAACACCATGTTTGGTGGCAAGGTGATGCTTTATATTGATGATATTGCCGCCATAGCAGCCGCTCGCCATGCCCGCACCACCTGTGTTACTGCCTCAACCGATTCAGTCGATTTTCTCCACCCGATCGGCAGAGGTGAGTCGGTCTGCCTTGAGGCCTTCGTCACCTGGACCAACCGCACCTCGATCGAAGTTTTTGTCAAAGTTGTTGCAGAAAATATGATCAGTGGAGAACGTACCGTCTGTGCCACTTCATTTTTAACCTTTGTCGCCATAGATGTTAAAGGTGAAAAACAAATGGTCCCTGCGGTGATTCCTGAAACAGAATTGGAACAGTTTCTTTTTGAAGGCGCCCCTGCGAGAGCAATGAAGAGATTGGAGAAGCGGGAACAGTCAAAAGCCCTGGCAAAAAGGTTCGGCGCAAGAAGTTTATAGAAAAATCAATAATCGCGAACAGAGCCAAACGACAAAGATGTGTCCATTTTTTCCTGTTCATCCACTTTTAATCTCACCGCCGATATACAGGTCAGCCTGAAGCCTTGCTCAACAATCGAATCCCAGCTTCAAGACCGCCAAGTGTCAGGGGAAACATCCGTCCTTCCATAATCTGTTGGATCATGCCGACCGACTGGGTGAAGTTCCACCAGCCTTGCGGGGTCGGATTGATCCAGATCGCGTCTTTATAGGCATCGAGCAGGCGCTTACCCCAGACGTAGCCGGCCTCATCATTCATGTGCTCGACACTGCCACCGACCATGGAGATTTCGTAGGGGCTCATAGCGGCATCTCCGACGAAAATCAGCTTGTAGTCTGATCCGTAGGTGTTGATCACATCCCAGAGATCGATCCGCTCGGCGCGGTAGCGCTGATTATCGCGCCACACACTTTCGTAGACAAAGTTATGAAAATAGAAATATTCGAGATGTTTGAATTCGGTACGCGCGGCGGAGAAGAGCTCTTCGCAAACCTTGATATGTTCATCCATCGAGCCACCGACATCGAAGAAGATCAGCACCTTGATCTTGTTGTGTAGTTTGGGAACCAGTTTCAGATCGAGGTATCCGGCATTGCTGGCGGTCGCGCGGATGGTGCCGGGCATGTCGAGAACTTCGGGGGCACCTTCGCGGGCAAAATGGCGCAAGCGGCGCAGGGCGACCTTGATGTTGCGGGTGCCGAGCTCCACCGAGCCATCGAGGTTTTTAAACTCACGCTTATCCCAGACCTTGACCGCGCGGCGATGTCGGGACTCAGCCTGGCCGATGCGGACCCCTTCAGGGTTGTAGCCGTTAGCACCGAAAGGGGAGCGACCACCGGTACCGATCCACTTGCTGCCCCCCTGATGGCGCTCTTGCTGTTCGGCCAGCCGTTGTTTCAAGGTCTCCATCAATTTTTCAAATCCGCCGAGTGCTTCGATCTGAGCCTTCTCCTCTTCGGAGAGCACCAATTCGGAAAGTTTGCGCAGCCACTCCTCGGGGATCAGGGTCTCAAGCTCTTCGTTGAGATCGGTTATCCCCTTAAAATACTGGGCAAAGACCCGGTCGAACTTGTCAAAATGGGTCTCGTCCTTGACCAGACAGAGCCGCGCCAGATAATAGAAATCCTCTACGCTCCCCCAGACCACTTGCTTATCCAGAGCTTCGAGCAAGCTGAGATACTCACGGATCGTGACCGGGATTTTGGATTGTTTCAGTTGGAGAAAAAAATCGACCAGCATGGTTCAGTCTTTCGTTTTAATCTTAAGACGACAAACATATCTCTGCGTCATCCAAAATCCCCGGGACAACAGACTATCTCTTGCCATCATATTATTTGATTGCCGGTGATGACCGGCAGCATCTCACTTTTCTGTCTTGTCACAGAAAAGTGAGATGCTGCTGATACAAGCAACTGCAATTCTATGCAATCAGCCAGAGATGGCTAAGCAAAAATTTCGCCCTGCAAGGCTTAGTGATTTTTCAGGGGTGAAGACATACACAAGTATGTCGAAGTCCTGAAAAAGCGCTGTAACGCAGCAGGGCGGACTTTTCGCGACGCCATCAGCGACTGCGGCGGTGCAGCCCCCCCACCAGCCGCTCGAACAGCCCCAGATCCTGCTCGTTTTTGAGCAGCGCGCCGTGTAGCGGCGGAATCGATTTACCGGGCTGCGAACTGTGCAGGGCTTCAGCGGGGATCTCCTCGGCGACCAGCAGTTTAAGCCAGTCGAGCAGTTCGGAGGTCGAAGGCTTCTTCTTCAACCCCGGCACCTCGCGCATGCCGAAGAAGGTCTCCAGAGCGCTCTGAAGCAACGCCTTCTTGATCCCCGGATAGTGGACCTCGACGATCTGCTCCATGGTTTCAGCTTCGGGGAAGCGGATGTAATGGAAGAAGCAGCGCCGTAAAAAGGCATCGGGCAGTTCCTTCTCATTGTTACTGGTGATGATGATCACCGGGCGGTGCTTCGCCTTGATCAGTTGCCGGGTCTCGTAGACGTAAAACTCCATCCGGTCGAGTTCCTGCAAAAGATCGTTGGGAAATTCGATATCGGCCTTATCGATCTCATCGATCAAAAGGACCGCCTGTTGTTCGGAATCGAAGGCCTCCCACATCTTCCCCTTGATGATGTAATTACTGATATCGTGCACCCGCTCATCGCCGAGCTGAGAATCGCGCAGGCGGGAGACAGCATCATATTCGTACAGACCCTGATTGGCTTTGGTTGTGGATTTGACATGCCACTGATAGAGCGGCATGCCGAGGCTTTTCGCCACCTCTTCAGCCAGCATGGTCTTGCCGGTGCCGGGTTCCCCCTTGATCAGCAGGGGACGGCCCAGGGTAATGGCAGCGTTGACTGCCAGGTTCAGATCATCGGTCGCTACGTAAGAATCAGTTCCGGTAAATTTCATGGTTCTCTCTAGGTTAAAGTCTGCCCGCTAATGGGCGAGAATAAACGGCAATCTTAATCAAGACCAGTACTTTACTACAGGATTCCGCGGAGAAGCTATTCAAAGCGGAATTCTCTCTTCACAAGGAATACGGACCTGACACAGACCACAGGGCGTTGCCTCGGTGCCGAAAGTACTTTGTGCATAGGGTGCTGTGACCTGCCGGATATAGTCGAAACACTTATCCTTGTCGTGTCCCGCTTCAGTGATGGCATCAACCGGACAACGACGGGCGCAGACCTTACAGGTCCCCTTGGCATGCCAGAGACACCAAGCCTGACGATTATCATAAGCATGTGGTGTCGCGGACAGGTCGATGCGGGCGACCACCGAGCCGAAGCGGACCGCCTTACCGCGTCTGGTAATAAGACCGTCACTCAAGCCGAAGGTGCCGAGGCCTGCAATGTGCGCAGTATGCCGCTCTGACCAGTTCGAAGCCAGGCCAAACTGTTCTGAACGTTGTATACCGAACTCGGCCAGACGTTCAGGAGCAACCGCCGGATAACCGGCGCTGGTCAGAGTGGCGGCCATATGCAGGCGCAAGGCGCAGTTAAAGCGTTCGCCAAAATCACGCGACCGCGCCCAACGTCCAGCGGGTACATCTGTGGCCTCTCTCTGATCAGCTCTGGTCGCAGCGGTTTGCGGCAGCACCCAACTGATGATACAAAGCTCTTCAGCAGAAACCGGAGCCTCAGGAAACGCCAACGCATAGGCCTGCTCTGGCGTCCAGTAGAACGGGGCCAGGTCGGTCGCGACTTGTTGAAAAAGTGGATGGCTGGCCCGCGCAAAACCGATCAAGGGCTCATCCCAGGCTTTCTCACCGCTATCATTGGCCAGGGTATTCTGCGGACTGGTCGCCCAATAATCACGGAGCAGCTCTTCGACCCAGGCGGCCGAACCTGTTCGTATTGTGGTCTTATTCTCCATCCTTACCTCCACAAGCACCAAGAGCTTCTCCTACACCCCAAGATGCCTGGTATGTATTTCGGGATTGGCGGCCAGGTCTGCCGAGCTCCCCTCATAAACAATCTGGCCCTTGCTGATAATAATGTTCCGATCAGCCAGTTCGAGCAATGCGTTTAAATCCTTATCGACAATCACTGCGGCGATTCCGCTCTCTTTGATCTGACGAACCACCGACCAGATCTCTTTGCGAATCAGCGGTGCCAGCCCCTCAGTCGCCTCGTCGAGGATCAACAACTCGGGATTGGTCATTAAGGCGCGTCCGACAGTGAGCATCTGCTGTTCGCCGCCTGAGAGATGATTCCCCATGTGATTCATGCGCTGCGCCAAACGGGGAAAGGTATCGAGTACCCGCGTCAGATCCCAGTCTTTGCGACCGTCAGGACCAGAACGGGAGGTCATCACCAGATTCTCTTTCACGGTCAGATTGGGAAAAATCCCACGATCCTCAGGGACAAAGGCGATCCCCTGACGCACGATCTTGTGCGCCGGCGCTCCGGTCATATCCTGGCCATAAATTTTGACTGTCCCCTCACGCGGTGGTGTCAAGCCCAGCAGGGAACGGAGCAGGGTGGTCTTGCCCATGCCGTTGCGCCCCATCAAACTCAGGGTTTCCCCCCGGGCGATGCTGAAGCTGATACCATGCAGGATATGGCTATCCCCATAATAGGTCTGCAGCCCCTGCGCGTCGATGATCAAATCCTGTGTTTGGTCTGCCATCAAACCGCATCCTCCGCGACGCCCAGATAAGCTTCCTGGACAGCCTGACTGCTGCGGATCCGCTCAATTGAACCGGTTTCCAGGACCCGACCATTGACCATCACGGTCAAACGCTGGGCGATAGAAAAGACTGCGTCCATATCGTGTTCAATCAGGATCAGGGTATGGTCCGCGGCGAGGCGCCGCAAGAGTTCAATCACCTGCAACGATTCCTCGCTCCCCATGCCAGCCAGCGGTTCATCGAGCAGCAGCAGTTCCGGCTCGGTCGCGAGCATCATGCCGATCTCCAACTGGCGTTGTTCACCATAACTCATCGCTGACGCCCGGCTATCGCGGCGAGAGCTGAGGCCACAGAGTTCAAGGGCTCGCTCGGTCCGTTCCAAAACTGCTTTCAGTTGGCGAGCGGGTCGAAAAAAACGCATCGAGGTATTGAGGCGCGATTGGGCCGCCACCCAGCAATTTTCATAACAACTGAATTCTGCGAAGATATTGGTCTTCTGATAACTGCGCCCGATCCCCAGCTGAGAAATCTTATTCGGCGGCAGATTGGTGATGTTACGCCCGTTGAAGAGGATCTCACCATCATCCGGGAGCAAATCCCCCGATAACAGATTGATCAAAGTGGTTTTACCCGCGCCGTTCGGCCCGATAATCGCGTGAACCTGACCGCGCTCAAACTCCAGGGTGACATTATTGGTTGCGATCAGACCGCCGAAACTTTTGTTCAAGCGAACGGTTCTCAGAACGGAGTCAATCATCAGCGGTCTCCTGCGGTTCTCTCTCTCCCCGCCGTGACCTGCGGATGAGGTCGCAGATGCGTGGGTAGAGACTGGTCGCACCACGCGGCAAGAAAAGCACCACGGCGATGACTATCCCCCCGAGCAGTAACTGCCAGTGCTCGGTCAGTTCGGGTAGAAAATTCTGCAACAGAACAATGATGAAAGCACCGACGATGGGACCGTAGAGGGTTCCCATCCCGCCGAGGATGACCATGGCAATGCAGACCCCTGACTCATGCCAGCTCATATAGGAGGGATTAACATAACCACTATGGGCCCCCTCCAAAAAACCCGCCAACCCAGCCAGGGTCCCGGCAATCACAAAACTCACCAGCTTATACCCGCTAGTTGAATAACCCAGGGCACGCACCCGATGCTCATTGGCTTTAATCGCCTTGATCACCTTACCGAACGGCGCACGCAGGATCATCACCAGCAACAGGTAGCTGGAAACCAGACAACTCAAGGCAAAGTAGTAGAAGTTGTTCTCCTGATCAAGCTTGAGAATATCCTCTGAACCGACCATCAGCACCGGCTTGAGAAACAGAAAGATGCCGTCATCACCCCCATAGCGAGGCGATTCGAAGAAGAAGTAGAAGAACATCTGGGCCATGGCGAGGGTGATCATAATAAAGTAGATGCCGCTGGTGCGGATACTGATCCAACCAATCACCAGTGCGGCAAAGGCAGCGGCGGCCAGTGAGAGTGGCAAGGCCTGCCAGAGTGGGATGACTGACGCATCTTGAAAGGCGATCGCTAGGGCATAACCGCCAATTCCGTAAAATGCAGCATGGCCGAAACTGACCAGGCCGGTGTAGCCGATCAACAGATCCAGGCTCAAAGCAAAAAGGGCGATGATGATGATGCGAGTCAGCAGTCCGACGTAATATTCTGAGCCGAACTGTGGAAAGAGAACAAGGGCCAAAAGAGCCGCAAGCAATGGCATTGAACGGATCAACGCAGACATCTCTAGGCCGCCCTTCCGAACAGCCCATGGGGCCGCCACAGCAAAATAACCGCCATCAGGGCGTAGACCATGATACTGGCCATCTCGGGTAACAGTACCTTACCGAAGGTGCTGACCAGCCCGATCAGCATCGCCCCGACAAAGGTCCCTTTGATCGAACCAGTGCCGCCGATTACCACCACCACAAAGGAGATAATCAGGACATTCTCCCCCATTCCCGGATAAACCGAATCAACCGGTGCGGCCAGCATTCCTGCGAAGGCTGCCAGGGCCACGCCCAGGCTGAAGACAAAGGCAAACAATCGGTTCACGTCGATTCCCAGAGCCTGGACCATTTCGCGATTACTGGCTCCAGCGCGGATCATCATCCCCAGTCGGGTCTTCTGAATCACCCAGTACATGCCGCAGGCGATAGCGATACAGGCCGCTGAAATAAACAGACGATAGATGGGATAGCTCTGATTATCGGTCAGCGGAATCGAACCGGCCAGAATCTCTGGAATGACGACACCGTGGACATCAGTCCCCCAGAGGATCTGCTGGAGTTCATTGAAGACGAGAATCAGAGCAAAGGTCAGCAGCACCTGATAGAGGTGATCCCGTTGATAGAGAAAGGAGATCGCGAAACGTTCAACCAGATATCCAACCATCAGCGCAATCGGCAAGCCGAGCAGGATTGCGAGCCAGAAACTGCCGGTCAAATCGGTCAACCAGTAGGCCAGATAGGCTCCGACCATGTAGAAAGAGCCGTGGGCCAGATTGATAATCCCCATGATCCCGAAGAGCAGAGTCAGGCCGCTCGCTACCAGAAAGAGCAAAAAACCGTACTGGACGGCATTGAGGAGTTGGACCAGATAAAAGGATAGTTCCATTCGCGACCCGTCTGGAGTTGTTGAGCACAGCCCGACACGATACGCCGGGCTGTGCAGATTGCAACCTACATCGAACAGCCTGTGGCCGGATCGTCCTGAGCTTTGGCGGCCACCCGAACGACGCGGTTCTCCCCCTTGACCACTTCGCGCAGGTAGATATCATGGATCGGGTTGTGGGACGCGGAGAAGCGCAGCTTGCCACGCGGGCTGTCAATCTCAGCCGTCTCCATAGCTCGGATCATCTCAGCACGGGCTCCGGTGTCACCCTTGACCGCATTCATTCCGTGCAATATCAGTTCGCCGGCATCGTAACCCTGGACCGCATAGACATCGGCATCAGAGCCTGTGGCTGCCTTGAAGGCGGTTCGGAAGCGTTGATTGACTGGGTTTTCCAGCGAATCGGCATAATGCAGGATCGTACGTACCCCTTCGGCAGCATCACCCTGCGCAGCGCCGAGGCCCTCGGTGAGGAAACCGGCACCATAGAGTTTAATGGAGTCTTTCAGGCCGGCAGCGGCAAAGTCTTTAACAAATTTTACCGCCCCGCCACCGGCATAGAAGGTGTAGACCGCATCCGGTTTAAGTGCCGCTAATTCGGTCAGATAGGCCTGGAAATCGACCTTGGGAAATGGCGTGGGAATCTCTTTGACAATGGTCCCCCCGGCTGGCACGAAAGACTTTTTAAACGCAGCGGCGACCTGCTTGCCGAAGCCGTAGTTCCAGTACATCAGCACCACCCGCTTATGACCATCTTCGATCATGGCCGGGCCGCCAGGATAACCCATCTGGTAGCTGGAGAAGGAGGTGCGGAAGACGTTGGGCGCGCAAAGCACACCGGTCAACTGATCAGCACCAGCGTTAGGAATGACGGTGATCGGGCCAGCGCCGCGGGCCATCTTGACCATCGCCATGCCGACCACCGAATGGACCGGACCGACCAGAAAGTCGACATTCTCTCTCTTGATCAGCTTCTCGGTCAACTGCTGAGCCTTGGCCGGTTTGGCTTCACTGTCGATATCGACAAACTCGATCGGTCGCCCCCCAAGCATGTTCCCTGCCTCAGCGAATCGCATCATCATGGCGTTGCGAATGTTCGTCCCCAACTTGGCATAGGTGCCAGTGTAGGGGAGCAGAATACCGACCTTAACCTTGGCCTGAGCGCCGATCGCAAAGGGGGCGGGCACCAATATGGATGCCGCAGCCAGACCGGCGGTAGCCACCGTCCCTTGAACGATAAAATCACGTCTGGTGATTCCCTGCCTGTTTTTTTCGCTCATTTTGTTTCCTCCACAAAGATCAAACCGGGGTCACAGACAGGCCGACTGCCGGACTGTTCCGCCGGTCATTGGTGATGGTCAGGAGCGTAACTTAAAGCGCTGAATCTTGCCGGTTGCCGTCTTGGGAAGTTCAGAGACAAATTGGAACCAACGCGGATATTTGTATGGTGCCAGGTTCTGTTTGCAGAGTGCCAGAAGTTCGGCAGACAGGGTATCACCTGCATCTTGCGGATTGTGCAATACGATATGGGCCTCTGGCTTGATCAACTCCGCCGCATCGGTTCTACCGACGACAGCGACTTCCAGAAGTTTGGGGTGCTTAATCAACGTGGCTTCGATCTCAAAGGGGGAGCACCAGATACCACCAACCTTCAGCATATCGTCGTTGCGGCCACAATAATGATAGTAACCCTGCTTGTCCTGCAGGTAGGTATCTCCGGTATCGAGCCAACCATCGACCATGGTCTCTGCTGTCTTCTCCGGTTTGTTCCAGTAGCAACGCGCGGTAGAATCCCCCTTGATCCAGAGCTTGCCACTTTCACCAACAGGGACTGGTTCGCCAACCTCGTTGACTATCCTCGCCTCATAGCCGGGGACCATCAGCCCACTGGAACCAGGATTGATATCATCCACTCGATTGGAAATAAAAATATGCAGCAGTTCGGTCGAGCCGATCCCATCGAGAATCGCCAGACTGGTCCTCTCACGCCAGCGACTGAAGATATTCGACGGCAGTGCTTCTCCGGCAGAGACACAGAGTCTGACCGAAGAGAGATCACGGGATTCACTTTCGAGCGCCTTCAGCTGAGCTGCATAGAGGGTCGGGACACCGAAGTAGAGGCTCGGCTTGAACTGTTCAATAATTTCGAAGGTCGATTCGGGAGTGGGACGGCCATCATAAAGAACGCTACAGGCTCCGACCCACAATGGAAAGGTCATGCCATTACCCAGGCCGTAGGCAAAAAAGAGTTTAGCGGCGGAGAAACAGACATCAGTCTCTCGAACGCCGAGCACCTGAACCCCGTAAAACTGGCTGGAGACCACCATATCTCGATGACGGTGCACAGCACCTTTGGGGCTACCGGTTGAACCTGAAGAATAGAGCCAGAAGCAGTCGTCTTCGGCCGTGGTTGGTATCGGCTCAAGTTCGGGAGATGCTGCTGAAATCAATGCTTGCAGGCTACCGCCCTCCCCCTCGACTCGCAGACAATGGGTCGGACGAGTCTCAAGCAGGTCCAGAGCCATTTCCACCTCGTCAGCAAACTCCGGGGAGTAGATAACCGCGGCACAACCGGAATCAGCAATAATGTAAGCGTAATCCTTATTACGCAGCAGGGTGTTGACCGGTACGGGGATCAGGCCTGCCTTTATCGCACCCCAGAAACAGTAGAAAAACTCGGCGCAATCCTTGATGATCATGATCACTCGCTCGCCGCGTCCAATCCCCATATCGAGCAGAGCATTTCCACAACGATTCACGTTTTCGACTAATTCGGCGTAAGTGACTTCGACACCATGATTGGTACGAATTGCGACTTTGTCGGCACGGCCGTCCCACAGATGACGGTCTATAAACGAGAAAGCAACATTGAAGACAGGGGCAAACTTCAAGACATTTTCCCCACGGGACAAATCTACCTCAAAGGTATGGTTCCGCATTGTGCCTTCTCCTTATCCGTAACAGATCATCAGGTGAGAATCTGAATCCTGCCTCTGTTTGAGTGTCATACGGGTTTTATATTTTCAAGACCATTCATGATTTTAAAACAATGTTATTTAACCATTTTCAAAAAACAAAACATCCGGGATCTTTATTGGTCATCCCCAAATCTTTAATACTGATAAGCGGTGTTTATTTTACACGCGTGGTTAGAAACAATATGGAATACTAACGATCAGCGAAGAAACATTCTACCTCAACTACAGCACAAAAATACAGTGTTCTATTGCTTTAGGATAAATTTTAGTTTGGTCTCCGTGAACCCCAAGCCCTGCCTTTTCTATGGAAAAATTTAATCTTCATCGGGAAGCGGCCAGAGCCCCTGACCTTCCAAAACTTTACGCAACACCTTGAGTCCCTGGTTCATAGCAGGCACACCACCATAGACCGCGGTCTGAAAGATCACCTCGGCAAGTTCTCGTGGCTTACAACCGACATTAAGTGCGGCCCGCAGGTGAAGTTCGAGTTCTTCGCTCTTCTCCAGCACAGTCAAAGAGGCGACCGCGACCATCTGCCGCGTCGGGTGCGGAATGACATTGCGCGCGTACATCTGTCCGGTAATGAACAGCGAGAGATCTTTGGCCAAACCGCGATCAAACGATTTCCACAGCTCGTATGGTTTCTCACCTGTGACCCCCTTGAAGTAGAGAGCGGCCGTTTCGGCGGTCTTCTTGCTGACATCATCAGACATAAGGAATTCCCTTTCTTATTATAATGGTCGCTGAACGATGGTCTCTATCAAGGCGATGCGGTCCTCTTCAAGGTTACGCACCTGATTTTGTGCCATCAGACCAAAGTCGGCCCCCAGCAACAGATGGATTCCGAGGCGCGGCAAGCCTTGCTGTTTAATTTTAGCCCCCATGCGCCGAAACCAGGTGCGCCCTTTTTCAGTGCTGTCCTGCCAACTCAGAATCTTGAAATCGAGATCCACAAGTGTCTCCCGCAACTGCTGTGGGCTGATCAGATGACTAATAACTGAATCACGCGCCCAAGGGACCGGGAAATGGACAGCACCGCCCTCTCCGGCAAGAACATCGTAGATAGCCAGTCTTCCGCCGGGCTTCAGAACACGCCGCATTTCAGTGTAGAGTCTGGTTTTATCGGCGATGTTCATCGCCGCATGTTGGGTCCAGAGAAGATCAAAACTGGCATCTTCGAAGGGCAGATCGAGGGCATTGCCGTGATGATAAGAGACGCGTGACTCAAGGCCGAGGCGTTGAGCAAGCATGCTGGCGACCCGACAATACTCCGCACAAAGATCGATTCCAGTGACCTGACACCCGAACTCGGTTGCCAGGCATCTTGACGGGCCACCAAGACCACTGCCGACATCCAGCACCCGCATGCTCGCATCAAGATCAAGTTGCCGCGCAAATTCAAGCGTGGCCTTGCGACCACCGATGTGAAATTCATCAATCGGGGTCAGATCTTCGATTTTGAGACGATCCAGATCTATACCCGCAGCTTGCAAGGCGTTAAGGATGGTGAGTTCTAAACCCTGGTGAGCATAGTGATCCTCAACGGGATTCATCTCTGAACCGGAACTGAGCATAAGTTTAATCCAAGGTCAGCAAGAGTTGTCCAATATCGACGGCATCGCCTTCCTGAATGAGCAGTTGACCGACGGTTCCATCGCGTTCGGCAATGATTTCGTTCTCCATCTTCATCGCTTCGAGAATCAACAACAGATCCCCCTCTTCAACCTGCTGTCCGGCTGCCACCTCAATCTTCCAGATATTGCCCGCCAAGGGGGCAACTACACCATTTGCAACCGCGGCAGCAGCTACAGGCGCTACGGCGGCTGGCGGTGCAGAGCTACTCTTCTCACCGACAAAAGCTAACAGGGCGGCACCTATATCGACGGCATCGCCTTCTTTCACCAGGATATCCGCAACAACGCCTGATTTTTCGGCGATAACTTCATGTTCCATCTTCATTGCTTCAAGAATGAAGAGTAGATCTCCTTCTTCAACCTCATCTCCGGCAGCCACTTCGACCTTCCAGATATTTCCGGCCAGATGGGCATCAACTGTATCGGCGGTAACCGGCGCAGCGCCAGGTGCAGTCGGGGCACCTGCGACCGCAGCCGCAGCTGCTGCAGCGACAGCAGGTGATCCCTCTGCGTCAGCAACCTGAACGACGAAACTCTTGCCGCCACCGGTTACGGTGTAGGTTTCACCACCAGCAACAGTGGCAGCCTCGACCTCACCGGTCGGAACCGGCTCAAAAGCCGCGGGATTATCACGGTTTTCGATAAATTTCAGCCCGACCTGAGGAAAGAGGGCGTAGGTCAAAACATCCTCGATCTGGTTATCGGCCAAGGTGAGAGATTTTTCGGCAGCTATGCCGAGCAGTTCGGTGGTGAGCCTCTCCACTTCGGACTCAAGCAGATCGGCCGGACGACAGGTAATCGGCGTTGCCCCTTTAAGGATTTTTGCCTGAACCTCCTTGTTCACCGGCGCCGGAGTGGAACCATATTCCCCCTTGAGGACGGCGGTGGTTTCCTTGGTAACCGCCTTGTAGCGTTCACCCGCAAGGACATTCATGACCGCCTGACTGCCGACAATCTGTGAGGTCGGGGTGACCAGCGGGAGGAAGCCGAGATCCTCGCGCACGAAGGGGATCTCTTCCAACACCTGATCGATCTTGTCGCTGGCTCCCTGTTCGCGCAACTGACTCTCCATATTGGTCAGCATACCGCCGGGAACCTGGGCCATGATAATCCGTGAATCAATCCCCTTAAGAGCACCCTCAAACTTGGCATATTTTTTCCGGACTTCACGAAAATAAGCGGCGATCTCCTGCAGCGGAGCAAGATCAAGGCCGGTGTCGTGCTCAGTCCCCTCGTTCATGGCGACCAATGTCTCGGTGGGAGAATGGGCGTAGGTCAGACTCATCGATGAGATTGCGGTATCAACGCCATCAATTCCAGCTTCGATCGCCTTCATATAGGCGGAAGTCGACATACCGGTGGTGGCATGACAGTGCATATGAATCGGGATAGCCACCGCCTTCTTCAGCTTTTTGACCATCTCATAGGCTGCGCCGGGAGTAATCAGACCAGCCATATCCTTGATGCAGATCGAGTGAGCCCCCATATCTTCAATGGTCTTGGCCAGTTCAACCCATTTGGCAAGGGTATGAACCGGACTGACCGTGTAGGAGATACAACCCTGGGCGTGCTTCTCCTGCTGGATGACCGCCTTAATGGCGGTCTCCAAGTTACGCGGATCGTTCATGGCGTCAAAGACCCGGAACACATCGATACCGTTAACCGCCGCCCGCTCGACAAATTTGGTCACCACGTCATCGGCATAATGGCGGTAGCCGAGGATATTCTGCCCGCGAAAGAGCATCTGCTGCGGGGTGTTGGGCATGGCTTTTTTCAGAGCTCTGAGACGCTCCCAGGGATCTTCGCCCAGATACCGGATGCAGGAGTCAAAGGTCGCGCCACCCCAGGTTTCCAGGGACCAGTAACCTATTTTATCTAACTGCTCCGCAATCGGCAGCATGTCGTCCAGGCGCATCCGGGTCGCAAACAGTGACTGGTGCGCATCACGCAGTACAAGTTCGGTGATTTTTAACGGTTTCTTTGCTTTACTCATGAGCCCACCCCTGTCTGTTTGCAGTTACTTGTGAGATTAACCAACGCGAGAACTTTGCCAACGGCCCCTCAGCTGACCTTCGACAGCCTTCTCCCTTATGGGAGAAGGCTGAAACGAAAAGAACCGATTAGCCCTTGATGATGCGCGGCAGCAGCATCTGATGCACAGGAGTGATCGATTTAGGGTTCTGATAGTTGGCCCCGGTGAAGGCCTGAATATATTTACGCAGATCGGTCAGTGAGACGATCTCGTCGACGAAGCCGCTCTTGGCACAATAAGCTGGCTGCGACTTGTCTTTATAATCCTGAATCATCTGGTTCATCTTCTCCAGAGTCGGGGCCAGATCATTTCCTGCCTCAGACTCCTTGACCAGACGCCGCGCATAGGAGGCCGCAGCCGCAGTTTCGCCGTGCATGACATTGATCTCGGTCAGCGGGGTCCCGAGCGTAAAGGCGTTGTTATTATTGGCCTGAGGGCCGCACATGATGTAGTGGGCCGCAGCAGTCCCTTTGCGCAAGACAACACACATCATCGACAGCTCGGTCTGCTCAATGGAATAGACCAGTGACTGGCCCAGTGCGAGCAACTCCGCTTCCTCGGCAAGGTCACCGACATCGATGCCGGTCGTATCCTGCAGCCAGACAATCGGCAGGTTATCGCGACCACAGAGTGTGACAAACTCACCCTGCTTGATCAACCCCTCACGATAGTGTTTACCTCCAACTCCGGGATATTCGCCATTGGCGTAATCGGGATAGCCAGGAAAGACCCCCTGCTGATTACCGATAAAGGCGACCGGGAAACCATCAATCTTGGCGATACCGGTAAAAACTTCACGCCCGTATTCGGGACGATATTCCATGAACTCACTGTTGTCGGTGAGGCGTGACAGGATTTGAATCGCATCGTAAGGCCGCTTCTGATTGGCGGGGAGAAGCAGGTTGAGATCCTCAACTGCCAGTCGCGGTTCGGCGGGTTCGGCGACCCGGAACATGACCGGATCGTAAGCCGGCATCATCCGCATGTAATCCTTGATGCCGTCAAGGACACCCTGCTCGGTATCATGAGCTTCACGGAAGTAGGCGGTCTGGTCGAAGTGGGTCTCGACCCGGCCTGGAGCCTTCCCATTGAAATTCTTGGTCCCTTCGATCAGCGCCTGAGCAGCTTCTTCATCGATATAGCCCTTGGGGTTCATGCCACCAACGATGCCAGCGCCGCCAACTGCAATGTTCGCGTTGTCATGAGCCAGCAAGATGGTCGGGCTGATCCCCTGATAGCCGCCACCGGCCGGATTGGTCCCGTAGATGCCATTGAGAATCGGAATGCCCAGATGGTTAAGGTCGGCATGCCGATAAAAAGGCGCGCCACTGGAACGACGCCCGGCATAGACCGTCTCCTGCTCCATCAGCTTGACGCCGCTGCAGTTGGTCAGCCAGACCAGTGGCACATTGAGACGCTTGGCCATATCGGTGACCATCAGGATATTTTCGGCCTGTCCGGCGATCCAGGCTCCGGCCATGACCTTGTTGTCAAAACCGATAATGACCGCCCATTTCCCCTCGATCTTACCGATACCGTTGACAACCCCGGTACAGCCTTCAACATTATCGTTCGGATTATAGAGGCTGTGCAGAGGCGACCATGTTCCTGCGTCGACCAGATATTCGAGTCGATCATGGATAGTCATCCCTCCACGCTGGTGAATTTTCTCGGCCGGGATCCCTGCATTTTTCACCCGCAGAATCTCCTTGGCGATGATCTCTTCCTGCTCCCGGACGAGTTCAACATTGGCCTGAGAACGACGCACCTCTCCTTCCCTGAGTTCCTTGCCGATTTCGGCCATTTTTTCAAAGTACGGGCGAAGTGGTGTTTGCTTGCGTGACATAGCGATCCCTTTCACGATGACATCGAGTTATAAGAACGGTTTAACGAGTAAAAACGTCAAGATCAACCAATCACGATCAGAACGTCCTCTTCATTGACAGCATCCCCTTCTTTGACCTTGATTTCAGTGACAGTGCCTGCGTCATCACAATAGATGGGAGTCTCCATCTTCAGGGCTTCGAGGATAACCAATTCATCATCCAACTCGACTTTATCGCCCACGGCGACGAGAATTTTCCAGACATTACCGGCGATAGGTGCAATCAATTCAGGCATCGATTTTCTCCTTTTTTAAAAATGAATAGAGTCTCAACAATAGAGCTTTAACCAAGATTTTTCAGCAAGATAGCGGCCGCCACCACAGTTCCGATAACCCCAGCCACATTTGGACCCATAGCGAACATCAGCAGATAGTTGCGGCGGTTAGCTTCTGATCCAACCTTGTGAACACAACGGGCCGCCATAGGAACCGCAGATACACCAGCCGCTCCGATCAACGGGTTGATCTTGTCCTTAAGAAACAGGTTCATGGCCTTGGCCATGATCAGCCCGGCTGCGGTACTGACCGCGAAGGCAAACAGACCGAGGAAGAAGATGAACAGCACCTTGGGACTCAAAAAAGTCGCGGCGGTCATGGTGGCGCCGATCGACAGCCCGAGAAAAATAGTGACGACGTTCATCAACTCATTGGATGCCGCATTGGTCAAACGTTCGACGACACCAGATTCCTTAAAGAGGTTACCAAGCATCAACATCGAGATCAGCGGTGCCGCAGGCGGCACGATCAGCATGATGGTCATAGCGGTGATGATCGGGAAACAGATCTTTTGCAACTTGCTGACCGGGCGCAGTTTGGTCATGACGATCTTACGCTCGGCATTGGTCGTCAGCAGCTTCATAATCGGCGGCTGAATGATCGGAACCAGGGCCATGTAAGCGTAGGCCGAGACCGCGGTCGCACCGAGCAGATGAGGAGCAAGTTTGGAAGTCAGATAGATGGTTGTCGGGCCATCTGCGCCACCAATGATGGCGATAGATCCGGCCTCCTGCAAGTCGAAACCGAACAGGACAGCGGCGAAGAAGGTGACATAAAGTCCGGCCTGGGCACCCGCCCCCAGCAACAGCATCTTCGGATTGGCAATCAGCGGACCGAAATCGATCATCGCGCCAAGACCGAGAAAGATCAACGGCGGGATAATGTCGAGTTCAATCCCGTAATGATAAAAGAACCAGATCAGACCGTGCTCGGGATTCATGAGGAAGGTCAGCGGCAGGTTGACGACCAGAATACCGAAAGCGATCGGCAGCAGCAACAGCGGTTCATACTGCTTCTTTATCGCCAGATAGAGCAGAACGAATGAGATTATCCACATGACGATATTGCCGCCAGTCAGGCTGACAAAACCACTCGTAAAAATAAGTTCGCGAAGTATGTCCAACATACTGAATCTCCTTAGGCTTTCTCTTTGGCAACAGCCTTTTGCTGAGCCTGCACCACAGCGTTGTCCTTACCCATGTTCTCGACAAAGTCGATCACTCTGGTACTGAGTTGCGTCAGAATCTGTAATAGAAACATGACCATAAAGACACCGATGATGCCGCTGCCGAAGACTTCTAAAACTTTGGACCAATCTGTCATGTTACCCACCTCTTTCGTAGCAATACTCAGTTGAATCTATGCGTGGAAGACCCTGGTTAACGGTTGGCTACATCGCCCATCGAGATCCCGGCAATAATCATTTTCTGAATATTACTGGTCCCCTCGACAACTCTCAGCGAATGGGAATCACGCAGAAAACGTTCTGCAGGGTACTCGGTGGAGTAGCCGTAGCTACCGAAGATCTTCATGGTTTCGTTGGCCGCGTGGACCGCTGCCTCAGAGGCGAAGAGCTTGGCCATCGAGGTCTGGTGTTGATTGGGGAGCCCTTGATCCTTGAGCCAGGCGGCGCGATAGACCAGCAGCTGGGCAGCTTCGTGCTCGGCGACCATTTCGGCGATCTGGGCCTGGATCATCTGGTAGGAGCCGATCTTCTTGCCGAACTGGGTGCGCTCATTGGCGTAGTCGATCGCCGCAGCGATGGCTCCGCCTGCGATGCCGAGGGCACCGGCCGAACAACTGATCCGGGTGTTATTGAGCTGCCACATGCAGATTTCGAAGCCCTGGCCAACCTCTCCCAGGATCGAGTCCTTGGGAATCTTAGCCTTGTCGAAGGCGATCTCGCCGGTCGGAGCGCAATGCAGGCCGAGCTTGGTCTCGATCGGGGCGGTGACGATCCCCTCGTTCTCTTTGAGGTTGACGATGAAGCAGGTCATCCCCTTGTATTTCTTACCCTTGTCGGTCATGGCGTAGACCAGGCCGTAATCGCCGAGATGAGCGTTGGAGATCCACATCTTCTGACCGTTAAGCTCCCAATGAGTACCACGGTCGATCGCGGTGGTCCCCATGCTGACGACGTCAGACCCGGAGTTGGGCTCGGTGATGGCGAAAAAACCTAAATACTCGGCACTGACCCACTTGGGAATGAAATTCTGCTTCTGTTCCTCGGTGCCATATTTGTTGACGGTACAGGCCGGACCAATGTTTTGCATATTAAGTGGCAGACGCGAAGATCCGCTGACAATGGCGAGCTGTTCGGCGATGATGACTGACTCGAGAAAACCGCAGCCGTTGCCGCCGTACTCTTCAGGCAAAGCACAACCGAAAAAGCCGAGATCGGCCATCTGCTTGACGAGTTCGGGGCGGAAGCGGTGATTCGCCTCGTCTTCATTGAGGGTGGGAAGGATCTCCTTGGTCGCGAAATCCCTGGCCATGTCCTGCATCATTTTCTGTTCATCGGTTAATCCAAAATTCATCTGCTTACCTCCATTCAAGTATGTGTAAATCGGGTGTTGTATCTCTAAAAACTTTCGAGCCGCTGGCCGATTTCAACCAACCGCGGACCAATCTCATTCTCAAGCTTTTCTACGCTGAGTTGCCAGGATGGCCCCCCACAATTAAGTGCCTGGACTGAGCCATCCGCATAGGTGAGAGGAACGGCGATAGAGTTCACATTCTCGCGCCAATCGCCCAATGAAAAGCAGAATCCTCTCTTCCGATAGTCAATCGCACCCTGCTCGATTCCCGCCTTGATCTGCGCCCACTCCCCTTTCGGTGTCGCCTTGCGAATCTGAGCGATGAGCACATCGCGTTCATCCTCAGGCAATCCGCACAGCAAAGCACGACCCATCGCCGTATTGGCAATACGGGTGCGGGCACCGACGTCGATACGCAGGGCGATCATGTTGGCGCTAGCCACGCAGTTTTCGAGGTAGACCATGTGCAGACCATCACGGGCCGCCAACGAGACGGAAGCTTCGGCATTATCAGCCAGCTCCTGCATCAGCGGTCGAGCGGATTTAAGGATGTCCATGTTGCCGAGCATTGAATAGCCCAGAGAGAGGACCGCAGCCCCCAGGCTGTACTGATTGAAACGTTTGGAGCGATTCAGGTAGCCGAGAACGGTCAGAGTCTGAGTCAAGCGGGAGACGGTCGCTTTCGGCAAGCCGGTGCGTTCGGCGATCTCCTGATTCCCCAGGAAACGGTCACCTTGACGAAAACAACGCAGCACATTTAATCCGCGTGCCAGAGCGGTGATGACTTGGGGGTCCTTGTCGTTAACGATTGTTTCGTTTTCCATACCCATGCTTTGCGAGTCCTCGCTGAACGCTCGATTTCATATTTCAAACTGAACATATTTATATCGGGGTGACGAACTCTCTGTCAAGCTTTTTCTGGAATCGAATTCCGTAGAACGGAATTCGAAAAGATGATTTATTTTTCACGCCGCCCCACGAATCGACAACAACTGACCTCGATATCAGAACCCTGATAAACTGGGTATTCGCTTCACGGACGATTCATCCAGGCACAAATAAAAGGAGTTGAGATGAAGATATTGATGATCCTGACCTCACATGACAAACTCGGCAATACCGGCGAAAAAACCGGTTTCTGGCTTGAGGAATTTGCTGCTCCCTACTATGTTTTCAAAGACGCAGGGACAGAGATCACTCTCGCTTCACCCCTCGGCGGCCAACCGCCCCTCGACCCCAAGAGCGAACTCCCTGATTTCCAGACAGAAGCCACGCAGCGCTTCAAGACCGACAGTGCCGCCCAAAAAGTTCTGGCCAACACCCTCAAGCTGGCTGAAATTTCTGCAACCGATTTTGATGCCGTATTTTATCCCGGTGGCCACGGTCCGCTTTGGGACCTCGCCGAAGATCCCGCATCGATTGGTCTGATCGAAGCATTACTGACAGCAGGAAAACCGGTCGCAGCAGTCTGCCATGCCCCAGCTGTGCTGCGTCACCCCAAGACCTCAGCCGGCGGTTCCGTTGTAAATGGCAAAACCGTCACCGGCTTCACCAACAGCGAGGAAGCAGCCGTCGGCCTGACCGAGGTCGTGCCTTTCTTGGTCGAGGATATGCTCAAGCAGAATGGTGGGAAATATTCAAAACAGGCAGACTGGCACCCCCATGTTGTAACAGATGGCCTGCTGATCACAGGTCAAAACCCCGCGTCTTCAGAACCCGCAGCTAGAGCGCTGCTAGATATGTTGGCCTGAGCTACCAGCAGGATTAATAAATACCAAAACGGCCCAACCATGTGAAATCAGGTCGGGCCGTTATCAAACCTGCTCACAGTTTAAAAAAACTCCTGTTTCCAAACGTCAGGGCTATTCCTTCTCAAGTATTGAGGAAACAGTTATATTGCCGGGGGGTTGCCATCAACCGGCATTGCAAAATAAGGTGGCCCATAATAGATCGTGTTTGTAAAATCCTCGAAGCGTCTGTTATCAGCTGCTATGCCGAACAAGACAGAGCAAACGGCTTTCGAATTTCAACGAATGGTAGCGTGCTGGTAACACGTAGCATATTGGAACCGCTGAAAGGGTCTGCGTGAAATCTGAGCAGGCCCCACTCAGAGCACAATCACACCAGGAGCGGGTGGTTCAGCATAGAGCTGTTCGACCAAGTCATGCCGCCGCTGCAGTGCGGCCCGCTGGTTTATATAACCTTTATCGGTGATCTCGTTGGCGTCGCTATTCGGCGGTTCAGACATCAACATAATTCTTGAAATACGGGTTGATGAGCCCTGCTGCTCGGCGTTGAATTGGGTCAGGGCCTGACGCAGATATGCTTCAACCTCAGGCTGTTGCCGCAGGTCTTCCACAGAAACATCCTCTGCGAGCTCCTTGCAGAGACTTTTACAAGCCGCCAGATTCGGCCAGGCGAGGATTCCGACATATTCCCGGTCATGGCCGGTCACCAGTGCGAACTGCAGAACCGGCGCGACTGCGGCCAATACTGCCACGCGTAACAGGCCGACCCGCACCCAGGTGCCACTGGTCAGTTTGAAGTCTTCGGCCACCCGGCCATCGAAGGAGATCCCCTTGCTCGGGTCATCGGGATCAACAAAACGACCGGCATCGCCGATCAGGTAATAACCATCCGCGTCAAATGCAGCGGCAGTCAGATCAGGGCGGCGGAAATAACCCGGGGTCACGTTGGGACCTTTGACGCACAGTTCGTAGTTGTCACCATTCGGTAGCATCTTTAAAGACACTCCCGGACAGGGGATACCGATAACGCCGGCTTTTTCGAGAGGGAAATGTGCGGCGGTAGCCAGAGGCGAAGTTTCGGTCGAGCCCCAGGAGGAGGTCATGATCACTTTTTTACCGGTGGCCTGAATGGCAACCTTCTCCAGACGCTCCCACAGATCTTGCGGTAAGGCTGCGCCGGCATAGAAGATCAGTTGCAGATTCTTGAAGAAATTGTTGCGCAGGGCTTCATCCTGCTCAAGGTGCGGCAGCAACATGGCATAGCCGACCGGCACGTTGAAATAGATGGTCGGCGAAATCTCGGCCAGATTTTTGACGGTCTGTTCCACCAGCCCCGGGGCTGGTTTCCCCCCATCGATATATAGGGTACCGCCCTGATTGAGCACCAGGTTAAAATTGTGGTTGCCACCGAAGGTATGGTTCCAAGGGAGCCAGTCGACCAGCACTGGCGGCGTCTGGTTGGTAAAGGGCCAGATCTGGGCGAGCATCTGCTGATTGGCACAGAGCATTCCGTGGGTGTTGATCACCCCCTTGGGCTGTCCGGTCGAGCCTGAGGTATAAAGGATTTTGGCGACAGTTTCCGCTCCGATCCGAGCAAGCGCCTGATCGACATCTGCGGTAACCGGGGTATCGAGCAGATCAATCAAGGGGGTGGTCTGAATATCTGCCAACTCACCACGGCCGACCAGAACCTCAACCCCGGCGAGATCGAGGCTGGCGAGAGGCGCGGCGAACAGATCGGCATCGGCGACAAAGATCAGCCCCGGACAGACCTCTTCGAAGATGAAGCGCAGCTTGAGGTAGTCCTTGCTCATCAATGAATAGGGAACCGAGATCGGCACCACCGGCACACCGGCGATAAAACAGCCGAGCACCAAGAGGGCATGATCGACAGAGTTGCCGGAGAGGATCATCACCGGCCGGTAAGGTCCAAGCCGCCGCGTCAGTAAGGCCTGAGCAATGGCGTTTGCCTGCCGGTTAACTTCGCCATAATTCAGGCACCGCCAGTCACCAGCAGCATTGCGCTCTGCGAGAAACATCTGTTCAGGGGTTTGCTCGGCCCAGTGGCGCAACATCTGGCCAAGATTTTCGCGGTAAGGCTGCAGAGGGAGTGCCGAGCTGAAAATAAAACCGGTTTCAGGTGAACCTTCAATTGAAACAAGGGGTGGGGCAAAATCGAGTGCGGCGAATTCGGCGAAGCTCATGATTTAACTCCTGACAACAAACAAAAATGACACTTAACTCAAAATGGATAACCCCCTGCTTCGCCTGCAGCTGTAGCGAGTTGTCGCTTGGCCTCAAGCAGATCACTAACCGGATAGGCGCTGATTTCGGCCAACATTCCCTGCACAGTCCTGAACTCCTCACCATCAATTCCGTAAGCGGCGGCGCGGCGGGCGGACTGTTGAAAGCAGCTGGTAACTTCAAAGGCGGCCACTCGAACAACCAATTCCAGTAATGATTTTTTTGACTCAGATGCGCTGCCCCTGGACTTCGTGCCACGCAGGAGGCTGGACTCCAAGGCAAAAATGGCGATCGCCATATCTCCGAGGGCAAGTAGAATTTCTTGTTCAGAGCGCCGCTCAGACAGAGATTTAAAGAGCATCAAAAATAGTTTTTTTTGTCGAGCCAGAAGACTGTATTCCGCAGCAAATAAAACGCTCTCATCCGGCTCTTCGCTGCCGTCCGCCCCGAAAAGATCGATAGCCCCTTTGTCGGCGCGACGCAACAGCAGTGTCGATATCAACAGCCGATTGATTTCATTGGTCCCCTCGAAGATCCGGTTAACCCTTTCATCCCGGTAATAGCGTTCAACCGGATACTCTTTGATATAGCCATAGCCCCCATGGATCTGTAGTGCTTCATCAGCCACCATGGCCAGGCTGTTGCTACAGAAAACCTTGGCGATGGCGCACTCTCCGGCATATTCCTCGATCGCCCCCTGATACTGCTCGTAGTAATCAGCGCTGGTTCTGTCAAGGGTCGCGATCCGTGCATCCAGCATCCCGGCGATCCGATAGAGTAGCGATTCGGCGGCAAACAGATTCCCCGTCATATCAGCCAATTTTTCGCGGATGGCCCCGAAACTCGCCAGGGGTTGCCCAAACTGCTTGCGCTCATCTGCATAAGTTGCTGCCTCGGCAAATGCAGCCTTGGCCGCGCCAACAACCGTTGCGGAGAGTTTCAGACGGCCGATATTGAGGACATTGAAAGCAATCTTGTGCCCCTTGCCGACTTCACCGAGCAGATTTTCACTGGGAACGCAGACATTCTCCAGAATCACCTGGGCGGTTGAAGTCCCCTTGAGCCCCATCTTTTTCTCTTCATTGCCAACGGAGAGACCGACCATGCTCCGCTCAACCAGAAAGGCCGAAAAGTGCTGGCCGTCGACCTTGGCAAAGACGGTAAACAGGTCGGCAAAAGCGGCGTTGGTGATGAACTGTTTGACACCATTGAGTAGATAACTGGAACCATCCGCTGAAAGGGTTGCGGTGGTTTTGGCGCTTAAGGGATCACTGCCGCAATCCGGTTCGGTCAAACAATAGGCACCGATCCATTCGCCACAGGTCAGCCTGTCAAGATACTTGTGCTTCTGCTCTGCGGTACCGTAATAGACCAATGGCAGGGAGCCGATTCCGGTCTGACCGCTAAAAGTGATGGCAAAAGAGCCGGTCGGTCCGATCTTCTCCGCGACCAACATGCTGGTCACCTTATCGAGCTCCAGCCCGCCACAGTCCTCTGGAATATCAACCAGAAACAAGCCCAGGTCAGCGCAGCTGCGCAGCTTTTTGACCATGAGCGTGAAGTCCTGCTCCTCAATCAACTCCAGGTCAGGAAATATCTCATTGTTGACAAAGCTTTCAGTGGTTTCAGCAATCTGACGCTGCTCAGAAGAGAAGTCTTCCGGCGTAAACAGAGAAGCCCCACGCGCAGCGCTCAGAAGAAACTCTCCACCCTTTAGCAGATTTTTTTCACTCATAGCGCCTTCAAACGAATGACTTTAAACAATCAGGACCGGGCATTTCGTATGGTGAACAATGTAATCGGCAACCTGCCCGAAAAGAAGTTTTCGCAAGTCACCGTCAGTCGTTTTACCAACCACAAGCAGGTCAAATTCTCCACTGTCGGCCAAAGTACAGATGGTTTCGCGGGCAAGCCCCTCTTCTAAACGGGTCTCAGTCTCTATCCCCGCGTCAGCAAACAAAGCCTGCTGCTCTTCAAGGAATTTTCTGGCCTCGCCCCTGGCCCGTTCTTCAAACTGGCGGTAAGAGAGTTCAGGAAAACCAAGTGTGGAGAGTCGGCCAAGATCCAGAACATGAAGCAGGGTCAGAGGACGAGAGAAGTGCTCCTTAAAGACGATCAGTTGCTTTGTGGTTTGGATTGAGATTGGCGAGCTATCGAGGGGAACCAGTACTTTTCGAGCAATCATTGGACATCCCTGCCTTAGTCGGATATTTAATGTGCAGTCTACGATCCAAAAATACGCGCGGATTTTCTAAAAACGCCTCCAGTTTCTTTTGACCTGAAGGGATTAAATCTGAATTTACAGTAAAGAAGTACATCAATACCAGATTAGGAGTCAACTAAAAACAACTCCCTTTGCCTTCTCCAAGATCAACGTTGAGATGAGATTTCAGTACCGGTAGAGATAATCTTCAGGTAGGTATTCCGACACAGGGCTTCAATCTCTGCCAGACTTGCATAAGCATCCCTGAAGTCTTTTTGGCCGACGGTAAAGACCCCGTGCCCATATACGATGGCGCCGCGACGTCCTTGAACTGCGGGGGGAAGAGTATTGCTGAGCCCTCGCGGTCCGGAACCGACCTCGCCGGGGATCACCGGTATATCATCGACAAAACGCGGCTTATCACATTTGATATGACATTTTCCGCGGTTCTTACAGTCTGTTTCAAAACAGAGCATCGACATAATCACGCTGAATTTCGGATGGCCATGGAGGATTGCCAGATTGCTTCCTCCCAGATAGATATCCCGATGCGCCAGCAGTTCGCTCGACGCGGTGATGCCGGTACAGGCGGAATCATCGAGGGGACAAGCATCGATACAGCTTTCGAGTTCATCCATCGAGGAACCGGTCTGACTGATATAAACTGTGTCATTGGCAAAGTATGAAATGTTGCCGAAAAATGAATCGACCATCCGCGCATTCACCGTTGCCTGCCCGGCCTGAATCATCGCCCGGACAATATCGTCAGAATTTAAAAAATCCCCCGTGATCAGCTCTACCTCAACATCATCCGGCAAAAACTGATCATAGGCTGCCAGCACCTCAGGCAACATCTTTTCAGCGTCTGGATCCGGCGCACCGGCCTGCTGGGCATAAGCATAATCCACAAAGAACTTTACAAAGGCGGAGAAGATAATCGAACTGAAGACGACAAAGGCCTGTTCCAGGCTGACAGTCCCGAAGCTGATGATTCCATACTCCGCAACGACACAACCTTTGCGCTTCTGCAGCAACGGAATGATCTCTGTCGCAGTCAATGATCGCGCCACCGGGATTGAATGAAGAAAAGTACGAGTCTCGGTATCTTCAGGGACAAACTCGGTATCGCTGTGACGGGCGAGATAATTCAGGATACTGCAAAACGGCTCCACCGGACGGGCAAAGATCAGGCTGTTGATATTCAGACCGGCGATGATCTTTTCCAACTCTTCGCTCAAGGGATCTTCGCGGTTCCAGATCACTGCATCATTAACCCCACCGACCAGTGGGGTCCCGGAAGCGCACAATCCGTGGTCAACCAGCTTCTGCTCATACTTGGTCAGTAGTTTCAACATGGCAGCCCCAGCTCAGCGCACTTCTCAGCGGTCGGCAGACCCTGTTCATCAAGTCCACGGATGCGATAATAGGCCGCGCGTTCCTCCAGAAATTCACTCCGCTTGAGCGGCGCAATCAGGATCGCCTCGCTGCTGCTACCGCTCTCTTCAAAAAAGCGGGCCGGGATATCGTCGTCATTAACACCAAAGCCGTTCCGCGCGTTCATGATCCGCTCACGGTAGTAGATCCGCTCGCCAAGTTTGAGTAATTCCTGAGCGGAGGTCTGCATGCCGGTCACCGCATTCAGCGCCCGGGCGTACTCTTCCAACGAGGCGGCAAAGAACAGAAACTTGCAGGCGGTCAATGAGTCGACCACCGCATTCATATCTTCGCTGATCTTGATAATCCGCGCCTTGCCGCTCAACGAAAACCGATCGGTTGCGACCGGCTTACGTAATATTTCATGGGAGATCGGATAGGCCCGCAAGTGGCAACCGCCGCGAGTTGAGGTGGCATAGGCCAACGCCATCCCCTGGGCGCCGCGTGGATCATAAGCGGGGAACTCCATCCCTTTTGAGACCATCGCGACTTGCGGTCGACCCGACTCTGTGGCAAAGCGCAAAGCCCCCTGACCGAGCGCAACTCCTTCTCCCTGGCCTGAAGCTATGCTGTCGAGCAGTTGCAGAAAATTTTCTGCAGAGAGTGCCTGTCCAGTAAGTTCTGCATAGGTCGCAAGCGTGACACCGGCAGAGATCGTATCCATTCCCGCTTCGTTGCAGATTCGATTTGCCTCTACAACCACATCCAGATCGCTGTTGCCGACCAGGGCACTGAAATGTGACATGGTCTCAAACTCGGGGATGATCTCCCCCTTGGCACCAACCTTTTTACACAGGATATGGCAACCGGCACAGCCGAATTTCTTAGTGACATACTGTTTTTTGTAAGCATAAGCATTCATCGACGGCGAATGCTCAAAATAGGTCTGGCGAAAATTATTGGTCGGCATCATCCGCCGACTGCGCATCAGATCGTAGAGGGCTCCGGTGCCGTAGTTGGTGATTCCCAGATCGCCGGTGAGCATCGGAGACGCTGACACCAACCGGAAGATCTCCTCCTGTGCGGCCTTCAACTCATCAGGGTCAAATACTTCGGTTTTCAGACTGCCGTTAACCGAAATAAACTTCAGCTTTTTCTCTGCCATCACCAGACCTAAACCACCGCGTCCGGCAAAATAATGGCCATCAAACACGATAGCGGCATAACGCACGCCGTTTTCCGCAGCCGGACCGATCATGGCATGCGCGCCATTTTTCATGGCGGGATCGGCAGCTAATTGCGTATGGGTCTCAGAGATCGGCAGACCGGTCAGATGCGCAGCATTCCCGATGGAAACTCCTGTTTCACTAATGCTCAGGCCGCACCAGTCAAGACTCTTCCCGGTCACGACAATACCATCGTAGCCGGCACGCTTGAGAACCGTCCCCATTTTCCCACCTACGGAAGCATCGCAAACAGCCCCGGTCAGCGGAGAACGGGACATCACGGTCATCCGACCGGAAGTCGGTGATGATGTGTTGTTCAGCGGCCCGGTCATGAACGCCAGCGGCATCTGCGGGTCATCCCAACTATGGCGAAAATGTTCGAACAACAACTCGCCGGACAACCCTTTGCCACCAATATTACGCAAGTAGACATCTGGGGGGAGACGTAGTTCTTCAGTGGTTTTGTCGGTCAGATTGACCTTCAGAATTTTACCGGTCCAGCCGTGCACATCTCACCTCGTGGTATAAAAGTCGCTAAAAGAAACGATATCTTAGCCGAACGAGAAATATTGTGAAAGGGATAGGACTTAACTGGCGATCTAAACAACGCCACCGGAGCAAAACGGGGGAATTTAAGCAGGCTATCTTGACAGGTCTGTTTTTAGAGATAACATGAAATGACATGGGTATAAATTCCCCCGATAAAGCCAACCTTCTCGCATGAGGGGGGCGGAAAGTTACGGGTCTTTACTCCTCAAAACCAACAGAAGATGGCCGAACTGCCGAAGGATATTGATCCTCATGGTGGTGTCGGCCTTTTTGTTTTCAGGCCTCCTCATTCAACCGGCATGTTTGCGGCGATCATCTTGATCGTCCAACATGCCCTCTACAATAAGGAGCAAAACTATGGCAACCTTTGTTACTCTTATAAATTTCACCGCTCAGGGTATGCGGAACATCAAAGAATCACCGGCGCGCCTTGAAGCATTCAAGACATTGCTGGAAGCTCAAGGTGGTACCGTCAAGAATGCCTTCTGGACTTTGGGAAGTTACGATTTAGTGGTTATCGTGGAGGGGAGCGAGGAAGCCGCAATGACAACATCCCTGGCCGTTGGCGCGCTCGGCAACGTGCGAACACAAACAATGCGTGGTTTTTCTGCTGCTGAAATGAAGGGGCTGATTAGTAAAATGCCTTAAGTGTGGTCTAAACAAAAGAGGGGTCTGTTAATCGTGTCTACGCTTGACTAGAGCAGCATTTATATTTTTAACGCCAGAAGAGACCCCTGACATATCCAGATCGTGTGTTTTTCTGGATGCTTGAGCGGCAATATTATTATTTCATAGAACCAGTTGTCCTCAGGAGACGGAGATTGACAATGGCCACCAAACATAGAAAAAGCAAAGTTCTCTTTCAAATCTTTTGCTTGAGCTTTGGTGGTCTATTTTACGTGATGTTGAATGGCTGTAGTGCTGCCCGCCCCGCAGGAGCGCCAGGGTATTCCACTTACCACGACATTGCTTTTTCTCCAGATGGCAGAACACTTGCCACAGCTAAACACCCCCGAAACGAAGTCACAATATATAGGGTTTTAACAGACATGACCCCTCAATTAGAGCGGGTGCGCACCTTGAAGGGGAAAAAAAGTCATTTCCTGACAGCTCGCTCACTTGCCTGGTCCCCGGATGGTACACGGTTAGCAACTGCCGGATTGGATGGTGTCGTAATTATTTGGGATCCTCACACTGGTGAAGAGATACAACGTTTTCCTGATCTTGTAGACATAGAAACCCTGACATTTCTCCCCGATGGTAAGTCTTTGATAATGGCTGGGCCCGGCAGCACAGTCAGGGTCTGGAATATTGCATCAGATTCACAGGTCACTGAGCTGCAAGGTCATACGGCACCAGTGTTGTCGGTTGCTGTTGCACCGAAACGAAAAATGCTTGCAACGTCCGGCTCTGACCGAACTATACGACTTTGGGACACCCGGAACTGGTCCCTGATTCGTA
This sequence comes from Deltaproteobacteria bacterium, assembly GCA_024279255.1. GTDB lineage: Bacteria > Desulfobacterota > Desulfuromonadia > Desulfuromonadales > Geopsychrobacteraceae > Geopsychrobacter. The sequence continues at coordinate 21,695 of JAJRRT010000056.1, read as the reverse complement.
CTCTGGAAGGACATTATGGACCAGTACTTTCAGTCGAGTTCTCACCAGATGAAACGTTGCTGTTAAGTACGAGCAATGGTGTCGATATACGCTTGTGGAAAATCGGAGAGAATTTTAGCGGACAGGAAACCGGGCTTACGGATGTAGTATCAGAAAATATTCGGCACAAAAATATCGCGCAGTTGAGTCAATTTATCAGCCTGATCGGTGCGGTTGCCAGTATCGCTTCCACGGGAAGTCCGGGGGTATATGGTGCGCCTGCAGTGATGGGGGGAACAAGGATGCCGCAACCTGCTTTCAACTGCCCTGCTACATTTTCTCCCGACGGCAAACAAATTGCGTATATCCACCTTAGTCACGAGTTATCGAGCAGCTACCACCTGCAGGTTATTGATGCCCAAACCTATGAACCGATACAGCGCTTTCATGGATACATCGGTGCACTCGACTACCATCCATCCAGCTCTTTTCTTGTTTCAGGGGGAGCCATTATGCTGATGCTTATCGACCCAATTTCCGGGAAAGAGTACTGAAATCTCGAGTAAAACCCTCACTCGTTAACAGAAGCCCCAACCTGACTATCAGGTCTGGGGCTTTCTTATAGGTTCCTTCAGTGACAATTCTGCTCTGCCTCAAAACAAACAACATCTACCAATTGAGGGAGAAAACGACTCAAACATCAAGAGTCTCTACTAACCACAACCACCACTCGAACAACCTCCTCCGCACGACGGAGCACCTGGCTCCGGGGGAGTCATCAGCGCCTCGGTTAATACATAGGCGGTCAGCAACGCTGAGGTCGGGTAGAGTGGGAAATAATGTGAAAGGGATAGCAATAAATGGCGGTCATTATTCTCATTGCATTACGACACAATCAGCCGACCTTGATTCATGTCATCTGAGTTTTTTTTAGATAAGTGTGATTTACAGAAAACCATATCGGAGACAATGTCGATTTTACGTTACCCGTTATTTGCGGTATTCTGACGAGTGGCTGAAAATGCGGTTTTGTATGAGGAGAGAGACGTTGAAGATTTTATCGATAAACGGAAGTCGAAGAAAAACGGGAAATACCGCATCCCTTATTCAGTCGATATTGACTCCTGCTCAAAGGGAAGGAGCGCAGACCGAATCAATTTTTCTCGGTGATTTCACTATTGGTGCTTGTACTGGATGTGAAGACTGTCGCAACTCTTGGGTCTGTGTTATCAAAGACGACTTCTCCCAGATCGTTAAAAAGATTGATGAGGCAGGAGGAATAATTCTCGCGTCACCAACCTACTGGTATTCTGTCACCTCCGATATGAAACGTTTCATTGATCGCTGTTACAGTCTCATTCAGTTCCCCGTCACCCGAAAGGAATGGATTTCGAAATATCAGGGGTCTAAAAAAGCCTGCATTACAGCGGCCATTTGTGAACAATCTGAAATGTCCGCGATGGGAAATACTTTGTCATTGCTGACAGATTTTTCTAAGGACATTGGCCTTGATGTTGTTGAAGAGATAAAGGGTCTGGGCTTCTTTGAGCCTGGTAGTATTAAAACTGATCATCGCCTTACGGAAAAAGCAGAAACGGCGGGGCAACATCTGTTTGATCACATAAAAAGATAACCCTTTATGTTGAATGCATCAGCTTTCTTCTGAATTTATTTATCCGCGACAAACAGCTCTAAGACAAAGTTACAATCTTGATCCAATCAAATTGACGTTATCCCCTTTTCGATTGAAACGGTTCATATGAATTCTTTCACCTCAGCCCTTTTCCCGATTCTGGTGCTTATTGTACTCGGATTCCTGCTGAAGAGAGCCCAGTTTTTGTCTGAAGAAACCTGGTCAGGGATCGAGAGACTGACCTATTTTGTCCTATTTCCAGCGCTGCTGATTCGCACCCTGGGAAAACAAACCCTTGCAGGAACACCCTGGCCTTCGATGCTCATCGTTGTTACGGGAACGTTGTTACTGGCAACGACCGTACTGCTTTTGCTGTATCGTTTTCGTAGTATCAATGATGCGACATTTACCTCGATTTTTCAGGGTGGAGTCCGTTTTAACACTTACATTACCCTTGCTGTCGCTCATAGTCTGTTTGGTGCAGAAGGGCTGGCAATGGCCTCTGTTGCGGCCGGATTTATGATCGTTCTGATAAACCTGCTCTGCATATCGGTGTTCGTCGTCTGGGGCAAGGCAACTTTCAATGGAATTCTCTCTTTCGTTCGTGAAATCATCGGCAACCCACTAATTATAGGTTGTGCAATCGGCTGGGTTTTGAGCATCAGTGGCATCGGTGTCCCTTCTGTCGCAGGGGACGTTCTGGAGATCGTCGGGCGCGCAGCCTTGCCTTTCGGACTGCTGGCAGTCGGTGCCGCCCTGAAACCGGAAGTGATGCGCGGACATGTCAGCCCAATTGTTTTTTCTTCTCTCACCCAGTTTGGGCTAAAACCTCTGATTGTGGCGCTACTCATCTCCACTACCGGTCTCTCTGGAATAGCAGCCGGAGCTTTAACTATTGCCTTCATGACACCCACGGCGCCGTCAGCCTATATTCTGGCGCGACAATTAGGTGGTGATACCGAAGCGATGGCTTCAATCATCACCTTTCAGACGCTGCTCGCTTTCCTTGTCATGCCGCTCATTGGGACAATTTTTCTTTAGGGATATCACCTCTGAAAATTTCCCCTAAAATAAACAGATCGCCCAACAAAAAAGCCCCAACCTCTCTGAGGTTTGGGGCTTTTTTATAAGTTGCTTCAGATATAATCCCGCTTTGCTCCGTGGCGAAGACCATCTGCCAACGGAGGGAAGAGCGGCTCAAACATCAAGAGTCTCTGCTAACCACAACCTTCACTACTCGAACAACCTCCTCCACACGATGGAGCGGCTGGCTCTGTGGGAGTCATCAACGCCTCGGTTAATACGTAGGCAGCCTGCAACGCTGAAGTTGGACAGAGCGGAAAGCATTCTTTGCAGTCCCAGCATTCCTGCATGGCAATCTCGGGCAAAAAAGCGATTTCACGTTTCGCGCCCCGGTCGAAAAAGCTGATTGCATCCTTCTTCTTGACCTCAGCGCAGTATCTGACACAGAGACCACAGAGAATACAGAAGGAAGCCTCTTTTTCAAAACGATCCCGATCCGCGCCATAGATCTGACCCAATGCGACGAGTTGCTCTGAATCAGGCGCGTGAGAAAGCATCTGCTCCAACAGCACCTTGCGGATTTTGTCGACCTGTTCGGTCTTTGTCCTGACCACCATGTCCTTTTCTACCGGGTATTGACAGGAAGCGACGAGATTCGTGCGACCGTTAGCATCGGCCTCCACCGTGCAAATCCGGCAAGCTCCGTAAGGAGACAATTGCGCATGATCGCAAACGGTGGGAATCTCAATCCCCAGGCTGCGTGCAGCTTCGAGAATGGTCGTTCCCGCTGATACTGCAACTTCTTTTCCATCAATCTGCAAGCTAATTTCGCTCATATTTTTTATCCTATGGCTCTTGCTTCTTCAGGGGTAGCTTCAGGAACAGGCACACCAGAAAGTATCTTCACGGCATCAAAGGCGGCAGGGCAAGCCTCATGGCAACCTCCGCACTTGGTACATTTCTCCTGCACGACAACGTGAATCCGTTTTTTACCACCCTCGATCGCTTCTGCCGGACATTTGCGGAAACAAGCCCCGCAACCCTTACACTTCTCCGGTTCAATATGAAAGGCTATCAACTCCTTACAGGAGAGCGACGGACACCTTTTCTCATTGATGTGCGCCTCATACTCTTCCCGGAAATGATTCAGGGTACTTAAAACCGGGTTGGGAGCAGTTTTCCCCAGGGCACACATGGAAGAACCCTTGGTCGCCTCGGCCAACTCAAACAGAAGATCGATATCCCCTTCTTTCGCTAGTCCCTTGGTCATATTGGTCAGGATCTTCAGCATCTGCCTGATCCCTTCACGACAGGGAGTGCATTTACCGCAGGACTCATCACTCAAAAACGCGAGGAAATATCTGGCGATATCGACCAGACAGGTATCCTCATCCATGACGATCATCCCGCCTGAGCCCATCATGGCCCCTGCCTGGCTCAACTCGTCGAAATCGACCTTGGTATCGAGCAGATCTTCCGGCAGACAACCGCCCGAAGGACCACCGGTCTGGACCGCTTTGAACTTTTTATCGCCGGGAACTCCACCGCCGATCTTAAAAATAATATCTCGCAGGCTTGCGCCCATCGGCACTTCGACCAGGCCGGTATTGTTGACCTTGCCGACCAGCGAAAAGATCTTGGTCCCCTTGCTGCTTTCGGTTCCGATCGCACTGAAGAAAGCGGCGCCCTTATTGATAATCATCGGGATGTTGGCCCAGGTCTCGACATTATTGATATTGGTCGGTTTACTCCAAAGGCCTCTTATTGCGGGAAATGGCGGTCTTGCATTCGGTTCGCCCGCCTTACCTTCCAAAGAGTTGAGCAGCGAGGTCTCTTCACCACAAATAAATGCGCCTGCACCACGATGAACCTTGATCGTAAAATCAAACCCGGAACCCAGGATATTCTTACCGAGCAGACCATATTCCTCGGCTTTTTCGATCGCAACCGTCAGGTTGGCGACCGCCAGCGGATACTCTTGACGAACGTAAATATAGCCTTCATTCGCTCCGATGGCATAAGCGCCGATCATCAGGCCTTCTAGCACCGCAAAGGGGTTGCCTTCCATGACCGAACGGTCCATGTAGGCGCCCGGATCACCCTCATCACAATTGACGACGACATACTTCTGATCACCTGGGGCATTGCGCGCAAAATCCCATTTCAATCCAGAGGGAAAACCTGCACCACCGCGACCGCGCAGCTTTGCGTCCTTCACTTCACCGACAACCTGTTCAGGGGTCATCTCAAAAAGGACCTTGGCGATAGCCTGATATCCTTCGACGGCGAGGTAATCCTCGAGACTTCTGGGGTCTATCTTGCGATTTGAGCCTAGCACCAAGCGTTTCTGATACTTATAGAAAGGGATATCCTCTTCAAGGGTCGCTCTTTCACCGCTGTTCGGGTCGACATAAAGTAGCCGCTCGACGATCTTCTGCTTCTTGATCGTCTCGGAAATTATCTCCGCGATATCTTCAGGTTGAACCTTGAGGTAGCAGATCCCCTGCGGGTAAATGACTACAATCGGACCTTGCTCACAAAAGCCGTGACAACCGGTCCGCCTGGAGACAACTTCAGTTGTAACCCCCTGCTTTTCGATCTCCAGCTCAAGGGCAGCGGCAACCTTGCCACTGCCGGTGGCATTGCAGGCACTCCCGGAGCAGAGCGTAATACAGGGTTTATCCGGATCCCTCTGAGCGAGGATCTCCTTACGAAAAGCTTCTAACTCGGCAGGTGATTTTATTCTAGACATAAGCTTCCCTTTAATTACTCACAGGCACATTTCTGCATGACTTCAGTTGTCTCTGCTTGCTTCAATTCCGTCAAGACCGCAGCGGTTTCAGCCTGCTCGACATTGCCATGAATCTCACCATCAACGACTATCACCGGCCCCAGAGCACAGCATCCGAGACAACTTACAGTCTCGACGCTAAAGTTCAAGTCGGGGTCGGTTTCGCCTGCCCCCACTCCCGTGACCTCATGAACCGTGTCGAGAATACGCTCTGCACCACGCACATGACAGGCCGTCCCGACACAGACATGAACCTCATGCTTCCCTTTAGGGCTCAGACTGAAGTGTTTGTAAAATGTAGTGATATGCTGAATACGGCTCATGGGAACGTTCAACTTTTCGCCGACCCTGGTCAAAGCTTCCTTGGGGAGCCAATGATTTTCGCTCTGAATGTCGAGTAATATCTGGATCAACGAACTGGCTTCGCCGTCGTACTTGTCAATAATCTGATCAATTTTGCCGATATCCATAGTTTTCCCCATCTTTACGATTCAATAAACCAAGCAAAACATTTTAACGGAGAGGCGCTGAGAGGGAGAGACGGAAAAGATCAAAATCTAGTTTTGGTTTTATCCCTAAAATAGATTTTGTACCTCTCCATCTCTGCTTTTCTCTCCATCTGCTGCGTTAAATAGCCTCTGAGCCTTCTTGGTGTCCGTAGTGCTTTAAGCCAGAGCGTAGAGTTTCAAATCTTCATCGAAACGCACCAGGCCAAGCCGCGAAGACATGTTCAGGTGCCGCGAAACTTCTGAGGCTTCCAAACCGAGATTTTCGGCAATACCCCGAGCGGAAGAGGCCTCCTCACCCAACAACAGCATGATCTGGCTGACAGCCAGCTTATCGACCAGCAACTCCTTGAACAGCCGGTTGAAATCGTCACTGGCGAAATAGTCGAGATATTCCTGCTCTGTTTTGAAACGTACCCGCAACCGCTCCCGTTCCACCAGTTTGGCGTAGGGAATCAATTTCGTAACAGCTTCGAGCTTGAGCTTCATGGCCCGCTTATCCAGCCCTTCGCCTTTACCCAGAGGCCCGAAGCCTTTGAGCTTTTTACCGAAGTCGTTCATCACCTCGGCATAGCGACTGCCTTCAGAGGCAGCGATCCATTCCAGCCTGAGTCGATCGGGATTGATCCCGATCTGCTCAAGGAGTTTTTTGGTGAAGAGCATATTGAACAAGGTATCGTAGTTGCCTTGGGTCACATAGTGGCACTCACCCGGCCAGCAACCGCCGACGAACACGCCGTCCGCACCATTGGTGAAGGCTCGCAGGACAAAAGCGATATCAACCCGGCCGGTACACATGACCCGAATAATCTTTGTTTCGGTACTATATTGTTGCCTGGAAACTCCAGACAGGTCAGCAGCCCCGTATGCTCACCAAGTGCACAAGAAACCGATGACATTGGGCTTAAATTCAAATCCAGACATCTCTCTCTCCTTTCATAATTCAAATGTTGCGAATAGCGGCAACATAATCATTTACAGATTCTTTCTCACCCTCCCTCTAAGGAGAAGGGGCGAGCAAACAACTTTACTCAACTGCCTCACGTATCGCACCGTCTATCTGGGCGAAGATCTCATCATCTGTGTAGTGTTTCAGAAAAATCGCTCCAGTCGGGCACTTGGCGTTGCACAGACCATCGCCCTTACAGAGAATCTCGTTGACCTTGGCCTTTTTGCCATAGGGGGTATCAACAAACTCAATCGCATCATAGTTACAGCAGGTGATACAGGCCCCGCAGGAGACACAGTCATGTATGTTCACATCGCAGACTGAACCGGAGGCGGTGACGGTATCCCCGGAGAGGATACAAACCGCGCGGCCAGCCGCTCCGTAAGCCTGGCTGATCGTTTCGGTAATATGCTTCGGGTACTGGGCGGTCCCGCACAAAAACACGCCGTCAGAACCGAAATCGACTGGTCGCAGCTTGACATGGGCTTCCTGAAAAAAGCCGTCCGGATTCATCGAACACTTGTAAAAGCGCGCCATATCCGGACCGGAATCAGACGGATTGACCGCCGCCGACAGGACAACAAGATCGGCTTCCAGCTCGATCTTCTGCCCCAGCACCAGATCAGGGACTGTTACCTTCAAACCGCTGCCTGCGGCTTCGACCACCGGCTTGTTCTCCGGCTCGAAACGGATGAACTTGATATCCTGGTTCGCCGCTTCGCGGTAGTAATCCTCTTTAAAGCCGTAGGTTCGCATATCGCGAAAGAGGATACTGATCTCCAGTTCCGGGTTGATCTCTTTGAGCTTCAGGGCGTTTTTGACCGCCTGGCCGCAACAGACGCGACTGCAGTAATTCTTATCTTCCTGCCGACAGCCGACACACTGGATCATCACCAGGCCTTGAGCGCTCTTGACCTTATCGCTCTGCTGGATGATTTCAGATTCAAGCTCCAGCTGGGTGACAACCTGCTCGTTCTCGCCATAAAGGTAGTCGGTCGGCCGATGTTCCTGGCCGCCGGTGGCGACGATGACGATGCCGTGAACAATCTCCCGCACCCGCCCTGCGGCCTTGACGGTGGTGTGAAAATTCCCGACATAACCGGTCACCTCATTGATGGTGCAATCGGTCAGAACTCGTAGTGCGGGATGCTGGTAGACCTTGCGGATCAAGGTGTTCAAATGGTCCTGAACATCCATCCCTTCAAGGGTATAGTGGATGCGTCTGGCCATGCCGCCCAGATCTGAATCCTTCTCAAGCAGATAGACCTCAAAACCCTGCTCGGCCATACTCAGGGCGCTGGTCATCCCGGCAATACCGCCGCCGATCACCAGGGCTCTTTTGTCAACCGGCAGGTCGAATTCCTGCAACGGCTGCAGGTGAGCAGCACGAGCGACCGACATCCGGACAATGTCCTTGGCTTTTTGGGTGGCATTCTCCTTCTCTTTCGAGTGAACCCAGGAGCAATGCTCACGGATATTGGCGAATTCGAAGAAGTACTGATTGAGCCCCGCCTCACGGCAGGTATCCCGGAACAGCGGTTCATGGGTTCTAGGTGTACAGGCCGCCAGGACCACCCGGTTGAGGCCTTTTTCAACGATCTGGCGTGAGATCATGTTGGCATTTTCGGTGGAACAGGCAAACAGGTTCTCACCGGCCCAGGACACATTCGGCAAGGTTGAGGCGTATTCGACCAGGGCCGGGATATCAACGACCCGACCAATATTGGCGCCGCAGTGGCAGACCACCACCCCGATCTTCAACTCCTCTTCAGAGACATCGCGCTCTTCCGGATAGAGCCGCTCGCGACTCAACTTATCACGCCGATAATCGAGCATCTGGCCGACCATGGCATCGGCGCCGCTGGCGGTGACCACTGCCTCGGGGATATCGAGAGGACCCTGGAAGGCGCCGCTCACAAAAACCCCTTTACGACTGGTCTCGATCGGGTTGACCGGATTGGTTTTGCAGAAGCCGTGCTCATTGAGTTCGATATCGAAGGTCGTTGCTATACCTTCAACATCCTTGGGTGGGTTCAGTCCTACCGACAACACCACCATATCGAACTCTTCTTCTTTAACCCCCTCGTCCAGGGTCGAATAGCGGATGGTGACATTCTTGCTCTCTTCGATCTCCCGACCGACGCTCACATAGCTACGGATGAAACGAACATCGTCCAACTTCGCCGCGCGCTGATAGAATCGTTCGAAATCCTTGCCGTAAGCGCGGATATCGTTATGGAAGATCGTGGCATCGACGTCGCTGTAATGATCTTTGGTCAGGATCACCTGCTTCTGGGTGTAGGTACAACAGACCGCGGAACAGTAGCTGTTGCCCCCTTCAATAACCTGCCGGGAGCCGACACACTGAATCCAGGCAATTTTTTTCGGAGTTGTCATGTCCGAAGGCCGCAGCACCTCACCCGCGTAGGGGCCGGTCGAGCAGAGGATTCGCTCGTAATCAAGACTGGTGACGACATTCTCCATGACGCCATAGCCGAAATCGGTGCGCAGCTTCGGATCGAAGGTATCGTATCCTGGGGAGAGCAGAATAGCTCCAACCTCGATCTCGATCTCTTCCGGCTTCTGTTTGAAATCGAAAGCGTTCGCCTTACAAACCCCGACGCAGATCTGACACTTCTCCTCCTTGAGGTAGAGACAGGTCTCCGGGTCAACATAGGTGACCAGTGGTTCGGCCTGAGAGAAGTAGATATGGACAGATTTGTTCTGCGACAGGTTCTGATTAAATGGATCAGGAATTTCGACCGGGCAGTAATCGACACAGAGGTTGCAGCCGGTACATTTGTTTTCGAGGATGTAACGGGGTTTCTTGATCAGCTTAACCTTGAAATCACCCGCCTCACCCTTGACCTCCCCGACTTCGGTGTAAGTCATGATCTCAATATTGGGATGGCGCGAGCACTCGATAAACTTGGGCGACTCGATGCACATCGAGCAGTCATTGGAGGGAAAGGTTTTGTCCAGTTGAGACATCTTGCCACCGAGTGATGGAGAATTGTCAATCAGGAAAACCCGAAAACCAGAATTGGCCATATCCAGAGCACCCTGGATACCGCTGATCCCTCCACCAACAACCAGCACATCGCCCTTGCTCTCTGCGGAATCATCAATAATTTGTGTTTCTACTGGGTTGTGCTCCATGACTTTGTCCTTTATCTAAAGCACGGCCTGAATGATTTCGGTGATATCCTTGATCTCCAGGACACCCTCATCCAGACCCAGGCAGCTATCTGTGAAATTTGTAATGCAATAAGGACAGGATGTGACCAAGACCTCGGCGCCGACATCAACCGCCTGCTGCACGCGCAGATCGGAGAAGCGGTCTTCCTTAGGCGTCTCCACCCAGATCCTGCCACCACCACCGCCACAGCAGAGACTCTTCTCCCGAGAATCGACCATCTCACTCAACTGAAGACCAGGAACGTTCTGCAGCAGCTCGCGTGGTTCATCATAAATGTCGTTATGGCGGCCCAAATAACAGGGATCGTGATAGGTCACTTTTCTGGCGTACTCGTTTTTGAACTCAAGTCGACCTTCGTTCACCAGCTCATTGATATACTCGGAGATGAAAACCACTTCGAAGTTGACCATGAACTCCGGATATTCGTTTTTGAAGCTGTGATAACAATGTGGAGAAGAGACCAGAACTTTCTTGACGCCGTTATCAATAAAGGCCTTGATGTTCTCCTTGGCGAGACGCTTGAACAGATCTTCGTTGCCGGTCTTGCGGATACTCTCCCCGCAGCAGCTCTCCCTTGAACCGAGAATTCCAAAGTCGACCCCGGCCTTATTCAAAATGTTCGTGGTAGCGGTAGCGACCTCTTTCATTCTGGGGTCGTAGCTTAGGTAACATCCGGTAAAGTAAAGAATTTCCATCCCTTCGGAATAGTTCTTCACCGCTAATCCCTTGGCCCATTCTGCCCGCTTGTCACGATCCCCTCCCAGAGAATTCCCCTCTGAGGTCAGGCTGGCCACGACATTCTGGATCGGGGCGATGTTGCCCGGATAGACGTCATATTCGGCACCAAGTTTGCGCAGGGCAACCCCGGCGGTAATCTGATCTACCCCCCGCGGACAGTTGTCGACGCAGGTTTTACAGGTGGTGCAGCGCCACATCTCTTCCTGATCGATCTCGGTCAAACCGAAAGTTGCCTGACGGATCAGTTTGCGCATGCTGAAATCCCGCACCCGGTTCCAGGGACAAACCACATCACACTTGCCGCACTGATAGCAGTACTTGAACGAATCGCCGCCGTTCTCTTTTATGACCTCAATAATTTCTTTTTCGGGGGCTACAGTTTCCACGAGACCACCTATTCTTTCAGATTATCTTGCTTGTACTTCTTCACAAATAGTTCCGCTCCCTGAGGGAGAAGGAATAAAGTCTGGAGATTCACTGCTTTGCTTTTGAAATCTGCGCGATGATATCAGCGACTTTATCGATGCCATGCTTATTGACCAAAGCTTCAAGACCGGTCTCGGCCTCATCAACCGAGACTTCTTCTTCACCGATTTCCTCTTCCCGCTCTTCGTAAGTCAAGGCATCGACCCTGCACCACTTCACACACAGGGGCTCATCTTCGCCTTCACACATATCACATTTCAACGGCAAGCCAGAATCAGGTTCTTTAAACAGGTCGCGAGACGGGCAGGATGCCCGACAGAAGGTACACTCGTCATATTCCTTACCGTCAATTATGTACTTGTCTCGTCCCGCACATTCGGCGACCACGTAATCACCCGCGTAGACCGGAACATAGACATCTCTGATCGGTTCGCGCGTCACCCGGATCCGCGACCTTGCCGGATTATTGCTGCTATATTTCGGCATGGCGTGGAATGCGGAGCAGATAACCTCACAGGCTCGGCAACCGTTACACTTTTCGATATCGATCTTGATGCTTTTTATGGTTTTGGTTTTTTTCTCAGTACTCACGGCTCACGCCCTCCACTTCACAGGTTCTCTGTTGCTACCGCCTCATTGCCAGAAGTATCTTCACCATCGGTCAAGATCCCTCTCTCGATGAAGGCATCGCTCACGTAATCCAAACCCAATTCATGCAAGGATTCTGTGGTCGGAATACCATCGTTGTTCCATCCCTTGAGCTTGTAATAGGCATCCAGCAGCTCTTCCTCAAGTTCGGGGAATCTTTTCTTCCAGTGGTTCGCAGGTGGCTTCTCATCTTTGCGGCGCATCCCTCTGCTGATATTGACCGCCCTGACTAAAGTCCGGTAACGCTTGGCCGCCTGAGTAAGCTTGGCTTGGTCCATCTCGATTCCAGCTCCGGCCGAGATGAATTTCGGATAGTTGTGGATATGGTATGGCGGCTTCAGGGGGAAGGATGACAAACCTGCACACTGACCGAGAGCGTCATCGATATAGTGCATGGTCTCCTGCCAATCGACGATGTCGCAGGACATTTCGACCGTAGGATAATAGGGGTTTGAGTTCTCGCCACGGAATTCCCAGTCGAGCAAAATCTGCTTGAACTTTTCATCTGGAACCTGGATCCAATCCGAGACAAAGGCTTCTCGCTCCTCTTTGGTCGCAAAGGGTGCTTGTGGAAACTGACCCTCGATCTGGGTAATATTCATCTTTTCGCCGGTCGCATACATCAGGAAATAGACCGGATTCAACATGGAGAGTTTCAGCGGCAATTGCTCAGTCTTCTTGATATTGTTATGCGCATAAGCTTCCGCGCCATTGCCGATCTCCTTGGCCGCCCAGTAGGTGCCGTTTGCCAGCAGATCGCCAATACCTTCGCGGCGGACAATCATGTCGAGCAGATAGAAAAACCGGCCCTCGTTGTCCTCCGGCATTCCGGGAAAATCTTCATCCTTCAGAATGCCATTCTCGAGCAGCTCAAGGGCAAAGGCCATGACCTGCGGGCAGGAAAATCCGTCGACTCCGTATTCGGTAGCTTTCTGGGCAATCCTTAAACCGAAATCCAGGTTTGAAAAAGCGCCCATGGTATAGGTCAGCTTGGTGAAGCATTTCATCATGTAGGTCGGCAGGCCCGGCATGGAGATGGTTGCTCCACACTCCATCGGACAGTTAAAGCAACTGACCAGCCGCGTGCGGGCATTCTCCAGAGTCTCTGTCCACTCTTTTTCGATTTCTTCGTTCCAGTAATCTCTTTTGCGTTCCCGGGAATTCCCCCACATGAAATTCTCGGTATGCCACTTTTCATCGTGGACCTTCATCTCTTGCGGTGAACCCAGTCCAGCCAGGATCGGCATGACGCCAGGAATCGGATTGGTTTCGCGATGCTTGATATAATCGAGCACCTCACCACAGAGCCCGATATACTCGGCCGGTTCAGCAACGTTGACATCCTTGGTGCCGCGCACCACGATCGCCTTAACCCCTTTGTCACCCATAACCGCGCCGATACCGCCGCGGCTGGCACTAGATCGACCCTGCTCAATAGACGCATAAAAGACCCGACTCTCCCCGGCCATGCCGATCGCCGCGACCTGTACTTGCGAATCGTTCAATTCCTGCTTAAGAAGTTCCGCAGTTTCAACCGCGCCCTTCCCTTTCAAATGAGCGGCATCACGAATTTCAACCTTGTCGTCGTGTATCCACAGGTAAACCAATTCGGGCGACTTGCCACTCAGGATGACTTTGTCATAACCGGCATATTTCAATTCCGGGGCCCAAAAGCCACCCATCATCGAAAACGCCATCAACTCGGTCTGAGGAGAAATTGTCGAGACAATGGTCCGATTGCAACCGGTGGCAGGCGTACCACACAACAAGCCGGTACCGAAGATCAAAAGGTTATCCGGCGAAAAAGGCTCTGTCTCAGGCGGGACCCTGTCCCACATGATCTTGGTATTCGTCCCTAGCCCCCCGAGATAAAGCTCAGTGTCCCTAGGATCAGTGGCAACCTTCTCAATACTTCCCCGGGTGAGATCGATTTCTAAATTAATCCCTGTCTCTGCGTACCTCATTTTTGACCCCTTTTAAGTGAGCCGCGCGGCTCTTTCTGCTGCCGTCTTTCTTTGGGCAGATTGGCATCAATCACGTATTGGTGTATAAAGGTACTTCAATACTATTTTAGCGTCAAGGAAATATATCAGAAACATTTACGTGCCCCTGTTCATTGTACTGAGGTCCGATTTGAAAGTGGAATCAACTCATTCCAGGCTGGACGCCAAAACAGTGAATGAGGCATATTGGCAAAGACCGAATCGACTTTTTACCTGACTAAAATGATGGAGAAATCAGATGACAGAGATCATCACGATCGATAAAGGCGTATGCAGCTCCGGAGAGCGGGAATTAGTGGCTGAATATCCGTTGAAACTGGTAGTTGATGATCGTGAACTGACAACCCTGATCGCCTCCCCTCATCAGCTGGACTATCTGGTGACAGGGTTTCTGCGGCTGCAGGGCCTGATTGAGACGAAGGAAGACCTGCTGCTGATGGGGATCTGCAAGAATGATGGCGAGGCTCAGGTGCGCATTCGTGGTGACTTGCCTGAGCAACTGCGACCGGTGCTGACCAGCGGCTGCGGAGGTGGCATCTCCTTCAACCTGCCGAGCGCAACAACCGTTGCGCCATCCACAGTGCGCTACAGCTTTGCTCAAATGCAACAAGCGATGGCACAGTTGAATCAACTGGCCGAAGCCTACAGCATTCACGGCGGCATCCATTCAGCAGGAATCAGTGATGGCGAGAAGATTCTTCTCCACGCTGAAGATCTTGGGCGGCATAACACTCTCGACCGTATTGCCGGTGAAGCACTTCAGAAAGGGATCGACCTGCAGGGCCGCCTGCTAGTGACCTCGGGACGGATCTCATCGGAAATGGCTGGCAAGTCGAGTCTACTCGGAATTGCAGTGCTGGCATCACGCACCTCACCGACCGACATGGCCGTTCAGCTTTGTGAGCAAGCGGGGATGGCCATGGTGGGCTATCTGCGCGGCGGACGCTGTGAGGTCTATTGTCATCCGGAACGTCTGAACATTGGTGAGAATCAGGGCTAGAAAATGGCTTGTCCGTCACAGCTCTTTCATGGTACCAGAATACCAATATTGTAAATTCAAGTGCCCTCGCAGAGCATCAATTGGATATGGACATGACAGATCAAGTCAGTATCCGCAACGCCACCCTTGCCGACTTTAATGCCGTACTCGGTTTGGATACTGTCGGTGTTCCGGAAGAAAAACCCGCCTATTGGAACGAAATTTTTAACCGCTATGTAACAATTGGCAGGGATGATGGGTTTTTTCTCGTCGCCGAAATAAACGACAAGGTCATCGGTTTCATCGTCGCTGAAGTCCGCGCCTGGGAATTTGGATCATCACCGTGCGGTTGGGTCTTTGCTCTAAGCGTGTCGCCGACAGCCCGGGAAATCGGGGTCGGCCAACTCATGCTGAAAGAGATCTGTCTGCGTTTGAAAAAAATTGGCGTTACGACCGTACGCACGATGGTCGACCGGGATAATAAACTGACACTGTCGTTTTTCCGTAGTCAGGGCTTGCGAACCGGACGCTATATCGAACTCGAAAAATCAATTGATGATATCTAACCCGAATTTCTCGCCTTGGATTTTACTATGAAATTGCACAAGGCAAGCTTGTTTGGCCTCTATGCTGTCCTCGAACTGGCCAGTGACCCAGAGCGACAACTCTCGACCATCGATATCGCCGACAAGTACGGAATCTCCACTCACCACCTGGCCAAAGTCCTGCGCACCCTCGTGCGCTCGGGACTTGTGCAAGCGGTGCGTGGTGTCGGCGGCGGTTATCGTTTCGTTGGAACACCCAATCGCACGACACTGCTTGACGTCATCGAGCTGTTTGAAGTTCTGGAATCTGAACTCGACGCGCCAATCCCCAGTGGTCAGGGCGGCGAAGCCATTATCGCGGAGCTGCAAAGCATCACCCAGGAAATTGACGAGCTCACCAAGGCGGTTCTGGCCACAACAACTCTGGAAACAGCCCTCAACAGTTCACGCCTACGCGTCAAACCCTGAACACCCAGTCATCACTATGAATTAACTTGAGACTCAGCCCTTCTTAAATAGCGGGGGCATGAAAACATAAAGGAAGCGAAAACGAATCATGCTGGAAGAGAAAAGAAACAGAAGTGAACAGAGCGCAAACACCGGCAGGATCGGCGACCGTCCTTTCTGGATTTTAAATTTTTCTATTCTTATCAGAGCGGCACATCAGGTTGGCGCAGCAGTTTTTCTTGCGGCCTTTCTTCTCGATGCCATCCCTGAGCCACCGATGGTCTATGTGCTGATTGCGCTGATCAGCGGTGGCCTGTTGCTGGCTTGTGAATGGATGCGACACCGACAAATCTTCAGGGAAGTCGCAGGTATGATCACTCTGGTGAAAATCCTTCTGCTAGGGGCAGCGTACCATGGTTATTTACCCCTCACCGAAACCATCCTACTCGCCTTTATTATCGCTTCGGTCGGAGCTCATGCCCCGAAGAAGTTCCGTCACAGATTACTACTTTAAGGCTGTAACTCAAAATTCCAGCTCACACTGAAAAAGGCCGTCACCCTGAACAGGATGACGGCCTCATTCGTTTCATAATCCTGTTCTTATCAGGATTGCTTAACAGGCTTACTGACAGCCGCGGCCATACTTGCGGACATTTGTGGATAACCCATACCACTACCACCAATATGAATGGTCTGGAAATCGGGATAAGCTTCCATACCAATTTCAGTCACGTCACAACCGCGCATCTCTTCCTCAGCACCGACGCGAATTCCTACGGTGTACTTGAGGGCCAACCAGACCACTGAGCTTGTCACGAGAACGAAGGCACCAGTCGCTGCAACGCCAACGAACTGAGTCACGAAGCTGGCTTCGCTGTCGGTGAAAGGAACGGCCATCGTGCCCCAGATGCCACAAACCAAGTGGACTGAAAGGGCACCGACGACATCATCAATCTTCAGCTTGTCGAAGAAAGGAACTGCGAGCACGACCAATACACCACCAACACCGCCGATCAGAGCGGCAGCCCCGAGGCTCGGGGTCGCAGGACCTGCTGTTATGGAAACCAGACCTGCCAAAGCGCCGTTGAGGGCCATGGTGACATCGACCTTTTTGTAAAGAACCTGAACCATGATCATCGCCGCGATCATACCGCCGCAGGCGGCCATATTGGTGTTGACCATAACGTTCGACATTTCAATCGCAGCATCGACAGTACCAAGAGCCAGAACCGAACCACCATTGAACCCGTACCAGCCCATCCAAAGGATGAAGGTTCCCAGAGTGGCCATAGGGATGTTGGAACCAGGCAATGGATTGACACGTCCGTCCTTACCATACTTGCCCTTGCGGGCACCGAGGATAAGTGCGCCGGTCAGTGCAGCCCAGCCGCCAACGGAATGAACGATTGTCGAACCGGCATAGTCAGAAAAACCCATTTCAGACAACCAACCGCCACCCCAGCCCCAGGATCCCTGGATCGGATAGATGATACCGCAAAGAACCACACAGAAAGCGAGGAACGACCAGAGCTTGATCCGCTCAGCAACACAGCCAGAGACGATTGAACAGGCAGCACCGCAAAAGACCATCTGGAAGAACCAGTCAGAAGCGGCAGAGTAACCGGCTGAGTAATCACCAGCAGCGGCAGCGGTATCATCAGCCGCCCACATCCCCAAGGAACCAATATATCCGCCATCAACACCTGTATACATCAGGTTGTAGCCGACGACATAGAAGAGGATTCCGGCGATACCGAACAGTGAGATATTCTTCAGACAGATGGTTGCTACATTCTTGGAACGAACCAGTCCAGCTTCAAGCATGCCGAAGCCGGCAGCCATCCACATAACCAGAATACCCATTATCAAAAACGAGAAGGTATTCAGGATATAAGTCATTTCAGAAACCGGTGCATCTTCGGCAAAGGCCAGTACCGGCAGAGCCAGCAGACTGATAGTCAGCATCATAATTCGCTTATTCATTGGTTTTACTCCTTGTATTATCTCGCTGTCGCCTGGATCCGTGGGGAAGCGACAGATGAAGAGTGCATTTTATAGAGAGTCGATTCCGGCTTCGCCGGTTCGGATACGGATGGCTTGCTCCATCGAAGAGACAAAGATCTTGCCATCGCCGATGCGTCCTGTGCAGGCTTCTTTTTGCACTGCAGTGACAACCTCATCAACCTGGTCAGCCGGAATAATCAGCTCAATTTTAACCTTGGGGATAAAATCGATCTGATACTCAGCGCCACGGTAGAGTTCGGTGTGCCCCTTCTGACGACCGAAACCACGAACCTCACTGACCGTCATGCCGGTGATGCCAAGATCGGTCAACACTGACTTAACGTCATCCAGCTTGAACGGCTTGATAATGCACTCAACTTTTTTCATCTTGCGTCTCCAGTTATCGATGAGATGACTAAACCAAAAAAAGGCGCTCCACCCCAAAAAATTGGGATAGAGCGCCTTTGCTCAAAGTCCATATCGGTTAGGAACGCCATTGTTCCAGAATTGATTGTTGTTCACGCCTGCCGTTATTCAAGCAAGCGCATATCAATTTAGCAGTGACCGTGCCAAGTTCATAACATGCTGTTTTTACGTCTGCAAATATATATCGGCAAGAAAGATTGCATAAAAAAGTAGCACACCTTAGAGCCCCTGGTCAGAGTCTGAGCAGTATCGCACCATCCTCGGCGTCGAATCAGGCAACAGCGCAACGTCGAGAGATACTTAAGCCACGGGTAAGGTGAGAATAAAAATCAAAACAGATGATCCATTGCTTTTGTTGACCAAATTAGTCATTATCACCTCCCAGTCACTCATTCTGTCAGGAAAATCAATTTTGATGAAAATCGCCATCATTGTGCGCAGCGAAACCCTGGATAAGTGTACCGGCAAGGGCTGCCTGAACGCCTTTTTCAAAAAGCTCGATGCTTTTGCGCCCTACGCTGAGAATACCCAGTTGATCGGATTTACCCAGGACGGCGGCGATCTGGAAAAAAAGATCGCCAAACTTAAAGAACTCGGCGTCGATGTTGTTCATCTGTCCAGCTGTATTCGTGGCAAGAGTGATGACTATGAAAGGCTGGCCAGACGTCTGTCGCAGGATTTTGCCGTAGTCGGATATACCCACGGTAAATTTGACGGGCGGACGCGGCATGCAATCTGTCTGGATAAGGGTGGCGCGCTGGCGGGTAAAAAATGAATCTGTCCCCTTTTCACCACTCTCGTGTCATTCCTGGTTGCGCAGAGTTGACCCCGGGTCTTTACATCATTCTGGCAAAGTCGTCCGGCAGCCCGGTGTCAAACGTCATCACCCGACCGTGAAAGGGGTGGATAAAGCTAAGCGACCGGGCGTGCAAGGCGAGGCGTTTCGCCGCTGAAGAGTGGTTGCCATACTTCCGGTCTCCCAGCACCGGATGCCCCTGCTCGGCAAAGTGCACCCTGATCTGATGCTTCCGGCCGGTGAGAAGATGAATCTCGACCAGACTGGTGCCACGACTCTCCTGCAACACCCGGTAAGCCGTATGGGCAAGTTTCCCTTTGGTGGCATCAGAGGTCGAGTAGACATTATGGGCGGCGTTCTCGGCGAGATGGGTCGAGATGGTCCCCTCGGAAACCTTCAATAGACCCTGGACGATTGCCAGGTAGTGTTTATCTGTCTTTGCCCAATGGTCCTGCAGAAACCGCTTGGCCATTTCACTTTTGGCAAACAGGAGAATCCCCGAGGTGTCTTGATCAAGGCGATGAACCACATAGACCCGGTTACGCGATTTAGGATTACCCTTGCGGACATAATCATTGAGCAGAAAATGGGCGGTGCGCGACTTATCCCGATCGGTGCCGACGGTCAGCAAACCGGCTGGCTTCACGACCACAAGCAGATCCTTATCCTCATGCAGGATCGTCATCCCCCCCGGTTGACGCTGTTTGCCCGGTCTTTTGTCTTTGCGTGGATGGTCCAAACGATTTTTGTCTTTCACTGGTTGTAAAAAGAGATGTGGCAAGCCTACTGCTGGCGATTGACTTCCACATGTCTACCAGATCGTCGTCAGCGAGGCAATGTACTGGTTGTTCGATGTTTTCCCGTAGACCCTGATCGCGCGAGCCCCACATCCGCTGATGGAAGTAAACTGGCCCCAGAGTTCTCTTCCTCTAGCAGCCTGTCTGGCTATCATAGCTGAAGCGAAAATCTGGCGGGTTGAGATCAAATTTTCGCTCGTTTGAGAGTAATAGCCGTAGCTATTGGCCGAAAAATAGCTAAGATATGGACCAAGCAGACAGATTTGCAGCCAAGTCCGACAGGCTGCTAAGGAGCCAACATGTCCTACGACGCGATAGAAGACGCTTTCAACTACATCAGCAACGGCCCACCAGACGACCGCAGGGCGATGGTCCACCGCGTCACCGGCAAGGTCTTTCTTGCCTCGGTTGCACTCGATTTCGACCAGGCTCCACCCGATGCAGATACCGATCCCGACTATCTCCTCATCCCTCGCAGGCAAGATCTCGATCCGGGCAAGGGTCTGATAATCGAGTTTTTCAATACCCACGCTCAATCGGAGGTGCCGCAGGTACAGAAGATTTTTACCCGCTCCGGGGGCTTTCGCAATGCGAAGGATCTGATGCGCCGCCTCCACCTGCTCGACCACTGGCAGCTCTTCGAAGAGCAGCGGATCGAAGAACTGCTACGCAAATGGTGTCTGGATAATGGCCTCTCCCTCTAAAGACGCCAAGTGTCCCGATTGGTTAATTCCATTCATTAATTCTGGCCCTTTTGCCCGCTGGCTGCGTTGCGTCTCCTCGGCTTAGCTCAGGCTAGGCCTGTGTCGACACGCCTTGCCACCGATCAAAATATCTCAGAATTATCTAAAAGGACTAACCAAACAGGACACTAGAAGCTGGCCAGGGGAATATTGACCCCTGGATTGAACTACAAATAAGAAACGAGTCGAATCGATGAATGGACAGAACAGAGCGGAGATCACCCCCGGGCTTGCCGTGGTGATCATTCTCAAGCAGGACCAGCGGTCAGGTAAGCTGACCAAGGGGATCGTCAAAGACCTCTTGACCAAGTCACCGTTTCATTCCCGGGGGATTAAGGTCAGGTTAGAGGACGGCCAGGTCGGGAGAGTGCAGGGGCTTGCGGGTTGAGCGGGATTTCCAAGTGCGTAAAATCACGCCAGAAGCCCTAATATGAACGATATGACTGAATCATATATCTCGCTCACCGAAGTGCATCCCTACCAGCACCTGCTCAGTTATCCCGATAACAATCCAACGCAACAGGCGCAGTACCTGCGGCAACTCCACCAACTCGGGGTCGAATGCTTACTGGCTACAGGGCCTGTGCGGTTGGCCGGGCACCCACTTTTGGGCGTCGGTTATTGTGGGGTGGTGATTGCCGGAATTTGGCGGGGGCAGGCGGTCGCCATCAAGCTGCGCCGTAGCAGCTGTCAGCAGGCCAACCTCAATGAAGAGGCGCGCATTCTGCGGCAGGCGAACCTTCTAAACTTGGGGCCACAGCTCTACTGTCATCAGGATGATCTGCTGGTGATGGAGCGCTTGAGCGGTCAGCCTTTGGGGCGCTGGTTGCAGCATTTGAGCGCAGAAGACGCCCCTGAATTATGCAGCATGCTCCAGCGCCTTCTCTGGCAGGGGTTTTATCTCGACACAGCGGGGATTGATCACGGTGCCCTGCGCTGTGCCGCCGAGCATGCATTTATTGACGGTGAGCGCCTGACCCTAATCGACTTCAGCCATAGCAGCACCAACCGTCGCCCCAACAATGTGACCTCCCTGGTCGCCGGTTTGCTGTGGGGGACCCGC